>DATBHJ010000140.1:0-6165 GCA_036557565.1 Gemmataceae bacterium
TCATTGTAGCAACTACTGTGCCATCGGTTCAAGTTATTTCTTAACGCCGCCTATGAATCCTTACGATCCGGGTATGACGCTGGTGACCGGCATCCACGCACTTATGACGGCACAACTTGCCCGCATGAGGGACCGCTTGTATCGGAAACGCCGCTATCGACGTTTTTACAACCCCATGTGGGGGCTTTTTGGGGATCGCACGCAGGGACCGGCGGGAACTCATTACTGGCGATCCAATCAGCCCCACAACACGCATTGGGCTATGTTCGACCAGGTCCTGATTCGGCCGGCCCTGATCGACAGACTGTCCACCCTTGAGATTCTCGACCACGACGGCAAGCATTCCTTGCTCGCCGCCGACGGCGCTCCCGACAAGGGGCATTTGTCGGATCATTTGCCGATCCATTTTGAATTGGATATTTGAGAGGAGCCTATGATGAGCAGCGTCAGAAGTCTCTGGCCGGCAGCGATCAAGCCGGACATTCTGTCGCCTAGACAGATCCTCGCTGCGCAAGCGAATGCACTGACAGAATTGACAAATGGCGTATTAGTAGGTGAGTTGTCGGAAAGTAAAAAGGCAGATGAAATTATGTTTACGCTTGATATGTTCGCTCCAGCGATTAAATATCGCCACCGAGTGCTAACAGCGAAGCACTCGCCAACCTTGCTGTATCCAGTACTCCTTGACGCTGATGTCTTCCGGTCCAATAGGATTCGGCCCGCCAGTATGGATCCCGGCTTCTGGTTGGGAGAGAAGAAACCCGAATCCCGAGCCGATAGCGACGAGGAGTTAGTCAAACTGGTCGAGAAAGTGTTGACTTCGCCAGAGGTTGTGTCGAGGGCTCAGTCGCTGATCGCTATGTCCAACGAGACTCGTACCCCGACGAACTACATCCACTATCTGAAAGGTTTAACCGAGGCGGAGCGGGAGTCGGCGATAGATGAAAAGATCGCGGAAACCCACCATGAAATCCTCGATTCGGAGGTGTTCGCCAATGCCATCGCGGAAACGAACGCTTCTGGCTGGGGCGTAGACGAGTACGAGATTGAAGACATCGACTTAGGCGATGAAGAATGTATCGCCCGGCTCTCTTATTCCGCATCCGGCGATCAAGAGGAAGATAAAATGTATTCGGGCGATAAAGTAACGGGAACCGCCAAAGCGGTGATCGATTCGCAGGGGGCGGTGGAATACCGCGAGATCACCGCCGAAGTCATCCATGAGCACGAGGAGCCGGACTCGGAAGATGCTTCCGACCGACCCGAGTGAGGATCCAGGATCCAATCGTTGACCGGCGGGAACGCGCCGCGTTATCAAGAGCATTCGCCGTCCGCGTGCCATTTCTTAAAAGCGCTTGACTGCTATACGTGCGTTCATGTAAAAGAGAGATGCCTCGTCTCTCCCAGCAGCGGGGCGAGCAGCGGACGCGCACGGCCATGTCACCTTCCGCCGCCATCGGCCATTTGGACGCCGATTGCTTCTACGTCAGCGCCGAGCGGGTGCGCGATCGCTTCCTGCGCGGCAAAGCCGTCGGCGTCCTGGGCAACCAGGGCGCCTGTGTCATCGCCAAATCGTATGAGATGAAGGCCGCCGGCGTGAAGACCGGCATGCCCATCTGGGACGCCCTCCGCCTCTGCCCTCAAGGGGTCTACGTCAAACGCGACTTCCGCTGGTACGAAGTGCTGAGCCGCCGCATGCTGGCGGTCATCCGCACATTCTCCCCAGCCGTCGAATACTACTCGATCGATGAGTTCTTCTTCGAGGCTCGCTCCGGCGTGGGAGCGAGCTTGCAGGAGTTGGCCGAACAGCTGCGCGACGCCATGCTGCGCGAGGTCGGCGTTCCCGTCACGGTGGGTATCGCGCGAACGAAGACGTTAGCAAAGCTGGTGAGCGATACGGCCAAGCCGTTTGGAGCGCTGGCCCTCCTCGACTCCGACGCCGAGCGGACCTTGCTGGACCGGCTGCCGGTTACAGAGGTCAGCGGCATCGCCGAGCGCCGCGCCGCTCGACTGGAACCTTACGGCATCCTCACCGCCCTCGACCTGGCCTTGGCCGACCGCCGGCTCGTCCGCCGGCTTCTGACCGTCGCCGGCGAGGCGCTGTGGTACGAGTTGAACGGCGATCCGGTTCTCCCGCTGCACGCGGATCGACCGCCGCACCGGATGCTGTCACGCGGCGGCAGCCTCGGCGAAGCCGCTGCCGACTCCGACCGCGTTTTCGCCTGGCTGGTGCGCAACCTGGAACGTCTCGTCGAAGAACTGGAATTTCATGTGGTGCGCGCGGGGGCGCTGAGCGTGTACGTCCTGCACAAGAACGGCACTCAGGGCTTTCGCCGCGTGGAGCTGGCCTCCCCGAGCGACCGTTTCGATCTACTGCTGGAGGCGGCGCGCTTTTGCTGTCAGCGCGCGTGGGTGCCGGGGTTGGCGGCCACGCGGATGCACGTCATCGCCAGCCAGTTGCGCCGGCCGGGTTTCGTCCAGCTGGGCCTCTTCGATCCACCGGAGGCGCAAGCCCGCGCCGTGGCGGAGCTAAAGCGGAAGGTCAACGCCGAGATCGGCCGGTTCGCCCTGCGCAGCGGAGCCACGCTGCCCCTGTACGACGTGTACCGAGACGGAGCGCAGGGTTACGACATCTGCGACGTGCGCGGCAAAATTTGTTTCTGAGCGACGGCGGGGGAAAGCTATGTTCGCAGGCGCGGCGTTGGCGCTAAGTGAGTTGCCAATGGAACTAATGGACCGGCACGATCTGGGGCGGCGCATCCGCGACCGGGGCGGCGAGCGCGAAGTGCAATTCCTGCTCTCCGAGGCCGAGCGGGTGTTGCCGGTCTGGTGCAACGGTCAGCTGCAAATCTTCCGCTGGGGCAACCGTCGCGGCGAAAGTCCGTATCTGCCCTGCACGGCCTGGACGCAGCTGGGCACCATCGAGAGCGGCGGCTGGGGCGAGAGGACCATCGAGCCGGTGGTCATCCCGGCGACGATGGGGCTAGACAAGGGCGTCTGGTATCGGATACGGCAGGGCATTCGCGGGCTGGTGGTGCAAGACGAGCGCGGCCGGCCGCGTGTGTACGTGATTTGCGAACCGTCGAGCCACTACTACCAAATCATGACGCGTGGCAGCCGTTGGATGCCGCAGTTGATCGACGAACGCATATGATGAGGTTACGCGGCCCGTCGTGTGAAGCGGCGGAAGCGCGTTGCGCTACCTCGATACGCACGGGGATTGGTGCGCCCCCACGTTTTCCGGAGGGTCCATGACGTCAAGGGCGGGCGGCAGGCCAGGGCCGGTCAAGACCTCGTCAAGGCGCGTCTGAAGAAGGGGTGGAACGAGGTGCGGGCCAAGGTGGACAACATCGTGGGCACGTGGGAACTGTACCTGGAGTTCCGCAGCGCGGGCGGCCGACAGCCGCTTAAGGTTTTCTCCACCAATTCGCCGCCCCCGCGACGGCCAAATGAGTGACGCGGAGTCGGCGCTGCGGCTAGTGTTCATCCGCGATCGAGCACAGTGGTTTGGGCGCCTTGCCGCCCTTCGGTTCGGCCAGCAACTCCGCGATGGTCGAGGCAGCCAACGCCTTTTCGACCATCACCACCGCGTTGTCCAGCCCGCGATGGAGCGGGCAAAGCGATTGGCGGCCGACAATACCCACCGGACAATGCTTGATGCGCCGCAAAGGATCGACCGCCTGCACCACGTCGAGCACCATCAACTCCTCGGGCGGCACGGCCAGCGTAAAACCCCCGTGCAGGCCCCGCTGCACACGCACCAGCCCGGAACGACTGAGACCCTTCATCACCTTGGCCAGATAGGCGGTGGACACGCGGGTCACCTCGGCAATTTGCTGCGTCGTTTTGGGCATCGCTTTGGTCGGCCAGGTATACTACGGCCCGCAGGGCGTATTCGGCGGTCTGGGAAATCATCGGTCCCTCAGGTGCCAGGTGGATGTCGTTACTTCTCCATTGGACCATGCGGCGAAAAAAAGACAAGTGGATCTTGACATCCATAATATGTCGGCTATATTAGGCGCTCAATGGACAAAAGGAGTTTCTTATCCACTATGCGCGTTTCGTAGGGCGAGTGTCCCGGTTGCTCCGCGCTTGCGGAGCGGGCTAAGCAAGCTCAGCACGGCCCATGTCGCCACAGGTTCGCTGATTCTGGGGGGCGGCGGTGCTGGCAGTGCGGGCATGGCGAGTGGGCGGCCAATGCAAAACAGAGATCCTTCAGGGCAGTCCATCGCAATGGAGGCTCATTGCATGAGCACCTCGACTGCATCCGATGCTCCGGCGCGCTCTCTGGCCTGGCAACGCGCCGCCGATTACCTGGAACTGACCAAGCCGAAGATCGTGCTGATGGAGTTGGTCACGGTGGCGGGGGCGGCGGTCGTGGCCAGTTCCGGTGCGCCCAACCTCTGGTTACTCACCCACGCCTTATTCGGCACCATTCTGGTGGCCGCGGGGTCCAGCGCTTGGAACCAGTGGCTGGAGCGGCATTCCGACGCCTTGATGGACCGCACGGCCGGCCGCCCCTTGCCCGCCGCGCGTTTGTCCGGCTGGGAAGTTGTGTTGCCCGGCAGCGTAGCCGCCCTGGCCGGTGTCGCGTACCTCGGCTTGTTGGTCAATCTGCTGACGGCCGCGCTGGGCGCGCTCACCTGGCTGATTTACGTGGGCATTTATACGCCGCTCAAGTCGCGTTCGCCGGCGAATACCGCCGTGGGCGCGGTGGCTGGAGCCCTGCCGATCTTGATGGGTTGGACTGCCGTCGGCGGATCTTTGAACCTCAGCGCGGCGACGCTGTTTTTGATCGTCTTTTTCTGGCAGTTCCCGCACGTCATGGCCATTGGCTGGATTTACCGGCGGCAATATGCCGCCGCGGGAATAAAGGTCCTGCCCGTCGTCGATCCCACGGGGTTGCTCGCGGGCGCTCTGGCAGTGGTGGGGGCGTTGACCCTGGTGCCGGTAAGTCTCTTGCCAGCGAGGATCGGTTTCGCCGGCCCCACGTACTTCATTTGGGCGCTCACGCTCAGCTTAGGGTACTTGTTTTGCTCCTCGGCGTTTTCGCTGCGCAGGAGCGACCAAATGGCTCGCGTGCTGTTGTGGGCATCATTGATTTATCTGCCGGCGTTGTTGCTGTCGCTCAGCGCCGGTCCGTTTCGGTACTAGATGCGGTTACTCACAAACGAGGTTCAATGTCATGCGCAAACACACGGAACGAAAGTGCCTTCATGGGCGATGGTCGAAGCAGGCACTGATAACCTTCTCGTTGCTCTCTACGGTTGCCATCACCCCCATACTGGTGGGCTGCGGTTCCAAAGCGGCCAAGCCACCGGTTATCGAAGCGACGCTGGTCGGTTCGGGAACCATTAGCGGTCGCGTGACGCTGGAGGGAACACCTCCCAAGGAGCGGGAATTGCCGCTCGATGCCGCTTGCTCCGCTTCCTGCAAGCAGCATGGCACGGAAATGCCACGGTTTACGCGCACCTATGTGACCAAGAACGGCGGACTTGGGGATGTACTGGTCACATTGGTCGATATTCCTCCTCAACCCATTCCCGCCGGAACGGGCGCATTGGTCATCGACCAACGCGGCTGTGAATACCATCCATATGTGGCCGCCTGCCAGGTCGGTCAGACGATCCACGTTACCAACCTCGATCCGTTGACGCACAACATCCATACACTGCCCAAGGTGTCCGGCAATAAGGAAGTGAACAAGAGCCAGGCCGCCGAGACCAAGCCGCTGGAATTCGTCTATGACAAGCCGGAAGAGTTCTTGCAGTTCAAATGCGATGTCCATCCGTGGATGTTCACCTACGTCAGCGTCTTGAACCATCCGTTTTATGCCGTCACCAGCGAAGATGGCCACTTTGAAATCAAAGGGCTCCCGGACGGCAAGTACAAAGTGAAGTTTAAGCATCGCAAGGCGGGCGAGAAGATCAAAGAAGTCGAGATCAAAGACGGCAAGGCCACGGTCGATGTCGTGCTGACGGTTCCGGCCGCATAGTGCATTGTTACCGCATGACTCCATGCTTAATGCAGGAGTAATAAAATGAATGCACCACACGAGTTGGGTTTCGTCCGCAAGTACATTTTCTCCACCGATCACAAGGTGATCGGGATTCAATACGCCCTCACTTCGCTCACATTTCTGTTTATCGGCCTCATGCTGATGCT
>DATBHJ010000141.1:0-47125 GCA_036557565.1 Gemmataceae bacterium
CGCACGCAGCGCAGCGGAGTAAGCGGTCCGTTTATCTGCCGCTTACTCCGCTGCGCTGCGTGCGCGGCTCGGATTATGGACTGTGGGCGCTTAGCTCAGCGGTTAGAGCGGCATGTTTACACCGTGCGGGTCGGGGGTTCGATTCCCTCAGCGCCCATTGCAAATCGAAGAATAACAATGATTTAGAGCGAGCAGTTTTGTAGCGATTTGAGCAAAGAGAACAGAATGTACCGATTATGCCGATTTTAGCGGATAAGCACAGCAAGGATAGCAGGCCGCCGGTCGGATCTCTTGCCTTGTCGGAACATGGTCTGCAAGATAACCGCTCGACCGGCGCATGGTGAACAGGATGAAAGTGTTCGACGATGATGACCCCCGAAGAATCAAGAGTTCTCAGCCATCTCCGCAGCCGCATAATGTCCTCCGTCGAAGAGATCGCCAGAGCGTGTCTGCCGGAAGGATCTCTCGAACAGGCGAGTCGAATCCTCTGGGACCTGGAATGGCACGGATACGTTGTCCGCTATGGCTCGGATGCTGTGCAGATCACCAGGAGAGGGGCATCGGTGTCCTAAGTCAGGTGGATTCCAACTAGATACCTGAACTCCGATGTCGCCGGCTCGCCACGAGTCCCACTTACCAATAGACGTATCGCCGGAAGAGCAAATGTTGGCGACGCGACAGAGCATCGACATCGGGAATCAGATAGCGGTTGTCGTCCACGTCGAGAAGCAGTTTGCCGTTTTCGCCGTACTCCTGCGCCTGACTGTGACTGTGGCGCATCGTGAAACGCACCGGGCCGCGGTCGGTATGAACCTGGAACATCAGTAGGCCGTACTTCGCTTCGATGCTGTCGATGGCGGTGATAGTGCGGACAAAATAGCGTCGCGCCAGCGCCTGTGCCACCAAAGTACGGTCCTCGGCTGGCCAGTCGGCGAGATCGCGTATCAGTCCGACTTCGTATTCTTGGCCGTCATCGTCGGCGTAACGAAGACTGATGAACTGATCGGAGTACGTGGCCGGCAGAGCGCGGACAGCGAACAGGCCATCGTAGAGAGCCTCACCGACAGCCGCTTGCAGCGTGTCGCGCTCGCCACGCTGGAAGCGCGTTTCTCGCGGCGTCAGCCAGCGCAAACCAAAATCCGAAGTCCGAACTCCGAACTCCGAATGAAATTCAAATGCCGAAGATGAAAAGGCCGAAGGATCGAGCTGCGCCGTTTGAGATTTGTGATTTCGAGTTTGAGCTTTCTTTCGGATTTCGGATTTCGGATTTCGGATTTCCGCGTGACGGTTGGCGACGACCAGACCATCGACCGATTGTTCGTTACTTACCTCCGTTTGCATGCGAACCAGTCGGGCATACGTCCCGTCCTTCACCATCAGCTCTTCGTGACTGCCCTCCTCGATGAGTTTGCCGCGATTGAGAACGAGGATACGATTGGCGTTTCGCAGCGTCGAAAGACGGTGAGCGATGGCGATGGTCGTTCGGCCACGCGTCAAGACAGCCAACGCCTCCTGGATGGCGCGTTCCGATTCGGGATCGACGCTGCTGGTCGCCTCATCGAGAATCAGCACGCGCGGATCATAGAGCAAGCAGCGGGCAATCGATAGGCGTTGTCGTTCGCCGCCGGACAGGCCGGCGCCGCGTTCGCCCAACGGCGTGTCGTACGCCCAGGGCAGACGCATGATGAACTCGTGAGCATTGGCACTCTTTGCCGAGGCCAGCGCTTCCTCCGGCTTGGCGCTCGGCCGGCCGTAGACAAGGTTTTCCCAGACGGTGCCGCGGAACAGAAACGGCTCCTGCAAGACGACGCCGACCTGGCTGCGCAGATATTCGCGCGGCAGCTCGCGCACGTCGCGGCCATCGAGCGTGATTCTGCCGGCGTCGGTGTCGTAGAAGCGGCAAATGAGGTTCACCAGCGTCGTCTTGCCCGAACCGCTGCGGCCCACGATGCCCACCATCTCGCCGCGACGAATGTGCAGATTGAAGTTCTTCAACACCGGATGATTGCGGTCGTAGCCGAACGTGACGTTCTCGAAACGGATGCTACCTCGCAGCGGCGGCAACTGCATCGGCACCTCTGACTCGATCACGCGCGGCGTCGTGTCAAGCAATTCAAAGACGCGCTGGCTGGCCGTAAGGAAGCTGGTCAACCATGTCGTCAGTTGCGCTAGGGTCGAGAGGGGTGTATAGAACATGGCCAGGTAAGCCAAAAACGCCATTAAGCCGCCCAGGCTCATTTCGCCGCCGAGCACGTCACGGCCACCGACGAACCAGACGATCAGGCCGCCGAGGCTGAACACCAATTGCATCACCGCCGAAAACGTGGAGGCTGCTCCTTCAACCTCCAGGCGCGAACGCCGCAGCGAATCGCTGCTGTTTTGGAAGCGATTGAACTCGCGGCGTTCCTGAGAGAAAGCCTTGACCACGCGGATGCCCGATAACATGCCGGCCAGGGTCCCGGCTTGCTTGCTCGCCGAGTCCCAGTAGCGGTGATAGCGCGGATACACGTGTCGCCAGAAAAACCAGCTACCGTACAGCACGAGCGGCATCGGAACCAGCGTCCACAGCGCTAGCTTGGCGTTGAGCGTGAACAACATGACGCCGACGCCCACTAGTTGCAGAGTCTGTAAGAGCAAGCCGCCCGTGAGTTGGTGGATCAGTCCGTACAGCGCCTCGGTATCGTGGGCGACACGGCTCATGAGAATGCCGACAGGGTGACGGTCATAATAATCTACCGATAGTGTCTGTAATTTCTCGACCATGCGTTCGCGGAGTGTACACGTCATGGCCGTGCCGAGCCGATTAGCCAGGGCGCCCTTGATGGCATTGACCCCAGCCAGGAGCGCGCGCGTCGCCGCCAGGGCGCCGACGATGGCCAGAAGGGCGGCCAACAGATCGCCGGCATGACCCCCGCGTGCATCTGTCTCTAAAACGTGATCGACGAGATACTGTTGCAGCTTGGGCGGGGCCAGTTCCAGGGCCACACCCAGTAAAATCAGCGCACACACCGCCGACACGCCGCCGCGATACGGTTTCAACAGTCCCCAGACGCGGCTGAGGACCGCACCGCGATTGATGCAGCGCGGACAGACATCGCCGGCATAACTCAGTGCCAGGCCGCAGCCCGGACAGCGGCGGTCGTCGATCTCATCTTCCGGGCGCACGACAAACGCACTGCCGTCGCGCATCGCTTCGAGCTTCGCCGCCAGCTTCACGAATCGGCCAGCGAGGCTGTTGGAGTAGCGGATTACATCCACCCACACGCCGCCGATGTGC
The DNA here is from genome assembly GCA_036557565.1 of Gemmataceae bacterium. Classification (GTDB taxonomy): domain Bacteria; phylum Planctomycetota; class Planctomycetia; order Gemmatales; family Gemmataceae; genus JAJPHU01. The sequence continues at coordinate 3,278 of DATBHJ010000141.1, forward strand.
GCTTGCAAGAAACCGGAGCCGACGCCCGTATGCGTGCGAAACGTTTCCGCCTCATCGACCGTCCACGTATGCAGCACCCGCGGCGTATCGTCTTCGGAAAGCAACACGAGCTGTCGTCCGCACAGAAAGAGCCATTGTCGTTCCGGCCGGCCCTCCGCGCTGAGGTCCGTGGACGTTGAGAACAGGATGGGCTGATCCTCTAGGCCGTGGCTTTTCAATGCCTCAACTATGAAGGCAGGAGGAGATTGCTGAAACATGCAGGGGTCGCTCCGCGAGGGGTCGCAAGGCACCCTCACCCTACCCTCTCCCCCAGAGGGAGAGGGTAGGGTGAGGGGGTCGTGTCATACCAACCCGTGAGCCGTTGCAACCGGAAGGATGTTCCGTAGCAAGCGTTTTTCGCAGGTAGGGCCAAAAAAAGCAAGGGGATGTTGGCAAACTTGACGAGCCGGAAGCCTAAGCGACGGCGAAGCGTCCATCGCTTACGCTTCTGGCTCCTCCAAGTGATTGCCAACGACGCCTGAGGCCGTAAAATGATGAGTAGCGTTACGACAGCGCTGCCTCACTTCCACTGTGGGAAGTCTTCTCAACACCCGCATTCGCGTCGCTAGTTGCAATTTTTTCGCGGAGGGACCGACGATGTGCCTCGGCATCCCCGGCAAGGTGCTCGAAACCTACCGAGAAAACGACGTGCTCATGGGCAAGGTCGATTTCAGCGGCATTCGCAAAGGCGTTTGCCTGGAGCATGTTCCGCAAGCACGGCCGGGCGACTACGTTCTCGTTCATGTCGGCTTCGCCCTCTCGGTCCTCGATGAGGAAGAAGCGGGCCGCGTGTTTGCATTCCTGAAAGAGATGAATCAACTTGAAGAACTGAAGGTGCCTCCGCCATGAAGTACGTCGATGAGTATCGCGATGGCACAGCGGCGGAGCAACTGGCCGGCGCCATCGCTCGCAGCGTGACCAGGCCGTGGACCATCATGGAAGTTTGCGGCGGACAAACGCACACCATCGTCAAGTATGGCATCGATCGTGTGCTGCCGCCGCAGATTGAGCTGGTTCACGGCCCTGGCTGTCCGGTGTGCGTCACCTCGCTGGAGATGATCGATCGCGCTCACGCCATTGCTTCGCGGCCGGACGTGGTTTTCTGTTCCTTCGGCGACATGCTGCGCGTTCCCGGTTCGCGCGGCGACTTGCTGCAAGTCAAATCGCAGGGTGGCGACGTGCGCGTCGTCTATTCGCCGCTGGATGCGGTCAATCTGGCGGCAGCGCACCCGAACCGTAAGGTGGTGTTTTTTGCCATCGGTTTCGAGACGACGGCCCCGCCCAACGCCATGGCCGTGTGGATGGCCCGCAAGCGCCGGCTGACGAATTTCAGTGTGCTGGTCTCGCACGTCCTGGTGCCGCCGATGATTACTGCCATCCTGCAAGCGCCGGGAAACCGTGTGCAGGCATTTCTGGGACCGGGCCACGTTTGCACGGTCATGGGCTGCGGCGAGTATGAGCCGATCGCGTGCCGCTATCGTGTGCCCATCGTCATCACCGGCTTCGAGCCGCTCGATTTGCTCGAAGGCGTGTTGCGAACGGTGCAGCAGCTCGAAGCCGGGAAGGCCGAGGTCGAGAACCCGTACGCCCGCGCCGTGCGGCCGGAGGGCAATCCGGCCTCGCGGCGGCTAATCGAGGATGTGTTCGAGGTCTGCGATCGCAAGTGGCGCGGCGTCGGCCTGATTCCCAAGAGTGGATTCAAACTGCGCTACGAATACCGCGATCACGATGCCGAACGGATTTTCGAGGTCGATGACATCGAGACTCACGAATCGTCGCTGTGCATCAGCGGGCAAGTGCTCAAGGGGCTGAAAAAGCCGCACGACTGTCCCGCCTTCGGCAAGCAATGTACGCCGCAAACGCCTCTGGGCGCGACCATGGTTTCCGCAGAGGGGGCGTGCGCCGCGTATTTCGCCTATGGAAGGCACCTCGAAACAAACAAATCCGAAACTCGAAATCCGAAATCCGAAAGAAACTCGAAATCCGAATTACCAATGACCGAAACAGTGAGGTTTTGAGTTTCGAGTTTCCTATTTCGGATTTCTTTCGGATTTCGGATTTCGAGTTTCGGATTTTTGAAGAGGGAGGTCGCTCATGCCTGATTCCACTTTGCGCGACGCCATTCTGCGCAAGTGCCATGAGAGCATGATCACGAAGGAGAAATTCTTCGCGGATGATGCAGATCGCATCGTGGCTTGCTGCACGGCGATGGCCAAGCGTTTCGACGACGGCGGACGCCTGTTCGTTATGGGCAACGGTGGTTCCTCTTGCGATGCTGCCCACGTTTCCGTCGAGTTCATGCATCCCATCATTGAAAAACGGCCGGCCCTGCCGGCGCTGGCGCTGACCACAGATACCGCCATTCTCACCGCCGTCGGCAACGATCAGGACTTTGCCCTTGCATTCACTCAGCAGTTACGAATGTTAGGCAAAGCCGGCGACATGGCACTGGGCATTTCGACAAGCGGCAAGTCGGCCAACATCAATCGTGCCCTGCAGGCCGGGCGCGAACTTGGACTTCTCACCGTTGGCTTCTCCGGCCGCGACGGGGGACGCATACCAGAATTCTGCGATTACTGTTTCACTGTGCCCAGCTTCAGCATCCATCGCATCCAGGAGACGCATGAAACGCTGCTGCACGTGCTTTGGGATCTCATCCACGTGATCCGCGGCGAGGAAGACGTGATTTGACATGGCCGGCAACGACGAACCGCTGACTGCTCTTCCCTTCGGCGCGTGCCCCTTACACAAGTCCCGCTACAACCACATTCTGCTGGGCCACGGCAGCGGCGGTCAGATGACGGCGGACTTGATCCAGCGGCTGTTCGTGCCGACGTTCGGCAACGACGTGCTGGCAGCTCTCGAAGATCAAGCCACTCTGAGTGTTCCCGTCGCTTACGCTTCCGGCTCGTATCGCATCGCTTTCACCACCGATTCGTTCGTGGTCCGGCCACTGTTCTTCCCTGGCGGCGACATCGGCCGGCTGGCCGTCCACGGCACCGTCAACGATTTGGCCGTCGGCGGCGCTCGACCGCTTTTCCTGTCCGCAGCGTTCATTCTCGAAGAGGGACTGCCGCTGTCCGACTTGCAGCGCATCATCGTCTCCATGCGCGAGGCGTGCGTTGAGGCCGATGTGTCGCTTGTTACCGGCGATACCAAGGTCGTCGATCGCGGCAAGGGTGATGGTCTGTACATAACCACGAGCGGCATCGGCCTGGTGCCGGAAGGAATTTCGCTCTCGGTACACAACGCACGGCCCGGCGATTGCATTCTTGTTTCGGGAACGATTGGCGATCACGGCATCGCCATTATGTCCGTGCGCGAGGGGCTGGAGTTCGAAACGATCCTGAAAAGTGATACCGCCCCGTTAACAGCTCTAACTCAGACGATCCTCCAGACCTGTCCACGCACGCGCTGCATGCGCGATCCAACCCGCGGTGGCCTGTCGTCGGTCCTGAATGAGTTAGCCGCCGCCTCCGGCGTAGGGATACGACTGGACGAGTCGGCCATCCCGATTCGCCCCGAAGTCCGCGGCGCTTGCGAGATGCTGGGACTGGATCCCCTTTACGTCGCCAACGAGGGCAAGCTAATCGCGGTCGTGCCCTGTGAGGACGCCGATCGCGTCTTGCAGGCAATGCGCGCGCATCCTCTTGGGAACAATGCTGCCCTTGTCGGCGAAGTCGTGGCAGACAAGCATGGCATGGTCATTTTGCGCTCGGTCGTCGGCGGCGAGCGCGTGGTGACGATGTTGTCAGGAGAGCAACTGCCAAGGATCTGTTAGACACGTCCGGTACAGAAATTGCTCACCATGACTTCTGACCTGAAGTCAACCAGGAGTGAGGCGTCCGAACCGAAGAAAGCCTCGCGCCAGATCCTGGAACACGAGACCGTGGAGGGAGTGGATGCGCTGGAGCGTCCCCTGGGCGGATTGTTCATGTCGGGATTGTCCGCCGGGCTGCCCATCGGTTTCAGCCTGTTTCTGATGGCAGTAGTGCGGACTTGCTTCAAGGACTGGGACCATTCCACGGTGGATCCCCTGGTCGTCAACACCTACGCCATCGGTTTTCTCTTTTTAGTGCTGGGACGCTCCGAGCTACATATCGAGCAGACAACCTGTTTCCGCTTTCTGCTCTGGACCACGCTGGGCAATGCCCTGGGAGGTTCCATCTTCGTCGCACTTATCCAGTACAGCTCTGCCATACAGGGAAAACCGAGCGCTTGATGCGGCTCGCTCACTCAGCGAGTCCAGGAGAAAGGAGCAGGACGATGGCCCAGCCCAAAATCGAAATGAATGCGAAACGGCCACCCGCTGTTCCCGAGGTGCATATCCTCTGGACACCCGACGGGTTGAGCTGTGATGGAGATACTGTCTCCACCACCGCTGCCAGCTTGCCCAGCATCGAAGACATCATTACGGGAGTCATTCCGGGCCTGCCCAAGGTCCACCTGCATAACCGTGTGTTGGACCCCAGTCAGGGGGGTGAGGACTTCCTCAAGCCCTGGCACGCTGCCGCCGAGGGTCGCCTGGGTGCCCCCTTCATCCTGGTAGTAGAAGGCTCGATTCCCAACGAAAAGATCAAGTCCGAAGGCTACTGGGCGGCGATGGGCAACGATCCGCATACCGGCCAGCCGATCACACTTTGCAAGTGGATCGATCGCCTGGCTCCCCAGGCATTCGCCGTTGTGGCGGCTGGCACCTGCGCCACATACGGCGGCATCCATGCCATGGTCGGCAACCCGACCGGCAGCATGGGCCTGGCAGATTATCTGGGCTGGAACTTTCGCACCAAAACGGGCCTGCCGATTGTCAATATCCCTGGCTGTCCGGTGCAACCGGATAACATGACGGAAACGCTTCTCTATCTCCTCTATCATGCGGCGGGCCTGGCCCCCGTCATTCCGCTGGATGAGCAACTCCGGCCGACCTGGCTTTTCGGCAAGACCGTCCACGAGGGTTGCGACCGCGGCGGCTACTACGAGCAGGCGGATTTCGCTCACGAATACGGCTCACCCAAGTGTCTGGTGAAGCTGGGCTGCTGGGGCCCAGTTGTCAATTGCAACGTCACAAAGCGCGGCTGGATGGACGGCATCGGCGGCTGTCCGAATGTCGGCGGCATCTGCATCGCCTGCACCATGCCCGGCTTCCCCGACAAGGTCATGCCCTTCATGGACGAGGCGCCAGGCGGCACTGTCTCTTCGGCGCTGGTCACCGTGTATGGCCGGCTCATCCGCACGCTGCGAGGCATCACCAACAATACAGTCAACAAAGAGCCGAAATGGCGGCATCGCGGCCCGGAGCTAACCACCGGATACCAACCTGTTGCCTATTAACAGCGAAGAGATATTTGGAGGAGCATTATGTCTACCGTGACCACCCCCCGCCGCCAGGCCGCCACGGAAGGCCGCCAGCTCGTGGAGATGTCCTGGGATCCCATCACGCGCATCGTCGGCAGTCTGGGCATCTACACCAAGATCGATTTCGCCAACCGGCAGATTGCCGAGTGCTTCAGTACTTCGTCAATCTTCCGCGGCTACAGTGTATTCATGAAGGGCAAGGACCCGCGTGATGCTCCCTTCATTACCAGTCGCATCTGCGGCATCTGCGGCGACAACCATGCTGCCTGCTCGATCTATGCGCTGAACATGGCTTTCGGCATCCACCAGCCGGCGCCCATGGGCGCTCTCATTATCGACCTGGGTGAAGCCGCCGAGTACATGTTCGATCATTGCATCTTTCAGGACAACCTGGTCGGCGTGGATTATTGTGAGCAGATGGTCAAGGAGACCAATCCGTCTATATGGGACAAGGCTCAGCGCACCGAGGCCCCCAATGCCAAGCTGCACGGCTATCGCACCGTCGCCGACATCATGCGGGCCTTGAATCCGTTCACTGGTGAAATCTATCTGTCGTCCCTGCGGATGAGCCGGCTGACGCGCGAGATGTTCTGTCTGATGGAAGGCCGCCATGTCCATCCATCGACCTTGTATCCGGGCGGCGTCGGCACCGTGCCCACACAGCAGCTCTTCACCGACTACCTCGTCCGCCTCATGAAGTACGTCGAATTCATGAAGCAGATAGTGCCGCTGCATGACGATCTGTTCAACTTCTTCTATGAGGCGCTGCCCGGATACGAGAAAGTCGGCCAGCGGCGCGTTCTACTGGGCTGCTGGGGAGCGTGGAACAACCCCGACGTCTGCGACTTCACGTACCAGCGCATGAATGAATGGGGCAAGGCGCAGTACGTCACGCCCGCCGTCATCGTGGATGGTAAGGCCGTCACCAATAATCTCGTGGACATCAACCTTGGCATGCGCATCCTTCTGGGATCGTCTTTCTACGACGACTGGGACGGACAGGAGATGTTCGTCAAAACCGATCCGCTGGGCAATCCGGTCGATCGGCGTCACCCGTGGAACCAGCACACGATCCCCCGGCCGCAGAAGCGCGATTTCAACGAGAAGTACACCTGGGTAATGGCGCCGCGCTGGGTCCATCCGCAGACCGGCGAGCATCTCGCCCTGGATACCGGCGGCGGACCCATCGCCCGACTGTGGGCGACGGCGCTGGCCGGACTGGTGGACATCGGCTACGTCAAGGCGACAGGCCAGAGCGTCAAGATCTACTTGCCCAAAACGGCGCAAATGCAGGAGGTCGAGCTGGAGTGGAAGATTCCCAAATGGAGCAATGCCATCGAGCGCAACCGCGCCCGCACCTACTTCCAGGCTTACGCCGCGGCGGCCGCCCTTCACTTCGCCGAGCGCGGCATGAAACTGCTGCACCAGGGTAAGGCCCGGACCTGGACCGAGTTCAAAGTGCCCGATGAGGCCATCGGCTGCGGCTTCCACGAGGCGGTACGCGGCGTGTTGTCGCATCACGTCGTCATCCGCGACGGCAAAATCGCCAACTATCACCCGTATCCGCCGACGCCGTGGAACGCGAGTCCGCGCGACATCTACGGCACGCCCGGACCCTACGAGGATGCGGTGCAGAACACACCCATTTTCGAGGAAAACGGGCCGGACAAATTCAAGGGCATCGACATCATGCGTGCGGTCCGCAGCTTCGATCCGTGCTTGCCCTGCGGCGTTCACATGTACACGGGCCACGGCAAGCTGCTCAATGTCGTGCGGCATGCACCGATGTTCGGCGCCCATACGTAGGGAGAAGCAATGGCCAACAGATTCGACGCGCGCCAATTCCAGGCGTGTCTGGAGCGCCTGGATGCGTTGTTGCGCGAAGCCGAGGGACAAGCGCACAGCCGGGCGCTGGTGCAGGCTGTTCTGGATCTGCACGCTGCGGGGCTGGAACGGTTGCTGGATCATTTGCGGTCGGCTGGCGAAGCCGGCGCCGCGGTCCTCGATGTCTGCGCCCACGATGATCTGGTAACAGGGCTGCTCTTGCTCCACGGACTGCATCCTCTTGACCTAGAGACGCGCGTGCAGCAGGCCCTGGAGGGAGTGCGGCCCTATCTGCGCTCGCATGGCGGCAATGTCGAGCTAGCCGGCATCGACGACGGCGTCGTGAAGCTGCGCCTGCACGGCAGCTGCCACAGTTGTCCCTCATCGTCTTTAACGATGCAGCAGACCGTTGAGGAGGCGATATACGGCAAGGCACCCGAAGTGACGGCGATAGAGGTAGAGGCATCGGTCGAGAGAGCGTTACTGCCTGAAAATGGCCGGACGCGGGTCGCCCTGCCGATGCTCTGAGACTCATTCAAAACAATCAGAAGGAGACGGAATATGGCGAAAGGACCAAGACCGGACTTGCCCTCGCACACGCCGGGCACTCCCAAAGGCGAAGAGTACGTCAAGCGGCATGGCCGCGAGCCGGGCCGCGATGATCCGCGCTTCGAGCGCACGGCCCGCGATGCGACGAGCGTTAGCCCCAAGAAGCACGGTCCGATCGACCCGCGGATGCCACATCTGCCGCCCGCGTGACTGGGACTATGGAACGCACCATGAGCAGCGATTTCCAGTTTGCTCCAACGATGGCCGCTCTGCGTCGTTTCGCGCAGCCTCCGCCCGCACCCGAGCGGTGCGAGCTGTGCAGCGCCGAGCTGACGGCGGAGCATCCCCACCTGCTTGAGTTGTCCAGTCGGCAACTTGTCTGCGCCTGCCGGGCTTGTGCCATCCTCTTCGATACCGAGGGCGCAGGCAAGTTCCGGCGCGTGCCAGAGCGCGTTCAATTCTTGCCGAACTTTAGCCTCACGGATGAGGCATGGCTGGGCCTGGGCCTGCCGATCAACCTGGCTTTTTTTCTACACAGTACCGTGGCAGGACATGTCGTGGCCTTGTATCCCAGTCCGGCGGGAGCGACGGAAGCATACGTGCCGATGGACGCCTGGCAGATGCTGGAGCAAGACAATCCGGTACTGTGCGACCTTCGGCCGGATGTGGAGGCGTTGCTGGTCAACCGCATGGGCGAAGCCCGCGAGCATTATCGAGTCGGCATCGACAAGTGCTACGAGCTGGTCGGCCTGATTCGCACACACTGGCGTGGCTGGTCGGGCGGACAGACGGTGTGGGAGGCGATCGACCGCTTCTTCGTTGGCCTGCGCGGAGGCATTCCCCATGCCTGATTTGAATTTCCAGGTCGAAAGCGTAGGAACGCAGCGTTTCGCGGCATCTCCGCATTTGCTCTTCCAACTCCACATTACGGAATCCGTAGCTGCTGGAGAGCAACCAGCATCGATCCAGTCTGTACTCCTACGCTGCCAGATTCGCATCGAACCGGCCCGCCGTCGTTACACCGCCACGGAAAAAGACCAGCTCCTCGACCTTTTTGGAACGCCTGATCGCTGGGGGCAAACGCTTCGTCCGCTTCTGTGGACACAGGTTAGCGTCATCGTGCCACAATTTTTTGGCAACAAGACTATTGATTTGCCGGTGCCGTGTAGTTACGATTTCAGCCTGGCAGCGACCAAGTATTTCGATGCCGTCGAAGAAGGCGCCATTCCGTTGTGCTTCCTCTTCAGCGGCACCGTCTTTTACAAAGGCTCGGACGCTGCGTTGCAAGTCGCCCAGATCTCCTGGGACAAAGAGGCATCGTTCCGGTTATCGGTAGCAACCTGGCGCGAGATAATGGAGTTGTACTACCCCAATTGCGCCTGGTTGTGTCTACGCAAGGACGTGTTCGATGCGCTCAACCAATACCGCAAACAACACGGCTTGCCCACCTGGGAGCAAACGCTCGAACGCTTGCTCCCTGCACTGGAGCCAGTGAAACCATGAACCGTGCGCTCGTGGACCACATCGCCAACGCCTTGATGTATGAGGGTTACAATCTCTATCCCTATCGTCCTTCGCTCAAAAACCACAAGCGGTGGACATTCGGAGGTCTTTTCCCCGAAGCCTATTGTCCGTCTGCCAACGGCGATGCGGCAAGCCTCCAGACGGAATTCTTGATTCAAGGCGATGCATGGACAACCTTCGAGGCGGTCGTGCGCTTCTTACATTTGTCCGATCGCATCACGGGCGAGATTGATCCCCCCCTGGTTGCGTGGCCCAGTGGAGCGGAGCCGGAGTTCCGACCCGTCCCTGTGCTGCAGGTAGGAGCGCGGAGGTTGCACTCCTGGCAGGAAGGGGAAGAGCGTGAAGTCTCCCTCGGTAGATTGCCGCTCAAGAAATTGCTTCGCCGGCCCCGATCCGTTCGTTTCGCCTTTCCCGGCGTTCGGCGCCTGGAGCCTGTCCGCGACGAGGACAGAAAAATCGTCGCCGTGAAGGTGCAGGAGCAAAAAGCCATTGCCGGCAGCATCGAAGCGCGGGCGATCGAGGTAGGCGAGGGTCTGTTTCGCATGACGCTGCGCGTCATCAACTGCACGCCGCTGAACAATTCGGTAGCCATGAGCCGGGATGCCGCCTTGCTTCATTCTCTTATTTCGACGCATGTCCTTCTCGGCGTTCAGGACGGTGCGTTCGTTTCGCTTCTCGATCCACCCCATCACTGGCGCGAAGAGGCCGCCGCCTGCCGCAACGTCGGCGTCTGGCCGGTGCTTGTCGGTGCAGAGGAGCAGACCGACACGATGCTGGCGTCGCCGATTATTCTCTACGATTATCCCCAGGTCGCCCCGGAGAGTCCCGGCGAATTCTTCGACGGCACGGAAATCGACGAAATGTTGACTCTGCGCATTCTGACAATGACGGATGAGGAAAAGCGCGACATGGCCGCCGTGGATGAGCGGACGCGCGCTCTCCTGGAGCGAACCGAGTCCCTGGCTCGCCAGCAGATGCTTGGACTTCACGGCACGATGCGAAGACCGAAGGAGGAGGTCGATGGATAGCTGGGATTCCGATGCCGACCGCCCTCGACTGGAATGCCTTCACATTGGTCCCTGCGAAATCCGGCAAGGCGGCCGCGTCCGACTTCGACCACGCGGCCGCGCCGACATACTCGACCTGGCACTCGCAGGAAAGACAGCGACCGTGGATGCGATCGAACAGGATTACGATGGCCGCGTTTATCTGGCCGTCGTTGTGGACGACGATCCGGGGAAGGATCTCGGCGCACTGCGCCAGCCCGGACATCGCTTCTTCTTCCAACCAGAAGAAGTTGAACCGTTGTCGGAGGGCCCATGACACGACCGCGCCTTCTCATCGCAGGCATCGGTAACATTTTCTTCGGCGACGATGCGTTCGGCGTTGAGGTCGCTCAACGGTTGGCGCAGCGCCAAATGCCGCAGGAAGTGCGCGTCATCGATTTCGGCATCCGGGGAATCGATTTGACGTACGCTCTTCTGGACGGCTATGAGTTCGTCATTTTGGTCGATGCGCTCCCGCGCGGTGGCACGCCGGGCCGTCTCTATGTCCTCGAACCCGACTTCGCCGACAACACTGAATACTCCGATGCCGGTACGCTTATTGAGATGCATCGTCTGGATCCTGTGAGAGTTCTGCATCTGGCGGCGGAGATGGGGGCGCGAGTGAAGTGCTTGCTGTTGGTCGGCTGCGAGCCTGAGACGAGCGGCAATGATGAGGGCATGCAGGATGGATTGAGCGACATTGTGCGGTTGGCTGTGGATCAAGCGATTCCGCTCATCGAATCGCTGGCAGCACGACTGCTACGCGACGAAGAGTTTGCATCAATGGAAAACCCTGTTCTTTCCTTGAAGGAGATAGCACCATGTCGAGACTGACAACGCAGTATCCAGAGCGCGTTTATTCGATGTCCGAGGAGAAATCGCAGAGCGGATCAAGGGAGCGACCGGCCATCCGTAGACCGGGGCTGGTGCTTGCAGGACTAGTAGCGCTGGGTGTGGGTGCCTGGATGATCTATCATTTCGGCCCGGATTTCGTGCGCTATATGAAGATGGAGAGAATGTGACAGACCATGCATGAGCTTTCCATCGCTTTGAGCATCCTCGATTTGGCTGAGGAAGAGGGACAAAATCGGGGAGGTCGCGTGACAGCCATCCACGTCAAGCTCGGCCGTCTTAGCGGGGTCGTCCGCGAAGCTCTGGAGTCGGCCTTCGAGATGGCGCGCGAAGGAACGGCGCTAGCGCAAGCGGAACTGGTAGTGGATGAAGTCCCGCTCGTCATCCACTGTTCTGCTTGCGCCGCGGATGGTACGCCAGACTCTGCCTATGAGCTGCGTTGCCCGACGTGTGGCGCTTTGACGAATGAGATTGTTCGTGGCCGGGAGTTGGAAGTCCACGCTCTGGAGATCGAATCATGAGCACGGACCCTCGCCTGGTGCAAGTGCGGCAGAACGTCCTCAAGCGCAATGACGAAGTGGCCCGCGCTCTGCGTTTGCGTTTTCATGAGGCCGGCGTTTACGTGGTCAGCCTTGTATCCAGCCCCGGTGCCGGCAAGACCGCCTTCCTTGAGCGCGTCCTCAAGTCTCTGCGCGAATGCTATCGTGTTGCCGCCCTCGTCGGCGACCTGGCCACAGACAACGACGCCCGCCGCCTATGTCGCGCCGAGGTTCCGGTCAAGCAGATCACAACCGGGACCGTCTGTCATTTGGAGGCCGAGATGATCGCGTCGGCCCTGGAAGGTTGGCGGCTCGACGAGCTGGATTTCCTGTTCCTGGAGAACGTCGGCAACCTGGTTTGCCCATCGACGTTCGACCTGGGCGAAGATCTCCGTCTCGTTCTGTTCTCCGTGACGGAAGGCGAGGATAAACCCCTCAAATATCCCACCATTTTCAACACGGCGGATGTGACCATCATCACCAAGATGGACCTTGCCGCCGCCGTGGAATTCGACGCTGTCTCCGCGCATCGCAGCATCCAGGCGGTGCGACCCGGCATGGAAACGTTCGAGGTGTCGGCGAAGACTGGGCAGGGCATGAAAGAATGGTTGAACTTTCTCCAGTGTCGATCAACTAAACAAAGCGTTGCCCGCTGAGAAAGACCTGGCGAATCTCTAATTCCTCGCTGAGAACAACCAGGTCGGCCCGTTTGCCGATGGCGATGCTGCCGACCAGGTGATCGAAGCCGGCAATGCGCGCCGGAGTCAGACTGGCCATGCGTACCACCTCGACCAACGGCACGCCGGTCAGACGCTGAAAGGTTCGCACGGCATGGTCCATGCCCATGACGCCGGAGGCCAGCGCCTGACCATCGAGCATCACGCCGACGCCATCTCGGCGCACAATCGGCTCTCCGCCATCAAGTGGGCCAAAAAGATACTCGCCATCCGGCATATCCAGGGCACGATTGCAATCGGTCACCAGGGCCAGGCGATCCGGTCCCTTGATTTTGTGCGCCAGGAGCAGCAGCTCGCGGCAGAGATGTTTGCCGTCGGCGATGACCTCTGTCGTTAGCTCGTCGAAATACAGGGTCGCTTCCATCAGACCGCCACGCATGGGATAGGTCTGGCTTTGCCGCAAGCGTGCTCGGTCTGACATCGCACAGAAAAGGTGATCGACATGGCGTACGCCCCAGCCGATCGCTGCCTTCGCCTGATCGAAAGTAGCGTGCGAATGGCCAGCGTTGCAGCGAATGCCGCGCTCCTGGCAGGCGCGGACGAACGTCTCGGCGCTCGGTAGTTCCGGAGCGACCGTGGCCGTGGCGATGACGTCGGCGTATTCGAGAAAGGGCAGGAAATCAGCCGGCTCCGGAGCACGCACGTCAGCGGCCGGGTGACAACCTCGCGCCTCAGGTGCGAAATAAGGTCCGTAGAAATGTGCGCCGAGAATCGCCGCACCGCCAGTGCCTTCTCTTTTCAGTCGGCGACAAACCTCAAGGAAGGCGATGTGTTGCTCGTGCCGGGCGACGGTGGTTGTCGGCAGCAGGCTGGTCGTGCCGTGCCGCGCATGGGCACGGCAGATAGTACGAAAGGCTTCGGGGGTGCCATCCATGAAATCAGCGCCGGCGCCGCCGTGGACGTGTAAATCGACAAAGCCCGGCGCGAGATAGCAACCATGCAGATCGATTACATCTGCAACCGATGGAGGCGGCGAGCTAGGATGATTAATAGCGATGATCTGCGAACCTTCCACCGTTATCGAACCACCTTCAAGCAAACTGTCTGCGAAGATAAGACTGCCGTTGGTGAAGTGCAGAATAGTCATGATCGGATTGCTGATGCAGAGGACTTGCGCTCGGCTCCCCTCGGAAACCGGTTATCCTGCTTCGGTCCACGTCAAATCCCATAGCTTCTAACGGATCGACAGGGCAAATCATCTACTTCTTTCTGATCGATCACCCAAGCTTTTACTAACTCAAATGCTTGCTCAATGCTCTCGAAGGTGCCTGTTTCGTGCCATCTTCCACGGAAAATGCTGGCAGACTTTTTTAGTTTATCTGGCACTACAGCTATGGCTCCCTGCAAATTGTAATGCAGTGTTCCCAGCGGTTCATTTGCAGGACCAGTCCCCGGCAAAAGATCCTTCCGCCAACAATCGACATGCCTACGGTCCTTCTGAAAAGTAAAACCCTTGCGGAGGGGCTCCAGATCGATTCCTCGCTGTAGAGCGAAAGACACGATTTCTTGTGCGGTTGCTCGAAAACTATCAAGAGCGTCCATCAGTCTTGTCCTTTCCGTTCATTCGGAGGACAGTGCTGCTACTCAATTAGTATCCATCGGGGCATAGGGTTGTCCAGCGTCGTGCCCCACATCAAGTTACCTCCAGCGTCGGGTATTTGGGGCAGGAGGTCTTGAAGTACGTGGGTTTTTTCAATTAGATCTTCCGGCGCATCCGTCTCTAGCACTTCCTCTTTGACGAGCCAACCTTGGCGGGGGTCGGCAGGAGCTTGAGCTTTCACCACATTATCCGGACGAATGGCCCGCGCTCTTTCCATATTCCGGAATTCATTTCTAGCTTGGAAGGGAGATGTGCTGCCGTGATGGAACTCCTTGACCACCCAACCAGGCTGATCGAGGTTTTCGTAGACGACGCCCTCCGCACCTCGTCCTATTTCCCTTCCAATCCTAGGCCGTCCCATTTGCGGAGCGGGGCCGGTGCCCGACGTGTTGGCCGACAATACCCGTATTTCCCGTGCGGTCTCGGCATCAATGACGGAAAAGGAACTCCTTGGCGTTCAAGAGCGCCCATTGGATGTCTTCCCACGCTTTGCGCTTGTCGGGGGCACGCGCGATATGTTCAAGTGCTACCTGGACGTTCTCCGGATTGGGCAAGCGTGACAGCGTGACGAGATACAGCTCGTTGAGCATCTCCGCTTCCGAAGTTTTTTCCTTGAGCATCCGGCCGATGCGGTTGTTGGGGTTGCGGACCTTGTCGTTGATGGTCGGTCCGTTGATGAGCTGTAGCGCCTGGGCGAGATTGCTATCGCTTTCGCGCTCGCATTCGCAAGCCAGCTCGCGGGCCGGCTGACCAAACGTCTTGAGGAACGGGTGCGACGCATCGCCGTCTGGCAACTGTGTGGCGCGGGTGCCCAGGGGCAAACCGGCGAACTTCTCGGGCACTTCGGTCACCTTGCAGATGGCGTCGAGCAACTGCTCCGCTGTCAACAGCTTCGTCACCGCATGTGAGAAGTACTTGTTATCGTCGGCGTTGTACGGATTGGTCTGGGCGCTGAGTTGATACGTCCGCGAATTCATGACGACGCGGATCATGTGCTTGACATCGAACTTGTGTGCGACAAAATCCTTCGCCAGGGCGTCGAGCAACTCGTCGTTGGCCGACGGATTGGAATCGCGGAAATCATCGACCGGATCCACGATTCCCTTGCCGTGCAGGTGATACCAGATGCGGTTGACGACCGACTTGGCGAAGAAGGGATTGTCGCCGCTGGTGAGCCAGTCAGCCAGAACTTGACGCCGATCGGTAGCCGGCGCAATCTCCGGCACTGCGCCGCCCATGAACTTCGGCTTCATCACTTGCCCGGTGCGCGGCTGTGTCACTTCGCCGGAGCGGCCGTCGTAGATGATCTCGCCCCCGCCTACTTTCTGTGGACCGGCGCCCGGCTCAACGGGATCCTTCTTGTGACGGACACGCGCGAAGAATGCTGCCGTGCTGTAGTAATCGTCCTGCGTCCAGCGCTCGAAGGGGTGATTGTGGCACTTGGCGCATTGCATGCGGATGCCGAAGAACAGCTGCGCCGTCGTCTCGGCCAGGTTCTGCGGATCGCGGGCTACACGATAGTAGTTGGCCGGCGGATTGGCGAAGGTGCTGCCGCTGGCGGTCAACATCTCGCGTACCATCGCATCGAAGCCGGTGTTGTCGGCGATGCGATCGTGCAGCCAGCGCTGGAAGACGTGCGTGCCCTTGACCTCGATGGCCTTGCGGCTACTCCGGAATATATCAGCCCATTTGAGGGTCCAAAAGTCCGCATATTCCGAATGCTCCAGTAGCGCGTCGATCAGCTTCGCCCGTTTGTTCGGGGACTTGTCGGCGAGAAAATCGTTTGTCTCTTTGGGCGACGGCACGATGCCGCACACATCGAGGTAAGCGCGGCGGATGAACTCCGCATCGGTACACACATCCGACGGCGGAATGCTGAGCATCTTGAGCTTGGCGAAGACGAACTTATCGATGTAGTTGCTCTCGGGCGGATTGGTCCAGACCAGGCCATCGCGCGGTTCGAGATAGGTCAGGCGAACAGTTTGCAGCTCCATCAAGTAGCGGCACAGAATCGCCACTTCGCCGGGCTGTTTGAACGAAACGAAGCCGCTGCTGGATACGTCGGCGACGGCGGGATCGCTGCAACTAAAGACAGTCAATCGCGTCACATCCCGAACGTTGCCGTCCGAGAAATGGCCCAGGACGGCCAACTGCTGCGAGCGAGCCGGCGCGCGCTGCACGCGCGAACCCGGAAGGATGTCGATGTGTTTGAGGATGGCCGAGTTCGGCGGATCGTCGCGCAGGCCTTCAGCCAACCAAGCGCGCAGGGCTTGAACAGGAACGCTATCGGGCAGGAAGCGCTGTCCGCCTTCGTGCGGCACTTGCCCCAGCCCCTTCTGCAAGATAAGGCTGGCGTCCGGCTGTTGTCGATCCGTGCGCCTGCCGATGGCATCGCGGGTCAATTGTACATAGTCGGCGGCCGGATCGAAGCCGCGCAGACTCAGCTTGAACCCGTTCTTGCCGGAGGGCGTGCCGTGACAGGCACCCGCGTTGCATCCGCCGACATTGAGAGCCGCGATTACTTCATTGCGGAAACTGGTCGCATTCGGCTGATCGAGGCCCGTCACGATCACTGGAACTCGCGCCGACTTGTCGCCTGCCTTGATGACAAGGACGGTCTGCCCGTTCTTCTTCGGCGTGACAAAGCCCGTGTCATCGACGACGGCGACCTCGGCCGACTCGCTGCTGATCGCACACAGGGAGGTCAAATCGCGGACAAGTCCGTCGGCGTAGTTCCCAGTGACGATCACTTGCTGATGGGCGTGCCGCCCGCTGAGCGTGATCGACTCCGGCTGCACTTGTAAGGCGGCGGGCTGACCGAGGACGGCCTTCTTGTCGGAAGTCTCCACTGGAGAAGCGCCACTGGCGCAAACAGCCGTCAAGGACAGCGACAGGCCGGTGAAAGCAAGTCGAAGGGACAAGAGCCAATACGGCGAAGGAACTTTCATGGAAAGTCGTCCTCTTGCTAATCGAACTAGCCCTGTAGGCAGGATAAATCAGTGGGCTTCTCGGTGAGCTACAGTCAATCATTAGTTTACTCATTTTGCCCGAAGAAAGCGAGAACATCTGGCGAAAACGCTCGTTGCCTAGTTGCGCGGAAGTGGATGGCGCCCACGAACCATCTCTTCCTGCCGAATGGCGAGGATGAGAGGTCGGTTCATATCCAGAGCAGTCACCGTGGCCCGTCCCGTCGGCGTCCGCGGCACAACCCTCACGCCGTCCCAGCGGAAGTGCTCATCCCAACTTTGAGTCCGCGGGTTAAACAGCTGCGCTTCCTCGCCAGTATCGGGATCGGTGGCTGTCTGTTTGGCCCATTTTCGCAGCGAACAGGAAACACACGCGAGGGCGAGGTTGTCTGCTGCAGTCGGTCCACCAGCCGCTCGGGGCACGACATGGTCAATGTGAAACGTCGCCTCTTGCCCAAGTTGGGACAACTGACAATACTCGCATCGATTGCCCGCCCGGAGTACGACTTCCGCATGGAGACTGGGGGAGATGTCGCTCATGGCATCAGCCGCTCGGCCCGCAGTCGTAACAACGTGAGAAACTCGGCCAGAGCGACCAGTCCTTCGGCCTCCTTACGCTCCTGTGCCGTCAGCGGTTGGCCCGAATCCTGGCGATCGAGAAGTGTCTGCAATCGGACGCCGACAGCTTCGGGCAATCGAAATCGTGCGAGGTCGTCGGGGAGATCGACTTCAAGGGTCAGAGTCATGCGAACCTCCGCGTTATCGTTGCCCCATCATTTTAGCATTGGTAAGTGAACTGGAACAGCCAAAGCAATGTATTCGGCTCACGCGGGAGTAGCGGTGAAGTGAGACGGAGTTTTTTTCGTGAGGGCTTCACTGGGGCAACTTGTTCGGCTCGAGGAAGCTTGGCTTTCACAGCGAACCACCGGCTTCCAGAAATGGCGGGTAAATTCGCTGTGATTAACCCGATAACTTCACGAAATTCACAACAACTCTGTCAGCGCCCGGCCCTCCGGCAGGAGGTCGAATGGCCGCCCTTCGCGGTCGATCGCTTGCAAATCCTCCACGCCCATCCGGTGATAGACCGTCCTGGCGATGTCTTCCGGCGCCACGGGACGATCGGCGGGGTACGCGGCCACCTTGTCGGAGGCGCCATAAACCTGACCACCGCGGAAGCCTCCGCCAGCCATCACCACCGTCATGCAATGCGTCCAGTGATCACGGCCGGCACCGCCCGGTCCGCCCGAACGCGGATCGCCGACTTTCGGCTGTCTGCCCATCTCGCTGTTAACCAGCACCAGCGTTTGCTCTAGCAGGCCGCGTTCGTGCAGATCGGCGAGCAGGGCGGAGAAACATTGATCGAACTCCGGCAGCAAGTGTTGACGCAGACACATGAAGTTGCTGCCGTGCGTGTCCCAGCCGCCGCCGCTCTTGCAAGGGCCGGCCAGTTTCGGATCTTCCTTCCAGAACACCGTCACAAACGGCACGCCGACTTCGACCAGCCGGCGCGCCATGAGCATGCTCATGCCGTTGATCGTCTGGCCATAGCGATCGCGCACCGTCGGCGGTTCTTTCGTGACATCGAACGCTCCCTTGGTTTGCGACGATGCGAGCAGCGCGAACGCCTTCTCTTGCAGACGGCTGTAGGTCCGTGTGGGGCCGTGTTGTTCCGCCGAGCGTGCCGCACCGTCGAGCGTGTCCAGCAGGTGCCGGCGCGATTGTAGACGCGCCGGGTCCACGTCGCCTTGTAGCGTCAAGGAGGGCGCAACGAATTCCAGCGGGCGCTCCAGGTTGCCGAGTACGTAGGCGGCGTCGTACTCCAGGCCGAGGCGGGCGGCGAACTGGCCGGGGCGCGTGTATTCGGGGAAACCCGGCTTTTGAGGCAGCGAAATCAGTGGCGGCAGATAAGGGTGCGGCGGGCGCTTGCTGGCCACGACCGAGCCGAGAAACGGCCAATCGGTCGGCAGCGGCTTGCGGTTGTTGAGCAGTTGACGGAAAGTCGGATCGGGAGCGTGGCCAGTGAGGTTGTAGTAATAGCCCGCGTGATGGTCGCCGGTGCCGCGGCCATAGTGACCCAACGAGTTGATGAGCGCCAGGTGATGCGCTTGCCGGGCCAACTTGGGTAAGTGTTCGCAAAGCCGGACGCCCGGCGCCGAGGTGGCGATCGGCTTGAACTCGCCGCGGTACTCGACGGGAGCATCCGGCTTGAGATCCCACATATCGATGTGCGATGCTCCGCCGGACAGCCAGATCAGGATGGTGGATTTCGCTGGTTCTCGCTGCTGCTGCGTCTTGATCGGAGCTCCGGTGGACGCCAGGCATGTCGCGTTCAGACCGGCGAAACTGAGACCACCGGCAACGACAAAAGCGCGACGGTCGAGGGCGCTGCGAACCAGAGAATGGCCGGAGTGCATGATGATCCTCCTCGTATCCGTCCCTCCTGCAATCGTGGATGTTAATCTATCCAGTCAAGGCGAGATCCAGAAGGGCAAGCGCGCGCTTGCCCGATGGGGTCAAGCAAGTAAACTGGTCGGAGACGCCGACATTCCGCCTCTCCCCGTGGAGAAGTCCAATGCTGTCCCGCCGCTCGCGCCTGATGACCCTCGCACCCGTCGTTACTGTACTCTTGGGAGTAACTCTCTTCGCCGCCCATCTGCATGCCTCGGATTGGCCGCAATTCCGCGGCCCCAATTGCTCTGGCCACTGTCCCGATGCGGAGCATCTACCGGATAAAATCGGGCCGACCACGAATGTGATTTGGAAAACGGAACTGCCTCCGGGCCATTCTTCTCCCGTTGTGGTGGGCGATCGCATCTATCTAACGGCCGTGCGCGAGAAAGCCCTGCTGACGCTCGCGCTGGATCGCAAGGATGGCCGGATTCTCTGGGAACGCAAGACACCGCCCAGCTCTCTGGAGACGATCCACGCCATCGGCAGCCACGCTCAGTCTTCGCCAGTCGCCGATAACGAGCGCGTCATCTGTTTCTTTGGCTCGTGCGGCCTGTTTTGTTACGACCGCGATGGCAAGCTGCTTTGGCAGCACCGCATGGGGCCGTTCAAGAATGATTTCGGAGCCGGCAGCTCTCCCATTCTGGCCGGCGACTGCGTGTTGCTCTGTCAGGACCACGATCAGGATTCGTTCTTGATGGCCCTCGACAAGCGCAGCGGCGAAGTCCTGTGGAAGACCGATCGCTCCGATTTTCTGCGCGGTTACTGCACGCCGGTGGTTTGGGACGTTGCCGGCAACAGGCAGGTGGTCGTCGCGGGAACACTGCGCGTCGCCGGATACGATCTGGAGACCGG
The DNA here is from genome assembly GCA_036557565.1 of Gemmataceae bacterium. GTDB lineage: Bacteria > Planctomycetota > Planctomycetia > Gemmatales > Gemmataceae > JAJPHU01. Next base: position 23,612 of record DATBHJ010000141.1, read on the forward strand.
CAAGGAAGTGTGGACTGTGCGCGGCATCGCGCGGACTATCTGCATGACTCCCGTGATTGGCAACGATGGCCTGCTGTACGTGGCCGGTTGGTCGGCCGGTGGCGATCCAGGCGCGCCGATCGCCGTCGAGCCCTTTGATACGGTCATCAAGCGACTGGACAAGAACGGAAACAGTAAGCTGGAAACAGCCGAGCTGACTACAGGGCCGATTGCCGAACGGTTCACTCAGGTCGATTTGGACAAGGACGGCTCCATTTCCCAGACCGAGTACGAGCGATTTCAGGGACTGTTCCGCGACGGGAGAAACGTGGTACTGGCCATCCGTGGCGGCGGCAAGGGGGACATCAGCACTTCGCACGTTGTCTGGAAAAACACACGGCACGTCCCGTTCTGCGCTTCGCCCCTGTACCTCGCTGGATTGATCTACACCGTCAAGGACGGCGGCTTTCTGTCGAGCCTGGATGCGGTCAGCGGTGAACTCGTGCAGCGCGATCGTGTGGCCGGCAGCGGCAACTACTACAGTTCACCGGTGGCGGGCGATGGCAAGATTTATCTCGTCGATCAACGCGGTCGGTTGACGGTGGTTAGGGCGGGCCGCACCTGGAGTGTGCTCTCCAGCAGTGATTTCGCGGAGGATGTCTATGCCACGCCGGCCCTCGCCGAGGGACACATCTACGTTCGGACCAGCGGCCATCTCTACTGCTTCGGAGCCCCGGAGAAAAAGGGACGCTAAGTTCTGTGGAAGCGCAGCTGCTCTGCAAAGCCCATGTGAAGCCGCGCTGTTTTCCTTGACGGGAATGCCTAACATATTCTTGGACGAACAGAATCCTCCGTCGTGGAAAGGACGATAGGCAATGAAGCAGCGTTTGCTGACTCCGGGACCATCGCCGGTGCCCGAAGAGACGCTCCTGGAACTGGCCAAGCCGGTGTTCTATCACCGTAGCGCTCAATTCCGGCAGGTCTTTGGCGAAGTCCAGGAAGACCTGAAATACGTCTATTGCACGCGCAGTCCCATCGCTGTGTTGACCGCCTCCGGCAGCGGCGGCATGGAAGCGGCGGTGGCGAATTGCCTGGCCCCGAGCAGCAAGGCCATCGTCGCCGTGGCCGGCAAATTCGGCGAACGCTGGCGCAGCATCGCCAAGGCGTTTGGCGTCGAAGTTGTCAGCGTCACGGTGCCCTACGGCCAGGTCGTGCAACCCGAGCAGATCGAGCAAGCGCTCAAGCAACATCCCGACGCGGCCGGCGTCTGCGGCACGCTCAGCGAAACCTCGACCGGCGTGCGCCACGACATTCGCGCTTTCGGGGACATTGTCGCACGGACAAGCGCCCTTTTTCTCGTCGATGGCATCAGCGGGCTGGGCGTATCCGAGTGCCGAACCGACGATTGGCACGTTGATGTGTGCGTCACCGGATCGCAAAAGGCGCTTATGTTGCCTCCCGGACTGGCTTTCGTGTCGGTCAGCGATAAGGCCTGGCAGCGCATCGAGCAAAATTCTCCCACGCGGGTCTTCTATCTCGATCTGCGCAAATACCGCGACAATTTGAAGACCAACGATACGCCCTTCACACCGGCGAACACGCTCATCAAGGCATTGAGTGTGAGTCTAAAGAAGTTGCGGGCAGAGGGGATCGAGAACGTGTGGGCGCGTCACGCGCGCATGGCTGCCGCTTGCCGCGCCGGGGTGCAAGCGCTCGGTCTGGAGCTGTTCGCTGCGCAGCCGATCGACGGACTGACGGTGGTCAAGACGCCGGAAGGAATCGATGGCGTCGCTCTTGTGAGCAAGCTGGAGAAGCAGTACGGCATCCGCATCGCCGGCGGTCAAGATCCGCTCAAGGGCAAGATTTTCCGCATTGCCCACATGGGATATATCGATCAATTCGACGTGCTATCGGCCCTGTCAGCTCTGGAGATGGTGCTCTTGGAGATGGGTTATTCGCTGGAACCGGGCAGCAGTGTGGCCGCGGCACAGCAGGTGCTGGCACAACAAGTAAGGACGCCGCAGGCGGTGTAAGGTAAGTAACGGATCGGACTAGCCCGGAGCGCGAGCGACGGCGTGCGCCCGTCGCTCGCGCTCCGGGTTAGTCGTTGAAAAAGAACAAGAGTATCGAGCGAAATCATGCCACGTGTCTTCGTTAGCGACAAATTACCGGCCGCTGGTTTGGACTTGCTGCGCCAAGCCGGCATAGACATCGACGATCGCCAGAAACTCAAGGGCACCGAGCTGCAAGAAGCGCTCCGCGCCGCCGACGGAGTCATCGTCCGCAGCGATACGCGCCTTACTGCGACCGAGCTGGAGAACCCCGGCAAATTGCGCGTCATCGTTCGGGCCGGCGTCGGCGTGGACAATATCGATGTGGCGGCGGCCACGCGCAAGGGCATCGTTGTCATGAACACGCCAGGCGGCAATACCGTCAGCACCGCCGAGCACACCATCACGCTTTTGATGTCTTTGGCGCGGCATACGCCAGCCGCCGATGCCAGCATTCGTCAGGGCAAGTGGGAACGGAGCAAATTCGTCGGCACACAGCTCGCCGGCCGGACGCTTGGCGTCGTCGGCCTCGGTCGCATCGGTCGTGAAGTGGCTCGCCGTGCCGCCGGACTGGATATGAAGATTCTTGGCTTCGATCCGTTCCTCGCCTCCACTGGAACGGCTCATCTGGGCATCGAGACAGTTTCTGATCTCGACCAGTTGTTACCGCGTGTCGATTTCCTGACAGTGCATACGCCGCTGACCGACGAAACGCGCGATCTCATTGATGCGCGCCGTCTGGCTTTGATGCCCAAGGGAGCGCGCGTCATCAACTGTGCCCGCGGCGGCATCATCAACGAGGAGGCGTTGGCCGAGGGGCTACGTTCGGGGCATCTCGCCGGGGCCGCGCTCGATGTGTTTGTGCAGGAACCGCCGCCGGCCGATCATCCGCTGCTCCAGCTACCCAACCTCGTGATCACGCCGCATCTGGGCGCCTCGACCGTCGAGGCCCAACTGTCCGTGGCGAAGGAAGCCGCCCAGCTCATCGCCGATTATCTTGTTCGCGGCGTCATCGGCTTCGCGGTTAACATGGCTGCCGTGGACAAGGCCGAGTTGAACGAACTGAGGCTGTACGTCGATTTGGCTAGACGTTTGGGACTTTTGCACTCGCAAATGAGTCAGGGCGCCATTCACAAAGCGGTTTTGAACTATCGTGGAGATGTCGCGCGTCGTTCCACCAAGCTGATTACCGCCGCCTTTGCCGCCGGGCTGTTGGAAACGCATCTCGATCAAAACGTCAACATCGTCAACGCGCCACTGCTCGCCGCCGAGCGCGGCATCGAAATCGTCGAGCAAACCTCGTCGCAGCAGGGCGATTTCAGCACTCTGCTGCGCGTCGATCTAACCACGGATAAGAATATCTACACCGCGGCCGGCACCTTATTCGGCAATCAATTCCTGCGCCTCGTCCAAGTGGGGCCGCATCATCTCGATTCATTCTTGGACGGCGTGATGTTGCTGTTCACGCATCGCGACGTGCCGGGATTGATCGGCTTCATCGGTACCATTTTCGGCAAGCATCAGGTAAACATCGCGCAAATGACGGTGGGTCGGCAGCAAGCGGGAGGCGAGGCCATCGCCGTATTGAACCTCGACAGCTTGCCGCCGGAGGCGGCGCTCAAGGAAGTACAAGCGCACCCGCAGATCAGCAGTCTCAGCGTTGTCAAGCTGCCGCCGGCAGGACAGATGCCGCCGTGGTTCGGATGAGAAAGCGAACGGCCGGCGTGAGCCGGTTGGTGGAGCCTTCACCAGCCGGCTCACGCCGGCCGGCGGAGCCTTCACCAGCCGGCTCACGCCGGCCGTTCGCCAAGTGCTTACTCGTCGCGGACGATCGTTTCACTATGCGTGATGAGCGCGCCGTCCTGGATGTAAGTAGCGCTGGTCGAAACGCGGATTGCCTTCAATGCGTCGAGCACCGCGCGGACGTGGCGGACGATTTCTTGTTTCTGTTTCTGGGTATCGTCCTTCTTGTCCTCACTGCCAGGCAGGGCTTTCTCCAGGCGTGCCTGTTCGAGAGCGAACATCAGCCACGGCGATAAAGCATCGACAAATCCGGCCCAGTTGATGTAGGAAGCGCCGGTCAGCGGTCGTTTGCGATCGGCCAGTGGTCCACCCTCGACCTTCAGTGGATTGGAGGTCAACAGTCGCTCGGCATGTTCGGCCGATAGGGCAATAAGACCAACCTTCTCAGAGACAGCAGCCGTTGGCGCCACCCGCCGATCGAGCATCCATTGTTGAGGCAGATGCCAGATGTACAACTTGCCGTCTTGAACCTCCTTGACCTGCGGCTCGGGCAGTTTGGTGAAAGGCGGTCGCGCATCTGGAGGCGCGTTCTCCCTGGCCAACTTCAAGGCATCCTCGATCACCTTGGCATACGACTTCATCGCCGTTTCCAGGAGCGCGCGATCGCTGACGCCCACCAGGAACGCCAGCTCCGGCATCGGCAGCGCTTGCTCGCTCGGCGGCATCTGTTGATGCCATTGCCGGCTCTTCCATTTGGCATCGAGCGCGAATCCGGCCTGCTCATCGGCCAGAGAAGGCAAGAGCATCTTGGACGTGATGTCATCGCCGCGCCTCAGCAAGGGCAGGATCAACTTGGCGACCTCTTGATACTTCTGTTTTTCCTGCTCGCCCAGCTTTTCCAACACCACAGGCTCAACGTGGCCGTATAGAGTCTTGATCCATTTCGACAGCGTTTGATAACTCCCGAGAGTGCCCTTGGAGCGACCGACGACGGCCAGGATCGGATCGCCGCCCATGTGGTCCAGTAGCGACAAGGCTTGGGAACTATCGCGATCCGGAAACTCGCCATATTGGTAGCTGTAACCTTCGTAACCACGCGGCGTCAGATACGAGAAGCTCAGCGATGCCCCCGGCGCGGTCAGGCTTTTCTTGAGATCGGCGGCCAGGGCGGACACGTCTTTGAGAATAGCTTTGCGTTGCTGCTCGGGAATGCCGGCCGCTTCCAGCCCCGGGCCGGCCATCGCCGCCAGATTATCGATGTCCTCTTTCGTCGTGCTCGTTTGAGCCGCCAGCGCCTTGCTGCTGTAGCCGATTCCGGTCAACCGTTTGCCGAGGGCACCGAGCAGCGGCTTCAGCTCGGGGCGACTGGTCAATCGCGGCCCCTCACCGCCCAGCTGCGCCACGCCGTCCGTTGTGGTGCCGAAGGCCAGAAGAAGGAAACCCTGGCGCACGCCGAGGCTGATCGTCAGCTTGAGTTTTTTCAAGCTCTTGCGCAATCCCTCAAATTCACCGGCCTTCTCTTCTAAATCTTCCCACGGGATTTGGTCCCAGGGAACCATGCTGCCGTCCAGGGTCACAGTGAAAAAGCTGCTGTCGCCGACCTTGGCACGCTTGAACCGACCTTGCATGATCGGCTGCCACGCTGCCAGGGCCTCTCCAAGCGGCTCCAGCCGTTTTATCTGAGCCTCGGCCTTGGCGACATCTTTGATCTTGAAGCCGATAACGAGGTCGGGGAACTTGATCTTGTTGGGATTCTCAGCCAGGGAGCGAAGGATTCCACGCACGGATGCATACTGCTGGCCCTTCTGGTCGTTGCCTCGAGAATCCATCCACAGCTGCATCATTTGGCTGTAGCGTCCGGCATTGAGTTGTTGCAGGAGAGAGACGAAATCGACGCAATTGCCGGCTCCGTAACAGAAGATTTCCGTGGACACGGCGTCGGTGAGCATTTCCACGAGATCGCGGTTCTCCTCTTGTGCGATCCACTGGCGAAGAGCAACAAAATCGTCGCTTTGCTCATACTGCTGCTTGAGCATCGACAGGCCCATCTGAAAATAGGGCAGCTTGATGAGGCGCGCCCAGGTCTTGCTGTTGGCGACGGCAGCCACCTGATCGCGGTTCCGCAGGATGGCGCCATAGAAAGCGGCGTCGGCTGGCATGAGGTCAAGCGAGGATTCGGCTCTCTTGTCCTCGGCGCGGGCCATGATCGGCAGGACGATGGCCGACAACAGCGTCGCGGCCAACAGCAGCCCGATTCGCGCTGCCGGTGTTCGTTTGTGGTGCGACATTTTGCTCCCTTTTTTGCATCGAAACAGAGTTGTGGAATCGTTTTTCCTCAAATGTCCGGACATTGTAGGAGAGCGATGCCCCATCCACAAGCGGCGATTGATCGTGTCGCGCCAATCAAGAAAAAGCCCTCACTGCATTCACGGCTCGGTGTTAGAATAATCCCGCCGTTTTTTGTTTAGCGCAAGGAGGTGCCCGTGTGAATGATTCTCTTCCCCCTGGACCGCCGGCCTGGGTCCACAAGCGCGACGGACAACTCGTTCCCTTCGATGCCGACAAGATCAGCCGAGCGCTGTTCGCCGCCAGTGAGGAACTGGGCCAACCCGATGCCTTCCTGGCCCGCGAGCTGGCCGACGGCGTCGTTCACTTCCTCACGCTCGAGAGCGAAGGGGCCACTCCGACGACGGAACAGATCGCTGAAGTCGTAATTAAAGTCGTGCGCGAATTGGGTCAGCCGGCGCTGGCCGAAGCATTCGCACGTTTCGGTCAAGAGCGGGAGCGACTCACCGAGAAACCGCAAGAGACAGAAGCGGCTCAATCTACCGAGGTCGTGTTGCGCTTCTCGCGCGGAGCGCCGTTGTCCGCGGTTCTGCCCGCCTGCGTGCGCGCGTTCTCCTTGCAGACGGTTTTCACCCGCGATCTGGCAGCAGCGCAGAGCGCCGGACTTCTGACACTGGCGGATCTGGACATACCCAACGAACTGGTGGCGTGCCTGTTGGGATCACCCTCCGATGTGCGAGAGGGACCAATCGCTGCCCTTGCGGAATTGCGTCGATTCGTGGGACGCTTCGTCGTCCTGGATGGACCGGAGTACCTGCTGGCAGCACACGGTCGGCCGAATGTCGGCGCGTTTGTTCGCGATCTCGTCGTTAGCCTGCGGCTGTCCAGATTGCAAGGGATTGTCAATCTCAACAGTGTCGCGCCGCCGTCGTGGGCAGGCGAATTGGCCGAAGGACCGCTGTTCGCCTCTCACCAGCGAAAGCCGCACAGCGAGCAATTGCGCGAACTGGCCGGCGAACTGGCGAAGGAGTTCCTTTCGGCGAATGCAGGCACGTCGGCGGTTGTGCGCATCGATTGGCACATCGGCGAACGGGACTTCACGGAAGCGCCGGCGCAGCGCGAGCGTCTGCGACAGCTGGCACGGCTAGCCCTGGATGGAGCGCCGCTGGCTTTCGTTTTCGATCGACCGCGCCGGCCAACGGCTCTTGCCGAAGGGATCGACCGGCAACATCCGGCCGTGCTGATGACGGTTGGTCTACACCTGCCGCAACTCGCACTACAACCGGGCATCGACGGCGAACCGGCGAAATTCCTGGCGAAACTCGGCAGCCTCGCTCGCCTCGCGCTCAGTGCGGGCGTGCAGAAACGCGAATATCTCCGCCATCTGGAACGTAGTCGGCGCAGACAACACGAGCCGGAAGCGTCAGCGACGGTAACGAACGGTTTCCTTCTCGATAGAGCACGTTTGGTCGTCGCCCCGGTGGGGCTGGATTGCGTCGTTCAATCATTCGTGAAGAAGGGACTGAGCAGCGGCGGCGCCGCCCTGGATTTCGCCCGGCAGATCGTATTGCGTTTGCGCGATGTGCTGCGCCAGGATGGACGCACCGTGCATCTGGATACCTGTCTCGACGGACCGCTCCGCTTGCATGACGCCCAAGGATCGGAGCCGAACGAGGGATGGCCGCTTGTTGAAGACGTAGCAGGCTTGACGGCATGGGACCCAACGGCGCCTCTCAAGAGCCAGCTTCGCTCCGCCGGAGCTTTGCATGGCGTCGCCGAACATGGCACGCTGGCATTGTTCCAGCCGGAGGACGAAGCGCGATCGCAGGAACAACTTACCGAATGGCTGCACACGGCCTGGAAGCAAACCGACGTCGTTCGTCTGCGTCTGGTCCGCAGATCATCCTCGTCGCGCCAGCTCATGTTTGAAACGGTAAGACAAGCGTGACGAACTTCGACGGTTTGTCTGCCTGGCGTTAGCGTGCATTACGACCAAAAGTAACTGGCAACAGGATCTTCCAACCATCGGCACTTGTGCGAAGCGCCACGGCATCTTTGTAGCGCCGCTGCTGTGAGGCATTACGACCCGTCAGCACAACATGGGCGACGGCCTCCGTTCCCTTCTCTTCGCACGATTGCACATGCAACTCCTCCGGCTCGAACCCAAGGTTGCGGCGATAGGCTTGGGCCAGCCGAGTGAACGCATCCAGCGTCCAGCGTTTTTTGCTTTCGTGATGGAGGGCGGTATATGCTTGCTGCCAATCCTGTCGTATCAACCCTTCGTAGTAGTCCCGAACCGCCTCCCGCGCGCCCGTGCCATTATGCGCTTCGGGCGTCCCACCACATCCGGAGAGCACCACCAGCACAACGCCCCAGGTCCAACTCCGGTTGGGAACGGTCATCTCGCCTCCTCACCACGGTCAATCCGGGTAGCTGCTATCTTGCGTGAGTACCATGTGGTCGGGGAACAGATCGGGAACGGCCGTCTCCCATGTCAGACTGACCGCATGACCATCCAGGTAGAGATAATTCGAGACTGTTGTATGGCGTTTGTACGCGATCCACGGCTGGATGTTCACCGTCCCCAGCCAGATGTCGAAGTCATCCTGTTTGGGATCGGCTCCCGTGGCGACAAGTCCATCGGCATTGCGTTCCACGTATGCGATGAAGTTAGAAGTGCCAGGCTCGTTGATGAAGCGGATCAAGTTCCAGCGCCCATAACGTCGGGTCTTGTGGCTCAACTGCGAGTTCAACAGGTAGCTGGTGCGATTCCACACCCCGTCACCGTCCGGGGCGGGTTGGCGGATCGAGAGGTCGCTGGGACAGCGATACATGACATCGCTGTTGACGATGATGCCGGACTTGGAGAGGCTGTCGTCTTCCCTGGAGTCGCTCATGAAGGGCATCAGCTTGTCTTCCCAATAAATCTCGGCGAAGGAGTTACTGGGGCCGACGTTGGAGATCACATCCGCATCGAAGGGATGGTGTAGAAAGAACTGGCCTTGATTGACGTCGTAGTACTGCATGGTAGCCAGGCCGATTTGCTTGAGGTTGTTCTGACACTTCATCCGGTTGGCCGCTTCCCGCGCCTTTTGAACGGCAGGCAAAAGCAGCCCCAGAAGCAGGGCGATAATGCCGATGACGACCAGCAGCTCGATCAACGTGAAGGCAAAGCGGCGCGAGTGGCTACTCATGACAGTCCTTTCCGCTAGAAGGGTCTTTGGCCGTCGATCATACGATTCTTAGAAACGTAATACGAGGCACAACGATCATCGTCAAGGGGCAAGGTGGGAAAAGGGAGGGAGGTAGGGTTTGAAACGAGAGGTAAGTGTAAAGGACGGCGAGGCAACCGACTCGTCTCAGGCGACGACGCGGTTGCGGCCTTGACGCTTGGCTTCGTAGAGTTTTTGATCGGCTTCGCTGATGAGGTCTGACGGGGACAACGGACGACTACCGTCTGTAGCGGAGACGCCGACGCTGACTGTCAGCAAAAAGGATTTGCCTTCGTACCTGAACGGATGTTTTTCGACCATGACGCGCACACGTTCGGCAACGGCGGCGGCGCCTTCGAGGTTCGTTTCCGGCAACACGATGATAAATTCTTCGCCACCGTAGCGCGCGAACAATTCTTCCTTGCGCACGCAGGTCTTGACGCATGCGGCCATCTCTCGGAGCGTGAAATCGCCGCCGAGATGTCCCAACTCCTCATTGATCGCTTTGAAGCAATCCAGATCGAACATGATGACGGCCAGGGGCCGAGCGTAGCGCGCCGAGCGCGACAGCTCGCGATCGAGAAACTCTAGTAGATAACGCTTGTTGTGCGTATCCGTCAGGGCGTCGATGATGGTGAGGCGATAGATTTCCTCGTGGTATTCGGTCTCGACATTGCCGCCGTCGAGGAAGCGATAAATGCAGTTGCCGACCCGGAGATAATCGCCGTCATTGAGCTTGCAGATGGAGGCAGGCACGTCGTTGACGAAGGTTCCGTTGGTGCTCTGCAGATCCACGGCATAATAGCCGTCGGCGCCCGGTTGAATGCGAGCATGGCGGCGCGAAACGGAGTGATCGTTGATGCGAATGTCGCAGTCGTTGCCGCGTCCCAGGACCACCGGCGTTTCCGCCAGGCCGTAGCGCGTTCCCATGCCCGGTCCGGTTGGATAAATGTGGACGACGCAAGCATCGCGACGAGTGGATACGATGGGTCGATCCGGTGCCGTGACCCACGTTTCTGTTACCTTCTCCATGCGAGCTCCCCCGGGGTTGTTTCGCTTCGATCCATGCGCGAGCGCGGAGAGATTCGCTCGATTATGGTTCGCCGTGAAACAGATCCCATGCCTTGATTCTAGTTCATGGATGGGGCAACGCAAACACAAAAATGGCAGCTAGCGCGCGGCGGGAGCGACGCCGGTGATTCTCGTCTGCGGCACGCTGAGGTCGATCAACTCAGGCTTGTCGGTTTTGGCAATGGATACATTGCCGGCCTGATCGCGCATGGTCAGTCGCAAATAAACGCGCGGCGGCAGACGATCTGGTAGGTGCCAGGGATACTGGCCGGCGTTGGGAAGCGATTGTTCGCCGATGAGGTTCCACGGTCCGTCCTTCTGCTCGGACCATTCCAGTGTGATAGGTCTGGGGCCCAGGTTGCGGTCCTTCGCCTCCCAACCGAGGATTAGCGTGTTGGGTTGGCTCGGGTCCAACTGTGGCTTAAAGAGTTGTCCCTGGGGTACGGTGGAATCGAGTTCCACCAACGCTTGCGGCGGATCGCCTTGCCTTGGAGGTGGAGGCGCCAGGCCGGCCTTGCTTTTGACGGCCACGATAAATCCGTAGATGGTCCCCTCGGCCGGCAACTGCACCCCAACGGAACCCGTCACTTCTTGAGCGTGGATGTCGGAGACTTGCGGCAGACTGATGGGCACATCTCCGGGCATCTTCTTCCACGTCTGGCCCTTGTCGAGGGTGACGTAAATATCGGCGTTGCCCAGTCCGGAGGGGCCGACCTTGCCTACCGTGAAATCGATGCGAACCTCGCGCGCCTTGACAATCTGGACACCCGAATGATTGGGCTGCGTCTCCGCAAGGTTACTGGGCGCCGGCGGCATTGGATCGGTGTTGCTGGCGATGGGCAGGCCGGTCAACGGGGCCGGACCGGGGGCCGGCGCGCTGGGTTCTACTACAGCCGACGGCGTGGATAAGCTCCCCGGCAACCTTTCGATGACTGGGTGCTGCGTTTGCCGACTTGTCAGTTGGCTCGGCTGACTCGGACTATCGTTCCGCGGAGCGGAAGGGATGAGGCCGATGGGCGATCCCTCCGTCGGTGCGACCTTCGCTTCACTCAAGTAGGGAGCGGAGATATTGGGTGCAGGTGCGGCCGCAGACGAGGTCAGCACGCAAACGTCCTCTCCCACATTTCCCGCCTGGTCCTTCAGCTGGATGCGAACGCGGACCTCGCCCATTTTGCCATGTTTGCCAGGGTCAAACTCTTTTTCTCCTTGCAGGACCATGGCTGTGCCCAACGGGGTCCATTCACCCTCCGGAAGCGCACTTGTGTGAAAATCCAGGCGCAGCGAACGCGGATCGGCGTAGGCATCCGCAGCCGACCAACGGGCGCGGATCTGGCCGCTGGGCAGCCGTTCCGCCGTGACCTTCACCTGCGGCGGCGCGGTGTCCACGATCACGATCATCATCGGCTGCTTGCGATTGGGATCGCGTGGGGTCGCCTTGTTCTCGCGGTCCACCTGTTGAAGGATAAACCAGTAGACGCCATCTTTGGGAGCATGGAATTTGAACGGTTGGGGATCGCCGGGTCGTTTCGATTCCCCTTGCTCCCACGTCCCTCCCTGATCGGCGGAGTGCAGAAGAATGAGTTGTTGAATATCGCTTGCCCCTTGCTCCTTCAAGCGAAGAGGCAGACCCACATTGCGAGTGTTCATGTACCAGGTTGGCGGCGAGCTTTGATGGAGAGTCAGCGCCAGACAGGCCCAGATAATCGGTCCCATGCCCATTGGCGATCCTCCCCTCCCGCCAAAAACCGGGTTTCCCAAGTCGGTTGTTGAAATGTATCGGTTAGGGCGACTCTTACCTTGAGAAAAAGGTTGGTGCAACCCGAAATTATTCAAGAAATCGATTTCTCGCCACGACACTTGACCTTGCCGGCTGGGTTGTTAGGTTGTTAGGTGGTTGGTGGATTGGGTAGAACACGAGGTCAAGGACATGAACGCATCACACGATCACGGCCATCCTTCACACGATGTGAACATTTCCGGCGGACCAGGCAAGCCGGCGCTGCATTTCACGCCGGATGAATGGGAACAATACCGCAAAAGCGATAAGGGCGCAGCCCGGGCAGTGGTGCTGCTGATGGGCGGCATCTTCACGATCGGCCTGATCCTCTATTCGACTGTCGCGTACATCTGTTGGTTCAGGGTGATGTAACGGCAGTCGGCACGACGAGAATCGGTATTTGCAGGCGGTGCAGCACGGGCGAGACGGTTCTGCCGAGAGCCAGATCCGCGAAGAAACGATGCCCGTGCGTGCCCAGAACAAGAAAATCCAGCTTGCGTTCGCGCGCAATACGGATCAGCTCCGTCGCCGGCTCCCCGTAGCCCAATTCGCCATCCGCGTGCAATCCCTCCGCTCGGAGATGCTTCACCAGCTCGCTGATTTGCAGCCGATCTGTCCGGCTTTCCTGATCGTCGGTGACCGAACCGTAAAAATCCGCCCCGGGACCCTCAACGACGTGAATGAGCAACAGCGGCGCCTCATGCTGCCGAGCCACGGCCGCGGCCTGAGTCAGGACCGCGGCATCGCCGCCCGTGAATTCCACGGCCACGCCGATCCGCTGATAGCGCACCGCCGGCAATTCGGGGACAGTCAACGGTGCCGGCCCCGCCACTCGGTAGTGGAAGTGAGGGTATAGCATCACCCACAGCAGGAAACTCGCCAGGACCGCCGCCAGCGGCCCGATAGTTCCATATATCCACAAGCTGCTCCATCCGGCCTCTTGCACGTCTGTTGCCCATTTTTGCATTTGCATGCCGATCAACACGACGTTTAGACCGACGACGATCGCGGCACACAGCCAAGCCAGGGTTCTCATCCACATCGGACTGGCGAAGTCACCCATGCGACGGCGATCGCTGGTGAACTGCACCAGCGGGATGATGGCAAACGGCAGCTGAAAGCTGAGGATCGCCTGGCTGAGCACCAGCAGATCGAACAGCCGTCCATCAACCGTTCCTTCCGACTCCTCCCCGGCCGACGCCAGCGACAACACCAACAAGGCCGGCACGATGGCGGCCAGGCGCGTGAGCAAGCGACGCATCCACGGGCGCAGCCTCAGCCGCACGAATCCCTCCATCACGACTTGGCCTGCCAACGTGCCCGTCAAGGTAGAGCTTTGGCCCGATGCCAACAGCGCCACCGCGAACAACACGCTGGCCAGGGTCGTGCCCCAGACCTCGCCGAGCAGATGGTAAGCGTCTGTGAGCTTATCCACTTCCTTGCCGTGTGCAAAAAAAGTCGCCACGGCCAGGACCAGGATGGCGGAGTTGATGAAGAAAGCGCCGTTGAGGGCCAGCGCCGAATCGAGCAGGTTGTACTTGCAGGCCAGGCGCTTGCCGTCCGGCGTCTTGGGAAAAGCGCGTGTTTGCACCAAAGCCGAGTGCAAATAGAGATTGTGCGGCATGACGGTGGCGCCGAGCATGGCTATGCCCACGTACAGACTCTCAGTCAGTTTGACCGGATCGAGACCCGGGGTGAAGCCGCGCACGACGGCGGCCCAGTCAGGCCGGGCCAGCACAATTTCGATGACGAAGCTAACGGCGATCACGCCTACCAAAACGAGCGTCAGCAGCTCCAGCAAGCGCACGCCGCGGCGCTGCAAAGCCAAGAGCAACAGGGTGTCCGTCGCTGCGATGGCCAGGCCGACCAGGTAGGGAATGTTAAAGAGTAACTTGAGAGCGATAATGGTGCCAATAACCTCGGCCAAGTCCGTGGCGGCGATGGCGATTTCGGTCAACACCCAGAGAGCGAACACCGTTGGGCGCGGATAGCTCTCGCGGCAAGCCTGGGCCAAATCGCGGCCGGCCACGATGCCGAGCCGGCTGGCGAGGCCCTGTAACAACAGTGCCATCAGGTTCGACATCAAGAGCACCCACAGCAACCGATGACCGAACGAAGAGCCGGCCTGTAGATCGGTGCCCCAGTTGCCTGGATCCATGTAACCGACGCTGACCATGAACGCCGGGCCGGAGAACGCCAGAAAACGCTTCCACCACCGCCGGGGGATCGGCACCGAACGATGGATTTCTTCCAGAGATGGAACCGTCGAGCCAGAATCCATGAATCCGCAACTCCGTAGCGCCTTGAAAGCATTTCTGTAATTAGGTTAACCTAACTCAACAATTAGTCAAGACGAAATACACGCCAATTCATCATTTCGCGCGAAACGATAAATCGGCTTCGCTATCCTTCGCATTTCCTCATGGCCTTCTCATGATTACTCAGTTACCCTTATTAATAGTTAAGCCAGTGAAGCCCTACCGCCGATAACGCTTCTGTCGGTTTTTCCGTATCTGCATACGGGGGCATGGATGTCATGAGGAACTGGCTGTTTCCACATGGAGGGTGTCGCCTCAGTCGGTCGATTCTTTCCTCATTGATACTGCTGGGTCTGCTCATGTCCTTAAGCGGCTGCACGCGACGTTTCTTCCGGCGCCGGGCCGACGCCGAGGTCGATGAGATTCTGTGCGAAAAGGACAAGTATCCCCAGTGGAAGATCAACGACTACTACGTCTATCCGCACCCGTTGTCGCGTTTTGCCGATCCGACCGAGCCTGATCGGCCTCCCATGCCGCCCGACGATCCGGCCGCCTGGGACATGTCGCCTCACCCGCAACGTCCTCTTCTCAAAGGCTACGGCTACTGGCAAGGCACCGGCTACCTCGAGCTGATGCGCCGCTGGGACATTGAGAATCGTACCCGCCAGGATCAGATAGAGAGGGAAGCCGCCAAGTCGGAAGAAGCCGAAGGCGAAGAAGAGCCGAAGCTGATGGGCGAAGACAAAACCTTCGCCGCGCGCGCCCGTGAAGTCGAGCAGAACATCGAGGCCGAGTTGGCCTTGCCCATCACCAGCAATAAACAACAGCCCGTGACGCTGGAGGTCTCCGGCCTTTCCAAGAACAAGCCGTTCATGCTCAATCTGGAGCAGACCACCGAGCTGGGCTTCCTCAACAGCCCGCAATTCCAGGCCAATCGCGAGTCCCTGTATCTGACGGCCCTGGCAGTGACGGCCGAGCGCTTCGCCTTCATCGCGCAGCCGTTCGTGACCGAGCAGTTGGTTCGCCAACATCAGGGCCGCGAAGTCTCGACGACGAAAACGCCCCTCAATAGCTGGGTATCCAGCGCCACAGCCGGATTTACCAAGTCGTTTTCCACGGGCGCGTTGCTGCTGTTCAATTTCGCCAACCAGACGGTTTACAATCTGGGGCGAAACCCGATGACCAGCGTTTCCACCATCAACTTCGACGCCGTCCAGCCGTTCTTGGCGGGTGGCGGACGGGCGGTGGCCCTGGAACCACTGACGCAGGCGGAACGCGATCTTGTCTATGCCATCCGTGATTTTTACCGATTACGCCAGGAATACTATGCCTTCTTCGCGGTTGGGCAGTCCACCGGCTTCATCCCCGGCGTCGCCGCCGGTATCGTCGCTCTGTCGCCCACCACGGTGAATCAACCTTTTCCCTTTGTGCCCAATTCCTTCACCCTGCCTCTGGTGGCCAATCCTGCCAACGTCCAGGTATCGCCGCAGGCAGCGCTGGGTCCGATCTTGAACTCCGGCGTGCTCATCACGCCGCAGGGTTATCTTTCTGCCATCCTGGAGCGAACCGTTCTCTTCAACTACTACAAGAACATCCAGTCCCTACAACGCTTCTTGCGCATTTTCGAGGTGTGGTTGGAAGGCGGCCTGGTCAACTTGGTGCAGAAAGGCTTGATCGAACAGCGCCTACTGTCCAGTTACGAAACCATCCTGGGTCAGCAGGTGAGCTTCCGCGTGTCGCTGGATCAGCTCAAACAGCAGCTCGGCTTGCCCATGACGGTCCCTCTCGATATCGCTCCAGGACCGCTGCAGCCGATGATCGACATTATCGAAGCCTACGAGAAGTTGTTCATCAATCATCAGCGTGTGCTCACCAATGTCGATTCTTACGGTGGATCGAACGAGGCCAGACTGCTGCGAGGGCGGCTGCGGCGCTTGCTGGAGAGAACTCCCCTGTTACGCGGCACAAGGGCGCAAGAATATATCCTGCAAAACTTGCCGAAGTGGGAGAATTTCGCCAAGGACAGGCCGTGGAACGAGCGACAGCGCGCTCTTCTGGAGGAGAGTCGCAGGGTTAGGGGCGCCCTGGATGTAATCAGGTCCAAGGAAGCGGAAGATCCGGTTGCTCGATTACCGGAAGAGGATGAACGGCGTAAGCGCGAATTGAAATTCCAACTTGACCTGGTGGAATACGAGTTGGGCGTGAGCATCTACGAACGCGAAGAGTGGAAGTCGATCAATGAGGCCAACGTCAGGACGAGATTGGCGCGCGAGCAGTTTTTTGGCGCCCAGCGCATCTTCCTCACGCTCGTCGATCACGCCTATGTCGAAAGACTGGACAACATCAAAAGAATCTGGCCGGATCTGCTGCCAATCCGCGCCAAGGGCGTGGACGTGTTGGCGGCGCCGGAAGACGAAGCGCTGTTGGCCGTCGAACAGACCACTTTTGCCAACCGCGTGGATCTCATGAACGTGCGGGCGCAGTTGACCGATGCCTGGCGCAAGATTCGCGTGGCTGCCAACGCGCTCATGGGCACGTTCAACGTCGATTATCACATGACCGCCACGACGCCTGCGGGTAAGGCACTGCCTTTCGCCTTCGCCGGTTCGCGCACGACGCACCAGTTGATTTTCACCGGCCAACTGCCCCTTGTCCGCATCCTGCAACGCAACAACTACCGCAGCACCCTCATCAACTTCCAGCAAGTGCGCCGCAGCTTGTTACAATTCGAGGACCAGCTGCTTTTCAACGTTCGCTTCGAGCTGCGCCAGTTGCGCATCCTGGCCAACAACTATCAGCGCGTGCAGAAACGGCAAATCGAGCTGGCCTACATGCAAGTGGACCAGGCCTTGCAAGCGTTCAGCCAGCCGCAGGCGCCCCCGCCCGGAACGGACGTCCTTCCGGGTCTGGTCGGCCCCGTCGGTGCGCGGCCTGCGCCGGGCGACCCGGCCGCTTTGACCCAGCAATTGCTTCAGGTGCAAAACTCTCTAGTGACCTCGCAGAATGACCTGTACAATACGTGGATTGGCTACCAGATTAATCGCACGTATATTTACCGTGACATGGGGATCTTTCCCCTAGACAACCGTGGAGTGTGGATCGATGCAGACGCAACCTCAAACAACCAATCCTCAGACAACTGCTCAGCCTCCGGACAGCCACAACCCGACTCGGGAAACCGTCCCGGATCTGCACCCGGTGGCAACCTCCCACCCGCAAACGCCCCCGAACAGCTCCCACCTCCCCGTCCCGAGCCAGCTCCCAAAGACGGGCCGCGGATCGAAGCGTCGCGGTAAATTCCTCCTCGGTCTGTTGGCGTTGCCCCTCCTCGCTGGTGCGGGGGTCGGCGGATGGTACTTCTTCGCCCACAAGATCACGGTGCGGCCGGACTTGCTCACGGACAAGGTCGCAAAGCGAGTGCTGCAACTTACCATCACCGAGCGCGGCACGCTGGAGCCTGCCGATAACACGTTTTTCAGCTGCAAGGTCAAGTCCAAGACGCCGGGCGGGGCCGCCACCAGCATCCGCTGGGTCATCGACAACGGCTCCTTCGTCAAGGACGGCGATAAAATCATCGAGCTGGACGATTCCGCCTTGCAGGACCAGCTAACGACGCAAGAGATCGAGGTCGCCAAGGCCAAAGAAGCCTGGTTGAAAGCCAAGCTGCAAAAGGCCATCGACCAGGGAAACAACGAGGCGGAAGTCGAGACCAAAAAGATCCTCGTCTCCGTAGCCGAGATCACCTTGAAGGAGTACATGAGCGGCCTGTTCGTGCAGCTACAGGTCGATCTGCGAAACAAGTTAGACATGGCGAAATCGGACCTGTTCATGTGGCAAGAGCGGGCCGTCTGGTCCGATCGCATGTCGCGTCCAGGCCGACAATACGTCACTGTCGCCCAGGCCGAGGCCGACGAAGCTCGTCACAAAACGGCAGAGCTTACCTTGCAGAGTTACAATACCCAGATGGACGTGCTCGAGAAACTCACCAAGGAGAAGAACCGCGTCGATTTGGAGGGCAAGATCAATGACGCCAAGAAACAGCTGGAGAATTCCAAGGAAAAGCTCCTGAAAACCCTCGATCTGGATGACGCTGCCATCGACTCCACTTTCGCCCAATACCAAAAGCAGATCTCGAAGCTGGAAGACATCGTCAAGGAAATCGACGATTGTTTGATCCGCGCGCCGCGCGACGGCATGGTCGTCTACTACGTCGAGGAACGCGCTCGCTTCGGTGCCTCCACGGCGGGCGTCATCGCCCAGGGCGAGCAAGTCAAGGAAGGTGCAAAGCTATTGGCTGTTCCCGATCTGAGGCAGATGCTCGTCAACGCGCGCATCCACGAAGCCATGATTCCGCGTGTGTTGCCCGATCTCGTCCGGTACACGGGATTCAGCGAGGTCGTCAACAGCGCCTTGTTGTTCACTCCGGACGCGTTTAGTTCTCTGACCGCGTACATCGCCTTTGACATGGACGTGCAGTTGGGCTTCAGTAACAAATACGAAGACGCGGAAAAGAAACTGGAGCGGCGTGGCCTGGAAGCTACGGTTCGCGTCAACGCCTTCCCCGATCGCCCCTTGAAGGCGCACGTCAAGTCAGTGGCCCCCGTGGCGTCGCAGACCGATTTCTTCAGCTCCGACGTCCGGGTCTATCAAACTTACATTGCCATCGATGACGACCGGCTGGACGGACTCAAGCCCGGCATGGACGCCGTGATCACGATTCACGTCGATAGCACGCCGGAGCCTGTTTTGACCATTCCGCTGCAAGCTCTCATGGGCAGCGTGGACATGGCTGAGAAACGCCGTTGCTTCGTCATGGTTGACGGCCATCCAGAGATGCGCGACATCACCGTGGGCAAGACCAACGACACGCTCGCAGAAGTCAAGGATGGCTTGAATGAGGGCGACGTGATCGTGCTCAATCCGGGTCTCTTGCTCAACGATAAAGAGAAAGTGCAGTACGGCGTGACGTCGTCCGGCGCTCAAGGCGGCGACCGCGGCGCAATGGGCGGTCCCGGTGGCGAGAAGGGCGGCAAGGGCAAGGGCAAGGGAGGCTGGAAAGGCAAAGGCGGCCAGGGCGGCATGCCGGGCGGCAGTCCTGGCATGCAAGGCAGCCCTGGCATGGAGGGCGGCGCTCCCAGTGGCGGCGGCCCCGGTGGCGGCGCTCCCGGTGGCGGCGGACGCCGCAGTCAAGGCAAGGACGCGTCCGGTGCAAAGGGCGGCGCTTCGCCTGGTGGAAAAGCCGCCAACCCGTAACCACAGCTCGTTCCCACGCTCTGCGTGGGAACGCACGTTCTTCTGGTTCCCAAACTCTGTTTGGGAACCCTCGTTCGCGAAACTCTGTTTCGCTTATGTCCTCCCATGCCGAGGAGGGGAGTGCGAAACAGAGTTTCGCGGACGGCATTCCCAAACAGAGTTTGGGAACGAGGAATCAGACGGGGGCGTTCACACGCTCCGCTCGCCAAGTAGATAGAGATCCCACCTTATGTCCGACATTGTTCGTATTTACGATCTCGTTAAGACATATTACCTCGAATCGGTCACGGTGCAAGCCTTGCGCGGCGTGACGCTGGCGGTCGAGGGAGGCGATTTCGTCGCCCTTATGGGACCGTCCGGCTCGGGCAAATCGACGCTGCTCAACCAGCTCGGCTGCCTCGATCGACCGACCAGCGGTCAGTATTACCTCGGCGACGAAGATGTCTCCGAAATGGACGACGATCAGCTCTCCGAAATCCGCAGCAAGTATCTCGGATTCATTTTTCAATCGTACAATTTACTGGCGCAGTACACGGTTGTCGAAAACATCGAAATCCCACTGCTTTATCAAGGCATCCGCCTCAACGCCGGGACGCGCGAATGGTGCATCCACCTGGCCACCATGGTCGGTCTGGGCGATCGGCTCGACCATCGTCCCATGCAGCTGTCCGGCGGCCAGCAGCAGCGCGTGGCCATCGCTCGCGCCCTGGTCAACAATCCGCACGTGATCCTCGCCGACGAGCCGACAGGAAACCTCGACTCGCGCACCAGCGATGAGATCATGGAGCGCTTGCAACAGCTCAACGATTCGGGCAAGACCATCATCATGGTCACCCACGAAAACGACATCGCCGCCTGGGCCAAGCGTGTCATCCGCATGCGCGACGGCCACATTGAAACGGACGAACGCAACCAACACCGCACCGTCGGCAGCAAACTGGCCAAGATCGAGGGAGTTGCCGGCAACGGCTTCGCCCTCCGTCCCGCTGGGTTGTGAGCCGCATTACTCGTGAACGACAACGGTGGTCTTTCTTATGAACTTCATTCCAGATATCTTGCGCCGAGGCGCCGCCACGATTGTGCCCGTGTTGACGTGGGACAAAGGGCGGCGCAGCCTGGTACTGGCCGTGCGCAGCTTGTGGCTGCACAAGATGCGCGCCTTTCTCTCGGTGCTTGGCATCATCATCGGCACCGGCGCGGTCATCACGCTGATGGCCTTCGGCGAGGGCAGCATGCAGGAAGCTCTCGACGCCATCCGCAAACTGGGTGCAACCAACATCATCGTCCGCAGCGTCAAACCGCCGGAGAACTCCGCGACGGCCGGCCGTTCGCGCGTGGCGATCTACGGTCTGACGCAGGACGATTACGATCGCTTCGCCGTCCTCATGCAGGGCGGCACAATCACACGCATGGTGCCCATGCGCATTTTCCCCCAGGAGATGCGCCGCTCGCATCTGATGTATACCGGCCAGGCCGTCGGCACCACCTCTGCCTACGCCGAGGTTAACGATCTGCCCCTGGCCCTGGGGCGGTTTCTTCGTCCCGAAGACGAGGAGAAGCACGAAAACGTTGCTGTCCTTGGCTCGCGCGTCGCTCATGGTTTGTTTCCCTTCGAGAACCCGCTGGGGCAGACGTTGAAACTCGGCCAATCGGAGTGGCTGGTCGTTGGCGTGCTCAAGAGCCGCACGCCCGTCGGCGATACCGGCGGATCGATGGCACAAGATTTCAACAACGATGTGTACATTCCACTGACCACCTGCAACGAGCATTTCGGCTCCGTCATCACCTATCGCCAGGCCGGTTCCTTTCAGCGCGAGCAGGTGGCGCTCAACCAGGTGACCTTGACCGTCGCCGACATCGACAAGGTGCGCACGACCGGCGAGCTGATCAAGCAGATATTGTCCCGCCACTACAAGGACGATACGGCGGTGTCGGTGCCGCTGGATAAGCTGGAACACGCCGAGGCGGAGAAGCGACGTTTCCTCGGGCTGTTGGCGATGATCGCGGGCATTTCGTTGGTGGTCGGCGGCATCGGCATCATGAATATCATGTTGGCGACGGTCACGGAGCGAACGCGCGAGATCGGTATCCGCCGCGCCCTGGGCGCCAAGCGCCGCGACATCACCATGCAGTTCTTGATTGAGGCTGTCGTGCAAACGTCGTTGGGCGGCATGTTGGGTACGCTGGCCGGTCTCTTCGTCGCCCTTGTCGTGCCGCCGGTCGCGGAATGGCTCTGGTACTGGCATGTGCCGGCGCAGGTCACGCCTTTGCCGATCTTTCTGGCGTTGATCGTGGCCGTGGTCGTCGGCGTCAGTTTCGGCTTGTATCCCGCCTATCGCGCCGCCATGCTCGATCCCATCGAGGCACTACGGCACGAGTAGGAACCTTGGCACTAGCCTTCCGTGTGCTTATACTGCGAGGAGACAGCGCGGTGGCCGCGGCGCTGTCCCTGCTTCCCCAGGCCGCCGACTAATTCCGTGACGAAGCCTGCTCGCTGCGCGACGGATGGACCATCCCCCAACCCCTACCAAGGTTTCTCCATGAAGACGAAATCGTTGTTGGTCGGCTCCCTGCTTGTGCTGGGAGTCGCCAGCCTTGTTCTGATGCAGGTTTTCGCTGCTCCCGCGCCGGCGCCGGCGCGCGTGTACGATTGGCCCCAGTGGCGCGGCACCAACCACGACAACGTATCCACCGAGACGGACCTGCTCAAGAGCTGGCCGCAGGGTGGGCCGAAACTACTGTGGACCTTCACCGACGCCGGCATCGGCTATTCCGGCCCGGCCGTCGTCGGCAATCGCTTGTATGCAATGGGCGGCGATGAGACCAACGATTTCGTCTTTGCCGTGGATACGGCCCAGGGCACGAAAGTGTGGTCCACGCCGATTGGAGCTTACGTCCGCAATGGCTACGGCAGCGGACCGCGCGGCACGCCCACGGTGGACGGTGACTATCTCTACGCCATCAGCTCGGCGGGCGTTGTCGCTTGCCTGAAGGCCAAGGACGGCGAAAAGGTCTGGTCGGTGAATCTGACGGGTCAGGGTGGGCTGGGCGGCGGGCGGCCGACATGGAACTACTCGGAATCGCCGTTGGTAGACGGCCAACAAGTCATCTGCACACCGGGCGGCGCGCAAGGGACGATGGCGGCTCTGGACAAGGCGACCGGCCAGGTGTTGTGGCGGAGCAAGGAGCTGACCGATCCGGCGGGCTATTCCTCCGCGGTCCCGGTCGTTGTCGGCGGCGTGCGCCAGTACGTGCAGTTGACCATGAAGGGCGTGGCCGGCGTCGCCGCCAACGATGGCCACCTTCTGTGGTATTACCGCAATACCAAGTACCGAACCGCTGTCATCCCCTCGCCGATCGTCCACGACGATTACGTCTACGCCGCGGCTGGCTACGGAGCAGGCGCCGTGCTGCTCAAACTGACACCGGACGGCAACGGCACCAAGGCCGAGCAGATCTACGGTGAGGATGCCATGCGCCTGATGGACAACAAGCACGAAGGCGTTGTTCTCCTGGGCGATTACGTGTACGGCTGGTCGGATAAAGGCGGCTGGACGTGTCAAGAGTTCAAGACCGGCAAGAAGATGTGGCAGTCCAAGGCATTGGGCAAAGGATCGCTGACCAGCGCCGGCGGCATGCTCTACTGCTACAGCGAGGACGCCGGCACGTTGGTGCTGGTCGCTGCCAGCCCCGACGGCTGGCAGGAGATCGGGCGTTTCACGATCCCACAAAAGGGCAATCGCCCCGAACGGCTCAATTACCCCAATAACATCTGGACGTATCCTGTCCTCGCCAACGGCAGATTGTATCTACGCGATCAGGATTTGATTTACTGTTACCAGGTGAAGTGAGGGGTCGTTCGTTATTCGGTTAGCCGCGACGCG
>DATBHJ010000142.1:0-9967 GCA_036557565.1 Gemmataceae bacterium
GCGGCCGTCGCGCTTGCGAATGTCATCCTCGGCGTAGCGGAGGAGCTTGCCGCCGATGCCCTTGGCCTGCGTGTCGCGCGTGACGGCGATCCAGTACAGATACCAAGTGCGATCGGTCATGGAGGCTGGGGCGTAGTAAGCGTAACCGACAATCGTGCCGTGCTCCTCGCACGTGACGGCGATATGTCCGTATTCCAGATTGTCGGCGTGATAATCGCTGAGCACTTCGTTGAGGGCTTCGATCTCGTGGGGCTTGAAAACGCCGGTGCCCTCGGTCAGTTTGAGCAGATGCGGCGTGTCGGCTTCGACGGTCGGTCGGATCATGGTACTCTCCGTAGTCTGTATTCTGTGTAGCCGCGACGCGCAGCGGAGCGCGGACGCTCTCGCACTCCGCTGCGCGTCGCGGCTACACAGAATATCGTATCACCCGGCAACAAACGGCGGGAGGGAACGATGAAGCACATTCGTATCGGCGTGGTTGTGACGATGTTGTTGCCGTTGCCGACGGTACGGGCTGCGGAGGAGTTGCGCGCGGGAGCGGCGCGTGCGGACATCACGCCGCCGACGGGTTACGCCATGTGGGGCTACGCGGCGCGGAAGGACCAGCCGAGCCTCGGCGTCCGCGATCCGCTTCGCGCCCGCGCACTCGTGCTAGCCGCCGGAGAGAAACGCATTGCCCTGGTCAGTCTCGATCTCGGCCGGGCGCCGGCGCGGGACTCGACGGCGGAGATCCGCCGGCGCGTCAAGTCCGCCGGTATCGAACACGTTTTTCTCGTCGCCTCGCACACGCATCACGGTCCCGTCCTGGAAATGGACGATTGGCCCACGGCGAAGAATTCCTATGTGCGCCAGCTGGAACAAAAGATCGGCGATGTCATCCTCGACGCGGCGAAAAACCTGAAACCGGCGCGGCTGGGCGTGGCGTCGAAGCAAGTGATGCTCAACCGCAATCGCCACTCGAAGCGAGAGGACAAGCCGGTCGATCGCGAACTGCTGGTGTTGCGCGTCGAGGACGAGAAGGGCAAGGCGATCGCGCATGCAGTGAACTTCGCCGCTCACGCGACGATGCGCGACGTCAAGGAGCGCAAGTTTTCGGCGGACTATCCCGGCGTGCTGGCCGATTTCATCGAGACGGAAACGGCTGCACCGTGCCTGTTCTTGCAGGGAGCGGCCGGCGATCTGTCGGCGAACCCGTCGGGCGAGGGCGGCGCCGACAAGTTCGGTCGGGAGTTGGGGCGCGAAGTGCTGGCGCTGGCGAAGGGCATCCGCAGCGCGGCGATCAAACTGGCGCTGGAAGTGCGCGAGGAGGATTTCACTTTCAAGTCGCGTATCGACCTATCGAATCCGTTCGTGCGGCTGGCGCTGGAGCGAGCCTTCTTCCCCGCCATTGTCGCCTTTTACGAGCGCGAATATCGTCAGGGCGTGCGGCCACACCTGACGGCGGCGCTGCTCGACGGACGCATCGGTTTCATCGGTGTCTCCGGCGAGTTTTTTTGTGGACACGCGCTCAGTCTGAAACGACGAGCGCGGCTGGAACACCTGTTTTTCCTGGGGTACTGCAACGATTATCAGCAGTATTTCCCGACCATCGAGGCGGCGAGCGAAGGCGGCTACGGCACCGAGCCGCCGGTATCGCCGGTTGAGACCGGCGCCGGCGAGCGCATCATGGACCGTGCCCTGATCCACCTATATCAGATGCGCGGCCAACTGCTGGATCGGCCAGCGGCGCGGAAGTGATGGCTTGGCGATTGCTCTCTCGATTTATCTACGGCATGGTGTTGCTCCGGAGGTCTTGGCACTGAACGCGCTGCGGGAACGGTTCCTCCCTAACTCGCCCCCCGTCGAACCTCAAGACGATTGGGAGCGGATGCTATTCGGGGCCGCCATTGACTGCGACGTGTCTGTCCCCGACTCGGCCCTGAGCAGCGACGGGCTGTACGAATAATGGCCATACTCCTCGACACCAGCGTACTGGGCCGGTTGGCCAACTGGGCCGATGTAGTCCACGCTGTTGCCACGACGGCCATCGCGGAACTTCACCGCCGGGGCGAGGTGCCCGCGGAACCTTATCGAGTTCCGCAACTTCGCCACGAGGCCCGTAGCGCGAACGGCTTGGTATCGAGCATGCCGCAGCATGAAAAATCCATTTTTTCGTCAAAAATATCTTGACGCACCGATTCGCTTTGACCAAGATCATTACGATTCCGTAATGTTTCTGTCTCTTTCATCGAACGCACTCCTCTGAAAGTACAACAATGAAGTTGCTCGCCTGGCTGAAGCGCTATCCTCTCTCCTCCTCCGCTTTTGGCCGACCGGCCAAGCGACCACAATCGAGAAAACCACGCAGGTACTTCTCGCCATCGAGAGGCTGGAAGACCGGCTCTTGTTATCAACTGACCTGCCCCAACCGGACCCGACCATCCCGTCCGTCTCCACGACGTACCTCGATCAGTTTATTGTTCCTCCCTCGGCGGCTCCTCCAGTCAATCCGTCTCTCGCCTACGCGTCTGGCTCGTCATTTCTGGCAGGAGCGTCGATAGATTTGTCCTCGCCGGTGGATGATTCGCAGGGCATGGGACAAGCAGACGCCGACCCGTCCGCGCTTTACATGAGTTTGTTCGCGGCCGCTCCTTCTACCGTTCCTGCCGCCGCTTCGCCGGCTCCTCCACCGGCGAACGCCGCCCCACCTTCCCCGCCCGTCCCGACGAGCAGCGCGCCGATGACGGGTGATCCGGACACGATGCCTCCACCGGGCGATCCGGACACGACGCCCCCATCGGACTCGACGACGGAGGACGGCATGGACGGCGCGGCGGCGGCGAACGACGCCGGCATGCCCGATCCCTCCGCATTGTTCGATGACGATTCGTGGTGGACCAACGCGGATGGCAACGACGCTTCCGATACGCCGGCAGTTCCCGACGACTCCCATTCGGACATTCCCACCTACACGCCGTCGGATATTTCCATCCCGCCCTCTCTGCCCGTCGACGTTCCCCAAGACGTTGGCGGCGCTGTCGGCAACGAGACGGCCGGGGCGACTAATACCGCCAGCACGAGTCCGAACGACACAGCTCCCGCCGTCCAGATCACCGGCGGCACCTACCACCATCACTACACCCAAAGCGGCGAGAACAGCTACGCCTCGTTCTATACCGATGTTACGATTGACAGCACTTTCGGACCCGTCACGGATCCGATAACCGGCGTCACCTCGTCCTCCGGCGAGAGGGGAACCATCACCTACACGGCCTGGTTGGAGATGGCGGGCGAGTACATCTACGACGCCGAAAACGTCGTCGTGCCCTTCAGCTCGCCCATCGTCTTCAGCAGTGACTTTGCCCTCCAAGGGCTGCCGCCCGGCGGTGGCAGCATCAGCGGTTTCGCCGCGCCTAACTTCGGCGCGGGCTTCATGGACTGGGACCACCAGCACTATAGCGAGTCCACCACCTTCGACGTCACCGGCGCCTACCGAGCCGTGAACGGGGCCGACTACCAGTTCGCCAACCATTCCGCCAGCAACTACTGGTGGGACACCACGCAAACCTGGACCCCAGCGGCGAGCGACGGCGGAGATGGCGGCGACGATCCGATGCCGGACGGCGAGTCAGGGGGCACGCAGACGGTGACCAACAAGTGGGGCGGCGACTACCGCACCGACGTGACGCGCAGCGACAATAGCGCCAATTTCTCGACTGATACTCCCCAGCTCGGCGACGACGGCCGCCCTACCGACCTGCGTAACGCTCCCGCCGACGGCACGGTCTTCCTGGAACGCTCCTTCGACCGCGGCTCATACAAGGGCGACAGCACCACGACCACCGTCACCGGCATCGGGGGCATCGTCACGCAGCAGACTGTCAAGGGCCACAGCGACTACGACGGCACGGACGGTTATCGTTACTACTTCCACAACAGCACCGATGTCAGCAATCCCGACAGCGCCGACCGCGACCGCCTCAGCTTTGACATCAACTATCAGAGCCAGGACGACTACGGCGGCAGCCAGGACATCGACCTCACCAATCCCGATGGGTTACTCTCCAAGTTCGGTTCGGCGACGACCGAGCAGCACAACAATAGCACTATCCTGGCCAACCGCTACGCCGTCACCGACGCCTACCACCGCGACAGCAATGGAGTGGTGCAGGACGGCACCTCTCGTTTCAGCGCCGACGACAACGGCAAACCAGCCAGCTACGACAACGAAGCGACCTGGCAGGTGAAGTACAACGAAGGCGTCCGCACGCTCGACAAACTTACTTACCACTACCAGAACAACAGCGACATCAAGGTGTCGCAAAGCGACAGCGCCACCTTCACCGTCAACGTCAGTGGCGACGATAGCGTGCCGGCCGGCCAGACGACTGGCAGCCGCTATATGCAGTCTAGCAGCACTTTCCATCGCGACAGCGATCTCGCCGGCGCTGTCAATCGCCTGGACAACAGCGGCTCGCTGGACAATGTCAGCAACTACAACGCCTCCAATTCCTTGCTGAGCTTCAACAAGGCCAGCTACGCGGCCACCGACGGCTCCACGCAGTGGAGCGTTGTGTCTTTCGCCAGCGGCGGAGGAACGGCTTCGGGCACCTCGAGCGCCGATGGCGATTACAACAGCGATGGAGCGCAGACCGACGGCAGCAGCTACGACCACAGCGAGAGCAAGGGTTGGGGCAGCGGTTTTGTATGGTGGCAGCAGGCGGGCACGAACGTACCGATGCAGACGGCGCTGTTCACTTCCAGCGGCAAGTCCTCCAGCGATGCCACAGCCGACCTGGAGTACAACAGCGACGGCACAGCCAACGGCACGGTGAACGCCAACAGCAGCGACTCAAGCGACGATGATACGCTGGTCACCACCAAAGGGACTGCCAAGTTCTCGGACGGCGCGGCCCAGTTCAACGATTACGATCACCGTCACAACTACTCCGCGAACTCCATGGCGGTGGATGTGACGTTGCGCGGCGATCAGCCGAGCGGCACGGTGGTGGTGGAAGCCGACAACAGCGTTGCCTCGGACTACAAAGTGGATCGCCAGATCGACCGCGACAACGACCTGCTGCACGCCAAGATCGACGCCAAAGGCGACGGCCAGGTCGAGACGTTCGATACGGTAACGACCACCCTGGCCGACGGCACGCCCACGACCACACGCGCCACGCGCTTCACGCAGATCAGCGGCGGCGACAGCGATATGACGGCCAAGGGCAAGATCGACGACGGCAAGGGCCTCACCGGCGAATGGGACTACACCGCCCACGCCGACAACTACGTTCACGACACGATCACCATCCAAACCACGCTCGGCGATTCCGGCCCGATCGAGACGGGACGCCAGTTCGACATTGACCACGAAAGCAACAGCAAAAGCGTGTACAATCAGAAGGATTCATCGTCGCAAGAGCCGAGCAATCTGTTCGACGATGAGGACGACCCGGACGATCCCAACAATCCCGAAGCGGACGTCGGCCGGTCGTGGTGGCATAAGCTGTATGTGAGCACGGCTTCGCACGAGAAGACCCTGGAGAAAGGCACGCCCGACAACTACACTTTCACCTTCGAGCGGAGTGGCTATCAGGGCCGCCTGGAAGCGTCGAAGTCCGCGTGGGCGAGCCTGGCTACCGGCGAGGGCAGCGACGTGCGGCGTTACGACGACGTGTTCCAGTCGTTCCACAACAATCTCACGGGCACGGAGGTCAACGGTCAGCGGAATTTGAGCGTGCGCGACATCGACAATCGTGTGGGCAGCGACAACTGGTTGCGGACGGTATCGTCGTCGCGGGGCAATGAGAGCACGACCACCCAATCGCGGATCAGCTTGTATCACCAGTGGTTGAACGGCAGCACGGCGTCGGGGGATGGAGGGCGCAAGACATTTTTGTGGTCGGCGTTGTGGGGAACGCAGACAGACGGGCTGGGCAGCACGACGAGTTGGGGCAATGAAAAGCCGCAGCCGCAGGTGGACAAGTTCGAGGACTTGTCGTGGCCGGGCCAGCATAATTCGTGGGACGAGACGATTGAACGCAACGAGATCTTGCAGTGGTTGGCGAGCAACGGCGGCTACGTGTTACAGATCAGTTTCGGTTTGTTCGACGTGGTTTCGGGCGCGGTGATGACGTTGGGCAGTTGCGGCGGTGCGGTGCTTCCGGGCGTGGGTTTGATGGCGGTGGGGGTGGATCAGATAGTCACGGGGGCGACGAACTGGAACTCAGGGCAGAGTGGTCAGTCGGTGTTCGAGTTTCTGGGTTCGTCGGCGGCCAGTGGATTGGGTGCCAGCGAGGGCACGGCGCAGATGATCGGCGCCTTCACGCCTGCGGTGCTGTCACTTGGTTTCCAGGCGTGGGGCGGTTTGACGGCGTGTTTCGCGGCGGGGACGCCATTGTTGACACCCGACGGTGAGAAGGCCATCGAGCAGTTTCGTGTGGGCGATTGGGTGCTGTCGGCACCGGAGTGCGACCCGAAGGCTCCGCCGGAGCCTCGGCAAGTCGAGGAGGTGTTCACCAACTTTGTGCCGCTGCTGCATGTGCGGGTCAACGGCCGTACGATTCGCACCACGGCGGAGCATCCGTTCTACGTGCGAGAAAAGGGCTGGACGGCGGCCAAGGAGTTGCAGGCGGGGGATTTGCTGCGGAGCCACGATGGGCAATGGGTGGCCGTGGAGTCGGTGACGGAGGGCGAGGAGCTGGCGGCGGTTTATAATCTGCGAATCGCCGAACATCACACGTATTTCGTGGGTAGCAGAGACTGGGAGTTCTCGGTTTGGGCGCATAATGCGTGTGTATATGAGGCTACAAATGAAGCAGGGACCAAACGCTATGTGGGCGCCGCTGGTACTAGAGCGAGTGACACTGTAGCTTCACGATTGGCGAAAGCAGAAGCCAAAGAAGCGGGGTTAATTGCTAGGGTTATCCCCGGAACAGAATCTTTTACTAAACTAGAGGCGTTTCAACTAGAACAGGCTTCAATTAAGCACTTCGGGCGCGAAGGAATAGATTTTGGAGGGACATTGCTCAATATCAAAAGGGGGCAATTTATATCTCCAAATAATATGAGAGAAGGTTTTCGCTTACTGGTGGAACTTGCCATTAATTCGATGGTTTAGAGGCTCTAACAGAATGAATTGCCAGGTCACAGCGCCAGCAAGGACAACCTTGCTGGCGCTGTGAGTGGTCAAGAATTTGGTGTCTCTTGGACTATTAAAGTTGTGTAATTGACTTTGACTGGAGATCGCTATGGGTGCCTGGGGTTACGGACCAATGGAGAATGATTGTGCTTTGGACTGGATTGCCGAGTTTGCAGAAAAGCCTATTCTAACAGCCATTGAATGCGCGCTTCGAGATTTTTCCTCTGCTGCCGATCCCGATGATATTCAGAAATCTGAAGCCGAGGCTGCGGCTGCCCTCTTGCTCGATCTCACTACAACGCCAAGTCTGATGAGGTATTCTAAGGTCGATTTTATTTTTAACGCTAAGAAAAAAGATCTATTTAACCTGGCAATAGCAGCCATAACTCGATTAATAGATGACAAGGACTGGCTTGCTGAATGGAATGATCCAGAGAAGAAGTTCCAAATGTTAAATGAGTTGTTGTCTGAATTGAAAAACCGTTAACTCGCACCGTCCTGTGAGAATTTGCTGCGGAGCCACGACGGGCAATGGTCAGAAATTGGTGTCAGTTCATTTTTGAGAAATTGGTGTCAGTTCATTTTTGGAAGAAAAAATGAACTGACACCAATTTTTCCAATTTTTCTGTCAAGCCTTATAGCCAGTGTCGTTAGAGGCCGTCTAGAAAGATTGTGGCGGCACGTTTTCAACGTGCCGGCGAACGACGGATCGGCACGTTTTCAACGTGCCGCCACAGCCTTCTTTCTGGATGGCCTCTTAGCGACACTTCTAGCGTGCGGAGAAATCATCGACATTGGTGATGTTTGCACTGAAATAGGAGAGAGGATATGGGCGCATTCGACTACGATTCATTTAACAATGACTCGGCAATGGATTGGATTTCGAATGAGATCCAACCAATGCTCATCGATAAGATCCGCAAAAAACTATCTTTCTTTCTTGAATGCGGATTTGATGATGATGTGGAGAAACAGCAAGCTGAAGCTGCTGCTGCTCTACTTGTCTTGTTAAGTCGCCCAATCAAGTCCATCGAGGATCTGCGACTACCTATCAATCTTTTCTATCTTGCGAAAGAAGATAATACGATTGACATGGCAGTTTCGGTGATTAGCAAGTTGCTTAATGGCAAAGTATGGATCAATGATTGGTCTGAACCCGAGGAGAAAATATTTGTATTGCAAGAATTACTTCATGACCTCAGGAAACTAAAAGAGGCACCTTAAGGTCAATGGTCAGCGGACCTTGAGCGTGCGCGACATCGACGTGGCGAGAAAGGAAGTCAGGAACCTTTTAAGATCTTAAAAAGTTCCTGACTCCCTTTCTCGCTCTCGAACGTCTTCTGGGATAACACGTTCATCCGCTAACTGGGGTGGTTCGTCTATGGACTCGACAAGCGAACTGGATACGAATGGGTCGTCGAAGGGGCAGGAGGTTCTTGGCCTGCTCCGCTCCTTTCACTCGTTCGAGCCGGGGGAGAGGGACCACGCCATCTCGGTGTTGCAATCGCTGGACAGGGAACCCACCATCGAGTCCCTTCTGAAGCTCCTACGAGACGCTGATGGCGACGTGCGATGCGACGCCGCCGAAGCTCTGATGCGGATTGATTCCAAGCTGGGGACCGAAGCCGTTCTCCCGTTGCTTGCCGACCTCGACGCCGACGTGCGCTGGCACACTTGCGGCCTGCTCTATGACTTTGGAGACGAAAGAGTGGCCCCACGGCTCGTCGAGGTTTTGCGTAATGACCCCGAGGGACATGTTCGTTTCTTCGCCGCCGATGCCTTGGGCAAGGTTGGTGATCTTTCGGCGGTTCCCAGTTTGCGTCATGCTGCACAGTTCGATACGGGTCAAGACTACGAAGGCAGGCGAGTGTCTGAGGCGGCGAAGGAAGCCATCGAGAGCATCTTGGTCCGTTACCCAAAGAAGGATGTTCAATGACACCAGAACCCAACCAACCGGCAAGAAAGGTGCAGGGCAAGAAAGGTGTCAGGAACATTTTAAGGTCTTAAAAGGTTCCTGACATCTTCTCTTGGCAAGCCGGGCCCATCGGAAAACATCAATGCACCGCATCCTCTTTCGCGAACGGATACGTGGCGAAAAGCACCTTGCCGAGTCCGAGATACGGATCATCGAGGTCGGCGTGTAGAACGTCCTTGTAGATGGGTCGCGTCACCTTGTCCGGCCGCACCAGACCGGCGCCGGCAAGCAACTCGTGGATTTGCAGGCGGCGCGTGCGTTCGTTGATCTGCGTGTCTTCTTCGAGCGCTTTCCAACTGGCCACGTCCTCCACGGCGGTTAAGGCCGGTTTCGCCTCCGGTTTCGTTTGCGCCGGCGGCGCGGGAAGCGGCTGCACCGGCAAAAGGGCGAGTTCGACCGGCCTCTCGATCAAACGCTTGCTGATATATGTCCGCATGCCATCGGCGGCGGCTTGGCCGGGATTGGCGTTCTTCTTCAGCGCTTGCGCCCGGCCGCGATGGTAGGCGCGGACCAGAAAGTCGCGCCGCGCTTCGGGGCGGGCCTGGGCGTTTTTGGCCACCGCGCACAGAACGTTGAGACGATCGAGATAGGCCGACTCCGTGTAGATGCCAGGCAGGGCATCGACGAGTAGGCCATCGGGCGTGCAAATCGACGTGAGGATGTTACCGTGCAGCGTGCGCGTCAGCACGTTGCCGTCGCCAAAGTCGATGCGCACGATCGGCACCGGTCGCACACTCTGCCACACGGGTTCAAACGCTTGGTTGATGAAATCGGCGACGCGCTCCTGGGAGAACAACACGGTCCTCGCGAGACGAGCGTTCGTTCAGCAAAAGCCCTCGTCGAGCTTGCCCATCATTTGAAACAACAAC
>DATBHJ010000143.1:0-39163 GCA_036557565.1 Gemmataceae bacterium
ACGTCATAGAAATCTCCGCCGACGCGATCACGAGGCAAATAGTGGACGGCGAAACGACCGTGCGGCACGTCGGGCAGGCTCTGAGGCAGGAAACTGGCCTGGATGCGCTGGGCTAGTTGCATTTCATGATCGATCTGTTGATGGAGTTGTTGGAGCCGTTTGTTGATGCGAAGCATCTCGGCGGATCTGCCGGCGAGGCGATCGTAGGCATCTTTCACGCGAAACAACGCATGAACCTGGGCCAGCAATTCACCGGGCGCGAAGGGCCGCGCAAGGTAAGCATCTGCTCCTGATTCGAACACCGACGAACGTGCGCCGGTCTCTGGTTCGGAACTAACATACAACAGAGGTATAAAAACGGGATCGGTTCGTTCGCGCAGGCGGCGGCACAAGTCGAGGGAAGTTGCCGCCGGGCCGCCATCCACAAGAAGGAGCTTGTAGCCGCTCGGTCGTTCGGGATCGGAGTTCGCCAACTGGTGGAAAGTCAATTCGCAGCCGCTGCCGGCCAAAAGGGTCCGCATCTCGGCCACGGTGCCAGGCTGGTGCGTGCAGATCAGAATTCGCGGCGGTCCATTGACGGACATCGTGTCTCTCCGTCAAGGGCCAAAGCGGGTGGCGTCCAAGCGGATCGAAACCGTTCGTACCTGGCTCGGAGTGAGCTGCACGGGCTGCACGAGCTCGATGGGAGGACGGAACGTCAATCGGCAGATGAGCGCGGTTTCCGCGTCCAACTCGCGGGACGCCTCGTGCCAATTGGGCAACCAACACACCAACTCGTAGCTACCAGGCGGTACTTGCGCTAACGAGAATCGACCTTCCGCGTCACTGTGCGTGTAGTAAGGATGATCGTCTACAAACAGCCATCCGCGCATCCAAAAATAGCCACAACCACTGCTCAGCTCCGCAAGACCGCAGTGATCCAGACGATGATTGCATGGCTGATCCGCATCTGGAAAGGCGCGGGTGAAAAAGGCGGCGCCGCGGACCCGGAGGGCATGATAAAGACTCTGTCGTGACAACATCGTGATAGTGTCGCCGCGGCGAACGAAGCCAGTCTTACCCTCATGATCGCCCTGGCAGATGTGGATCTGGTAATCGCGCAGCTCAACGCGGACCGGCTTATGGTCCCACGGCCGTGCACGTCTTGGATCGACGCCGCGCAGAAACACCACGGCGCCAGCCACTCCCTTACTGGCCGGATCGATACGCGGCACGCTCGGATTGGGCCACAGGTGGCGCGGCTGTCCGGCGTGTTCCGAACCAGGACTAACCGGCGAGTGATACCCCGGTACTTCGGGAATCGTTCCTTGCCAGGTCACCTGACCACGAATGGTGCCGACTGTCGCCGCATCAAAGTCGCGGCTGTGCTCCGCATCTGTCTCTCCGGTCGAACTGGACAGCGCGGCGGTGTCGTCGCAGCCAGAAAGGGCAGCCAGGCCAAACAGGACCAGGCAACAGGCGATACAAGAGACAACGAATCCGTACACGATGACTCCAAGAAAAGACCTCTCCAGTCGTGGGTGCGGATTTACACAAGCGGACGGGACAGGGCAAGAGCGAAATGGCCGGACTCACTCGCTCCAACGCGGTAACAGATGATGTCCAATACCCAGTTGATCGCAGATACGGCCAACGATGAAATCAATAGCGTCCTGAAGCGATTGTGGTCGAGTGTAGAACGCAGGCATGGCCGGAAGCACAATGGCGCCGGCTTCTGAACAGGCGGTTAGATTGCGAAGCTGAATCAAGTGTAACGGCGTTTCACGCGGCACCAGAATGAGGGGACGGCGTTCTTTCAGGTGAACATCGGCAGCGCGATGGATAAGATTCTGGGACAGACCGTGCGCGATGGCGGCCGCCGTACCCATGCTGCATGGACAGATGACCATTCCCGCTGTCAGAAAGGAGCCGCTGGCGATGCCGGCCTGAAAGTCCATGAAATGATGATAGCGCACTTGATCGACGTGAAAGGCCGGGTCTTCCCCTAGCAAGTCAGCGAGAGCAAAGCGATCCAGGCAAACGCGGCGATCTAGCTCGTGTTGGAGGACTTGGACGGCAGCGGGACTGAGGATGAGGTGTACGTTGCGTCCGGCGCGCAGCAACACTTCCAGGAGACGCACGCCGTAGGGCGCGCCGCTGGCCCCGGTCAGTGCGAGTACAAGATCATTCGCGGCCATTGCGTCTCCGTGTTCAAAGACCCGTTCCGCCGCAACACGCAGGCTTACCTTGACAGCGCCTCCCTCGCCATGTTAAGACTTCGCGGTTTGATTGCCGGAACCCAACGTCCGGGAACTTCGGGCCGGCCCCACGGATGGGGAGGATCATGATTCATCAGCGCAGTCAGCTGCTCAGTTCCTGCTTTCTTCTCACCGACCTGGTGTTGACCACCGCCGCCTGGATCCTGGCCTACCTTCTTTACTTCCACTCCGGCTGGTTCCATCAGGAGAAGAGCATCCCGGGGATTTTCCTGTGCCTGCAGCGCGTGCCGCTGTTGTGGCTGCTTAGCGTCGTCGCCTATCGCCTGGTCTCCATGTACGACGTCGGCCGGTTGCGTCGGTTCCGCGAAGAAATCGTCGCCGTCTTCAAAGGCAGCCTGCTCCTGGCCCTGCTGGTCATGGCACGGATTTTCTTCCTGCACGACTTTGACGAGTCCCGGGCAGGGATCTTGATTTTCTGGCTCTTGTGTCTGACTCTGGTGCTCATTGGCCGCCGTGCTGCCTGGGCTGTCATCCGGACCTTTCGCAGTCATGGTTACAATCAGACCTTTTCGATCATAGTAGGATCAGGCCGGGCCGCTCGCAAGATGGCCCGCGCTCTCCAGCGCGTCAGCTGGCTGGGCATCAAGAACATTGGTTTCGTCGATGAGAGAACGAATCAACTGTCAGGTGATCTCGATGTGCTCGGAGGATTCTCCGACTTGCCGCAGGTGATTGAGAAATACGGCGTCCGCCACGTCTTCGTCGCCCTGCCGCTCAATCGCACCGACGACGCTCGCCGGGTCTTTGACATACTGTCGCGCTCGCTGGTAGAGGTCCGCATGGTTTGCGACGCGCCAAACCTCGCTGGCCTGTCGCTGACGACAACAAATCTCGATGGTCTGCCGCTGATCGGTTTGCGCGAAAGTCCCCATTTCGGATTGAATATTGTAGTAAAGCGAGCGATGGACGTGGTGCTCTCAGCGCTTGGGCTGGTTTTGCTGTCGCCGCTGCTGGCTCTAATCTCCGTACTGGTGAAGGTGACCAGTCCCGGTCCGATTTTCTATCGTCAGGAGCGCTGCGGATTGAATGGACGGACATTCCACATGTTGAAGTTCCGCAGCTTGCGCGTCGATGCCGAGCAGAAGACCGGAGCCGTCTGGGCGGTCAAGAACGATCCGCGGCGAACACCACTGGGCGCATTCCTCCGCAAGTCCAGCCTCGACGAGTTGCCGCAGTTGTGGAACGTCTTGATGGGTGACATGAGCCTGGTAGGGCCGCGTCCGGAACGTCCGGTGTTTATCCAACAATTTAGCAAGACCATTCCCAATTACATGGCGCGACACTGCGTGAAGGCGGGTATCACCGGGTGGGCCCAGGTTCATGGCTGGCGCGGCAACACCTCGCTGCGTAAGCGCTTGCAATACGATCTGTACTACATCACCCACTGGACGCCGTGGCTCGATTTCCGCATTCTGTGGATGACTCTCTTCCACGGATTCGTCCACCGCAATGCGTACTAATGATTCATCGTTTCGCGCGAACCGACCGGTCGGCTCTCAAGGCACGATGCGCTGACCCACTGCCGTGTTGAGGCGAAGCGCGCTGCGACGAAGACGCACGGATGCCTCGAGAAAACGGCGGACGACGTCGTTATATTCCCTCTGGGCCTCGAAATAGGTCAGGACGCTCTCGGTCCCTGCCAGACGTCTTTGTATTTTTTCCTCGTGGATGCTCCGCGCACGCGGCAGGATATTCTCCTCATAATACTTCACAGCTTTGCGGTTGGTGGTGTATTCCTGATAAGCCCGGCGCACCTCGCCGATGACTTGCTGCTCGCGTCCTTGCAGTTCGATGATGACCTGCGACACGGTGACCTGCGCCCGCGCGATGTTGCCCTGATTGCGGTTAAACACGGGCAGCGTAACCAGGGCGCTGAGGCCCCACGAATTCGTGTTCTGAGCATGGATGGGCGAGTTGTCCACCAATTGCCAGGGCGTGTACAGTATGAATATATCCTGGATACGGTCTTTCTTGGCCATTTGGACCTCAGTCTGAGCTCTTTCGACGCCGAGCCGGTAGGCTTGCAAATCGGGCCGAGTTTGCACGGCAAGTTCGATCAATTTCTCCTCGCAGGGCAAATCCAACTCAAAGCCGCCGATAGCGCCGCGCAGGTCCAGGCACTCCACGCTGGCGGGTGGGAGATTGAGCAGCACGGCCAGCGTCTGTTTCGTCTGGCGCAGAGCAGATTGGGCCTCCTCAACGGCGAGGAAGGCGGAGTCGCGCTGCACCAGCACTCGGTCGAGGTCCGCACGCGTGCCGCCGCCCGACGCGACCCATTTGCGCGTGGCCTCGGCTATTTTCTCCATTCCCTCCAGTCCGACCTGCAGCTGCCGCAACGCTTCGCGAGCAGCCAGCACATCGAGAAAAGCGGTGTATAGGTTGTCGATTTGCACACGCACGGCGTCCTGGTAGAGGGCCTCCACGACGTTCCGGGCGCTCTCGGCGACCTGGATGCGGACCAGGCGTTTCTTATTCACGTCCCAGGGCTGGATGAGAGTAACTCCATAGCTAACCTCGCCGGGCCGATTCGGTGAGTAGGCCTGGTACGGCGCATTGCTGACATCGCCGAACAGGAACGGATTGTTGCGCAAGCCGGCCGAGACGATGTCGGCCTGGGCCTTCGGCAATTCCTTGAAACGCATGCGCAGATCGGGATTGTCTCGGACGAGTCGTTCGATGGCCTGATCGAGGGTCATTCCTTCGGGCGGTCCTTCATCGGCGATGGCAGGGATTTCCAAGACCCCGTAGATGGGTGTCGGCATCGGTGCCTGGGTCAGGATCGTTGGCGGAGTGATGTTGGCCTGTCCGGGCGTCATGGAACTGGTGGGTTCGCCAAGCGAAGGCCGTGGCGCACCCGGAACCAGGGGGAATGCGCTTTCCATCGAGCCAGGCCCGGGGCCGAGATGCTGGTGCGTCCGTGCCGCCTCTTTGCCGCGCAAGCGGTAGGTGAGCAAGATCAGGTCGTCGGCCAGGCTGGCAACGAGTTGAGCGGGGGCGGGACGTACAGCCACACTCAACAGCATCGTAAGAACCAACCCGCCGAGCATCCAAGCGCGAAGCATCGGGCCGTCCCTTGAGTTTCGCTCTGACTGCGGTGACCATCGGGGTGGGCCACCACCGTCTGTAAAAGCTGTATCGGCGGCGCGGGATAGGCGGCTTGAATCAAATATGCCGGAGATGGGAAACGCGCCTTCGACGAGATGCCAGCGCGGTTCCTTGGGATGTTTGTATCATGAAGAGAACGTGGCAACTCTACCGTATTTGATTCTCAAGCAGGTTATCATGTTTGTCGATCGGGTATCGATCTTCGTCAAGGGCGGCGACGGCGGTGCGGGCTGCTGTAGCTTCCGGCGTGAGAAATATGTGCCTAAAGGGGGACCGGATGGCGGGGACGGCGGGGACGGCGGCGATGTAATTGTTCGAGCCGTGGCCGGCACGGATAGTTTGGCCGAGATTGTTCATCGCAAGCACTGGAGTGCTCGAGCGGGTGGCCGAGGTGGGCCGGATAACTGTCACGGACGCCGAGCTTCCGAGCTAGTCATCGCCGTGCCGCCGGGCACGCTGGTATATGACCGCGATCGCGGCAATTTGCTGCGCGATCTGAAAGAAGCAGGCGAGCAAGTGACAGTGGCCCACGGTGGACGCGGCGGACGCGGCAACAAGGCGTTCGCCACAGCGACCAATCGGGCTCCGCGTCAGACGCAGCCGGGTACACCCGGAGAAGAGCGCTGGATCGTCTTGGAGCTGAAAGTCATCGCCGATGCCGGCTTGATCGGCCTTCCCAACGCCGGCAAGTCCACTTTGCTGAGCCGCTTATCACAAGCGCATCCGGAGATCGCCGATTATCCATTCACAACAAAACATCCCAATCTTGGTCTGGTGACGATCGGCGGTGAACGAGCGTTCGTGCTGGCCGACCTGCCCGGGTTGATCGAGGGGGCGCATCAAGGCGTAGGCCTGGGACACGAGTTTTTACGACATGTCGAGAGGACGCTCGTCCTGGTCCACTTGGTCGAACCGCTGCCGCCCGACGGCAGCGATCCACTACACAACTACCGCACCATTCGCCGCGAGTTGGAATTGCACGGCCACTCCCTGACGGCTAAGCCGGAAATCCTTGCGGTGAGCAAGGCCGAGATGA
Organism: Gemmataceae bacterium; assembly: GCA_036557565.1. Taxonomy (GTDB): domain Bacteria; phylum Planctomycetota; class Planctomycetia; order Gemmatales; family Gemmataceae; genus JAJPHU01. The sequence continues at coordinate 6,400 of DATBHJ010000143.1, forward strand.
CCGGCAGCGCGGAAGTACGACAGCGACTGGAGAAGGAATTGGAACGTCGTGTCCTCGCTTTGTCGGCGGTGACCGGGCAGGGATTAGCGGATCTGGTTCGCGCGGTCGTTGAGCTATTGCAGGCTGCGCAAGTCGAGGTAGCGTCATGAGGCCGAACGTCGTCGTCGATGTGGGCAACACACGCATCAAATGGGGGTTATGTGGCGAAGGGGCGGTGTTGACTACGTGCTCACTGCCGCATGGTGACCCTGCTGCCTGGGAACGTCAGATGGAGCAATGGGCAGATGCTCGTGGCCAATGGGTTGTTTCGGGCGTACATCCACAGCGCCGCGATCAACTCATCGAATGGTTGCGACAGCGTGGCCAGCGAGTGCGGCTTCTGGATGATCCGAAGGACTTGCCTCTGCGGGTTCTCGTAGCGCGTCCCGACCATGTCGGCGTGGATCGATTGCTCGATGCAGTCGCGGCCAACCACCGACGCACGCCAGGAACGCCGGCCGCCGTGATTGATGCGGGCTCGGCCATCACAGTGGACCTTATTGATGGCAATGGAGCGTTCGTGGGCGGAGCGATTCTGCCCGGAATGCGCTTGATGGCGCAGGCGCTGCACGATTATACGGCCTTGCTTCCGCTTCTTGCTCCCCCCGATAAACCTCGTGTCGTGCCGGGGACCAATACACCCGCAGCGATGGAATTAGGCATCTTCTGGGCGGTGGCCGGCGGCGTGCAGGCCCTCGTGAGCGAATATCGCTCCTTCTGCAAATCTCGCGTTGAGGTTTTTCTCACCGGGGGCGATTGCTGGCGGCTGCACTCTGCTATCGAGCCAGCATGGAGCTGGCCAGAGATGACGCTCGAAGGCATTCGCCTGAGTGCGGAGGCTTTACAGTGAACTCGCCGGAGACAGCGACCTGGATCGCCTGTCTGACTCCTCCGGGACAATCGGCCCTGGCCACTCTGGGAGTGTGCGGGCCCCGCGCCTGGGAAGCCGTGCGCAAGCTCTTTCGCCGCCGCTCCGGTGAGCAGCTTTCCGAAGAGCCGGTCGAGGGACGCTTCTGGTTGGGCCAAATAGGCGGAGAGGTGGCCGATGAGGTCGTGGTGGCAGTCAAACAAATTGAGCCGGTGACGTGGCTGGAAGTACATGGCCACGGCGGCCGCGAGGTCGTTCGCTTTTTGATCGACTTATTCCGCGAGCAGGGTTTGCATGTCTGTAGTTGGGACGAGTTTCTGCGGAAAACAAGTGGCGACGCGCTGAGCACTAGAGCGGCGATTACGCTCGCTCAAGCGACGACGACGCGCACGGCTGGAATTCTCCTGGATCAGCAACAAGGAGCACTCGGTCGAGCCTTCGACGAAATCCAGCAATCCCTTGCGCGACGAGAACCGGCAACGGCAGCGGAGGGACTGGCGCGACTTGGGCGTTACTCAACGGTCGGTCTGCACCTTACGCAGCCATGGCGCATTGCGGTCGCCGGTGCGCCCAATGTCGGTAAGAGCAGTCTGGTCAATGCGGTCGCAGGTTATCAGCGCTGCATCGTGGCAGAGACGCCAGGCACGACGCGCGATGTCGTAACAACTCGGCTGGCGCTGGACGGCTGGCTGTTTGAGTTGGCCGATACCGCAGGGCAGCGAAGCGAAGCGGAGGACCTGGAAGCACAGGGAATATACCGAGCGCAGACGCTAGCCACGAGCGCCGATCTGTGTGTCTGGCTGCTCGACGGCTCCGCGTCACCGGTATGGCCTCGTGAACCCGTCTCGGCCGTGCAGTACGCAATCAGCAAGAGCGACCTCGCTTCGGCTTGGGATGTATCGTCCGCGCCCGGCGCCGTGCGCGTGTCGGCCGTATCCGGCGTGGGACTGGCCGAACTGTGCGCATCGATCCTCGCTCACCTGGTTCCCGAGGCGCCGTCGCGGGGAGCAGCCGTGCCATTTACACCTGCACTGTGCGAAGGGATCGAAGAAGCGCAGCGGGCCCTTGCCTCCGGAGATATGGAGGAGGCGCGACGGATTGTGGAATCTCTATCGCTTGCGAGCTTGACATAGTTGGTAAGTGAGTATATACTCACAAAACACGCTCAGGGTTGTTCAAATATGAAGACGCCAACATCGAAGTTATCAAGTGAAGAACGCCGGGCAGCCATTATCAAGGCGGTGCGGCGGCTTTTTGCCGACAAGGGATTCCACGGCACAACTACGCGCGAGCTGGCCGAAGCAGCGGGGGTTTCCGAAGCACTGTTGTTCAAGCACTTCCCCAACAAAGAGGCGCTCTACTCGGCCATGCTTCAGGCCTGCTGTCCCGCGAAGGATTCGCCCATAATCGAGCGGCTCAAGTCGCTGGAACCCTCTGCGTCGAGCCTGGTGATCCTCGTTCATCAGTTCATCGCCCACAAAGTGGAAGGTGGGCGGCCGGATGACGAGGATCAAGAGATCCAGCATCGTTTGATGCTGAGGAGCCTTCTGGAAGATGGCGAGTTTGCGCGCTTCTTTCTGGAGAGAGCAGTAGCCTGCTGGCTCAAAAAGGCTGAGGAGTGCCTCAAAGCAGCGATCACGGCGGGCGAGGCGGTCAATTCGCCGGTGCAGCCTCTCATGGCAAGCTGGTTCGTCGAGCATATCGCGGTCACGATCAAGACGCGCTTGCGCCCTGCGACACTGGTCCAGAACTACGGTATTTCGCGCAAGCAACTCGTCGAGCAGGTGGTCTGGTTCGCCCTGCGAGGGATGGGACTAAAGGATGAGGCCATCCGGCGATACTACAATCCGAAGGCTCTGCGCTTGCTGGAGTTGTAATTTATTGGCGGGGTCGGTGTGTAAGTACACACTCAAAGAGAGGGCGGTGCATCCATGAAGAGCAACGAGATCGCGTATCCGAAGTGGGCTTCCTGGGCGGGATCGATCGCGCTGGCCATCGCCGGGGCGGCGGGGGTGGCGTTATGGAAGACGCAAGGTGCATCCCTGCCGCTCCGGTCGGTGGTCGGCCTGGCTCTACTGACGGCGGGGCTCAGCGCAGTGAAGGGTTACCGCATCCGTGCGTCGCGGCGCTTGTCCGCTGCTCTGGACGCTTACGCCGAGCGGGAATTAGACCGTGTCAAGCACCGACGCCTTACATCCCCCAGCAGAAACAAGCAAGTCTTATCGCGAGGCTCTGTGTAAAACGCTGCTGTGGCAACGGAAACCGGCCAGCGCGAGGAGAACGGGATCGAATAGAGGAGGCGAACATTTGTCACTCAAGGAGGGATGTTCATGCTCGTCCTCAGTCGGAAACGCGGCGAACAGATCGTCATACCGGGGCTTTCGATAACGGTCACTGTTATCGCCATGAAGGGCAACAAGGTTCGCCTCGGTATCGCCGCGCCAGCGGAGGCGGTCGTCCTCCGTGAAGAACTGGTTCGGCGGAAAAAACGGGGAGGCGGTACCGGCTCCAGAGCGTTAGACTCGAGCAACCCTTGACCTGGGCTGGGGCATACCTGCGCAATCTCGGGACGTTTAGTAGTTTTCCTAATCCTGCAGCGTCGGTGCCGTCTAGCGCGATCATCGCAGATGCCTTAGGACGAAGCATGGTAGGTATTCCGAAAAGGAACAAGCCGTAAGCAGACGGAGGGAGACCCACTGCCGACTATCGCACCTGCGCTATTTCCGTTTTCTCTTGCCATCACAGGAAACGGTGGACTACGATCTAGGTACGCGTGTCGGGAGAGCTGCCTGGTCCCGAGCAGGAGCACGACTCTCATGAGGAAGCCAACCTGGGTCCGCCGCCCGCTCTGGATTCTCTTCCTGCCCGGGCTTGTGTCCGGAGTCACTTTCATCCACGCTGGCTCTATGCCCTTGAACAAGGACGAACAAGAGCGCGTCGATCGCGCCATTGACGGGGGCGTGGCCTATCTGAAGCGTTCGCAAGGTCAGCAGGGCGGCTGGGCGGGGCCGTGGGAGAGACATACAGTCGGATACGCGGCCTTGCCCGGATTGACGCTCCTGGAGTGCGGCGTTTCCGCGGACGATCCGGTCATCCGCCGCGTAGCAGAGGCTGTGCGCCGGGACGCGCCCAAGCTCGATTTCACTTACGAGATTGCCCTGAGCATTCTCTTCCTCCATCGTCTGGGCGACGCCAAGGACCGCGAACTGATACAAACGCTGGCCGTGCGCCTGATTGCCGGGCAGATGAGGACGGGCGGTTGGACTTACGGATGCCCGTTCGTGGCCAAGAAATCGCAGGAGGAAATCCTCGCCGCCCTGCACAAACTCAATCCGCCGGAACACGGAGTCAGCGATGCCAAGCCTCCCGCCGCGCCTCTCGAAGGAATAACCGTCGGCAAACCCCCTGCTCCACCCGCGGGCGGCGCGCCCAGACTGCCACCGGCGGCGCAAGCCAAGGCCAAGGCTTCCGTCAAGAATGACCGCCCCGATGGGGAGCAATCGCTTGAAGTGCCTGCCGCGCTGAAAAAACTGCCGGTCTTCCGTGATCCTGAACAGCTCAAGAAGCAGCTGAGCAAAGGCAAGCCCATCGACACTTCGGACAACTCAAACACTCAGTTCGCGTTGCTTGCTTTATGGGTGGCGCAGCGGCATGGTGTGCCGGCGCATCGAAGCATGAACATGATTGTCCGTCGCTACCAGAGCTGTCAAAATCTCGATGGCAGCTGGGGCTATGGCTTTTGTCTGGGCGGCGGCATACCGGAAAGACCGGCGATGACGTGTGTAGGTCTACTCGGCTTGGCGGTCGGCAAGGGCATTGCTCCCACCCTACGGGCCGGCGAGGGCCAGAAACCGACCGATCTCGACCGAATCCGATCCGGCTTTCTCGCTTTGAGCAAGAACGTCGGTAAACCGACAGGGACGTGGCGGAATCAACCTTTGAAGGACTTGTACTTCCTGTGGTCCGTGGAGCGCGTTGCGGTGTTGTACTCTCTCTCGACCATCGGCGAAAACGATTGGTATCGCTGGGGCGTCGAGATGCTCATCGCCAATCAGCAGAAACGCGGCTTCTGGACAGGAGGCGGTTATCCAGGGTCCAGTTCGACTCTCGACACGTGCCTGGCCCTACTGTTTCTCAAACGTGCCGACTTGGTCCCCGATTTGACGGCGAAGCTGCTCCTCAAGCCGGGGGAATTGAATCAGACGATCATCTTCCGCGACACACCGGCCGTCCCGTCTGGACCGTCTCGCAATCTCGACAAACCGTGACCCGCAATTCGATGTTGACAGGCTGACCGCCGCGTGGCATCCCATTACTTTCCGTCCGCGCTCTGGAAATGGAACGCGAAGAGGCAATGTGGCGAAGGTGAGACATGCGCAATCGTCGGCTCGCTCAATGTCTGCTTTGCCTGCTCTTCCTCTCTTGCCTGGTCTTGGGATGCCAGACATTCAGCGGCGAGAAGACACTGAATGTACTGGTCCGCGATGCCGAGACGAAGAAACCGGTCCCCACGGCGGAGGTCTATCTTTGCGAACGTCTCAAAGGGGATGGCGTCGCTCCGTGCCGGTCGGCGGCGGTGTTCACGGAAGCAAACGGCAACGCTCGGTTGCGCACGGAACCTGGCGGAGAACACGGTTACCAGCTTCAAGCGGTCGCTCAGGGCTATCTCCCCGAAAAGATTGACCTACCCGCAGAGAAGGCAGACGCCCGCCATCCGACAGCCGGGAAGAACTCGACGCCGGCCGATGCCGACAAGTCCGCTGCCGATGCAATTGTGGAAGTTTACGCCGCGCCGGACTTCAGCGTAGAACTTGTATTGCCACCCGGTTATCGCGGATTGGTCAAGGCTGAGATCCAGGTTCAGGACAACGTCCTACTGCCAGCAGGTCAGCGTTGTTTTCGCTTTCCCGTGTCTGCTTCTGGAGATGTGCTGGTGAAGGGACCGCCGCAGCTTCGTCGCGTGTCTCCACACGAGTTCCGCGCGCGGTACGGCGACGGACCTGTCCTGGGCACAACGATGGACGCCCAGCAAGTCGGCTTTCGCTGGCTGAGAGGCGCAGGCAACCAGCACCTCTTCGTGATCGGCAATCAGGTAGACTACGAGACATTGCATCGCCAGGTGGCGCCGGAGGAGACGCAAACTGCTTTGGGCGCTGCCGATGACCCCGCCTGGGCGAACCGGTCCCACAAGTATCGCTACGGCAAAATGACCGCAAAGAATTACGAGAAATGAGTCCTTCTCGCTTCCGGGTTCAGACCTCTATTCCGAAATCGCGGATCGTAAAAATCGCCTGATAATCGGCAATGCCTTCGTTTTTGAAAAACTCGGCGGCCCCCTGGAGACGGTCCACCAAAGCGAGCACTCGAACCACCTCACATCCCATCTCCCTCACTTCCTTGATCGCTTTGCCCGACGAACCGCCGGTGGTGATCACGTCATCGAGAATGACAACACTCGAGGAAGGCCGCAAATTGCCTTCAATGACTTTTCGCGTTCCGTGGAGCTTGGCCTTGTCTCGGACCCAGAATCCTTCCATCTTTTGGCCGTGCAAATGATAGCTGATGACGGCCGCCGTGGTCAGCGGCACGGCGCCAATTTCCAGACCGCCGATGGCGTCGATGGACAGATCCTTGGTGCGTTCGTAAAGCACCTCGCCGATAAGATAGGCGGACTCGGAAAAGGCTTCCGCCATCTTGCCGTCGATGTAGTACTCGCTCATGGCGCCGGAGGCCAGGCGAAATGTGCCACGCTTGAACGAACGATCCTGGAGGAGTTGAAAGAGTTGCTTTTCGATCGCAGACATCGTTGGGGCCTCCCTTGAAGGAAAGATTCTAAAGAAAGCTCCCATAAAAGACCAGAAGCCGGTGGCTTGCGCCACCGGCTCGAGGAATGTGCCGGGGGAAATGGGTCATCGGCGTGCTCGCGGGCCGCGGGAAACAGCCCGAGGGGTAATCGATTTTAACGAGATAAAAGAAATGCAACTGCCGTGCCAGAGGTCCCAATGAAACGCGAAAAATGATCTAACACTTTACTGAGATTGACTTTAAAAAAATCATGCTCGACAATACTCCCATCAGGCAGGGGCGGATTGTGCAATTTTTACCGCGCAGCTAGTGTAACAAAGAGCAGCGCAGCGGTGCACATGACGCCGTGGCGAGTGGGGCGTGTCAACGCCCCGGTTACACGGAATGGGGCGTTGATACGCCCCTCTCGCCTTGCAATCCCAACTCCACTCTCACCACATGATCCTCGACGACGACCGGAGGCGAGAAACCGAGAGAGTGCATCAAGTGGAGCATCGGTGTGTTTTCGGCCAGTACTTGACCTACCAGCCGCGCTACGCGCCGCTCTCGCGCTATGTCGATGAGCCGCTGCATAAGATGACGCCCTACTCCCTGCCGATGATAAGCATCACTCACCACCAGTGCGAACTCCGCAATCCCCGTTTCGGGATGTAAGTAATAGCGTGAGACGGCTAAAAGGTGCGGGTGACCGTTTTCGTGCAACACGGCCGCCAACGCCATCTCGCGATCGTAATCGAGATGGCAAAGGCGGATCAGACTTTCGCGCGACAGGGTCTTGACCATGCTGAAAAATCGCATGCGGATAGTGTGTTCGGAAAGGCCGGCGTGCAGAGCGAGGATAAGCGGCTCATCCTCCGGACGGATGGGCCGCACGATCACTTCGCGTCCGTCGCGCAAGCGAAAGGGTGCGATGTACTGATTGGGGTAGGGGTGAATGGCCAGTCCAGGTCGTTGGTCCGGGGGTTGATCGGCGGAGCAGAGGAGCAAGCGTGCGTCCAAAGCGATGACGTGCTCCGGAGTGGCCAGCACCGGGTTGAGATCGACTTCCTGGATCTCCGGGAAATCCACAAGGAGTTGGCTGAAACGGGCTAGCAGCGTCTCCAGCGCTTCGAGGCTAACGGCGTTTTGACCGCGCACGCCCTGGAGCGCTTCGTAAATCTTGGTTCGTTCCATCAGTCGCCGAGCAAGCGTTCGATTGAGCGGCGGCAGCCCGAGGGCGCGGTCCTTGAATACCTCGACAAGAATCCCGCCGCAACCAAACAAGATCACCGGGCCGAACTGGCGATCCACAGAACTTCCGATAATCAGCTCATAGCCGCGCTCGCGGACCATCGCTTGCACCGAGACACCCTCGAAAGCAGCTGGCCTCGACTTGTCGTTCGCATGGTTCGTGTGATAACGCACGCTGGACTCGATGGTGGCAAAGGCGGCGCGAACGGCGTTCTCGTCTGCGAGATTGAGCTGCACACCGCCGACATCGCTCTTGTGTGTGATGGTCGAGGACAGCAACTTGACCACGACCGGATAGCCAATCTTGTTGGCCGCCGCGCTCGCTTCGTCCGCGGTCTTACATGCGGTCGTCGAAACAACGGGGACTCCATAGGCGGCCAACACGTCCTTGGACTCGACCTCGGTGAGCAGCGTGCGTCCAGAGTCACGGACTTGTTGCACAATCTGCCGCACTCGTCGCATATCCGGCGCGGAATCCTCCGGCATGGCCGGCGGCGTTTCGTAGAGCAGTTCTTGATTTCGGCGATACTGAACCATGTGTAGAAAGGCGCGGATGGCTGGCTCGGGTGAGTCAAACGTCGGGATGCCCGCCGCGTTGAGTAAATTGATCCCTTCGCGCACCGCCGCACCTCCCATCCAGCAGGCCAACAACGGCTTGTTGGGCAGCCGCGCGAAAGGCGTCAGCTGCTGGGCTGTCTTTGTCGGATCGGTCATGGCTTGCGGTGTTAACAGAACGAGAATGCCCTGCACAGTGGCGTCCTTGGCGCAGGCTTCAACGGCTAGACGGTAGCGCTGGGGTGTGGCGTCGCCAAGAATATCGATAGGGTTGGCGTGACTCCAGAACGGCGGCAAGGCGTCATTGAGTGCGGCCAGCGTTTCGGATGACAACGGCGCCAGTCTACCGCCGCCGAGCATTAGGGCGTCCGTGGCCATCACGCCAACACCGCCGGCATTGGTGAGAACGGCCAGGCTCGGACCGGGCGGCGGCGGCTGCATGGCCAGGATTTCAGACATGTTGAATAGGTCGGAAATCGTGCTGACACGCAGCGCCCCGGCGCGGCGGAACGCCGCGTCGAACACGGCATCGGCACCTGCCAATGCTCCGGTGTGGGAAGCCGCCGCACGAGCGCCCGCCTCGTGTCGGCCAGCCTTGACGACAATGAAGTGCTTGGCCCGACTGGCGCTGCGCGCAGCACTGAGAAATTTGCGTACATCGCCAATCGATTCCATGTACAACACAATGCTCCGAGTGGTCACATCGTCCGCGAAGTAATCGATCAAGTCGGCGAAATCGACATCCAGCATCGAACCGACGCTGACGAAGCTGCTGAATCCGACATGTGCCTGTCGTGACCAGTCGAGGATGGCCGTGCAGATGGCCCCGCTTTGACTGAGCAGTGCGACCTGACCGGGCAGTGCCATTGACGCGGCAAAGCTAGCGTTGAGGTTGCTGGGCGGATGGATGATTCCAAGACAATTCGGACCAACAATGCGCATTTTGCCCTGAGCAATGCCGCGGATTTCATCTTCGAGCCTGCGCCCCTGGGCGCCCAGTTCGGCGAATCCCGCCGAGATGATGATGCCAGCGGCGACGCCATTCTCCACACACTGGCGGACGATGCCCGGGACAGTCTGGGCTGGTGTGGCAATGACGGCCAGCTCGACTTTTTCCGGGACAGCGGCGAGGTTGGGATAACAACATACGCCCTGCACAGCGCGGCGCTTGGGATTGATGGGGAAGACCACGCCGCCGAAGGGATTCTCCAGCAGATTGCGCATGAGGATGTTGCCAACACTCCCCGCGTTGGCGCTCGCCCCGAACACGGTAACGGATTGTGGACGAAACAGCGATTCAAGTGAGGAACGAAGTACAGTCATGCAACAAGACCTTATCGGTCAGCCGCGAACCGTAGACCAGCACGGTGAGATGGTCTAGACGCCGGCCTCCGGCGGTCTGACGCTAGCCTACGGATTGCGACTAATCCGAATAGGTGGCGCCGCGAGCGATGGCAGCCAAAATGTCCATGGCGGAGACAATGCCAACAGGACGATTGCGTCGATCCACCACGATGACGCGATGGACGCGGGCATCGACCATCTTCTGCGCCAATTTCGGCAGAAGCACGTCGCTGGCGACCATTACCGGATCGGGCGTCATGAATCGGCCCACGTTTTCCATGGGTAATTGCTCGACGTTGACGACCTGCCAATCGGCCAGCACTTCATGAGGCGAAGAGCAAACAGTCTTCTCGCCTTCTTTTCGCTGAAGCGGGCAAGAGTCCAACGGCAAGGTGCAAAGTACTCTCTCCTGGCCATTGTATCCTTGATCTTTTAGCTGGAAGATACAAGAATTGGGCCGCTCGAAAACCTTTGGTGGGGCGTCGCCGTGCTGGTGGATCGCCCAGCGAAGAATATCGCTGGTCGAGATCACGCCGATGCAAGTGCCGCCGGGTTCGACGACCGGCAATCCACTAATCTGATGCTGAATAAGCAAGCGGGCGGCCTCACGCAGAGATGTCTCATGCGAGACGCAGACCACGTCCCGGCTCATTACGTCGCCCGCTGTCAGAGCGGTCATCGGTATTCGTGTTGCAGCCATAAGGGCCTCCTTATGGAAGGGCAAAGCTCCAGCAATTGCTCCTCCAGTCTCTGCCGGTCCTATTCGCTGGGCAAGGGAGGCACGAGGGTCGTGCCTCCCAAGGTGCCCAGCGGCGGACGCTCGATGTGGAGGACCACCAATCGTCCATTTGCCACGCTCGCCAGGGTGCAGGCCGACTCAAAGGCAGGCAGCGACTCCGCGGAGAAATCGGCCGGGTGCAAGATCACCTTCATCGCTAACACATCAGGCTGGTTCCTGCAAACCAGACTTCGCTCGCAGCGCAGGGTGCGATCGGTTGCCGCAACCGCAGGCACCGCTGCGCCGCATGCGCGGCTCGGGCTGTCCCTCGTTTGCTAAGCGTGGCCTCCCACGACAGCTTCGGCTTTAGCTTCGGATTCCTCAGCTTCTTTCCGCCGAGCCGGAACTGGCTTAACGCTCAACACGGGGCACGGTGCCTTGCGGATGACCGACTCGGCTACGCTGCCCAGGAGCAGCCGGCCGAGCCCCGTTCTTCCGTGTGTGCCCATGACGATCACGTCGCTCTGTGTCTCCTCCGCAGCTCGCAGGATCATGTCCACTGGATCCCCTTCCATGACCTGTGTCTCAACGCGAGCACCGTGTGTATGAGTCTTCAGCTGCTGCAACTTCTCCTGCACTTCCTCAACGCAGGGCCATGTCTCCGCCGGCACGGGACCACCAGAGTAAATGACCATGGGTGGAGGAATGACGTGCAATAGAAGCAAACGTGCGTTGTAATCTCGGGCCAGCGCACAGGCCACTTGGAAAGCAAATTCGGAATTCTCCGAGAAGTCTGTCGGATGCAAAACAGTCCCTAGAGGTAACATTGTGCCCCTCCTATCGATTGCTGCCGACTCTCCCGCCAGGGATAGTCGGCTACTCAGCGGCGGAACTTTATGAGCCTCCATTCGGCGGCATGCGGTGCCGCCTGGACCCTCTGCTAGTCAGCGCGCCCGACCCGGGCGCTGCCCCCAACTAGCGTCAGACCGTCTTCACTTCGATGTGCCTCTCCTTGGCCTCCGGCAGTTTGGGCAACCTCACTTCCAGGATGCCGTTACGGTACGTGGCCTCAACATGCTCCGAGTCCAAACCCTCGGGCAGATACACGCTGCGGTCCAGTTTGCCCCACAACTCCTCCTTTTCGCTCTTTTTCTCCTTCCGTTCGGCATGAACTTTCAGCAGGTTGCCGCTGATCGTGACCGCGATCTCCTTGGTCTCGAAGCCCGGCACCGCCTCGCGGACGATGACGGCCTCATCCGTGGTCTCCATCTCCGCACCATAGGGAGGAGCTAAATCCGTCTCGGTGAAGATTGGCCAACGACCGAACATTCGCTCGAAGAGGGGAGCAAGGTCGCGCCGGAAAAGTTCCATCGGCGACTCATACGGCCACGGCCTCTCTACGCTCCTCCGCGGAATAAGCCCAAACATGGCTGTCCTCCTTTCTCGCAGAGGGAACACCCATTGAGAAGTACCGCACTCCTCTCTCTTCTCTTGTTTCTTTTTCCATTCAGATAGAAGTGCAAGGACCATGCCAGACCGAGCGGAGCAACGGGGCGGAATCTCTGTCCGACTTATCCCGTTTTTTCTTGCGTTTTTTGAAGAAGTGTAATGACTTAACAGGGCACTTGTTTTTGCGAATGAGCCGTTTTGTCACATGCGCTGAGCGATGCCGCACGCCCAAAGATAGCTCGGCGGCTTCATTCTCCGCTTGCCAACAGCGCCGGCTTGAGCGTCCACGCTTGTTTTTTGGCCAATTCCATCAAGGCCGGAGCGCGAAAACCTGGTGGGAAAATAACCCAGCCCCATAGTTTCTTGGGATCGTCGTCGGAAACGTGGCGCGCCGAAGCTAATTTGGCCGGCTTAACCTCAATGGTCTGTGGCATCTCTTTGCCCTTCAACCGCTCCTGTGCGATGCGAGCCACGGTGGACAGGTAGGCTTCCGGTGGCACCGGCCGACTGCCCAGCCAGACCACGGTCGGAATTCGTCCCTGTTTTTCGAGGTAATCGGCAACATCGCGACAGGTTCGTTGGAATTGGCTGGCATCGGTGGTCACGGTCTCGCTCATCAGGGGAACGCGGCCGGTTGGGCCGAGCAGTGTGTCCTTCACAGTCAGTTGTTCGGCTGGACGCTCGGCCAGGTATGCGTTCAACAGTGCAAACACTTCGCTCGCCGAGAGAGCGAAATCCGTGTGCTTCTGGAAACTCACTTCGTCGCCTACTGCGCTGGCGACGGCCTCCAACTCGGCTGTGGTGAACTGATGATTGCGCGCCCGATCGCGGTACAGCTTCGCGGCTTCGGATGCGCTGATGAATCGCACTTCCGGGAAGCGCTTGATGAAGCGCACATATTCCTCGAAAACTTGATAGCAGCTGCGTGTCTCCTCCTCTGTCTTGGCCGGCGGCTCCTTCCATTTTTCGCGCGGCGGGTTGGCGCCGCGCGAAAAATTGACTCCGTCCCAGAACTGCTTATGGACGAACTCGCATGGGTGATAGAAGATACTGACGACGCCTCCTCCCTCGGCCAGTAACTCCTTACGCGCCTGTGCGAATCGCTCCTGTGCCCGCGGCAACTCCTGGGCATGGTTCAGGTCAGCACGCAGAGTATGGGCGAGTTTATAGAGATTCAATATGCCGCAATAATAACAGGGGCGATCGTTCAGGTTAACGTGACTGCCGGCGTCGAGATAGACCCGCATGCCCCACTGTCTCATGGCACCGTAGCTCTGAGGTCCCCACGAGCTACCAGGCTGGCCGTAGCACGTCGGCGCCTGACCGAAGATGCGTTCGATATCCGCTCGTCCCGCTCCTTCCCGGCGATCGAACTCGCGCACGCCTTCATCCCAGCCCAGTTGTGATAGGTACATCGCCGGACTAGGTTGCGTGCTGTGAAAGTTGGAATGAAAACCGATCTCGTGTTTCTTCAGTGCCGAGATGACATCGGTGCGATTGCGTCTTTCGAGGGTACGCGCCTTCTCGCCGACCACCTTGAACGTGGCCCGCACGTCCTCACCACTAAGGAACTTGGCCACATGCAAAGCGGCGTCATCGCTCGCCGGCAGTAAGTAATCCTCTGTGTCGAACCAGAGAATTACATATACCTTCGCCGCCGACTCCGCCGCGTGCAGTGAAGGTGGCAGCAACAATCCGATCAGGGCGATTAAACATAAACTGCCGTGACGGAGGGTGCGTACGTTCACGGTATTGATCTCCTGCCATCACGGACCAGGATCGAGGTAGGTCGAGCGAGACTGCCGCTCTGTTTCTGTCGTGTCCCGAACTGGGTCATCGCTCGTTGGAGTCAATGGCGGCTTCTCGTCCAGGTGCGGTGACACCGCACAAGAACTTGTCCCTCAGGTCGGGATACCTAGTCGCGGTAGCAGCCAACGGCTGAGAAAGACCCACAAAACGAGGACGCCAGCGAAAAGTAGGATCTCTTTCATAGTGATTGCATTCTATTCCTCGCGATACGACAAAGGAAAGTCCGATCTCCGATGCTATCCTCTCGCTCGATGCCCGGGGGGCTTACCAGCAGCGTCGCGCCGCCTCCAGCATGGCGGCGGCTTCTTGTCGCGTCGTTTCACCGCGCGCTTCGCCGCGCAACATGCTCGCCAACTCTTCAAGCCGTTCCTTCTCTTCCAGCAATTGAATTTCTGTAATAGTACGTTTACCGCGTCGCGATTTGCGGATGGTCCAGTGATGACGGGCGTAACTTGCCACTTGCGGCAAGTGCGTCACGCAAATGACTTGGTGCGTCTGCCCTAACGCTGCCAGCTTCTGACCGAGAACATCGCCGAGTCGGCCGCCGACGTTTGCGTCGATCTCATCGAAAACCAACGTGCTACGACGGTCGTGGCCTGCGAGTACCGTCTTGAGCGCAAGCATGGTACGCGATAATTCTCCTCCGGAAGCGACTTTTCGCAACGGCAAGGCGGGTTCGCCCGGATTAGCTGCCAAGGTCAACTCGAGCTGATCGGCGCCCCAGGACGGCACCTCGGAATGGGCTGGATCGTCGCCCAAGTGTTTCGTCTCGAGCTCGACCTCTAATCTCGCGCCGACCATGCCGAGATCGGCAAACTGCTTCTGCGTTTCCTTGGCCAATCGATCGGCGACACGCTGCCTTTGTTTGCTCAGTTCCGTCGCTGCCTCACGCAGCTGCCCGAACGCTTCGGTCAGCTCCCGCTCGATGCGCTCCAGGTCGTCTTCCTGTTGTTGCAAGCGAGATTGCTGTTCATCCAGCCCGGCCCGATAGACGATCAGGTCGTCGAGAGAACGGCGATACTTGCTTTCCAATCGCCGCAGCAGCTGTAAGCGGTGTTCGACTTCATCGAGTCGTTCAGGGTCCGCCTCCCAGCGCTGGCCGAGATGCCGCAAGACATCGGCGAGATCCTGGACTTCGGCGTGTAATTCCTCCATCCGGCGAACTACTTCCTCCAGCCTTGTATCGAACGCGGCCCAGGATTGCGTCTCTCGTTGCAGCTTTCCCAGCCGCTCAACTATCGAGCCATCCTCATCGTACAATTGGCCCGAAGCGAGGGCGGCGAACGCTTGTAAATTCTGTGCGTGCATCAATCGATCGCGCTCGCGCGTCAGCTCGGCGACTTCGCCGGGCCGGAGGTTGGCTTCATCCAGCTCCTCGCGCTCAAAGTGCAAGAGCGACAGCTCTCGCTGTCGCTGTTGTCTTTCTTCGGCGAGCGTCTTTTGCAGGCGGCGCAGCTCACGGACGCGTTCGGCCAGTGTCACGTATTTCTGACGCGGCGCGTCGAGATGGCCGAATGCGTCGAGTAGTTGCAGCTGATACGCGGGGTGCAGAAGAGATTCCGTCTCGCGCTGTCCGTGGATGTCAACGAGGAGGTTGCCGATCTGTTTCAGAGTAGCAAGGACGACCGGCTGATTGTTTGCGTAAGCCTGGCTGCGGCCATTGCGTTGGAGGCGCCGTGTCAGAATAATCTCGTTGTCTTCAAGCGTTCCGTCCAGTATGCTCGCGATCTCGCGCCGGACTGGCGACGAATCCAGGTCAAAGCGTCCAGTAACACGCAGCTCCTCGGCGCCCGAGCGCAACAGATCCGTGGAACCTCGCTCTCCCAAAAGAAGACCGAGGGCGCCCAGCAAGAGCGACTTACCGGCGCCGGTCTCGCCGGTCCAGGCACAAAAGCCCGGCTGAAGTTCGACCCGAACATCCTCGATGAGGGCGAGGTTCTGCACGGATAGCTCAACTAGGGACACAAACGGCTCGCCTCTGGTCTCTTGCGTTTGCTTTCATTCGTGCGACAATAGCATACATTAGCAAATTCCTCCCCTGATAGACTCAGTGATTTTGCTCAGCAATCCATTGAGGAGTGGGATTTTGCATTATTTATCCGGGCCGAGAAGGGACATGCGCTACGCTTTTGTGCTTTGGGACTTCGACGGCACTCTTGCCGATACCTTCGCCTGCATGGCATCGGCATACAATGCCTTTGCCGCACGACTCGGACTCCGCCCGATAGAAGATTTCGAGGCGACTCGCGGCCTCTCCCCGCTGTCCTTCATGCGAACGATGGGCATCCCGCTGGTGAAGGGACCCGCGCTCCTGACCGGCGTGTTGACGGCTGTCCGCCGCGATATGCCAAATGTTCGTCTGTTCACAGGGGTTGCTGAGGTGCTTGATTCATTCGGAAAAGCAGGCTGTCGAATGAGCGTTCTCTCGTCCAACTCCCGCGAAAACATACTGGATTGTCTGGATGCCAATGGTGTCGCAAGTTGCTTCGAGTCGATCCTTGGCTACCGTCGCATCTTCGGCAAAGGTGACGGCATCCGCCGCTTCTTAAAGGGGCGAATCAAATCGGGACAGAGGGCGGTGTATGTGGGTGACGAAGTGCGCGACATACTAGCGGCTCGCAAGGCAGGCGTCGATGTCGCTGCGGTGACCTGGGGATATAACACGCGCCAGCTCCTTGCCGAACACAAACCAGACTACTTGGTCGAGCGGCCGGAGCAGCTGCAGATGCTGCTTGCTTAATGATACAGCCATCGTAGCTTCGTTCGTGGGAGCAGGAGGACTGCCACTTGTTAGGCGATTCTTAGTCTTGTATTCTGAGAAAGTGATCAACAAGAAAACGCAGACAAGCCAGCATTAGCGACCCTGGGAGTGTTTGCACCTCTGGTGGGGGCCCTGGTCTTCAAAACCAGTGGAGGGTTTGAACAAAGCTCTCTGTGGGTTCGATTCCCATACACTCCCGTTATTCATACCCATCGCTCTCATTAGGATTCGCAGTCGGCAAGCCCCTCTCGGTCGAGGAACGAGACCGCACCCATCCGGCCGTCGCAAGACCCGATTGCTCGGGTGCCACGAACTCGATGGAATCGGGCAGTTCGCGGAGCAATTCATCAAGCGTCGAACCCGACTTGACTAGCAACATTGTTTCCGGACGAGTCCGGAGATCGGCGAACAATTGTTGGCGTTGACCGCGGGTATAAACACGCACATTGGCCTGGGGCAAGTAAAAGCTAACGGAATCCCAGCGTTGCGGATAACACACAACTGAGAGCCGACCTTTCTCGGCGAGGACGACGTTGGAACACAACGTATCGCGCAGGGCAAACTGACGATTGTAAGCTGGTTGCAGGTAATAGACGCCAAGCGCCAGGATGGCGAAAGTTACCGTCGCACAAATCCCCCAGGAACAACTGGGCCTGGTGAAAAAGAATGCGAGGCTAATCGCCGCCAAGATTCCAAGAACGAACACGATACGTTGTTCGAGCATGTGTTTGAATCCGGCGAGAGTGAGGAGAATGATCGCCATGGCCAGCACGAAAAGGGTTGCAGGCTTGGCCAGACGAGAACGCCAACGCCAAACGATATCAATGCCAGCGTCCGACCGCACCCGAGATCTTGGCACGAGCCGATCCAGATAACACCCAAATGCCAATGCCAAACCCGGCATCGCTGGAAGGATGTAGCCCGGACGCTTGCAACCCGATGCCGAGAAAAAGACAAAACACAAAACGGACGACAAGAGGAAAAAGCCCAGGGCCGCGGGTCGGCGCTCCGCGGCGCGGCGCGAACGACGACTGAGGAATCGAAGGAATCCTGGCAGCAAGAGCGTCCACGGCAACATGCCGGCGAACAATCCAGGTAGGTAGAACCACGCAGGTTTCTCGTGGTCAAACGGAGTCAGAAACCGCTCGACATGGTGCCGCCAGAAAAAAGTGTAAGCGAAATGAGGCTCACGAAGCATCACGGCGACGTACCACGGCACGGCCAGACCTGCGGACACTAGAAGAAACAAGGCCCAGCTGCACCAGGACGTCCGGACGCAGCGCGGTTCCAGGAAGGTGTAGAGCAAGAGCGGCGTCGCAATTAACACCAATGCCACCGGGCCCTTGGTCAATAGTCCCATGCCGCAAGCGGTTGCAGACAACAGCCACAAACCCAGTCGCATGCCTTTCTGAGAACTGCCAGACTCAGAGCGCAGTAAGTGGGGCCCCAGCGCCGCGTGCCCTGCTGCCAGCGCCGCCGTCACCCACAGGCACAGAAGGCTATCCATGTTGAGCATTCGCTGGCGATAGACGAAACCAGCCGACAGACACAGCACCAGAGCACCACACACGCCTGCCCGCTCGCCGACAACGCGGCGGCCCCACCAATAAGTCAGCATTACCGTCAATACGCCAGCTAGACCGGGAATCAGACGCGCCGCCCAGTCGTGTACGCCGAACACGGCATAAGTGCCCATGACTAGCCAGTACAGCAGCGGAGGTTTATCGAGATATGGCTCGCCGTGCAGTACAGGCACCAGGAAACGTCCCTCGCTGAGCATTTGCCGAGGAATTTCAGCGTAGCGCGGCTCCTGAGGTTCCAGCAGCGGCGCACTCAAGCGGAGAAAGAACAGAGTCGTGGCGATGAAAAGAACGAGCATTCCCTCGACAAGCCCGGAGCGTCTCCTCCGGGGCGCATCGGCCCTTTGCGGACGCTCTGGACTTGTTGAAGAGCCGTGTCCTGCGAACAGAACACGCGACCACCAAAACGGCACCAGCGTCGCAAGGATGCGAGGAATCTCCAGGAGCGAGACTTTGCTCTGGCCGCGCACTCTCGGGCGGTGGCGCACTCCCACCTCGGCGATTTCCAGACCCAGCTGTCGGGCCTTGGTCAGCATCTCCGCATTGACAAAAAACGTGTTCGTTTCGGGCAGCAGATCGGTCAACTGTTCACGGCGGAACACCTTAAGGGCACAATCGCAATCGCGGACGCGCGTGCCCAGTAGGGTGCTTGTCAAGAGATTGTAGCCACGCGAGAGAAAGCGCCGCCGCCAGCAATCTTGTCGCAGCTGCCGCCAACCGACTACCAATGGACAACGATCCGACAGCGGCAACATTCGGCCCAGATCAGCGAGGTGAAATTGACAATCGGCGTCGGTGAAGGCGACGCGCTCGAAGCGAGCGGCCGCGAAGCCGGTGCGGAGCGCGGCGCCATAACCGCGATTGCTCTCGTGCCTCAACAGACGCACTTGCTGTCGCTGTGCCGTCAATTCGGCGACGCATGCGGCCGTGCCGTCACAGCTGCCGTCATCCACGACCAGCACTTCATAGTCGTTTGTCAGCTGGCCCAGCGCTTCGCAGGCTTCCTCAACCGCCTGACGAATGCTGACGTCTTCGTTGTAGGCGGGCAACACCAACGACAGACCCCAGCGTTTCTTCCCTGTCGGATCGACGGGCTGGGAAGACTTACGGGTAGCAGTGGAAAGAGACGGAGATGGGACCGTGAGCAAAGAGGATCGACCGTCCATGATTGGCCCTCCCGAGGGTCCGAAGAACAGGACGGTCGCAAAAGGTCGCAGAACTGCAGAAAACTGTCAAGACGAGGCCGCTAGCCGGTCTCCGCAGCCCAAACAAAGTGAGTCCTACTTTCGCATGGGCTGCGGGTTGGAGATGTGTGAATTAAAGGGGTTTCTTGCCGTTGAATCCGCCGAAGCCCTTGCCGGCAAATCCGCCCAGGCCACCCATTCCGCCGCCACCCGGGAAGCCACCAATGCCCGCCATGCCGCCGCCCATGCCCATCATACCGCCTACGCCGCCGATGCCACCGATGCCTCTCAGGCCACCACCCGCGGCGCCCTGCCCGGTGAGACCGCCCCCAATGCCAGTGCCTCCCATGCCGATGCCGCCCAACAAACCCATGCCGCCAGTTTGGCCCACGCCGAAAGGATCAAGAGCCTGTTGAGCCTGCGAGAGCATCGATGCAGCCTGATTGTAGGAACTAAGGGGAGTCGAGTTTGCTGACACCGCGGCCATGGCAGCCGAGTTGACTGTCGCACCGGGTAGGAACGCATAAGCTATCGAGCGTTGCGCCCGAGCAGGTTCCGGCTTGGAAAGCAACAGAACGAGGGCCGTTGTAAGCGCCAAGAAATACCCGACCTTTAACCAGCGAGTGCAACTCGACATTGGAGTCTCCCATCAGCCGTTGTAGGGGTTTGGACGCTCGAACCGCCTCGGCAGGGTCGGCGATTCCGCTTGCCATGCCAGCAATCAAGTCCTACCAGTTTGCGCGAGCATATCCATAATGCCGTGTAAACTAATATGACGAAAAAGAGAGGTTATGTCAAGAAGACAGGCGCCGTTTTTCACGCACAGATTCCACAATTCGCCCTCTGATGACAGCTGGAAAAAAGGCGATCGCTTCGGAGAAGCAGTGACGGAGTGTCGAAGGGAACCCTGTCGTGTAAAGCGGTTGATTAGAGAGCCTTTTTGCCGCTGAACCCGCCGAAACCTTTCCCGGCGAAGCCGCCCATGCCGCCGAATCCACCCATGGGGGCGCCACCGAATCCACCACCACCGAAACCGCCTCGGCCGCCGCCGAATCCACCCATGCCCATCATGCCGCCCCCTATTCCTCTCATGCCGCCCAGACCCATCATACCGCCCATACCCATCATGCCGCCCCCCATACCCCTCAGGCCCCCACCCATACCCATCATGCCCCCACCCATGCCCATCATGCCGACGTTGCCACCCTGAATGCCGCCCGCGGCCATGTTGTTACCTAGCAGACCCATGCCCCCACTCTGACCTACTCCGAATGGATCGAGTGCCTGCTGGGCCTGCATCAGCTGCTGCTGAGCTTGCTGAAATGAATGCAGGGAAGTTGCCGCCGATGACGCGAGCGTCGACATGGCGAAGGCGTTCGTGAATGGACCTGGCAGGAACCTAAAGGCAATTGAGCGTTGGGCGCGAACCGGCGCTGGCTGAGATAGCACGAAAACGGCAGATCCCAGCGCCAGTACGTAACCGAATTTCAGTAGACGTTGTAGCAGTGACATGGCAAGCCTCACAGTAAAGGGCGTGCGTGATTGGGCGAGAGAAGCAAACCGCTATTCCAAATATGAGCAGGAAGAAAAAGCGCGTCAATGACAAGAGCGGCACCTAACGAAGAAGTAATGAGAAAGGAAAAAAAACTCATAAATGGTCTTCGACCCTCATCTTCACTCTCGGCCTCTTGTCCAGTGGGAGAGAACCTGCGCTCTTCTGGCGCTCAAGAAGAAACAAAGGTTGTTCTGCCAGTGGCTAACATTGCTTGCCAAGCGTTACGGCGACCGTCATACTAACCAACGTTAGAGCACGCACGTCATCCTGAATGGTGATTTCTCGACCATTGCCCCGCGCTCGTTGTTGCCACGGAGGCGATGGACGCTTTCCAGAAGGAGCTGACTATCCATGCGGCATCCCCATGCGTTGGCCACTTTGCTGTTGTTGCTGCCCGGACTGGGCAGCGCCGCCGAGGACGTTCCCGAACGACTGTTGCCCGCCTCCACGCAGATCTATCTGCGCTGGGACGGCGTGGACGCCCACAAAGAGGCGTACGGCAAAACCAGTCTCGGCCGGATGATGAAGGGCGACACCGGCGCCTTCATCGCCGGCGTTTTCGACAAGCTACAAACTAGCTCCGCCTCCCTCTTCACGGTCGAGACGCTGCGCCGAGGCCTGGAGCCGAAGGTTCTGAAAAAAATGCAGGCCGATGCCAAGGCGGCGGCCAAGCTGTTTCCACAACTGGGCAAGCACGGCTTCATCCTCGCCGCCCAGCTGCGGCAACTCGATCCGCCGCAGGGTGACGTCTTCCTCATCCTGCCCGGCATGGGAGAAGAGCCCGATCCGCTTTTTGGCGCATTGCGTTTGGCCATCGGTCTTGGCCAGGGTGAAATCAAGGAGAAGAATATCGAAGGCCGCACGGTCTCCAGTTTGGAGTTGCCGCCTGTGAACTTGGCCTGGTGGGCCGAGGGCAAACACGCCGTTCTCGCCCTGAGCACCGATAAACCGGAGATCGTTGTGAAAAACATGGCGGCGCGCGAGCGGATTCCCTTGACCGAACAGGCGCTGTTTCGGCGCGTTGCCGGCTTCAAGAAGTTTGAGACCGACGCCCGCGCCTTTTTGGACGTGTCCGCCTTCGTGCAGATGGGAGCCAAGCGCGGCAAGGAAGTGGCCAGGTTGCTCGATGACCTGGGCGTGATGGGATTGCGCGGCCTCGTCCTGTACTCGGGATTTGAGGGTCGTTCGGTCCGTGGTTTGATCGAGTGGGACATGCCTGGACCGCGCAAGGGGCTGTTGACACTGATGAGCGGCAAGCCCTTCCAGATGAGCGATGTGCCGCCTTTGCCCCCCGACGTGGTTAGCTGGAACATGAGCAACCTTGACACCGCTGCCTTCTACGACACGGCGTACAAAGCGGCCGAACAAATCGTCGCCCTGCTCTCGCCGGATGACTTGCCCAAGATCAAGGAATTCACCAAGCAGGCGAATACCCTGCTCGGTGTCGATGTGCGGAAAGATCTCTTGGGATCGCTGGGCAATCGCTTCGCCACATACACCTCGCCGGCCGATGGCGTACTCTTTTTTGGCACGAGCCTGCTGGTACATGTCAAGGATGCCGACAAGCTGCAAGGGACACTGGAACAGATCATAAAAAACCTCGGCGCGGCCTCCGGCCTATCGGTGCGCATCAAAAAACGCGACTATCGGGGTGTCACTCTTCACGAGGTTTACGTACAGGAGAAAGGATTCATTTTTGTACCGACCTATGCCATCCACAAGGATTGGCTCGTGCTCAGCTGGTACCCGCAGTCTGTGCAGGCGTTTGTACTGCGAAGCAAGGGGGAGCTGACTGTCTGGAAGCCGACAGAGCAGACCCGAGAGTCGCTGAGCAAACTGCCCCAAGAGTTCACTTCGATC
Organism: Gemmataceae bacterium; assembly: GCA_036557565.1. Classification (GTDB taxonomy): domain Bacteria; phylum Planctomycetota; class Planctomycetia; order Gemmatales; family Gemmataceae; genus JAJPHU01. The sequence continues at coordinate 29,157 of DATBHJ010000143.1, forward strand.
ACGTTCAACGATCCACGACCCTCGCTGTCCTTTCTGATGTCGGTTGCTCCACTCATTGCTGGCGCAATCAGCAGCTTCAGTCCGGGGCTGAACTTCGAGGTCGGCAGTCTACCGCCCACGCAGGAGGTGACGAAGCACTTATACCCCAACATTGCCATCACAAGCGATGACGGCAAATTGTTGCGTCAGGAAAGCCTGGATTCCCTGGCCTTGCCTCTGGACAGTGTCCTTGACGCCTATGCGATCGGTTCCCTGTTTGGAGTCGTTTTCGCAAAAATCGCTTTCTGAACCCTTGATGCTATCCACTCCCGCGCGAGGCGACCCACCCATCCTCGTCACGCGCGGGGGTAAACTCAGACTGCGGAATGGTTGGGAAATAATCTCTCTTGCCCCATTCGCATGGACTGGACTATCATTTCTCGATCCTGTGGAACATGGAGGTTCCCTTATGACATGGAAAGCGAAGCACGCAAATGAAGACTCGTTCTTCAATATCGGGCATGCCCGCTGGGTGGTTGGCGTTCTGGCCATGCTGATCGCCGTCGTCGGCAAGGAAAGCCTCGTTGGGCTTCTGTTACGACAAACAAGGCGCGAAATCGACAGCCTCATCCAGGATGAGGAACCAAGCCCTTCCGTGCAGCGGGCCGCTCGCTACAAGGACAATTGACGCCGGCGCCGCACCGGCGGATAAAACTCAAGGAGAACTCCTCGTGAGATCCGTCGGGCTGTCGTGGCTACTGGCCGCGCTGATGCTGGCCGCCCAATCCGTCCGCGCTGGTGAAGCCATTCGCCTGGCCAATCACCCCGCGCTCTCGCCTGATGGCAAAATCCTGGTCTTTGACTGGGATGGCGATATCTGGGGCGTCTCGGCAAACGGCGGTATTGCTCGCCGTCTAACCAATCACCCCGCGCGCGATCGAGAGCCACACTTTTCGCCGGACGGCAAACAACTCGCCTTCATAAGCGAGCGCACTGGTGCGCCGCAGGTGCACGTCATGCCCGCACTGGGCGGCATACCACGGCAAATGACGTATCACACCGCCGGGTGCTTTCTTCAAGACTGGTGCCCCGATGGCCACCATCTACTTATCAATGCCACTCGTGATCATTTCTGGCGGCATGCCGAACGCTTCTTCACCATCAACGTCGAATCGCGCCAGGCGGAACGCCTCGTGTTCGACGACTACGGTCAGAATGGCTGCCTGTCGCCCGATGGCAAACAATTGCTGTTCACACGCGAGGGTCCGGCCTGGTGGCGCAAAGGTTATCGCGGCTCCCAGGCCAGTCAGGTCTGGATGTATCATCTTGAAAGTAAGGAGTTCCGTCAGCTTCTTTCGGAGGACACCGGTTGCTGCTGGCCCCTATGGAGGCCCGACGGCAAGGGATTCTACTACATCAGCGCCCGCAGCGGTTCGTTCAACCTCTGGGAGCGCGATCTCGACGCGGAGAAAGGCAAGCAGCTAACTCACTTCCGCGATGATTCTGTTGTTTTTCCCTGTCTATCCCGCGATGGCTCGACGCTCGTTTTTCGTCATCTGTTCGATCTTTATTGCTACCATCCCGGGCGCGATGAATCGCCCCGACGTATCGACATCCAGCACGAGAGCGATTCGAGCAAGAACCGAGTCGAGCGACGGGTATTGAGGGAAGCAACCGAAGTCGCCTTCACGGCGGATGGCCTGGAGATCGCCTTCATCGCCGGCGGCGATCTCTGGCTCATGGACACGGAGTTGCGCGAACCGCGACAGGTGACGGCCACTGCCGAAGGGGAGAAACATCCTGTCTTTTCTCCGGACGGCCGGTCGCTTTTCTTCGTGGCCGACCGCGACGCGCAATCAGACATCTATCGCGCAGTTCCCAGCAAACGCACCGATAAAAATCGGCATTGGTGGCAACATGGCCCTCTCAATATCGAGCGCCTGACCGACGACGGCGAAGTCAAAAGCAAATTGAAATTCAGTCCCGACGGCTCGAAGATTGCTTTTCTGCGCTCCCGCGGCGACTTGTGGGTCGCCGACACGAACGGCCGCAACGCTCGCAGGCTGATCCCCTCCTGGGACGATCTGGACTACAACTGGTCCCCCGACGGCAAATGGGTGGTTTACGCCCAAAGCGATAGCGATTTCAACCGCGACATTTGGGTGCTCCCGACCGATGGCTCGGGCAAGCCATTCAATCTCTCGCGCCATCCGTACAACGACAGCAATCCGGTGTGGTCTCCAGACGGGCGGGTCATCGCCTTTACGGGGCGGCGCGGTTTAACGGAAGTCGATATCCACTATGTCTGGCTCCGCGCCGAAGACGACGAGAAAGGCCGTCACGAACGCTCCTTAGAAAAAGCTCTGGAAAAGATCAACAAGGTGCGTACGAGATCGACGGGTGATTCCGCAATCTCCTCGGAACAGGGCAGCAAACCGGAGGTGAGCTTCGATTTTGAGAATATCCATCAGCGCATTCATCGGATCTCGATTCCGCAGACTTCGGAGAGCGGCCTGTTCTGGTCACCCGATTCGCGCAAGCTGGCGTTCACCGCCACCATCGATGGTCGCCGCGGCACCTATTCCCTAGATCTTTTCGACGACCTCAAGCCGAAGTTGCTGACGACTCAAACCGGCAAGCAAGCGCGCTGGCTCAAGCAGGGAAATCAAATCGTTTGGCTCTCGAACGGATTGCCGGCGACTTTCACGGCAACCGCAGCGAAGTCGGCAACTCCCGAACCTGTCGAGCCGACCTCGCGGCGAGGGACAGCACCTGCCACCGGTAGCGACTCAACAAGCGGTTATCGCTTCCAGGCCCTTCAGCGCGTCGATCTGAGCCAGCGCAATCGCGCCGCTTTCGATCTGTGCTGGCGCACCATGCGCGATAACTGGTACGACGAGCGATTGGGCAACCGCGACTGGTCCGCCATTCGCCGAAAGTATGCGGACATGGCCTCCGATGCGCCCGATCCCGAAGGATTCACCACGGTCGTTCAACTGATGCTCGGCGAACTGAATGGCTCGCACCTGGGTTTCTACGCTCCCGGCACTAAGGGCTACGCGCGCTACGTTCCCCCTACCTCCGACGCGCCTTCAACGAAGTGGTCGGAGACGACCGCTCACCTGGGAGTGCGCTTCCGACCAGACTATGAGGGACCCGGACTGAAAATCCGCGATGTTCTTCCGGGCGGGCCGTCCAGCAAGAAGAAAGCCGGTCTCCACGAAGGGGATGTGATCCTCAAAATCGATGATGTGGCGGTCGACCCGCAAATGGATCTGACGAGTGTGCTGAACGGCCCCTTGCCGCGCGACGTGCTACTGCGGGTTCGCAATGCCAAGGGGGAGGAGCGCGACGTAACTGTGCGCCCAATCTCCTACGAACAGGCACAACCGCTCCTTTACCAGGCCTGGTTGGACGCCAATCGCCACAAAGTGGACCGCGAGTCCAAGGCAACGCTCGGCTACTTGCATATCAGCGTCATGGATGCCGTCAATTTCAGCAAGTTCGAGTCGCAGCTATACGCCGTTGGCGCCGGCAAAGACGGCCTAGTCATCGACGTGCGCGAGAACGGCGGCGGTAACACAGCCGATCATTTGTTAACGGCATTGACTCAGCCAGTCCACGCTATCACGGTGCCGCGCGGCGGCGAACCGGGCTATCCGCACGACCGCAAAATCTACGCCACCTGGAACAAGCCCATCGTCGTCCTGTGCAATCAAAACAGTTTCAGCAACGCCGAGATTTTCAGCCACGCGATCCGGTGGCTGAAACGCGGTCCGCTAGTGGGCGTCCCCACTGCCGGCGGAGTCGTCAGTACCGGGGCCGAGGTCATCATGGATGTGGGTGTTATTCGTGTGCCGTTCCGGGGTTGGTTCCTCGTCACCAGCGGTGAAGATATGGAGCTAAACGGTGCTGTCCCGAATCATGTTCTTTGGCCCAAGCCAGGCGAGATGCCTCGCGGCGAGGATGTCCAGCTGTCCCGCGCGATTGAGGTGTTACAAACCGAAGTCAAAAACTGGAAAGAACGGCCGCGCCCCACACTGCGAAGGGCCACCGAACGAGCGAGTAATCTGCCGGCAAATGACTGAGCTTCTTCGAGGGAGGAGAGCGCATGGAGATCCTGCAAACAGTGGACGACAGCGCCCTATACTGGTTCGAGAACCATCACGCTCCCTGGTTGACGGTGGTCATGAAGGGAATGACGTTCTTGGGTGAGCCAATTATGATGTTGTTGATGACACTCGGGACGGGAATCGGCTGCTTTCTGTGGACGACACGGCGCACGGCAGTGATTGTGCTCCTGACTGCTCTATTGGCCTTTCTTCTAGGTGACACGGTCAAACGATTGGTTGGCAGACCCCGACCGGATGTGGCCTGGCGAATGATTCCCCTGCCCAAAGACAAGAGTTTTCCGAGCGGTCACGCTCTCAACTCAATGGCGGATTTCGGCGCCGTCGCGTTCATTACATCTCGCCGCCTGAAGTGTCGTGCCATGCGTCGGCTTGTGATCGGCCTGGGTTTGGGGCTCGCGCTCCTGATCGGCGTCAGTCGTCCTTACTTGGGTGTGCATTATCCCAGCGATGTAGTTGGCGGCTGGACTGCAGGGCTGGCTTGCGCCCTACTCGCATACTGGGCCGACCTCTGCTGGGGAGCGCAACGAGACGAAATCTTCACGCAGGCGATCTCACCCGCGGCGGGCAGTAATCATTCGCTGCGAGACAACTCGGAAGGAGCCGGGAGGACCGGAGAAGTCACGACGTTCAAGACTCCCACCTGATCTGCGTCCGATGGATTTGTTTCCGGAGCGTCGAGGACGCCGGAAGCGATGCCGGCCGCCATGAGCAGGGCAGCGATAATGCAGTAGTAACCGAAGTAGCGCCAGCGCCCTTTTTCCAGTACGGCCGAGAGCAGTTTCAAAGCCACAAGCCCGGCGAGGAAGCTGAACACCATACCAACCAGGCCTGGTTGAAGTAGTTCCAGAACTTGTCCGCTGCTCTGCAACGCCCGTTCTTTGAGGAGTTTGTACACTCCGCGAGCAATGACCGGCGGCGTCAGCACCACGGCCAGGGCGAAACTAAAGTCCTCGGCCCTTGCCCGCTCGACATCGCACATCAACGCTGCGGAGATCGTCGCTCCCGAGCGCGAGAAACCGCGAAACGGTAGACACACGGCCTGAACCAGCCCGATCAGCAGCGTGGAGACTGTCGTCAGTTTTGTTCGCTCTGCCCTTTGTTTGCGCCAGCCGGCAACGATGATGAGGACACCGACCGCGAATAGGGCAGTGGCCACCCAGGGTATCTCTCGGAAAAGATCTTCCACTTCGCCCTTGGCGCGGCCCATCCAGCGCACCAGTACCACTTGCTCCAGGAAAATCTTCAGACCGTAGCCCACTATACCCGTGACGGCCGTTGCCAGGATCACCATCGTCAGGAAGTGATAACGCGATTCTCCCGCCGTGCTCTCTGCGGGCGTCGATGTCGAGAGCCAGATGCTCCGCCACCGCTTCCAGAAATAGACGAGGACGGCGAACATGGTGCCAGTGTGCAACATGACGAGAAGAAAAACCATATCTGCCCTGGAAGGATCGAGTCCCATCAACCGCTCGGCAACGATGACATGCGCCGAACTGGAGACGGGCAACAATTCAGCGGCGCCCTGAATGAGCGCGAGCACGAGAATCTTCAGGTAGTGGTAGTAATCCATTAAGGAAGTATAGGGTCATCTACCTGGCCGGCCATCAGGGAGTGCCGCATCATTCTAACCGCGTAGACCGATCGGCCGGCAGGAGGGCAACTCGACCGGAGCGCTGCTTTTCGCTTGGGACGTGGTTCAAACCTGGTTCGCCGGAAAGAGCGTTCACCCAAACCACGATGTCCATGAGGACGTGCAACGGGCCAAGCCCGGCCAAGGGTAAGCCCATCGCTGAACCCAGAAAGCCGGCGCCAAACCAGAGCGAGTCCACAATCGCGTGTCCCAGAAGGCCACTCACAACGAATCGAGCCGGCGAACAGGCGGCGTCTGCTGGCGGAGTTATCGTTGAGCGGCTATCCAATCCCGGAGATTTTTCATTGCTCAGTTCCTCAAGAATCGCGGTCATTTTGGCCAAGAGAACCTTCTGATTCATAAATCTGTGGTCAAAATGCACAAGAACGTTGCCAGTCAGCGGGTTGACTTGCACTCGCTGGACGCCGTCGATTCGATGAATACGGTTTTGGATGAAGCCCCTGCCTTCTGCCATGCCCCACGGTACATGCAGACGAATTCTACCCGGAACATGACTCAAGACGACGAGGTTATTGTCCGAAGCAATCATGACGTCTATTCCGAAACAACCGAGTGATTTGCTCTCACGCATCGACGATCGTAGACCCTGACCTGCGCCACTTGCTAAGGAAACTGGACGGGAATGCTGTTCTGCCAGTTCCAGACGTGCTGGTTTGTCGTGAGCCAGCCGTTATCGAGCAGCTGCACGTGACCGTCTGCAAATAACACCGCATTACCTCCTGAATGCGGTGAACTCAGGAATTGGTCGAACTGCCCCACAGGGACCTGAACGTCTTGCATGCTCTGCGCGTTGAGCGGTTGCATGCAGTCATACCAGTTCGTCGGCCCGATGGGATAGTCTTGTGGATTACAGGCGAGGTGGGCGGTAATCACCGTATTGGCGGTGCCGTTGGCGTTTGAAACGAGCCCCGCGGAAACCCCAACCGGCGCCCCATAAAGGACAGCTGTACTCTGCTGGACGTAGTTATAATCGGTCAGCCCATCGCCTCGAATGCCGCGACTGGGACAAAGCAAGAATCTGAGTACGACCTTGCCGTTATTGACCGGGACCAGTGAGCCGGTGCCGTTCGCGTTTCCCGGCCCACTTCCTCCTCCGCCCCCGCCGCTGTTGCTTACCGCCTGAACCGCGTTTTGCTGTTCGTAGAAAGGCAATGTTTGGAGAATCCAGCACGTATTCGGGAAGGGATACGGTGGAGCGGTAGCGGCATTGTCGCTTGGAAAATACCCAAAAACGCTGTGAAAGTTGTGGCAGGCTGCCCCCATTTGTTTGAGATTGTTACTGCATTGAATGCGAGAGGCAGCCTCACGTACCTTCTGGACGGCGGGCAGCAGTAGGCCGATGAGCGTGCCGATGATCGCGAGCACCACCAGCAACTCGATAAGTGTTAAGGCACTCCGGCAAGGTGGTCGAGCCATTATAGATGTCCTTCTCAAATGAACGGCCGAAGATCAACAAGTGAGAGTCGATTTTGTCAGAACTAATCCATTACTTAGGCTATACGAAATAGTTAATTCGTCAAGACGAAATCGCGCAGATCTGAATGAGGGAGGTTGTTTTAGTTCCTTCGCGCGTGCTGCGTTCAGTGCTACGTTTTCGCAGATGCAGAACTCAAGGAGCCGCTGAGCACGTCCATCTGAAAGTGCGCGAAGTCGAAAGTTTTCGTGAGCATTAGTTCCTGACGCTTGAGAATTGGCTGCCAGGATTGGAGGCTCATACGGACGATGCGCGGAAATTGACGGACGAGACGGTGTAGTGGATTTGGCGTTTGCGAGTGGCAGGCTCGGCCGATGCTCTCCGCGCGGCGCGCGGCAACATATCAGCCGCCTGGGGAAGGAGGATCACGGCATCGGTGGCTTGTCGTTAACAGGTACAGATTGGTACGTCTGAAACGCCGCTTCTTCCCGGCACATCCTGGAATTTTTCTTTCAAAATCACTCTTTTCCTATCATGAATATTGAGAGAAAACGATAAAATTTGGCAAAATATCCTTGACACTTGCTTCGTATCATCCGTAAATTACCATTATCTGTCACGAACTGCCAGGACTCTCTCAAGTTCGTTGGAGTCGCCATGTTGGTTGAGGAACGGCGTCAACGCGTATTGGATCTAGTCACAGAGCGCGGATTTGTCGCGCTGACGGATCTGGCACGGACGATCGAAGTCTCCGAATCAACGCTGCGGCGCGACCTGGATTACTGGCACAGGCAAGGGCTACTGAGGCGGACTCACGGTGGGGCCATCTTCGTCGGCGACGCGGCGACGCTGCCGGCGTTGGAGGAACGTTCGGACAGTCAACTGGAAGAGAAGCGCGCCATCGCCCGGTTGGCAGCGGAGCGGATTCAGGACGGCGACACCATTCTGCTCGACGGCGGCACGACAACGCTGGAGCTAGCCAGGCTACTCGTCGGACGCTCGTTGCAGATCGTGACCAATAGCTTGCCGATCGCGAACCTGTTCGCTGCCAACCGCGAGACGGATCTAGTCATCCTTGGCGGCTACGTTTACCCCAAGACGGGCGTTGCTCTTGGACCGCTGACAGTGCGCATGATGGAGGACATCCACGTTCATCAGCTAATTATGAGCTGCGGCGGCATCACGAGTAAAGGACTGTTTAACAGCAACCTGTTGTTGGTCGAGACCCAGCGTCAGATGATGCGCTGCGCCGACGAGGTCGTGGTCGTGGCCGATCATTCCAAAGTCGGTCGTCAAGCACTCGCGTTTTTGTGCAACCTGACTGACATCGATACTCTCGTTGTGGACAATCGCTTGAGCGCGGCACAGCGCGAACTGCTGCGACAGAACGATGTCCGGCTCTTGATGGCCGGCGAGTCGGAGAACAATCACGCATGAGCACAGCAACACTGGATCGCGCTTCCATCGAACGATTGGTACGTGCGGCCCTGTCGGCCCAATCAGGCAACGGCCATGCCGGCAACGGCGTGGTGACATCCGCGCGTATTTCTGCTCCGCCCAAGCTCGTTGTCAACGTATCGGCTCGCCACTGTCACGTTACCCAGGATGACCTCGAGCGCCTTTTCGGCAAGGGTCACAACCTCACGCCGTACAGGGCACTTTACCAGGATGGTTTTTTCGCCGCCGAGGAGACGGTGACGATGATTGGCCCACGGCATCGCATGATTACCGGCCTGCGCATCCTGGGTCCCTGCCGCGATCACAGCCAGGTCGAGCTGGCGTTTACCGACGCAGTCATGCTCGGCGTGGATATCCCTGTTCGCAAGAGCGGCGACCATCGCGATTCGCCGGGCGGCTATCTGCTCGGCCCAGCGGGGATGATCCAGTTGCAACGCGGCGTGATTCGCCACGAACGCCATGTTCACATGGGACCGGCGGATGCGGCCTATTACGGCGTCAAGGACGGGGATCGACTGAACCTGCGCATTGTGAGCGATTGTCCGGCGGTCCTGGAAAGCTTGCTTGTGCGACTGTCGCCCGCATCGAAACTGGAAGTGCATCTGGACACGGATGAGGGCAACGCCTGTCACGTAAATCGGGCGACCCGGTTTGAATTGTTCAAATAGCTAAACCTCGTTTTGGAGTACCCACATGGCTAGTTCCCACATGGAAGCCCTTGGCATGATCGAGACCAAGGGTTTGGTGCCGCTGGTCGAGGCCAGCGACGCCATGATCAAAGCCGCCAACGTGACGTTGATCGGCTGGCAAAAAATCGGCAGCGGCATGGTCACGGCCCTGGTGGCTGGAGACGTGGCGGCGGTAAAGGCTGCCGTCGATGCCGGAAGTGCCGCGGCGGCGCGCGTCGGCGAGGTCGTCGGCGTTCAGGTCATCCCGCGGCCACACGAAGACCTCGGCTCGGTGCTGCCCATCGCCAGCAAGAAACCGGCGATGGCTGGAGCATAAAACACCACACAAATATCCCTAATTGAGAGGACAAGAGCAATGGCGAGTGTCAACGGCGCCGGCCGCAACGGCAACGGCGAGGCCCTGGGCATGATCGAAACCCGCGGCTTGATTGCGACCATCGCGGCCACCGATGCCATGTGCAAGGCCGCCAACATCACCCTGGCCGGTCAGGTGCAGATCGGCAACGCATTCGTGACGACTTTTGTGCGCGGCGACGTCGGTTCGGTGCGTGCCGCCGTCGATGCGGGCGCCCAGGCCGCCAGCGCCAACGGCGAGCTGGTCAGCGCCCACGTCATCCCGCGTCCGGAAGCGGACGTGCTGGAGATGTTTTTGGGCAAATGAGGACAATCCGTTTACCAGCCCG
>DATBHJ010000144.1:0-26000 GCA_036557565.1 Gemmataceae bacterium
AAGCGGTGGCGCGTGGCGGTCACTTACTCCGCTGCGCTGCGTGCGCGGCTCAGAAAGAATGGGCTGCATGTGCGGCCCAACAGGGACACGATCAAGTGCCTTGCTCCCAACCGCTCATGTATTTCCGTTGCTGCGAGGTCAATTCGTCGATGCGAATGCCCATCGACTCCAGTTTGTGGCGCGCCACGAACTCCTCGACCTCGGCTGGCACCGTATGTACAGCCGGCGTCAGCTTGCCCTTGTTGCGGATGCAGTACTCGGTGGCCAGGGCCTGGGTGGCAAAGCTCATATCCATGACGCTGGGCGGATGCCCCTCGGCCGCGGCGAGATTTACCAGCCGACCCTGACCGAGCAGGTAAATTCGCGGTCCCTTCTTGAGCTTGTACTCATCGACGTTGGGTCGAACGTTGGCCGTCACGTTGTCGCACTCATTGCGAAGAGCAGGAATGTCAATTTCCACGTCGAAATGTCCGCTGTTGCAAACGAGGGCGCCGTCCTTCATCTTCACGAAATGCTCGCGGCGGATGATGTGGGCATTGCCGGTGACGGTGATGAACACGTCGCCGATTGGTGCTGCTTCGGCCAGCGGCATCACCTGGAAGCCGTCCATCGCCGCTTCCAGGGCGCGGATCGGATCGACTTCGGTGACAATGATGTTGCTGCCCAGGCCACGCGCCCGCAGGGCCACGCCCTTGCCACACCAGCCATAGCCACAGACCACGACCTTGCGTCCGGCCAACAGCACGTTCGTCGCCCGGATGATGCCGTCGATGGTGCTTTGGCCCGTGCCGTAGCGATTGTCGAAAAAGTGCTTGGTCTGGGCGTCATTGACCGCGATGACCGGGAAACGCAACACGCCGTCGCGCTCCATGGCGCGGAGACGATTGACGCCGGTGGTCGTCTCTTCCATGCTGCCGGCGATCTGAGTGATGAGCCGTTGTCGCTCGGCTGGTGGCAGTTTCTGGGCCCAGGCTCTCACTTGCGGATGCACGTCATCCAGCCGCTCCAGGGCCACGAAAATCATGGCCGAAACCAGATCGGCGCCGTCGTCCATCGTGACGTGCGGCTCGTGGGTCAGGGCAGCGACGATGTGCTTGTAATACGTATCATTGTCCTCGCCGCGGATGGCGTGCACCGAGATGCCGAAGTCCTGCACCAGACTGGCGGCAACGTCGTCCTGCGTGCTGAGCGGATTGGAGGCGATCAGCACGACATCCGCGCCGCCGGCTTCCAGCGTACGGATGAGATTGGCCGTCTCGCACGTCACGTGCAGACACGCCGACATGCGCAGTCCCTTCAGTGGCTTTTCCTTGGCGAACCGCTCCCGGATGCGCGAGAGCACCGGCATGTCGCTGTCGGCCCAGAGAATGCGTTTTTTGCCCTGCGGGGCGAGTTTGGGATCATGGACATCGCAACTGGCTTTTTTTGTGGCTGTGGTCATCAATTACTCCAAGGGAACAAGGATTCGGGTATCGGGTGTCGGGTCCCATACCCGAACAGCCGCGTCGATCCATAGCGCCTTTCTAAGAGCCATGAATTGTTGTACAAGACTTGGGGAGCGTCAAGGCGAAGTTGGTTGCACTTCGCCGTTTGCCTGGCTTAGACTCTCTGCCAAAGCCTGCTGCGCGGGAGCATAGTGGGGATTGAGATGCAACGCACTTTGCAGCCAGCGGACGCCTTCCTCATATTGGCCGCTGCGCAGAAGAAGTTGGCCGAGCTTGCAATGCAGAGCGGGATCGGTGGGCCGCTCCGCGATTTCCTTGGTGACAATTTCATGGAATCGCGCCACGTCCTGCTCCATCTGATGCAGCTGTTGCCGCTCTCGTCGGGCCGCCTCTTCCTGTCCGCTTTGCTCCAGACAGAGAACTAAACTGTATCGAGCGCGGTGATCGAGCGCATTGCCGCGAAGAGCTTGTTTCAGGGCAACTTCCGCCTCTCGCCATTGTCCATTCTTCAGGGCAAGCTGCCCGCGGAGCGACAGCGCCGGAGACAAGTTCGGATACCGGGCCAAGACCTCGTCTACAACCCGCGTCGCTTCGGCAGTGTCGCCGGAGCCGTTGCGGCATTCGGCGACACCTACCTGCACGCGCGGGTGCTCGGGCTGACTCCGAAGGAGGCGCTCGAAATGTTCGGTTGCTTCTGCGAAGTTTCGACACTCCAGGAGAGCGACCGCCAGGCCCAGTCGTGCTTCCTCATGGTCCCCATCCAGCTCGACGGCGCGACGGTAGCTGTTGACGGCATCGGGCGAGTCATGGAGATAGTCGAGGAGGAAGAGTCCCTCAAGATAAAAGGGCTGTGGATTATCCGGCTCCAATTCTTTCCAGCGGTTGAGGCAAAGCCGCGCCTGGCCGAGTCGGTATTGCCTTAGATAGCCGCGTGTCAGTGCTTCCATCAACAGTGGGCCGTCGAACCGGCCCTCTTCCACGCACTTCCAGCAGGTCTCAGAGACTTCGTCCACGTGGCTTTCGGCAGTAAGCAAGAGGTGCTCGAACGTGTAAGCCTCATCCCGGCCCCGGACATCGCGATACATGCGGAGTAAAAGATCGCTGTCACCATAGACCTGGGCGCGCCGCGCGGCCCGGGCGGACAACAACAATGCCTCCGGGTCACGGGGCCAGATAGCGCGACAGAGAAGCAGATGGTGTATGGCCTGGGAATTGTGATAGTGGAGCACCTCCGCGCGTGCGGCACGGCGGTGATGCCAGGCTCGCACATGGGGACTGACCCATACGCCCACGCCGGCCATCAAAGCCACCAGAAAGACAGAGACGATCCAGCGCCAGCGGCGAACGGCCTGCGTGAGCAGGCTGGTCAGTCGCCTACGCCAGCCTATTAACATCGGCCGTTCGCCTATCTGGGAGGATGAGAGCATGGACAGACACCGTTTCTCCGAAATCCGATCGAGAGGCGACAGACACTCGACTAGGGGTTGGCCGAAAGATCGATGTCGAATGTCTGCGTTCCCGATTTCACGCTGCACTTCAATCCCGACGAATCGGGATCTTGAAATTTCGGCGGCAGAGGAACGTAAGTTCCGGTTATGTCCGAGGCCGAGGACTTCTCTGCCTCCACTTGAACGCCGGGAGGCGGCTTGACTCCGGGCGGATGGCGAAGGTCCACCCTGGGCGAATCGTCCTTCTTCAACATGCTATTGTCTACGCTGACCTTCGCGTCGCCGACAGATGCTTTGAGCTTGTAATTACCATCCGTGTCGATAGGGCCGCTAAATATAAGCCCCTTTGACGTCAAGAACGTGACCCGGCCACCGGGCAACGGTTTGCCCTGATAGGTTACCTTGCCAGATACCTCTCCCTGCGGTCCCATCCCTGACGGATTGCATCCGCACAGGAGCAACCCAAGAACTGTCCCGGTCAACAAACGTGCAAACATCTTACTCTCATCCTTCTATTAAGTACGAAAGAGCAAGAAGCGTAAGCGACGGCCATACCGTCGTTTACGCTTCCTGCTCGTCGTGCCATGGGTTGGTTACCAATCCGGCCCCAGAATATCTCCTCCATTGGGTGTGCAGGCAAAGTACCACGTATTGCCACTGATTCCCTGGGCAACGAAGTGGACACTGCCATCGCCCATGCCGGCGTTGATCCCACCGGTGTGCGGCGATGTCGGCCGGCACATGCACACGCTCCAACCGCCGGTCATAGTGTTGCTCGTGCAATAGGAGATCTGCGGTGAGAAGAGCGGTAGATAACCCGGCCCCACCAGAGCTGGAGTGACGGCGCCGCAATCGGTATTCGACCCAGCGGGAGCCTGGAAGGCGGGATAATCAGAAAACCACAGGCTATTGTTGGAGGGGGCCGTCTTTGCGGGTGGAAACAATGGGTTAGCCCCGGCGTACTGCTCGCTGAAAAAGATGGTGTTCGACGTGCCGTCCGGCATGCTCGCCGGAAAATTCGACAGTGGGAAACTCTTTCCAAGCAGAGGCCAATTCATCTGGAAGATCATTCCGTTGAAACAGTAGCTGCCCACGGCCCCCAGCCAGATGTTGGGATTACCGTTGTTCGCCGTGGGGTCCGACGGGCAAATGTAGGTCTTGACCGCTCTCTCGGTCACGATTCCATTGACGCCACCCAGTTTCGAGCCGCCATCTTCGACGTCGTAGGACCCGCTGTTGCACTGCGAGAGGTTATACAGGTTCTGTTGTTCGAGGAAGGGAAGCAGATGGAACAGCGCACCGCCAAAGCCGTTGCCGGCGCTGAGTGCGGCGCCACAGCCGTTGTTCTGGCCAGGCACCGGGAAACTGCCATAGCTCGGCGGAAGTTTGCCGTTAAACGTGCCGGCGCAGTTCTGGAGCGACAGCGACAATTGCTTGAGGTTGTTCTGGCACTGCATGCGGTTGGCTGCCTCGCGCACCTTCTGGACAGCGGGCAGGAGCAAACCGATCAAGATGGCGATGATAGCGATCACCACCAGCAGCTCTATCAACGTGAAGCCACGCGATCTCTCTCTGTTTCCGCATAGACTCAAACATCGAGTCTTCCATAAGAATCTTGCCATGAGACCTCACTTCCCCAAAAGGGCTGGAAAAGAGACATCATAAGTCAGACAAACTCCTGCTATCACCTACAGCCGTTGCAGGTGCAGGAGGACACTTCACGGAGAATCATCCTCGAAACAACACATGAGCATCAGAGTCATATAGCTACGTGTTTTTCTATTGTAGTCAAGGAAAAAACGGCTCATCAGCGCATGAACTTTCATTATAATTTAACAAGATCCTTACGATTTGGCAAGGAAACAGGTTAAGAAAAGCAAAGATGATGCCGCACGGGAGCTTTCCCAGGCATCCTCGGCGTGGGCAATAGTTAAATTCTTGCCAAGCAAGTGGTTGTAATCCGTCACATTGCAAGGGACGATTGGTTTCGCCGACACTTTCCTGCCCGGAAGCCATGCAAGAAGTGCTGAATTTATTTACGGGAGGAGAGATTTTGTGCTACGCCAGGCGGGCCGCGGCTTCGCGGGCATTGGTGAGGAAGCGGCGCATCTTCTCGGCATCCTTGCGACCCGGCGCGCTTTCGATACCGCTGGCCACATCCACTCCGTAGGGCCGCACGATGCGGATCGCCTCCGCTACATTGTCCGGCGTCAGGCCGCCCGCAAGGATAATGGGAACACCCGGTCGAAACGACTCCAACAGCTGCCAGGGAGCCGTTTGTCCGGTGCCGCCGTGTTGGCCGGTAGCATAGCCGTCTAGTAGCAGCGCTGACGGCAAGCACTCAATCGCTCGGCAAGCGTCGAGATAACGCTGGATCGCGTCCAGACTGGATTCATCGCGCACCGCAAACGC
Source organism: Gemmataceae bacterium (assembly GCA_036557565.1). Lineage (GTDB taxonomy): Bacteria > Planctomycetota > Planctomycetia > Gemmatales > Gemmataceae > JAJPHU01. The sequence continues at coordinate 5,306 of DATBHJ010000144.1, forward strand.
CCGGACGAAGCGATAGGGAAAGCAATCGCCCAATTCGGGATTCTTGCCGTGCCACTGAATGATATGAATGCGGTCCAGGCCACGAAGGGTCTCGATAATCTTGCTCAATGGAGTTTCGACAAAGACGCCGACAGTGGACACGAAAGGGGGTAGGTCTCGCAAAATGATCTGAGCGACGCTCGCTTCGACGCAGCGCGGCGAACCCGCATAGAAATTCAGTCCGATCGCGTCGGCTCCCAGCGACGCAGCTTGTCGGGCATCCTCAGCCGTGGTTATGCCGCAGATTTTCACACGCACGTGGTAGGACATGACCGGCCCGATCATGAGAACAGGACGCAGAGTGGGGGAACGATGCAAATGTACCAGGAATGTCGGTGCGGTCAAGGCACCGCCACTCCGCCACTCCGCCATTCCGCCACACTGCCAGCCTCTGAAAGCGGAAATAAAAAACGCCAGCAAGAACAGCTTCATTGCCGGCGTTATGAGGCTTCCATCAGCAGTTCGATTATCCCGCGACTCCAAGTAAGCGGCTCTCCGTGTCCATCGGTGCATCGAGCGGGTGCCACAGTGAGACCCCCAGGCGAGCCCGTTCTTCAAGCACGGCCACTTTTTCCGGCGAACCGGGCGGAGCGTCGGTCGGCTGGACCGGCAGACGAGGCTGACCGTTGAAATCGTCCACACCTCGGCGCGCGAACTTGCTTGTGGACGGATACAGTTCGCGGACGCCGGGCGTGTAATAGCACGACCAGCACAGACCCCGCGGACGATTCGATTTCACACGCTGACAGTGCCGGCATAACATGATTCGGATCCTTTCACTGATTCCAGTTTCGATGTGTGAGGGATAGGGAAAGTCCCCCTGACAGCCTCTTCTCTGTTCCGTTGCGTGTCTGATCAGGCGGCCGCGATCTCGCTATCGCTTTCCTCTTCCGTGCCCTCATCCGCCGAGCGTCTTTGAGCCAGGGCGCGCTGGACCTCGGCCAACAGCTGCTCGCGCATCTGGTCGCGCGGCGTTTCGTCGAACCAATTCAGAAACCAGCGGCAAGCGGCTGGTTCGCCGAGCCGTTGATCGATCTCAAAGCAGGTGCGGGCGAAGAACTCCTCAACCTCGGCGACGGTTTCCAGTCCATCCCCTTGCCAGCCGCAGAAGCCCAGCGCACAGGCAGCCTCGACCGGCCAATCCTGCACACATTGCAAGGGCGGTGGCGTAGTCGTTGAGCCTTGGAGCAAGCGGGCATCATCGTTTTTCAGTGCCGACTGCAGCGCTTCCAAACCCGTTGTCGATAGCAACGGTGCCACGCCTTCCCGCCATACTTTGCGCCAACTTTCCATCGTTTCCTCTCCTGTCCTTGGGACTTTCGTTTGTCGTTGTCCTTGTCTTGTCGTCCCTCATGACCACGTAGTTATAGTGTAAATATGTTCCCTATATCAGTCAATGGTTTCTGAGCGATTTTTTCGATTTATTTGCTTGAAAAGTGCAGAGAATCGCCTGGTTATCCGGTAGAGAGCGAGAATAAATAGACATTGTTAGACTTTGCACAAGAACGTTCCGGATCGCCCGCGTTTTTGTGCAGGATGAGGAGTTTTTGTGCAACTGCCGACTTGGCAGACATGATGAGGTCGGTTCGGTAGAATGAGTGTATCGGGATTTGCCGGCTGATCCCCGGCTTAACCTGCCTCTCGCGTCGCTGTTTTACTCCCGGCGAGCGAGAGGCAGGCTGATCCCGCCCAGGAGTAGCAAAGTGGTTAATTGCCAAAATGGCACGCACGCATCTTCACCCCCTCCATCTCCGCCACCTCCGCCACCGCTACCTCCTCCTCCCCCTCCGCCAAGAGCACCTTCTCCGCATCGGCTCATACCAGGGTGGACGAAGCGCAGCCACACGCCAAGAAAAAGAGGATAAGCCGGGGGTGGCACTGTGAGCACGACCGATAGTTACAATGTCATTCCTGCCCATATCGAGCAGAGCGATCGGCACAAGAAGGCGAAGGCTTTCCTGGAGAATTTCCGCGCCAAAGAGGGGGTTGATTACGGCTGGGCGATTGACCATGCCAAGTCGCTTTGGAGCGAAACAAATAAGCACTTCGCGTCATTGGATGACAAGGCAGACAGCATCATCAAGTATCTTGGCGGCGGGATAGGGCTATTCTCCTTGGGTGTTCTTGCGAAGGCAGACGCAAGCAACACCTATCTTATCCTCTGGGCGCTCCCGGCGATCTTTCTTGCCGTCTTGTCGGTATTTTTTGCAGCTTGGGTGCGTAAGCCTAACTCCGTTCCCAGGATGCCCTCGATTGAGGCGGCGGTTAGTTGTGCCGAAGAGGAGTCAGGGGCCGACTTCCTAGGACAATGGCACTATGCCTGTGAATCTCAATTGATGGCGAACGAAAGCAAAGCGAAAAACTTAGAGCGAGCGACGCTGTGTTACTGTCTTTCCCTGGCATTACTGGCCCTTCCCTTGCTGGCGGCGGTGTACTTCTACTACCATCCGTGCTGACGGAGGGGATCTCAAAATCTATCCGCGCCTGCTCGTCATCCGGGGAACCGGAGGACATGCCGTGGCTGCTCGCCCTCTGGCTTCGCCCCGAAGATCGGCTCAATTCCCAACTCGTACATCTCATGAACGATCACGACGACGTTATGGGCCAATAGCTTCGCGCAGGTTTCATTCACAAGTGCCGGCTCGGTCTTCGACCTCAGCGAATCCCCAAACTTCCGTTTGACCATGCTGAACGTGCTTTCGACGTTGGACCGCTTGTGATAATGCTTGAGGTACTCTTCCTTATTGAGACAAAACAGATGGAACATCTTCTCGAACAACCCGCCAACTCTGCCGGAGGTATTCGATCGGAACGCGGCGTACAACTGGCCTCCGACTTCCGCGACGGCATCGCAGTTTTCACGGCTCCCGTAGGCCGCGTCAGCACTCACTTCGTTGATACGAAAGCCCTTGCAGCAGCGCGAACCAGTGGTGGTAAGCGCGGCGCGTCTCCGGCCCGCTTGTCGAGAATCTCCACGGCGGCAATCACGTTAGTCTTAACGCCAGTGATGATGTGGCACTTCACCCACTCCGCTTGCTGCTTCACGCTCCCATACTTAAGATCCCACCAACGGGTATAGTGCGTCGTTAGAAAACCGCTTGAATCTACGGCAAAATCCGTCTCGACTTCGCGGAGAGGCAGAGCGCTCTGTCGGATAAGATCGAAGAGGATCGGCGTTACGTCTGGGTTTTCCAGGCAGTTCAAGACGCTGTTGAAATGCGGAACGTGCTTGATGTAACCGCGCCGGCTGGCTTCCTCCAGGTCGCACATGAAGCGCCGCGCTGACAACGTGGAATAAACCTTGAACACGGCAGCGAACAGAGCGTCGGCCAATGGAATACGCTTGCGCCCCGTCTTCGCAGCGGGCAAGTCCGGTAGGTTCCGGCAGAGGTCCGCAAGTAGCTGCTGGAAGTGATCCTTCTCGTTCGTCTGAGCAAGATTGTAATTGACCCAATCTTGCTTGTAGGTCGGACGCTTCGGCGACGGAGGCACTTCGAGCAGCGGAGGCAACGGCTCTCCGTTCTTCTCCCGCTCTAAGAACAGTTGTACGGCAAGGATATGCTTACAGGGTAGTTGTCGAGTCTCAAAATCCGCACAGTCGCATGAAGGAGTTGGATCGAGCATGACGGATCGGCGTGGTTTGCCGGATTGACTTGGCACGAAGAAGATGTGTCCCTGCCGATCAATCTTGCCGGTGGCGAGTATTTCTAACGCTCTTTGCTGGCGGGCATCGGAGGGCGTCATGGAGCGTTCCCTTCCCAATTCGGAGGGCGGAACGCTAGAATTGCTACTGAGGGTGCTTCCGGCGTTCACGCGCCTGTTGCATCTGCCCTCGGCGTTGTTATCAGCAACGGCGGGGGCTTTCTTTTTCTCTGATGTAAGTATATACAGTATATCGTCGTAAGTAAATGGCAGTAGCGGATTTACGTCGATTTCTTTGGGCATGTTTCTGAGCGATCCTCGCTAACAAATGCCTCGCAATCGAGCGAGGATTGCGCTGGGAGCATTCATCTTTGCGGAGCGGCCAATACGGCGTCTCGGCTCTTGAACGCCGTGGCGCTTCAGAATAGTAGGATGGGGAAGAGTTGTTGACGCTGGCGATAACAGGAAATTAAGCGTAAGCGCGATTTGCTCGGTCTTGGTAGATTTGGAACAAATGGGACGCTTCTCAATCGCAAGAGGGCGTCTAATGCCAACGCAGCGCAAAGAAAAACGGTCTGGTCCTGGCAAAGCAGCCGAGCGGTCGATGGACCCTGTGCGGCGACCCGAAGACTTTGGCCGCGACCTTGCTCAAGTTATCGAAGAAGGCCGCTTCTCTGACCGGGATGTCTTGGAGGCGATTCTTGAAGTTCTCTTGAGTCTTGCCGGCAAGATCACTGGGAAAACCGTGGCCGTTTCTCTCCGAAACAAACATGGGCATCGAGCACCCATCGGCGCGAGCGAGAACGGGGTCTACTATCTCTGAGCAATCAGAAAGAAACGTTTTCTAGTGGGCACAGCTGCTTGTCCTCATCCGAGAGGTCATGGTGCGCTGCCTGCACACCGTCAAGTGCCGTTCGCCACTCCTGATAAGCACGATTGATCTGCATCACGTACTTGTCTATTCCAAGCGGTTTGGCAAGGTTCCCGAACTCAAGCAGTCCTTCCTCAAGTTGAATAGACCGATAGCTGTTACGCGCAAGCGGGGCAATCTTAGAAGAATTGTTTTTCCACCCCTCCACAAAGGAAGCGATTCTGGCGAATGGCTCCGTGAGCCTCAGAAACTCAGCACGACATTCCCGTACTTTGCCAAGGGCAACTTTGTATGCCTGTAGCTTGGCAGCATCGTCTGGCATGACTTGTACTCCCGTTCGGGGCCGCCTGCCTGTCGTCCTCCGGGAGTACAGACGGAGGCACGACAGGCAGGCTTTAGCGGGTAGCTACTCCCGCCTTCCCGATGGAGTTATTGTAGAGCGAAATTCATAAAATGAGGGCAGAAAGTGAGGTTAGCCGTGAGCGAGAAGTTGATGCGCACCTTCAAACTGAACGAGATTGCCACCGTCCGTCTCGTCTGCAAACACCCGGGCTGCGGAGCTGTAACAGAAGTGACCCTAGACCGTTTGGAAAAGTGCTTCCAGGACGGCAGGTGCAAGGTATGCAGCGCGCCGTTCAACGTCGTTGAGATGGGCGTTCCGTTTACCAACCCAAGGCACATGATGAGTTGGCTGTGTGAGTTCGCCAAATGCGTAGAAGTTCTCACGAAATCTGACGTAATGGTAGATTTAGAGTTCGCCGTTCCCATCCAGGAGCTATGCAAGCTGGATCGCTTGCAGTAGCACCATATCCGAGTTGCCACCGCTGGCCACATCCCCACCGAGTCGTCATTTCTGCACCTGCCATTCTGGCGTTCTTGTGCAGCCCATCACGTTTTTGTGCAAGGCTGCGTTCTTGTGCAAAGTCACATTGTTAGACTTTGCACAAAAACGCGGTTCTGCACAAAAACGTGACCGGCTGCACAAAAACGTCAGAATGGCAGATGCAGAAATGGCAGACGAAGGTGAGTGCTATTCTCTCTTATCGATTGGCCAAAGGGAGCCTTTAAGGGCGGCGACTCGTTTGTCCAGTTCGGCCAGTGATTCTCTGATCTGATGCAGCTCGGCTACGAGACGATCTCCGCGAGCGATAACGCACTCTATCCGGTGGCACAATTCGTGTCTCCTGCGCCATCTGTCGCTCCAGTGTTGCTCGTCAGCCGGTATAGGTGACATGGCGATCTCTCCGGTCGGTCCAGCGGTGTCTATCTACTGATAGAGAGAGGCAAGAGCGATGCCAGTGAGCGCTAAATCATGGTCAGCGCTGGCACTGTATTTGTCTTTCCGGAACCAAATCCATTCTTGGTAGCGGAAGCGCCATGCCGCCCGGTCGCGGGCCAGTGGATTCGTGGAGTCGCGTCCGTTGCCAGTCCGGAGAAAAAACAGGCGCCTGAATCGAAGCCGGGCATAATCTAATTTAAAAATGAGTAACGATTGGCGAAGAATACGGAGGATTGAAACGGGACTTTGCACAAGTACGCCCCCAACCGAGCATCTGTGCAGGAGGTGGTGTTTTTGACCAAGTGATAGAATGGCAGGCGCGGAATCTCAATGGGAACTCACGGATGACTTGCCTTAATTCGCGCGCATTATTTGCCGATAACCGCGATACAAAGGACTCGCTTCATTGAGGTTGGATTCTCATGAGATTTCCGATGGTGTTTCTTGTTCTGGTTTTTTCATTCACGTCAGGATGTGTGGTCCTAGATCCGCAGCGGAGAGGAGAACGAAAGGAACACCGTCACCAATTGCGGAAAGAAATCATCGACTGTGCGAGACCAGGCCCGTTCGTCTGGGGCGGCGCGCATCCGATCCCTCAGCCGCCAAGCAAGCCGTATGATGGGCCAAATCTGAGTGCTCTGGCACCGCTTATCCCCGCACTCTTGACTGCCATTGTCAAATGACAAGGCGTTCGCCGCGTTGCACAAATATGCCCCGGATAGCCTGAGTTCTTTTGCAAGAGAGGGCGTTCTTGTGCAACGGACGAAGTGCCAGGGCAGGATTGAGTCCGAACTTCCTTGTAGTTACTTGACTTGTTCGTGAAGAGCCTGATGCACTTTGTCGGCCTTGTCCATCAGTTTCAGAATTTCCACCTCGCTGCGCGACAGTAAACGGCCCAGACGCTCGCTAATCTTTCGCTGTTCTGAAAGCTCTGAGGACGTCCTCAGCAAGAGGCACTGTTGAAGCCCGATGATCCCAAGAAGGGAAAGGATGAGCCAGGGGGAGCGGCACCATGTCCACGCCTGCCGCAAGAGCCTCTGTTCGGATTGCCCCTCTCGCGGAAGAGGGTTCAGATGCATGCGCGTCTCTTCTTTGGGAAGAGGCCCCGCCAAGATGCGCGTTTCTTCCGACACGGTGCGTACCTCCAAAAGATTGAAGGTCATTATCTTGCGCCGCGCCGGCTCAGGCCAGCGAATTTCCGAAGACACATCAGGATGAGCAACGAGTTTTAGAACAGATCCACAGACATTTCGCTGTCGTCCGAAGCCGAGGCGCGGATGGTCCTCGCTATACCCCGTCGAAACAATCGTCGCAAACGAGGCCCAGCCAAGATATTACGTTAATTCTTGACAGAAAAGTGCAGATTCATAAAATAAAGGATGTAACCAGGCGCACAGGTAGGAGGTCAGCATGAAGATTACCGCCCAAGAGGAATATGGCTTACGGTGCCTGCTGCGTTTAGCGCGAGCAGGCGAGGGGCAGGCGTTGACGATCCCCGAGATCGCCGAGGCCGAGAAACTGTCGCCGCCCTACGTGGCCAAGCTGTTGTCCGTGCTTCGGCAAGCCGGTCTCATTACCAGTACACGTGGCCGAACCGGCGGCTATCATCTGGTTCGGCCAGCCGGCGAGGTGCGGCTGGGAGAGGTGATGCGTTCACTCAGCGAGCCGCTCTTTGAGGACCCCGGTTACTGCGAGCGGCATGCCAGTCCAGATACGACGGGCACCTGCGTTCACAGCGAAAGCTGTACCCTGCGAGTGATCTGGCAGACCCTCGAACAGTGGATGCGCCATTTGCTCGATCAGGTGACGCTGGCCGACCTGCTGCAATCGCAAGAGCAGATTGCCGAACGCCTCCGCACGCAACTGCACGCCCAGGCCCTGGAGCTTCCGGACGCCCTGCTCACGTTGGGCTCCGCCGTCCGCACATGATGATCGTTCAGATGGAAACTATGGCATAGGAAATCCGATGACGACCGCGACCAGTACTATTCAGGAACTCGCCAACCGCGAATATCAGCACGGCTTCGTGACCGACATCGAGACGGAGACCGTGCCGCGTGGACTCAATGAGGACATCGTCCGCCTTATCTCCGCCAAGAAACACGAGCCGGACTGGCTGCTCGAATGGCGCTTGAAGGCGTTCCGCAACTGGAAAACGATGGAAGAACCACGCTGGTGGCCGAAACTGCAAATCGCTCCCATCGATTACCAGGACATCATCTACTACTCGGCCCCAAAGCTGAAGAAGAAACTCAACAGTCTCGATGAGGTGGATCCGGAACTGCGTAAGACATTCGAGAAGCTCGGCATCTCGCTCGATGAACAGAAGCGGCTTACCGGCGTGGCCGTCGATGCCGTGTTTGATAGCGTGTCGGTGGCGACGACGTTCAAGAAGACGCTGGCCGAGCAGGGCATCATCTTCTGCTCGTTCTCCGAGGCGGTGCGCGAGCATCCGGCACTGGTGCGCAAGTATCTCGGCTCAGTGGTTCCGGCCAACGATAACTTTTTCGCCGCACTGAACTCGGCGGTGTTCAGCGATGGCTCGTTCTGTTACATCCCCAAGGGCGTCCGTTGTCCGATGGAACTATCCACGTACTTCCGCATCAACTCGGCCGGTACGGGTCAGTTCGAGCGAACGCTGATCGTCGCCGAAGAGGGAGCGTATGTTTCGTACCTGGAAGGCTGCACGGCTCCCATGCGCGACGAGAATCAGCTGCATGCTGCTGTGGTCGAACTGGTTGCGGTCGGCGAACGCTCGGAGATCAAGTATTCGACAGTGCAGAACTGGTATCCGGGTGACAAGGAAGGACGCGGCGGCGTTTACAACTTTGTGACCAAGCGCGGTGCCTGTCGCGGCTTCGGCTCGAAGATTTCCTGGACGCAGGTGGAGACAGGATCGGCCATCACCTGGAAGTATCCCAGCGTGATCCTGCAAGGCGATAACTCGATCGGCGAGTTCTACTCGGTGGCCCTGACCAACCACAAGCAGCAGGCCGACACCGGCACGAAGATGATCCACATCGGCAAGAACACCAAAAGCACCATCGTTTCCAAGGGCATTTCCGCCGGCAATGGTCAAAACACGTATCGCGGCCTGGTGAAGGTGCAGAAGGGCGCAACGGGAGCGCGCAATTACAGCCAGTGTGATTCGCTGCTTTTGGGCGATCGCTGCGGAGCGCACACGTTCCCCTATATTGAAGTGAAAAACAGCACGGCCAAGGTGGAGCACGAAGCGTCCACGTCGAAGATCGGCGAGGACCAGATTTTCTACTGCAAGCAGCGCGGTCTGTCGGCCGAGGACGCGGTGAACATGATCGTCAACGGGTTCTGCAAACAGGTGTTCTTGAACCTGCCGATGGAGTTCGCCGTCGAGGCGCAGAAACTGCTTGGGGTGAGTTTGGAAGGCAGCGTGGGGTGACATAACAACCCGGAGCGCGAAGGGAGCCGAACCATGAACCAACTGACAGCGGATCAAGCATTGCTGGAACGATTGGCCGGCGTTATGGAGCCAGCGGAAATCCGCGATCCGGACGGCAAGGTAATAGGGCGGTTCACCCCCGTGTTTGCGGACGAGAAAGAGAAGGACGAGCGCGCAGCGAAGTACTTCGATTTGGCCGCGGCAGAGCGGGACTTGGCCGAGGAGCGGGATCCAGGCCTACCCCTGGCCGAGGTTTGGAAGCGCATTCATGCCGGCGCGATTCAAGGATGAAATACACGGTTGTCATGGAGAAGATGGCAGAGAATCAATTAGCACGCATCTGGAATCGAGCCGGGGATCAGCAGGAGGTGGCGGATGCCTCTAACCGGATCGAGCGGGAATTGGGAAATGATGCCCATACCAAGGGGAATCCTTTCGGTATCTTTCGCACCTACAGGGACGATCCTCTTGAGTATCTCTTTCATGTCGATCCCGGAGATTGCATGGTGCGGGTCTTCGGAATTCGGCGAGCGACCTAACGAGACGTTGAGATCAAAACGATGCTCGAAATCAAAAACCTACATGCCCGTGTTGAAGACAAGGAAATCCTTCGTGGGGTCAACCTCACAGTGAAGGCCGGTGAAGTCCACGCCATCATGGGCGAGAACGGCTCCGGCAAAAGCACACTGGCTGGCGTCCTCGCTGGCCGCGATGCCTACGAAGTGACCCAAGGCGAAGTGCGCTTCGATGGCAAGGATCTGCTTGAACTCGATCCGGAAGAGCGGGCGCGTGAGGGCATTTTTCTCGCATTTCAGTATCCAGTCGAGATCCCTGGCGTCAGCAATACCTACTTCCTCAAGGCAGCGGTCAACGCTGTTCGCCAGCATCGTGGCCTGCCGGAGTATGACGCCCGTGCATTCTTGAAGCTGGTCAAAGATAAGATGAAGCTCATCCACATGAGCGAGGATTTGCTCAAACGCCCCGTCAACGAGGGCTTTTCCGGCGGTGAGAAGAAACGCAATGAAATCTTCCAGATGGCGGTCCTCGATCCCCGTCTGGCCATCCTTGACGAGACGGATTCGGGGCTGGACATCGACGCCTTGAAGGCAGTGGCCGACGGAGTGAACGCCCTGCGCAGTCCCGATCGGGCAATCATCGTCATCACGCATTATCAGCGGCTGCTCAATTACATTGTGCCCGATCGAGTACACGTTTTGATGCGTGGGCGGATCGTCAAATCGGGCGGCAAGGAGTTGGCACTGGAGTTGGAAGAGAAGGGTTACAGGTGGTTGGAAGACGACTTCCGCGAGTCGGCGTAAGGAGCGAGGGTGCAACGGTGACGGAAGTGATGGAACGACAGAATACCTATCTGGCCGATTTCGAGCGCCTGGAACCCGAACTGTCCGCATCCGGCACGCCAGCGGTGCATCGCCTCCGCAAGACTGCCGCCGCGCGCTTCGCTGAGCTAGGGTTGCCCGGACCGCGCGACGAGGAATGGCGCTTTACTCCTATCGCGTCGTTGGCTCGAATACCGTTCAAGCCGGCGTCGCAGGAGCACACAGAGAAGGCATGCGTGCTCCGTATCCCACATGTGCCCAAAGGTGTCGTCGTCTGCAATCTGTCTGAGGCGCTGCGCAAACACGCTGCCCTCGTCGAGCCACATCTGGCGCGGCACGCCGACTGGAAAAAACATCCCTTCATCGCTCTGAATACGGCCTTTTTGCGCAACGGTGCTTTCCTGTACGTTCCGTCGGACACGGTGATCGACAGGCCTATCTTTCTCGATTTCATAGCCGCCAGGGATGCTGACAGTCGTGTCTGGCACCACCGCGCTCTTATCATCCTCGGCGAAAACTGCCAGGTTTCGCTGGTCGAGAATTACAGCGGTCCGGCGGAAAGCACCTATCTCAGCAACGCCGTCACGGAAATCGTCGTCGGCGCCGGCGCTCATGTCGATCATTACAAGGTGCAGCGGGAAGGCAATCAGGCGTTTCATTTGGCCGCCATGCAAGTGCAAATCGGCCGAGCCGCTCGTTTCTCATCGCACGCCGTGACGCACGGCGGGCAATGGGTCCGCAATGAGATCAACGCCGCATTCGAGGGTGAAGGCGGCGAATGCACACTCAACGGCCTGTATCAATCCGGCGGCGAACAGCTGGTGGATAATCACACCCTGATCGATCACGCGTATCCGCATTGCGCAAGCCACGAATTGTACAAGGGCATCCTCGACGGCAAGGCGCGGGGCGTCTTCAACGGCAAGATTTACGTTCGCCAGGACGCTCAGAAGACCGACGCCAAGCAGACCAATCAGACGCTGCTCTTGTCCGACGACGCTACCATCAACACCAAGCCGCAGCTGGAGATTTACGCCGACGACGTGAAATGCACACACGGCGCCACGGTTGGCCAGCTCGACGCCGAATCGATTTTTTACCTGCGATCGCGTGGCGTCGGTCTGGCCGAGGCGCGCAGCCTGCTTACCTATGCCTTCGCCAACGATATCGTCAGCCGCATCAAGGTGGAGACGGTGCGCGAAGAGCTGGAACGCAGCTTGCTTCAAGCTCATCATTTGCCGGCGATTGATGCCGGCGAGGAGGACGCATGAGCATTCATCCGCCTTCCCTGATTCGCGGTGGGGCAGGCGTCTCGCCCGCGCCCACCAACCCGGCCGGAGGACTCGACGTGATGCGCGTTCGCGCGGACTTTCCCATTCTGAGCCGCAAGGTCCACGGCCAACCGCTCATCTACTTCGACAATGCGGCCACCACGCAGAAACCGCAGGCCGTTCTCGATGCGCTGCTGCACTATTACAGCAACGACAACGCCAACATTCACCGCGCCGTCCATCTGCTGAGCGAACGGGCCACCCGCGCCTATGAGGAGGCGCGGCAGAAGGTATGTCGTTTCCTCGGAGCCGCCGAGCCGCGCGAGATTATCTTCACCCGCGGCACTACCGAAGGCATTAACCTCGTTGCCCAGAGCTGGGGTCGTGCCAACCTCCGCGCCGGCGACGAAATCATCCTCTCGGCGCTGGAGCATCACTCCAATATCGTGCCCTGGCAGATTCTGTGCGAACAGACGGGGGCAGTCCTGCGGGTCGTGCCAATCAGCGACGAGGGTGAATTTCTCCTCGATGAGTATGAGAAGCTGCTAAGCGATCGTACGCGTATGGTTTCGGTTGCTCACGTCTCCAACTCGCTTGGGACCATTGTCCCTGTTCGACGTGTTATCGAACTGGCCCACGCGCGCGGGGCTTGTGTCCTGCTCGACGGTGCCCAGTCAGCTCCGCACTTGCCCATTGATGTTCAGGAGTTGGATTGCGATTTCTTCGTGATGTCGGGGCACAAACTTTACGGCCCGACCGGCATCGGCGTTCTCTACGGCAAAGCAGCTTTGCTGGAGAGCATGCCGCCCTACCAAGGCGGCGGCGACATGATCAAAACCGTCACGTTCGCCAAGACGACCTACGCCGATATCCCTGCCCGGTTCGAGGCGGGCACGCCGAACATCGCCGGCGCCATCGGTCTGGGAGCTGCGCTAGATTACGTGGAATCGCTTGGCCGCGAACGCATTTCGGCGCATGAAGAGATGCTGTTGCGCTATGCCACCGAGCGGATGCGCGAGATCCCCGGTGTGCGCTTGATCGGCAATGCTCGGCACAAGGCCGCCGTCATCTCCTTCGTAGTGGATGATCCGCCGATTGCCGCGCTGGATATCGGCACCAAGCTCGATCTGGACGGAATCGCTGTCCGCACCGGTCATCACTGTTGCCAGCCGGTCATGGATCGCTTCGGCATCCCCGGCACGACGAGGATCTCGTTCGCTCTGTACAACACGACGGCCGAAATCGACGTATTCGTCGATGCGCTGCGGAGCCTCATCTCTAACGCCCTCGCCAAGGACCAACCTGTCGCACCGGCTAATGGCGTCGAACCGGCTTATCCCCGTGCTGCCGCCGACAGCCCCCAGGCAGCGGCCGACGAGTTGATCGAAGAGTTCGAGATGTTCGACGACTGGGCAGATCGCTACCAGTATCTCCTGGAGCGCGGCGAAGCGATTCCGCCGCTGCCCGATGTGTTCCGCACGGAAACCAACCGCGTTCGTGGCTGCCAGAGCACCGTGTATTTGTGGGCACGGAAGAAACCGGGCACAGCCGATGTGATCGAGTTCCTCGCCGACAGCGACGCAGACCTCGTGCGCGGCCTGATTGCTCTGCTCGAACACTTGTTCTCCGGCCAGAAAGCAGGGTACATTCTCTCCTTCGATGTCGAGGGCTTCTTCGCACGTCTTGGTTTGGACCAACACCTGACGTTGGGCCGGCGAAACGGTCTGGCTGCGATGGTCCAGCGCATTCGCCACTTTGCCGCAAAGCTCACCGACCGCAAGGAGTGAAATATCCCACGATGGACGACAAGCATCCGCAACGGCTGTCGCTGCCCATGAATGGTGGAAACGCCTCGCCTCCGCCAGCGCCACCCATCCCGACTGCCGGCTCCGGAGCCACACTTGAGGAGCGCGTCATCGCCGCTTTGCAGGGCGTCTACGATCCGGAAATCCCCGTCAACATCTACGAACTGGGGCTGATCTACGATTTGAAAATCGATCCATCGGGAGCAGTATCGATCCGCATGACGCTGACCAGCCCGGCCTGTCCGGTCGCCGGCGCTCTGCCCGGCGATGTTCAAACTCGTGTTGCGGGTGTAGCCGGCGTCACCTCCGTCAATGTTGAGTTGGTCTGGGATCCGCCTTGGGACATGAGTCGCATGTCCGAGGAGGCACGGCTGCAATTAGGATTGTTCGACTGAACAAGAGCCAAAACGACGCGACGCGGTTCGTATTGAGGGACTGCATTGCGGTCGATTAGGCCGCCGGTGTAGAATCCATACCATGAACGAGCAGCCGGCAAACTATGTTTATCTCGCTCCCAATGCGAAGTCTGCGTATAAGCAACTCTTTGTTAAGGGCACTCGCATTCGCGCCCGGACCCTTTATGGTTGGTATGCGTGCGCGGAGCCAATGACACCTGACGAGATTGCTCGCGAGTTCGATTTGCCCCTAGAGGCGGTCCAGGAAGCGATTGCGTACTGCCAGTCCGATCCTCCCGAACTTCTTGACGACTATGCACGCGAGGAAGCGCTTAACGAAGCAGCCGGGATCAACGACGCAGACTATAAACTCAATCCGTCACCTCGCTTGATCGATCCCCAGGACATTGCCCGGATCAATCGCTCATGAGGCTCTACCTCGATGACGATTCCGCCGCGACGCTGTTGGTGCGTTTGCTGCGCCAGGCTGGCCATGACGTGCAGGTTCCCGCATATGCGGGCCTATCTGGAGCTGACGACCCTATCCATCTGACCTATGCCGTCAAGGACGATCGGGTACTGCTTACCGGCAATCACCGCGATTTCCTGAATTTGCACAACTTGGTGATGCAGACGCAAGGCCATCATCCTGGGACTCTGGTCGTGCGCCGAGACAATGACCCGAGGCGCGACCTGACTCCATCAGGAATCGTGCGGGCCATACGCAACCTATTGGCCGCGAATATTCCGTTGCGCGATAATTATGTCATCCTCAATCATTGGCGGTAGCATCTGTCGGATCGTTCATAGTTCCCTCGTCGGTGTGCATCCTGTACTTATCCGGCAATCCGGCGACGATGCGCACCGTCTCCACACTGACGCGCACCACCTGGCCGACGAGGCGGACGATGTATTCGGGATCGTCGGTGCGGTTGGGATCGGAGCGAATGCCGCTGCGCTTGTCTTCGCTGACTTGATATTGGTCGATCACCCACTCCAGGCCGCTGCGGTTGCCCAGACGATAGGAAAACGTCTCCGGAGGAATGCCGGCCAGGGTCAGCGACGGATTGACGATCACGGCCGTCTTGTCCTTCGTCAGTCGCATCTTATCCTCGACGCGATACGACAGCGGCACATCCGGCGTTTCCAGCCATTCGAGCGGATACGGATCCAGTTTTTCGTAGTCCAGGTGCAGCCGGGCCAGCTCCGCGCCCGCCGCCGCAAAGGCGCGAAAGTCCGGCGCGAACGGAATGCGCGGCAGCCGCGCTCCGCCGCGCGTCGCGGCTAACCGGGGGACACCCGATCATACCGGCGATAATCCCCCGGTTCGTTGTCCAATTTCCCGTGTGGGCGCACTTCGGCATGCCGTCGAACGCTATCCGTATTGACCGCGCGCACGCTCCTTCTCTAGACTGCTATTATGGCCGATTCTGTTTCTCGATTGCGCGGCAGCGCCATGCGGAGGCATGGATATTCATGAGCAGCGAAACGTCGATGGATGTCAGTTTTTGGGAAAAGCTAGGCGACGGTCTGTCCGCCTTCTCGGAGAACGTTGGCAAGTTGCTCTTGGGCCTGTTCGGCTCCAGCAACGAGCGCTACGTCCGCACTCTCGGCTACATCCGCGCTTCCGCTCCCGGTGCCACGCACACCGTCATCCCTGGCTCGCTACTGGAGCAAGTTAACGAGCTGGAAGAAAAGATGCACGCGCTCAGCGATGACGAGCTGAAGGCGCTGACGCCGAAGTACCGCGAGCGTCTGGCCAAGGGCGAGACGCTCGACGATCTGCTGCCGGAAGCATTCGCCGCCTGCCGCGAGGCTGCCTTCCGCACCAAGAACATGCGTCACTTCGACGTGCAGATTCTCGGCGGCATCGTCCTGCATCGCGGCAACATCGCCGAAATGGTCACCGGCGAAGGCAAAACGCTCGTTGCCACACTGCCGGCCTATTTGAACGCGCTGGAAAGTAAGGGTGTCCACGTCGTCACCGTCAACGACTATCTGGCCCGCCGCGACTGCGAATGGATGATGCCCATTTACAAGGCGCTGGGGATCACAGCCGGGTACATCCAGTCTGACATGGACCCCGTCGCGCGCCGACAGGCCTACGACTGCGACATCACCTACGGCACCAACAGCGAGTTCGGCTTCGACTACCTGCGTGACAACATGAAGCCGGCGCGCTGGGGTGATCCCAAGTTCGACCCCTATTTCCATCAGGTTCAGAAGCCGCTCAACTACGCCATCATCGACGAGGTGGATAACATCCTCATCGACGAGGCGCGAACGCCGCTCATCATCTCCGGTCCAGCCGCCGACGATCCGCGCCGCTATGCTCGCGCCAATGACATTGCGGTGCAATTGACCGACCTGCAAAAGCGCGAGCCGGGCAAGTATTACGAGATCAAGGAGAAAGAACAGACTTGCCATCTCACCGAGGACGGCATCCACAAGGCCGAGGAACTGCTCGGCATCGAGAGCATGTACACGGCCGGCAATCTTGAATGGCCTCACCTCATCGACAATGCCCTGAAAGCGCACCATCTGTACAAGAAGGACAAGCGCTACGCCGTCATGCGTCATCCGGAAAGCGGCGAGATGAGCATTATCATCATCGACGAGTTCACGGGCCGTTTGATGATTGGCCGGCAGTGGTCTGATGGTCTGCACCAGGCCGTCGAGGCCAAGCATGCGCGCGACGGCGTCAAAATCAAGGAAGAGACGCAGACTTTGGCGACAATCACACTGCAAAACTACTTCAAGCTGTACAAGAAGCTGTCCGGCATGACTGGCACGGCCATGACCGAGGCCGACGAGTTCTGGAAGATCTACAAGCTCGAAGTCATCGCCATTCCGACCAACAAGCCGCTCATCCGCATCAATCATCCCGATGTCATCTTCCGCACCGAAAAGGAGAAGTGGAAGGCGTCCGTCGAGGAGATCGTCGAAGTCAACAAGGAAGGCCGGCCGATTCTGGTCGGCACGACGGATGTGGACAAGTCGATCAAGCTCAGCGAGATGCTCAAGCGCCGAGGCATCAAGCACGAGCTGCTCAACGCTCTACCAGAACATGCCGCCCGCGAGGCTGAGATTGTCGCGCAGGCCGGGCGCATCGGCTCCGTGACGATCGCCACCAACATGGCCGGCCGCGGCACGGACATCATTCTTGGCGGCAACCCGGAGACGCTGGCCTGGGCGCGTTTCAAGGACAAGTACGCCTCGCGCCTCGAGGTGCCGGAAGACGAATGGAAACGCACCGTTGGAGAGATCGAGTCAAACGAAAAGATGAAGGAACAAGGCCGTCAGGTCGCCGAGATGGGCGGACTACACATCATCGGCACGGAACGTCACGATGCTCGCCGCATCGACAATCAGCTTCGCGGCCGCGCTGGACGGCAAGGCGATCCGGGTTCCAGCCGTTTCTACCTGTCGCTCGAAGACGATCTCATGCGCATCTTCGCCGGCGAGTGGGTGTCGAACCTGCTCGCGCGGATGGGCATGAAAGAGGGCGAGGCCATCGAAAGCCGCATGGTGTCGCGTCGCATCTCCGCCGCTCAGAAAAAGGTCGAGGAACGCCACTTCGACGCTCGCAAGCACCTGCTCGAATATGACGAAGTCATGGACCATCAGCGCAAGGAGGTCTACGGCTCCCGCCAGCGCATCCTCGAAGGCGCCAACTGCAAGTTGCAAGTGTTGCAAATGCTCGACAAGCAGATCGACGCGGCCTGTGAGCGCTATCTCGATTCTGATTATGGTGCCGCCAGTTTCGCCGAGTTCGCGGCCAACCGCCTCGGCGTCGAGTTCGAGCCCGCCGACTTCAGCCGCTGCGATTTCACCGAAGCCGACAAGACGGCCAAAGACAAGGCCTATCGCGCCGTTGAGACGCAAGTTTACGAGATGATGGAGGAAAACCTCGGCAGCGAGGATTCCAAGGAATGGAACTGGCAGGCGCTGTCCAACCAGGTCAACGTGCGCTGGGGTCTCAAGACAAACGATCGTCAACTGCGGCAGGTCGGCAAGGACAACATGGCCGACTATCTCCGCGAGCAGGCCAACAAGTGCATCGCCGACACCGACCTGAGCGAGGGACGTGTTTTCCTGGAACCCGACTGGGGCGTGCGCTCTTTGTGCGACTGGATGCGTCTGAAATTCCAGATCAAGCTGTCGCCGCAAGAGCTGGCCGACAAGGACGAGAGGGAACTGAAACAGGCCCTGCACGACGCCGTAATGAAGCTCTATCGGCAACGCGAAATCGAATTTCCCGTGCGGACGGCGATGATGCGTTTCATGTCCGATCAACCGGGCGTTGCTGCCGGCAGTCAGCGCTACAACCGCGAAGGAATCTATTACTGGGCGGGCATGCGCTTCCCCGAAGCGCGGGCTAAGTTGCACGAAGACGATTTCCGTACGCAGCCGCGCCCTCGCCTTTACGAGCTGCTCCTGGAAGTTAGCCGCTCGGCCTACCCCACTGTCGGACAAGAGAAGATCGACGAGAAGCTAGACGAGGTGTTCGAGGGCAGCACTCGTCCTGCCGATGCCGAGGATGCCAAGGATCTGGCCGAGTGGGCGAAGACGACGCTGAATCTCGATGTGCCGGAATCTGCCTTGACCAAGGCGACCTATGAGCAAGCCCAGCAGCTACTCTGGAACGCCTTCGACGAGCGCTATCGTCCGGAGATGCGGCAGATGGAGCGTAGCCTGCTGCTCAATCATCTCGATTCTGCGTGGAAGAACCACTTGTACACGATGGACTATCTGCGTTCGGGCATCGGCCTACGCGGGTACGGTCAGGAAGATCCCAAGACGGTCTACAAGCAGGAGGGCATGAAGGAATTCAAGGCCATGTGGGAGGGCATCGAGGACAAAGTGACGGATACCGTGTTCCGCATGGAGGAAACAGAAGCGTTCCAGGAATCACTGTGGACCATCGGTGCCGCCATCCACGAATCAGCCCCGCGCGCCGCGGCACAAGCCGCGCAGCAAGCCGCCGCAGCCAATGCCAATGGTGAAGTCAAGAAGGTCGAGACCATCCGCACTCGCGGCGAGAAAGTCGGCCGCAACGATCCGTGTCCGTGCGGCAGCGGCAAGAAGTACAAGAATTGCCACATGCGGCAGACGGCCTGATACCTGGTTAGCCGCGACGCGCAGCGGAGCGCGTTCGCGCTCCGCTGCGCGTCGCGGCTAACCAAATAACCGATCCTTAATGGGAAAGGATTCCCATGTCCTGGCTTCTCGATTACGTTTATCTTTTCGTCCTCTCGCTCTTGTCACCTTGGCTCCTGTATCGAGCGTTCCGTACTGGCCGCTATCGTCGCGGCCTTCGTGACAAGCTCTTCGGTTTGCGTGAGGCACTCCCACCCGGCGCCGTCTGGTTCCACGGCGTCAGCGTCGGTGAGATCCACTTGCTGCGACAGGTCATTGCTACGTTCCGTCGCCATTATCCTGACATAACCTGCGTCCTCTCGACGACCACGGACACCGGCTACGACGAAGCTCGCCGCTGTTTTCCCGATCTGTTCGTCTTCTATTATCCATTCGATTTCTCCTGGGCAGTCCGCCGATCACTCCGGGCCATTTCACCCCGCCTCGTCGTGCTGGCCGAGGCGGAGTTGTGGCCGAACTTCCTTATAGCGGTGCGACGACAAGGCGTTCCAATCGCCGTCATCAATGGCCGCATGAGTCCACGCAGCCTGAAGCACTATCAGCTCGTCAAGCTGCTATCGCGCTGGCTTTTCAACCATGTCGATCTTTTGCTGATGCAAACGGAACATTACGCTCGCGCTGTACGTCTCCTCGGCGTCCATCCGGATCGCGTCGCGGTGACAGGCAACATCAAGTTCGACGGCGTGCTGACGGATCGACGCAATCCACGAACGCACTATCTGCGCGACATGCTGGAAGTGAAAGACAATGAGTTGGTCTGGATCGCCGGCAGCACGCAGGCACCGGAGGAAGAGATCGTCCTTCGCATCTGGCAAAACCTTCGCCAGGATCATCCGAATCTGCGTCTGTTCTTGGTCCCGCGCCATAAGGAGCGCTTCGAGGAAGTGGCCCAACTGCTGGCTCAAGTGGGCGAAGATTTCGCGCGACGTTCGAGTTGTGCCGACCTGGGGCGGCCAATCGTGCTTGTGGACACGTTGGGTGAACTGGGTCCGCTGTGGGGGCTCGCAGACGTAGCTTTCGTCGGCGGCAGTCTCGACGGCCGACGCGGTGGTCAGAACATGATTGAGCCGGCCGCTTTCGGCGCTGCGGTAGTGTTTGGCCCTTATGTCTGGAACTTTGCCGACACCGCGGCGCGATTGATTGACTCCCAGGCTGCTTGCCAGGTCGCAGATGTCGCACAGCTGGAGAAGGTAGTGCGCTTGCTCCTTGCGAACGAGGAAAAGCGGCAGGCTGTCGGAACTGCTGCCCGCGCGTTCGTGCAGCAGCAACAAGGAGCGACGATGCAGACGGTCACATTGTTGGGGCAATTGTTGAAATCACGTCAGACATTGGCGGCATAGAAACGGCAACGGCCCTCCCCGTGTTATTGGGAGGGCCGTTGTATGTTCCCGGCGATAACCTACTCTCGCCCGCGAAGGACTACCATTGGCCCTGGATGCTTAACGGCCGTGTTCGGAATGGGAACGGGTGGGACCATC
>DATBHJ010000145.1:0-13000 GCA_036557565.1 Gemmataceae bacterium
TTACGCCCCCCGCTCGCCGGCTTGCTTGTATTCATCCACCTGCCTTTTTGTGCTTGACGACCTGGAAGCGCACCGTTTCGGATCCCTGGATCACCCACGCGGTCGGTTGTCGTGCAACCAGGGCCGTGTTCAGCGTCTGTGCGCCAGTGCGCCGGCTGTTGCCGAGGATTTGCACCATGCTCGGTGGCAAATTCGGCAGCTTCTCGCCGTTGACGGCCACTCCCCCATGCGGCAGCGGCAGGCGCATCGTCACGTTGGTTCGCCGCACATCTGTTTGCACGCGTACCGCCTCGAACACCTGGTCGAGATTGCTTGGGTTGGTCAACGTGGGATCGCCGCGCAGGGTCAGTCGAGCGTTGAGAAGATCATCGCCGATGGTGGCAGTGTACGAGCCTTCCGGCAAATCGCGGGGCAATGTGAGCGACACCGGCACGCGCTGGCGAGCTCCCTTGTAGGGACGCAGAAACACCGTGGCCTTGACCGTCTCGCCGGGCTCAAACGTGTCCGAAGCCAGCTCGACGGATTCGATCTCGGCCGTGCGCCGGCTAGAGCGGACATGTGTCCGACACTCAACGCGTTCCAGACGAACCGGCTGAAACGAGTTGCGCTCCAGCAGGCTGACAACGGAGCCGACCTGGCCATAGAGCGCCTGGGGCGCGCGGTTGCCACTGAAACCGGAGAATGTGTCTTTGATAATGATGGGATCGCGTCCTTCAATCTCGATGCGCGCTTCCAGGTCGGCCGTCATCTCTTCGGGCAGCTCGCCCTCCATATCCACGGAGTTCGACAGGGCGGTGAAGACCAGTGTCGGCAGCAGCATTGGTTGGCGGGCTATCTCGACATTGAACGTGTGAACCGGCCCCTCGTCATCGAGCGCCACAGTCATCCGCATTGGCAGCATGTCGGCCTTGCGTCCCAACCAGCCGGCAATGCAGGTGCTGACATCGGCGTTGATGACGCCCAGCGATTTGAGTGGCGCGCCCATTTTGAAGCTCACCGTCTGCCGCGGATAAACCGTGATGATGTAGCCGGACATGAGCGGAAACTCGCAGGAGCCGAGGCTCAAGAACGGATGGCCCCAACCATAAACACGATCGCCCTCGACATGCGTGACGGTGCCGATGCCGGACAAATCAAAGTCGCCGCGAATCAGCGAGACCGCCAGCGGGCTACCTGGCTCCAGCGGCGTGTCTTTCTCCTCGTCGGTGATGCGCGCCGGCGCTGCTCCGCCTTGCACCGGAATCAGGCCGAACTGGCCGCAGCGATCGTGCAACAGTTTCAGGCTATTTTCCGTGAAACCGGCCGCCGACAACGGCGTTCGCAGCGGCATCATCCATAATCCATCGGCCGGGGCAGGCTTGGACTGCTCGAAGCCCTGCGCCACTGTAACGGTGTCGAACTCCCGGCCATCGATGACAAGAGGTTGTCGCAGACCGACGCGCGTCGGCTTGGTGGCGCGAATGGTATCGCGTCGCTCGAATGCCTCAACGAAGCCGTTCATTTGGCAAAAGGGCGTGATACCGGCGATCGGTTCCTTGCCGTAAGGCCATGCGTAGGCGACTGCCCCCACCAGCTTGTTATCGATGTAGACGGGGCTGCCGCTCATGCCCGCAATGACGCCGGTTTTCTCCAGATTCAGTCCCGACAAGCGACAAATCACTAGATCGCGTCCGGGACTGGTGTTTTGGAGGACGCCTAGCACTTCCACCTGGAACGGCTCGACCTTGGTTCCCTTGATGACGGTTCGCCCGACGCCTTTCATGCCTGGCCGGATGTCGTTGACGCTCCAGTATTTGTCTCCCTTGGGACCGGCGACAGCGACGTTTGGATGAATCCAGCCGGCCAGACTCACCAGCGCGAAAAGAGCGGCACAAACAAGGCAGAAGCGAAGGGCAGATGTCATGAGTGCATCTCCAACGTCGGCGCGGAGGGCAGACCTTCGGGGAGAGAGTGGTGCTCGCTTCGGTGAGCTGGGCACAAGGGAGGCTCTTGCAGATGTATCTCACCGGATAGGAGAGTAACTTCACCAGCATTTCAACTTTATCGCATTTCCGTAGTCGCGTACAGACCGACTCGTCAGGGTGGGTAAGCTGTTGGAGGAGTAACGGCGCCTTGCAATCGACTTCGCCTCTGACTTTGCGGATAATGACAGCGAGACGTTATGGGACAACACTCTACGAGCATGACATGAGCGCGGACGGCCTACATCCCCTGGAGACGATCTTGCACTTGTGCGCGGCAGCCGCGCCGGAGCCGTGGTATCCGCGCCTGTACGTCAAACAGGAAGGCGTGGACTCGCAAGCGTTGGCCCATCATCTCGAAGACCTATGGATGAGCGGCTTGATCGAGCGCTCGGATGGTGGTCCCGAGAAAGGTCCCGCCATCTCGCTGACACGGGAAGGCCAGCGCGTTCTTCTCGATCCGGACGCATTGCAGCGTTTGCGTGCCGGCCAGCCGACATCCCGCCTCGACCGAGGAGCCCTCATACGTCAAGCGCTGTCTGGCCGACTGCGTGCCGGCGTCACCACGATGCTTGTTGTCCTCAACGTCACGGTCTTCTTTTGGGGCTATCTCGAAGCCCGCAACAAGAAGATCGATACGGATTTTCTGCGCGGGGCCGCCGACGAGCGTCAACGACAGGATGCACTGAACCTCATTCGAGAGAAGAGCGGCAGCCTGTCGGCCTTCTACTTGATTGACGGCCAGTGGTGGCGGCTCTTGACGGCGGGCTTCGTGCATTTTGGTTTTCTGCACTTGCTCCTGAATACGGTCTTTCTCTACCTTGCCGGACGCTTCGTCGAACCGATGTGGGGTCACGTTCGTTACTTGCTGATTTACTTGGCTGGCGTGCTAGGAGGCTCCTGTCTGGGGGTGGCTTACACCCGACATGCCGTTTTACTGGCGGGCGCCTCGGGTGCCATCTGCGGTCTGCTGGCCGCAGAGGCGGTGTGGTTCTTATTCAATCGACGCTTTCTGCCAAGGTCCTTGTTGCGCCAGGCGCGGAGAACCTTCCTCGTCAATCTCGTACTGCTGATCTTTATCAGCTCGTTCGACAACGTGAGCGGTTGGGGCCATTTCGGCGGCGGCATAGCTGGGGCGTTGACTGCCATGCTGCTGCAAATGCACCGCTTCGGCCCACCTCTCTGGCGCTGGTTGGCTATCACTGGTTTCGTGCCGTTAGTGTGGTACGGCCATCATGTCATCGCGCACGCACGTCTCACGGAACCAGCGTGGAAAGAGGCGGCGGAGAGTCATTTGCTAAGGCGTCTTCACCCCGAAGTGCAGCGGGCCACGAAGAACGCATACGAGGTTTACGAGGAAAAAGTTGAGCCACTCCTCAAGAAACATCCGACTCGACGCGATCCCGACCAAGTGGAAGCGGTGTTGCCCGTCCTCCATGAACAACAAGACGAGCTAAACGCCGTGGCCGAGAAAGTGGCACGCACAGGCCCGTATGCTCTTGTCGAGGCCGAGGAAGCTCGCAACGTGGGCCGCGACTACGTCCTGGCAATGGCGGAATGGTTCGCCGAGGTGGAGCGCATTTTGCGACTATCCGACAAGCGAACGGATAAGGATCGCCAGGCGCTGCGACAACAGGAAGAGAAGGCCAAAGAGATGCGCCAGAAATGGAATGAGCTGTTTGAGTGAAAGGATTCCCATGACTGCAAGTCGTGCGCTTCGGCGTCTCGCTTCGCGGGCCATCGGTGGGCTGCGCCGGCTAACCGGCCAACGAGCCGATATCGATTATCGTCGCTGGTACTCCACCTGGAACTTGCAGCGCGATTACTGGACCATCGTCGGACCGGCCACCAAGGAAGAGTACGATCGACTCGGCCGCGTCAAACTGAAACTTTTGATCGATCTCGGTCTGGAGCCGGAATCCAGAGTGCTGGATGTCGGCTGCGGCACCGGCCAGCTGGCGGCGGCCCTGGAAGATTTTCTGGGTCCGTGCGGCCTGTATGCTGGCACTGACATCAGCCCGGAAGTGATCGACTTCTGCCGTTCGCGTTTCTCTCGCCCCAATTTTTCTTTCCACGTCAGCGAGATGACGAAACTGCCTGCGCTGCCGGAGCGCTTCGATTTCATCGCGTTTTTCAGTGTCTTCACCCACACGTATCCGCGCGAGACGGCGCTGTTGTTGCAAGAAGCGAGCCGGTTGTTGGCCGACGACGGCATCATCTTCGCCGATGTTTTCACGGCCCCGCTCATCGACGTATATGCCGGCGATCGCGCAGCGGTGGAAATCAACCCGGATCATCTGATGCATCTGTTGGCGGACAGCGGTTTGCAAGCGGAGTTGATCGATATACAGCCTCGACCGCGGCTGGGCCAACGGATGTTCTTCCGATTCACTCGAAAGCCCTGGTCCACGTAGGGTCGGGCGAAGTGAGCCCACACTTCCTGTAGTCCTCTTCCCCTCAATTTCGTGGTCATTCCCAACCGATCTCCAGAGATGGGATGATCCGGACGGACCTTGACATTCTCAGTCGAGTTCGGCTACACCCCCAGCGTCCCGGGTTCCGTCTTGCCTCGGAAGGCGGAGCGGGCGGGTTTCGAGTTCCGGGGCAACGGAGAGGAGGCCGCCATGTCCCTTTTGCGAAAAATGGTCTTCGCTGCCATGCTCGTAGTTAGCTGTCCATGGAACACAAGCCAGGCCGGCGTCTATGTAGGCTTGGGCTACGGCCCGGGCTTTTACCGGCCCTACGGCTACTATCGCGGCTGGGGTTATTACCGTCCGTACGGCGTCGGCGTGGTGGTTGCACCGCCGCCAGTCGTGGTCGGTGCGCCTCCCGTGGTCGTTCAGCAACCCACCGTCGTGCAGCAGCCGGTGGTTGTGCAGCCAACCTATACTCCGCCGGCCCCGCCGCCGTCGCAAGCTCCCGCGCCCTTGCCAATGCCCACGCCGACTACCACCGCCGCTGCATCTCCCGTTTCCGAGGTCACACCCGCCGTGGCGGTCAGCGGGACACGTATCGACTTCGACACCTGCTTGCAGCAGTTGAGAAGCGGCGACGAGCAAACGCGCGCCGATGCCGCCGTGAATCTCGGAAAGCTGCGTTTCGAGCAAGCAGTTGGTCCGCTCGTCAAGGCACTCAACAGCGATAGCAGCCCGAAAGTGCGTGAAGCCGCCGCGCGCGGCCTGGGTCTGATCGGTTCGTCTACTGCCCTGGGAGCTCTGCAGTACGCTGCCCAGGCTGACGACGATCGCGAAGTCCGCCACAGCGCCGGCTTTGCCTGCGAAACCATCCGCGGCAACCTCCGCCGATAAGAAGTGGTCTCGCTACCAGCCCGAAGCGAAAGGGAGGGCCTTCCTCGCTTACGCTTCGGGCTGGTCCACCGGAGGAATGAACCGAATTCCTCGCACAATCGTCATATCCCGCAGCCTCATCGCAATTGCATTTCCTCTCCGCAAAGAAATGTGCGAAAATTCTGTAACGCACGGAATCCTTCGCAACAATAAGTAGATGAGAATCGACGCCCCGACTCGATGCGGAGCTAACGCGGATGTGTGGACGTGCAACTCCATCCGAGCCCGAACCAGCCAGCGATGACCCGGCAGACCATTTGCGCCAGGCAATCGACCGCGAATATCCCGTGCTATTCCGGCGAATCGCGGTGCTGGTCCATCGCATATGCGGGCCGCTTCGGCGGAGCGAGATCGAGGATAATGTCGCAGAAATCGTTAACGAGGCAGTGAAGCGTGCCTTGCAAGTCGCGGCGTCCTTCGATCCTCAGCGTTCGGCGACGGCCTGGCTGATGGGGTTCGCTGTACGCATCTTGCAGGAGAGACACCATCGACGCCGTGCCGTCGTGCAAAGCGATTTGGGTGAGGAGGCCTGGCGCGGAGCGTTAGAGGCGTTGTGTGTCGCAGACGATGTGGAGATGGCGACGATTCGACTCGACATTCGGCAAGCGCTGGGGCGTCTGGATGAACGACAACGTCGTGTCATCGAACTGCGTTATTTTGAGGGGTTGGACGGAGAAGATCT
Source organism: Gemmataceae bacterium (assembly GCA_036557565.1). Lineage (GTDB taxonomy): Bacteria > Planctomycetota > Planctomycetia > Gemmatales > Gemmataceae > JAJPHU01. The sequence goes on from DATBHJ010000145.1 coordinate 5,991, forward strand.
GGCGCGAGCTGTAGATGCGCCCACGGCTGGGGCCGCGCGCGTTCGTCTGGCGCGAGCGCTGCAAGCACTGCGTTCCCAATTTGGCTCCAGGGGAGACGAGGAAAGCCATGGCTAAACAGGAACATCCCGCCGGCTGGGCCGAGACGGCGCTGCGCTATCTCGACGCTCTGGATGCCGGCGATGTCGCCGCGCTGGCCGAGCTGTGGGAGCGGGCGGCCATCAATCCGCAAATGGAACACGTACTGGGTGAACTTACAGATGGACTCGCCATCGAGGAGGGGTTTGATCCAGCATGGAAGACCGATGCCGAGCGCATTCGCGGCCTATTGCGTGAGCATTTGCCCAGCGCGTTCCTCACCCAAACGGAACCGCCACCGTTGACCATAGGCGACGTGGCTGCTCGTTTGCAATCCGACAGCGTTTTGGGAGCGCGACTGAATGCAGCCGACAAGTCCGTCAACAGCCGCTTGAGGGCGGACTCGACTCCGGTGCCCGAGGACCTGGGTTTGCCCCATTTCGAGAAGTGGAAAACTTCGCTAGGCATCAGTGCCAGCCCGCATTACTGGCGAGCCTTCCGGCAAGCGGCGGTGCTGCTCTTGATGGGGCGTTGTCAGCAAGCGGGCGAGTTAGCGGCAGCGCGCCGAGCCGGCCGATCTCCGAAAGGAGGGCGGTCATGAACCAAGCCCATGATGACGTGGTCGTTGCGGAAGCACTCCGGCGGCTTTTCGTCGCTGCGAATTTGCCGTGGCCGCCTCCCGAGCGCCGCACGGTCATGCCTGTACCACTGGATCGTCTCATTGCCACCTACAATGTCGTACACGATGAAGTGCCCGGCTTGACCCGTGCCGCAGCCGCTGCATTCCTCGCGCGCTGGGGGGTTCAGCGACCGGAGCTGCTCGAAGATGCCACGCCCTTGGCCGGCTTTCTCTTCGCCAACGCGCACGGCGGCTACATCCTCGTCAACGCCGACGATTCGCTGCCGCGCCGCCGTTTCACAGCGGCGCACGAGCTGGGACATTATCTGCTCCACTTTCTGCCGCGTTTGCGGACGACGCAGGACGTTGAGACATACTTGGTACAGGATGACAACGATGAAATGGTTCGCGAAGAAGATACATCCAACGCTGACAAGAATTTGTCACTTCCTGAGATGGAGCGGCAAGCCAATCGGTTCGCAGCTGAGTTGCTGATGCCCGAGTCCATTTGTCGGAGGGCGACGGATTTGTATACGGCACGTTTCCGCACACCGGCGCGCTTTCTGGAACATCATCTGGCCCGCGACATGCTCGTCAGCCGCGAGGCCATGCGCTGGCGCTTGCGAAGCCTGGATTTATTGGCGTAACGACAACCTCGAGGCAGCGATGAGCCTGGATTTTCTCCTTCATTACGGTGGCCGGCGCTTACGACAGTACATCGAGCAGCCGCCGCTCGAATCGCCTCCCGACGAGGAAGCAGAGCAGGAGAACGTCGCTCTCGACTTTGAGCTGCCTCCCGATGAGTGGCAACCGCGTTCCGTCACCGCCGACACGATCGATCCGGCGGCCTTACCGCAGCGCTTCATTGACGGCTGCCACTACGGTCAAACGGCCGCCTGGTTGCGAGATTCATTTGGCCATCCCATTCCTGTCCGCCTGGCCGAAATTGGCGGCGTTTGCATGCACATCGACGGCCGGTCTCTGCGGCGGCAATTCGCCCATGTTGAACGTATCGTCAGTCTGATTATCGATCCCTTCCCCTGGCATGAAGTGGAGGAATTCTCAGAGGCTCTGGCAAGGATAGACTTGCGCCTCGTGCCGGCGCTGCCGCCCATGATCGACGGTGCTCGGAACATGACCTACGACTACGCGAGCATGGAACAGCGGACGTACACGCAAGCGCAAGTTGAAATGCGAATTCTGGAAGAATTGGCGTTAGGTCAAGATCCCGATACGTTGAGTCTCGTTGATGGTCCACTTGGACGGCTTGAACATGCACATGCGGTTGGTGTCATCAAGCAACATCGCAAGAATTATCTGGGCCTGCATCCGCAGTGCTGGCAGGTGTTTTATAATCTCGAACCCGGACAGCGTACGCCGGCCTTTCGTTTGGCCAGCCAAAGTTCGCCGATCGTGTCGTGGTTTCTCAAACTAGAGGGCGCACTAGGGGCCATGCCCAACTGGGGCATCATTCGGCTTGAAGTCAGCTGCGATCACTTCGAGCGCCAGGGAAACGACTTCGGTTATCTCGATCGCGTCTCGAACGTGCTGCTGCACATGCGCTGCCGGCAGAACAGCTATGCCCGAGCGCCGGTATCGATGGAGCCGATCGTCCGGGCCGAGGAGAGCCTGAAATCGTTGCTCACACCGCCGGCTACCTTGGCGCAGCGGTTTTATCATCTGACTGGATTATGAGGCGGAATCTTCCGAGGATTTAACGATGAACGACGTTCTGAAACTGCCGCAAACCCTGTCGAGTGAACCGGCATCCATCGGCGCTATCGGCAAAGTCGCTTCGCCGCCGCGCCATGAATCGACCAGCGAGGAGTTCTACTTCTGGGTCGCGCCGGGAACTCTCGTTGAAAAATCGCAGATCGTCCGTACGGAATGCACAGTGGGCGGCCAGGACTTGACCTTTTATGGACTCATCCGCGAAGTCTTTCGCCAGAGCCGGCAAAGCGATTTGGGCGAAGAGTTCGACCGCCACGACGGCGACATCAACTATCAGCCGCCTTTTGATTCGCCGGGGTTCACCTACGCCGCCGTGACGATCCTGCGCACGGAGCCGCCGGTCATGACGCCACCGAAGGAAGGCAGCGATGTTTTTCTGGGCGGCGAGCGTGAGGCATACATCGCCTATGGCGCCGATGAGATCGAGAACCCATTAGCTGTCGGACTGGTCAAAAACGGCGGATCCCATTACGCCGGCCCGGGCCGTATCGATCTCGATTATTTGCTCGGTGCCAACGGTGGCCATCTCAACGTCAACGGCGTCGCCGGCCGTGGCACGAAATCCAGCTTGCTCTTGTATTTCAACTATCTGCTCCTGCGCGAAGCCCAGCGGCAGAAGCACGAACGGCCGGCAGACCGCGATCGTCTGCGCATCGTGCCGATCATACTCAATGTCAAGAATTTCGATCTCTTCTACATCGATCACCGCAGCAAGCGCTTCGATCCGGCCAAACATGGGGCCGACTGGCATGCACTCGGCATCAATGATCCGATTCCATTCCAAAACGTGACATTCTTCGCTCCGCAGATGCCCGGCCTGGATGTGCCTATAGATACAGGCCGGCGCAAGGCGGATGTCCGACCTTACAGCTGGAGTCTCAAGGACATCGTCGAACGCGGTTTGCTGCTGTACCTGTTCGCGGAGGATGATCGTCATGACGCGAATTTCGCTGCCCTCGTACATGATCTCGATAACTGGTTGACCGATGAACGCACCGAACGCGACAACGTCCGCACTCGCCAAATCGCTCAACATGCGGGTAGGCCCCAGACATTTGACGCCTTACTCGGCGAGATCCGGAATTGGACGGAGGGCAGCGGTGTGCCGTTTAGCAGCAAACAACATCACACCAATACTATCCGCAAGCTGTACCGCCGACTGTTTCTAGTGTTGTCCGAAGGCCAGGGCGTCTTGCGCCGTAAGGAGCAACAAGGCAAACCGTTGACCGTGACCGAAAAGGATTCCTGTGCTCCCAAGGTCATCGATCTCTCGTCCCTGGCTGCCGTTCCTTCCCTTCAGCGTTTCGTCGCCGCGACCATCTTTAATCAGCTCAAGGAGGAACGCACCGGGTCTAAGGCCCAACGAGGACTTATCTATCTCGTAACGCTGGATGAGCTAAACCGCTTCGCCCCCCACGATGCCAGCGACCCTATCACCCAGTTGATCGAACACGTGGCGGCGGAGATGCGCTCGCAAGGGATCATCTTGCTCGGCGCCCAACAACAGGCGTCCTTGGTATCCCGGCGCGTCGTCGAGAACGCTGGCCTTCGCGCCCTGGGTAAGAGCGGTTCCCTCGAATTAAGCCATCCGGTCTGGCGTTTTCTCAGCGAATCGGCACGGCGCAAGGCGTCGATGCTGCTGCCCGAGGAGAAACTACTCATTCAGGACAGCTTCCGCGAGCCCATGTTGGTCAAGATCCCATTTCCACCGTGGGCACTGCGAGAGGCGGAAGCAATCGAGGATCTGCCTACCGGCGGCAACAAGGTCGAGTTGGAGGATCTGTAACAGCGATTGACCTACTGGCTTTGCATACAGGTAGGGTTTTTTGCGACAATACACAGGAAAGTGTGTTCGTTGGCGATGAGGAGAGGACAACCCCATGCGTATTCTGCACACAGCCGACTGGCATTTGGCCGACCGTCTCGGCCGCATTGACCGCACCGACGATCTGCGCAAAGCCGTCGAGCGCATTGCGGGTTACTGCGAATCCCGGAAAGTCGATGTCTTACTCGTAGCCGGCGATCTCTTCAGCGAACTGGCTTCGCCCGACGCGCTGCGTGACTCGATCCGCCATATGCGGGAGACGTTTCAGCCCTTCCTCCACGGCGGTGGCACAATTTTGGCCCTGACGGGAAATCACGACAAAGAGAACTTTTGCCAGACACTGCGCCATGCAATGAGCCTGGCCGCGCCCGGTTTCAAGCAAGGCGCTCTCGCCGCCGCAGGCCGAGTTTATCTGGCGACGATTCCCACACTGCTGCAACTGATCGACCGTGAAAGCCAGCAGCGGGTGCAATTCGTCCTCATGCCCTATCCAACGCCGACGCGCTACCTCACCGGCGAGGAAAGCCAACGCTACCAAAGCCTTGAGGAGAAAAATCGTCACTTGATGACCGCTTATACGCACCAATTGAACGAGCTTCAGTGCCACGAAGGATTTGATCCTCAGTTGCAGACCGTTCTCGCTGCTCATGTCCACGTTCGCGGTGCTCAGGTCAACACTCTCTTTCGCATCACCGAGCAGGAAGACGTGGTGTTCTCCGACGCCGATTTACCGATGGGCTTTGCCTACATTGCCCTGGGACACATCCATCGCGCACAGTACCTCGCCGGGCAAAAACACGTCCGCTACTGTGGCAGCATCGAGCGCCTCGATCTGGGGGAGAAAGACGATTCCAAGGGAGTTGTCTTGTTCGATATCGGTCCAGAGGGCTTGCGCGGCGAGCCGGAAGTGCTGCCGCTCGATCCAACACCGATTTACGAAATCGAAATCCACTCGCCGCAGGATGAAATCCCCGGGTTGAAGGAGCGCTATCCCGATGCCCAAAACGATCTTGTGCGCATCATCTGCACGTACACGGCCGGCGTTGATAACCGCGAGGAGATTTTGCGTGCGCTCAATGACATCTTCCCGCGCTGGTACGATCGAGAGATCCTCGAACGGAACGCTCTGGACAAGGTCACGCTCGTAGGCGGTCTCGCGGGGCAGCCCAAGAGCTTCGAGCAAATCGTCCGCGAGTATCTCCAGCAAGAGTTGACCAACCATCCCGAAGATTACCGGGCAGCGCTGTTGGCGCGGGCCGAGGAGCTGATGAAAGAGGTGCAAGCATGATTCCGCTCCGCATCAGCCTGAAAGGGTTCCTGTGCTACAAGGACGAACGGGAAGTCTCCTTCGATAGCAACGCCTCGCTGTGGATGCTGTCCGGAGCCAACGGCAGCGGCAAGTCGAGCATCTTTGACGCCGTGACTTACGCGCTGTTCGGCCATCATCGCGGAGGCAGCCAACATGCAGTCGAGCTAATCAACAAGGACAGCGATGGCCTCGCGGTCGAGTTTGACTTCCGACTCGACAGTCAAATCTACCGCGTGCGGCGGACCTTGAAGCGCACGGCCAAAGGTACATCGTCCTCGACACAACAGATACACCGCTACCAGCCGAGCGACGGCAAGCACGATTGGGTCCCGGTCGAAGGCAGCAATTACAAGCGCCAATTCGAGGAGTGGATCGGCGACAAAATTGGTCTGACGTATGAGACGTTCACTTCTTCGGTACTATTGCTGCAGGGCAAGGCGGAAAAATTGCTCGGCTCCAAACCGGAAGAGCGCCGGGCCGTGCTCGCCAGTATCGTCGATCTGGAGCGTTACGAGCGGTTGTACGAGAAAGCAGACGCCAAGCGGAAAGAGCTGAAAGGCAAGCTGGAGAGCTTGTCCGATCGTCTAGCGGCGCTGCCGGAGGTCAAGCCGGAGCAGCTAGAGGAGGCCGAGAAAGCTATCCGCATTGCGGAGGATGCCCGGCAACAAGCAAGCGCCGAGGTCGATCGATTGCGCGAGCTGGAAGTGCGAACGCGCGAGTGGGTGGATTTGCAGGGTAAGTTGGCGGACGCTCGACAGCGTTGGCAGCGCGCCGAGGAACTGCTGGAAAAGGCGGCGGACATCGAACGTGACATGGAACACCTGCGCGAGTTACGCACAGTGCTGCCGCACTTGCGCGAAATCGTCAAGCAGCGCGGAACAATACGTGCTGCGGAACTCGCCACCAAAAGCCTGGAACAAGAGAAGCAGAAAGCGAGCGAACAGCTGGAGCATTGCGAAAGTGCTCTCAGACAAGCGCGCGAGAAGCGAGCGATCTTGCAAAAGTGCATTGAGGACGACGAAAAACAACAAGGCGAACTGGCCCCGAAATTACGCGCCGTCACAGAACAGAAGGTCAAACTCGAAGAGTATGAACGCCAATCTACAGAACGGGATGGAATCCGCAACAAACTTGCCCTGTTGCCTGGCGATGCCGCTGAACAAGCTAACCGAGCGAAGGCGGAACATGATCGGCTCGCTGCGCTCTACCAACTCCTCTCGCCTTTGGCTCGCTTTCAAGAGCATCGTGAAGAACTTCGCCAAGCGCTCGAACGTGAGCAAACGGCCAAGCAACGACTGACCCAAGTGGAAGGGCGCGGCAAGGAATCGAAGGTGGAATTGGAACGTCTGGGCCCACTCGTGCTAGACGCAGATCGCGCCACGCGGCAAGCGAAAGACCAGGAGACCGAGGCACGCACGCTCCTCAAGCAGGCGCGCGATAGCCTGCGCGA
>DATBHJ010000146.1:0-15859 GCA_036557565.1 Gemmataceae bacterium
CGATTCATCGCGGTTTGCTTTAACCGAAGAAGAATTGAATCCCGTCGGCGAAGGCGAATCAAAACCATCTCTTTCTCCTAACGAGTAAATCGGACCGCCCGGTGCCATTGCCACCCCACGAACAAGTATACGTCTTATGCCTTTTTCTGTCGGGGAAACTACCGCCCAGCATTCGTTCTGCGACCGTGCTTCGTTGATGGAGACGTTTTCGCGGTGCCACGAAAAGAATGACGTAGGCGTAAGATCGCAGGCCAACTCGGCGGGCGTAGAAGGATTGCAGTTCACCGCTCGAAGAGACCGTACCCCTACCTGGGATGCATGACTTCCCATCACTGGTTCAGCCAATCGGCGACGCTTGACTCTGCTGTCGGGGTGTTCACAATGGGCCGTAATACTCTGACAGATGACGTGCCCTGCGGCTTGAGGGCAATTCATACTGACTCGGCGCCGGTGCATACCGACTTTGCGCTGATGAGCTTAATAACACCGTTCGGCGACGGAGGAGCGGCTGGAAGGTTAGGAGGAACTGTGGAACGAACTGGCCTTGAAAAAGAGGGAGTAACGCGATGTGCCGACTATATAATAGGCTCATTCAGGCGTTCGTAGCAGGCATTCTGTACTTCGGAGGTCTTACTCCTGGAGTCGCCCAGCCGAAGGAGGAGATGGAACCCAAGTATGTGGAAGTTACATCTGGCATCAAAGTGCTGAGACCGTGGGAGACCGTCGGCCCCGCGTGGCCGCAGATTGCCATTATCGAGTTGTCTCTTGAGCGACATCGCGAATTTCACGACGATCCGGTGGCTGCCTTCAACAAGTAAAAGAGCTTTCCACAGGCGGTGAGGAGGCTGGACAAAGGCAAGGAGTGCGATCTTGTGGACGAAAAGGTTTTCCTGGGGCGTGACCGCAAACTGTCCTTTCCGTGACTTTCTTTTAGTCAGGCGGCCAGATCGAGCAGGTGTGTAGCGAAATCTTGAAACTCCTGCCACTGAGACCTCTCCCCTACAGCTGCCCGGATTTCTTCGCGGAGGATGAGCCGTTGCAGAGCCTTCCGCTTGTCGGCGTGAGACGGACGACGCTCCTCGGTGTCCCACGGACAACGGCTGCGGTCCACTAACGCCTCCTCCGCACGTGCCCACGCCCACACCTCAACCACACTGTACAACATCAAGTTGACTGCGAATGCCCCAATGCTGGCCTACACATTCCGCACTTGCTGCTGACCTGCTCCCCATACTTCTTTGACATCCTTAAAGAACTGCTCGATGGCGCCGCGATCGGCCATCGCTTCCAGGATCGCTTCCGCCGTCATCGCCGGCTCGGTGCAGAAGTAGGCTATCCAGCCGTCGCCCTCCCACACGATCACGACACGGATGCGGCCCCCGGCCGGACGCCAGGTTGCCTCGAAAGTCTTGATGGTCTTGACAACCTGCTCGCCGTATTGCACGCACGTCACCTGCTGCCAACCCCGTTTCTGCGCCGCACGCTTAGCCAAGTCGATGCGTTCTTTGCCATAAGTCGGCAGCGGTCCACGCTGGCCAGGGCGACGCTTGGCCGATGGCACGTTGCGCAGATCGGCGTCCTTGCGTAACCGGCTGAACACCACCAGTCCCAAGGCTTTCGCCGGCTTGAGAAAGGGTCGCTTGGCGTAAGCCCCATCGACGACCAGCCACAACTCTTTGCCCAAGCTGCTCAGCCAGACCTTAAGCCAGCGGGCCAATTCGGCGGCCAATTCCAGCTTGGTGCGAAACGACCACGAATAATGCTTCGTCAAATTGTCGATGTCCTTGGCGCGGACGTAGAGGAGGGCACGCAACGGCAACGCCAAGGTATCCCAGGCCGGATGGCGAACCAGCCAGGCCAGCGTGACCCAGATGTGGCCATAAACGAACTTCTCGCCTGCCGGTCCCGGCGTCGGATTGTGATGGATGCCCGCTCCTTGCACCTTGGGTCCGTATCGGGCCGTGGGGGTATCGTCGATAGCAAATAGCACATGATCGCCAGACAGGCGACGCATTAGCGGCTTGAGGGCAAGGCAGAGGAGGCGATAGGCCAAGGCATCGGCATGGCGGCCGGTAGCCCACAGCGCATTGTAGGCAGGGCGGAATTCGCTGGTGATGCCGGCAGCGCGGAACCAGGAGGTAACGGTGCGTCGGCCTTTGGCGAACAGAGCGCCGACGAGCAGCAGGAGTAGGCGAGGTGCGGAGCGGCGGTCGAGAGTAGCGGTGATCTCGGTAAGCCAAGCGGACAGCAGAGTGGGTAGTTGCGACAATGGCATGGCCGGCTCCTTGGCAGGACAACGGTAGGAAAGCAACCGTCATCGTGTTCGGGGAGCCGGTTTGTGTCCACCCTCGCATCATGCTCGTGCTTCACGAAATTGTAGACGCTCTTTGTACTACTAGCCCGATCACTCCTGCCTGTGGATAATCAGCGGGCCGGCCGCGATAATGAAAGTTTGTTGTGCTACAGCGCCGTGCTCGTGTTTTCTTGATGAGATTTGGATTCATGGCACGAAAGAAAGTGTGTATCGACTCACGGATCGCCCTGTTGCTCAGACGCTATCTCACGCTTCAGGACAACTCCGCCGCGAGAAAAGCTCTGGAGTCGTCGCGGAAACGAGTCCACTCGTGGCGCTACGACGAGGAGCCGGCATTTCCCGATAATCCAACGGTTCTCCATCAGCCAACTTGGCTCGCCAAACACAAACGCGGGACTTTTCCGCACGGCTTCGACAAGACTGGCGATCTGGTCCTGATCGAATGGATCGTCTCCATCACAATTCACAAGGACGCGGATCATCTGGAAGCATCGTTCATCAATGTGTTCGGGGCGCGCCATCAGGCCCAGGTAGTTCGACACATTTATCACGATGAAAGCGGCGCGCCGCAACGAGTGCTAAATCTCTACTGTGACGGCGGCTTTGACCGAAAGTTCGTCTACCAAGACAGCCGCCTCCATACAATTATCACACGTTACTGGGAACACGACGACATCAACGCAGTCACACCTCGCATTGAGAGCGAAAGAATGGAGGAGGAGCTGATCCGCTATACGAAGACGGGAAAGATCAGAGGGGAAGTGAGATCGAAATCGTAGGCGCATCTCGGGCCGAACTGCTTGCCTTTTGTGTTTTAGCGCGGACACTCGACTGCCATCCAGTGTCAGTCGATCAGGACCAACTGTGAGAAAGTCGCAGAAAGTGCAGCGCAAACCTACGGGGTGGATGATTATTGGCGCGCATTCTTCAAACAGCACAGTTTCTTGAAAGTGCGCTCCAAAACGCTGACAGTTTGTCAGGGATCGTTTGTCGATCGGCGGGCACACACGTCCCTGCACAATGCCGCACGTCCGGGAGCGATGGGGGCCCCCGGGCAGAGGTTCTCTCCCCTGGGTGCGACTCGGCATGGAAGAGAAACGGGCGGGCCAGGTCGGGGCGATGCGGATGGCGGACGGGATGCCCTCCGCTGACCCACCCGCACAATTGTACGTCACACGGAGAGAAGACGCAACGAATAGTCAGTCGCCGCGATGGATGATTTTTCCAGGAATGCCGATTCCCCTAAAGAAACCGACGTGGTTCTGCCGATAATGCTAAAGTACACAAATGCCCATGACAGGGCCGATTTGCCTGCCACGGATAACCCGCTCCTGTCGTTTCCATCCATCCATCGCCCTCGTTCGCCGCCCGTGCAACACTGGACCATCAGCCCAGAGCAACATAGACGGCGTGGCATTTGGGGCGCGGTTTTCGCACGTCCTGGGGGCTATATGAATGGCCGTTGTTTCTGTATGGCTTTGGTCTTTGTTCTATCAGTTTTGCTCGCGTTCACTTTTGGTCTGATGAAATCAAGTTCAGCCGCTCCTGCTCTGTCAGAAAACGGCCTTTTCGACGAAAAGATAGCGATGGTAACCCTCTGGGACGGACGTAAGGAGATCAAGGTCTCATTGGAAAAACAATATGTTCGACAAATTGGGGATCATTACTTCTTGGAGGGTTGGGCAGGAGACAATGGTGACCCCTACAACTGCGTGAAAGGGCATCAGGTTTGGCTGCCTATAAATAGCATAACACAGATAACCGAAGTGAAAAACATTGATGATCTGAAAAGAGTAATGAATCCAACTCAATCTAGTGCGCCACCCCCTGGCTTGATGACAATGTTTCGCTTCAGTCGGAACTGGATTTTGCCAGCGTTGGGAAGAGCATGTCATTGGTGATGGCCCGGTCGCGGTTGTTGTAGACACTGAGCCGGACGTGGCCAGGGCAGGCTCTCGGGCCGCTTGCGTGGCGATCGTGCGCCAGACGCGGAATGGTGCGTGCGGATGAGTAGCCAAGGGAGGATGTGGCGGCAACGCTATTCTTGGCGGCGGGCAGGGGCAGTTCTTGCAATCGCACTCGATAGATTCAAACGCCGGATCGTAGTCGAGGCCCAGGAAACAGCCACCTGGAAAAGATCGGCAAAAAATGAAAAATGAGGGGAAACTCAGGAAACTCTTGACACTGCAATTCCGATTACATAATCTCAACCGATGAGAAAGCGGTAAAAACCGCCTCGCCTCGCTCAACGACGAGTGTCGCCCGCACTGACTCGCGATTTCCCCCCTTGTCGCCCCGTTTCCGTTTCGTTCAAGGAGCTTGCCCCATGAAGCAGCCCAGATTCAGTCTGCCCGTGCGCCCCGCCTTCACACTCATCGAGCTATTAGTAGTCATTGCCATCATTGCCGTGTTGGTCGGCTTGCTGTTGCCGGCCGTGCAGAAAGTCCGCGAGGCCGCCGCACGCACGAAGTGCGCCAACAACCTCAAGCAAATCGGCCTCGCAATTCACAACTTCGCTAGCATCAACGACAACAACCTGCCGGATTCCGCACATGTCTACACCGTCGGCAGCGGTACCGTCACCTACCAGGGGGGCGGCTATGTCTACTACGGCACCTTGCACTACCAGTTGCTGCCGTATGTCGAGCAGGACAATGTGTTTCGGATTATGAAAACCTTCACGGAGTCCTCCCAGGCGAACGCCTTCAAGTACAACACGGACCAAGGCGCTCCAGGAGCCAATGGCGGGACGGGGATGAAAGTCTTCGCTTGTCCTGGAGACTCGGGGCTCGGCATCGATGGTAAGCTCGTCACCAACCCGGTTCAGTACGCGGGCACGACTTACGTAGGCAGCTTCCAGCCATTCGGCACTCCGGGCGATCCCAAACCCGGCAGTGCGAACAGCGCCCACATTCCGTCGATCCGCACTACCAACACTATTCCCGACGGCACCTCGAACACGATCGCGCTGTGTGAGCGCTTGGCCGTGACTCAATGGGGAATATCAACATGGTCGCTGCCGATGACTATCTCGAACTGGAGCTATGACGCTTCGCCGGGGAGGGTGGAGGCCATCCTCGGTATTGGGCCAGCCGTCTACGGAGCGGTCACGCCGCCTTCCTACCTGCCGCCGCCGGAGTTCGGCAAGATCCCGCGGACGGCAACCGGTGGCAACACGCCGAGCAGTCCGCACACCGGCGTCATCCTCGTCCTGCTGGCGGATGGCAGCGTTCACTCCATTAGCAGCGGCATCTCGGCCCTTACCTGGGTCTACGCCATGTCGCCGGCCGATGGCCAAGTCCTCGGAAGCGATTGGAAGCCGTGACCGTATAACTGTATTCTGTTTGAGTGTTTCCTGGCCTCGCATATTCGCCGCCTCCGCCGCGATCACGGCCCGCTGCGCGTCGCTCAAATGTCGGCGCTGAAGGCAGCATGCCCGGTTTTGTAATGGTCAGACGCCGCAACTCCTTCGTGGTATGCCAGGGGCGCCTTCCCTACCTCCCTGACGCACGGCGCGAGATCGAAGTCCTTGAAAACATCGGCACTCCCGAAGTGAAGCGGGTTCTCCAGAGGCTGGCAGAGGGAGCACCCGAGGCCCAGCAGACGCGGAAAGCGAGGGCATCGCTAGTGCGGTTCGGCATGCTAGCAAAGCCCGCGTCTTTGCCCACGGTCCTTCTGGGCGGAAATCTGCGTAGAGCCTGTAGACAAAGCCCCCCGCTTTAAGCTTGTCGCCTGCGCCCCGTGAACAGATACGCCGCTTGAGGACCGGGTTGTGCCGAGTCGGAGCCTCACTTCTGCTGAACTATTAGACTATTGCCGGGAAAGAAGGGATTCCTAATGAAATCGGTATCGCTTGACCACGAAGCCGTGTTGGCTAACCTGCTCTCCGTGTGGCAGTGCCGACGCGCCGAGGGAGAAACGGCGACACCGACGGAGTTGTGCCGAGATCGACCGGAGCTATTGCCCGAGCTGGAGCGCCGTGTCGCTGTCCTGGAGAGGATGGGAGAGCTGGCTGGGGCCTTGCATCATACGTCCACGCTCGACACGACAGGCAGTCCGCCAATCCCGGCCCCTCTTTCATCCAGTTATCCCGACCTTCCCGGTTATGAGATCGTGGCTGAATTGGGCCGCGGTGGCATGGGCATCGTCTACAAGGCACGCCAGAAAGGCCTAGACCGATTCGTCGCCCTGAAGATGCTTCTACACGCCAACTACTCCGGACCGGAGGAGCGACGCCGTTTTCACGGAGAGGCCGAGGCAGTAGCTCGGTTGCGTCATCCCAACGTCGTGCAGGTGCACGAAGTCGGCGAGCACAACGGTTTGCCCTACTTCTCGCTGGAATTTTGCGCCGGCGGCAGTTTGGCCAACCGTTTGGATGGCACGCCGTGGCAGGCGAAGGAGGCGGCACAGCTGGTGGAGACATTGGCTCGTGCCATGCAGGCAGCTCATCAGGCTCAGGTGATTCACCGCGACCTGAAACCGGCCAACGTACTCCTGACAGAGGACGGTACGCCGAAGATTACCGACTTCGGCCTGGCTCGGCGCGTGGAAGTCGGCTCGAGTTTGACAGCCACGGGTGCCGTCCTGGGCACGCCCAGTTATATGGCTCCTGAACAAGCTCGCGGGGAAACCAAACATGCCGGAGCAGCTGCGGATGTGTACGCAATGGGAGCAATTCTCTACGAATGTCTGACCGGGCGTCCTCCTTTTAAAGCGGCAACGCCTGTGGAGACGATCCTTCAGGTGCTCGATCAGGAAGCTGTCTCGGTGCGGCAGCTGCAACCGCAAACGGATACGGACCTGGCAACCATCTGCCACAAGTGCCTGCAAAAGGAATCGCACAAGCGTTACGCCAGTGCCCTGGAGCTGGCGGAGGACTGTGCTGCCTTTCTGGATGGTCAGCCGATTCGCGCGCGTCCTGCCAGCAGGATCGAGAAGACCTGGCGTTGGTGCCGTCGCAATCCGGCGGTGGCGGGACTCTTCGGATTGGTCGCTTTGACCTTCATCACGGGAGTGATCGCGGTAACCGGCTTTGCTCTGCGGGCCGAAGCGGCCCGGCAGGATGAAAAACGCCATGCTGAGTCCGAGGCTCAGGCCAAGCGAGCTGCTTTGCGCCAGCTCGTTGAGGTAAGTGGGACGTCAGGCATGACTGCGGCAAGCAACGAAGACCACTCCTTGGCTCTGCTCTGGTGCGCGCGAGCAGTGCAGCTGGCTAGCAATGAGCCTGACCTGGAAGAGCTTAACCGTATCCGCGTGGCCAACTGGCTCCGCCAGGTTTGGCACCCGCAGGCCAGGTTCGCCATCTCGGGCTTCCGCCGTAATCAGGATCGCTTCCGAACGTTTGAGCTCTCACCCGACGGCAACTATCTTCTCGCAGCTATCGGCATGGACACGTGCCGGGTCTGGGATTGCCAGCGAGGAAATCCGGTCTCCCTGCCGGCATCCGCCGCGCGGAGCGTTGCCTCCGCCTGGGAGCCGAAAACGGGCTTACTGGCTGTCGCCACCAGGGACGGACGAATTCAACTGCTCTGCCCGCCCGCTTTCCAGCCCGTGGAGGAACTGCTAGCGAGCGGCGACGTATCCGTCCTGGCTTTCAGCCGAGATGGTCAATCTCTGGCCTGGGGAGGTACAGCAGGGGCTCGGGTGTGGGATCGACAGAAAAAGGACTATATCGGCCCCGTACTCCGTCACCCCAGTCCCGTAGTCTCGCTGTGGTTTAGTGCGTCGGGGCAACTCCTGGCTACCTCGGCCTTGGATAACAAGGCCCGCGTATTCCAGCTGGGACGGGGTGAAGGAGAGCCGTTGTTCCCCGCCGTGCCTCACCGACGTCCGGAACACGGGCTGGCCCACGGAGGGCCGGATCGGGTCGCCCCCCGATTCACAGCGAACGAGCAGCTGCTCGTGACTGTCGAGACGGCCGGCAAGGGACGCCATTGTCTTGTTTGGCGTGAAGCCCGGAGCGGCAAGCTCCTGAGGTCTTGCGAGCCTCCCCCCGATCAAAGTTTTCTGACCGCTTTTGTCGTCAGTCCGACAGGTGATCGGGTGGCTGTCCTGTGGGAGGATATCGGACAGCTATGGAACACTCGTGAGGGACACTTACTCGGTACCGTTTCCCTCGGCAAGCAGTACAACTGGTGTGAAGATGTTACTTTCTCAGGCGACGGTCAAACCCTCATCAGTGGCTCTCATAACATGCATGCTCAATTCTGGTCGGTGGAGCAATCACCCAACGGCTTGCTCGCTGTGGCGTCACCCTCCATTCTGCAGCCTAACAAGATCGTACGCGTAGCTCCATCCTCAGACGGTCGCCTGGCCATTGCGCTGTGGGATGGCACCATCTCTTTGTGGAAGCAGCCGAGAGGATTGGCACCTGCTTACTCTCTCCCTGCCGGGGGAACGACCATGCCGCTGCTTTCTCCGGATAGGCATTTTGTACTACCAGCGGGCACGACCTACCGAGACGGCAATCAACGAAGTACACGTGTTTACCGGACCGAAACCGCAGAAGCAGCAGGTCCGGTGCTCGATATCCAAGGCATCCTTCTTAACGCGGCCTTCAGTCCGGACGGCGCATCGGTGGCCACGGCAAGTTCCACTCGGCAAACCAGCCAGGAACGGCGCGACCATCTGTTCGAGGACAACGGTAAGGGCGGCACCATTCGGATCTGGGATTGGAAATCCGGAAAGCAGCTGACGGAGCCGATCGCAACACCAAATGAGCCCCGCAGTTTAGCGTTTGCTCCCGATGGCAAAACTCTGGCGGCGGTCTGCGGCGATTACCGCATCATCCTCATCGATCCGCTGACTGGAACCATCACCCGGGAACTGGATCACCCAGGTCGCAGCGGGCCTCTGGGCGCCAATCTCTGGTGCAGCAACGGCGAATGCCGCTTCAGCCCGGACGGGCGTTTCCTGGTAACGTGGGCACTAACGGGGACGGTCCACGTCTGGGACGCCAACACCGGGCGCCTCCTGCACACGCTCGAGCACAACGGGCGAGTGGAGTGGATCGCCTTTGACGCCATGAACCCGGCGCTCTGTGCAACCTCCGGTAGGGATAGTGTGGTATATGTTTGGGACCTGTCCTTGGGTCAGCCGCAAGCACAGTTGCCACACCCTTCCCATACACGTCGGGCCCGGTTCAGTCCGGATGGGAGGGAATTGATAACCGCCTGCGCCGACGGCATGCTACGGATTTGGGACTGGAGGGCAGGCAAGCTCAAGGAGGGGCTGGCATTTCATCCCAATGGGGGGATGGAAGATTTTGCGTTCACGGCCGACCGTCACTGGCTTATAACGATTGGGCTGAGAGACCTCCAGCTGACGGACTGGCGGAGCAAAACTTCCGCCAGCCCCCTCTGGCTTCTGGGCAAGAACACCCAGCTTGGATTAAGCGTGCCGGCGGAAGAGCAACAGGTGTTGGTAGGAGGCTTTTCCGGCTCTCTGGACGCCTACGACCTAAAGAGCCTGACGACGCCGGTGAGCGGCACGTCCGAGCATCTGCTGCGCTTGGCGGAATTGATTGCTGGCCGACGAATTCTTGAGACCGGGCAAGTCGTGCCGCTTAACAGCTCGGAGTGGGCGGAATGTTGGGCCAATCTTCGACAGGAGAACAACCCGGAGTAAATCACGCAACACTACGAACTTTTGTTGCGAAGTCTCGGCCAGGTGATCATCCATTTCGGCTCTTCGACTTTGAGGCAGTTACCGTGGACCGAAAGAAAAGAGGCCGGGCTCACCGTATCAACTCAGCGGCAACTCCCCCCCCACCATCTGATTGAGCAGCAGGCAAGCCGACCGCCAGCGTCGCCGTACGGTGCGCTCATCCACTTGAAGTAAGTCGGCGATCTGGACCTGCGTCAAGCCGTCGTAGAAAGACAGTCCAATCACCTCGCGCTCCTGGGCAGGGAGTTGGTCCACGGATTCGTGAAACCGGCACCACAAGTCAAGGTCTTCGTTCTCTTCGGGAACTTCCAGGGCTTGCTCCAGTCCCAAAGCAACGCACTCGGTCGTGGGGTTGGCAGACGCAAGCGGGGCGAAGCCTTCGCCATTGAAGTGGCGGGCAAGGTCGAGCAACTCACGGCGTATCTGCACGGCAGCCAGGCCGAAGAACTCCCGCGTGTTGGCCGGCTGAACGTCCCGCAAAGCACGCAGAAGCCGCAGGAGGGCGCTCTGGAGAACATCGTCGGTCTCGGCCCAGCGGCGGACGATGGGGAAGCGGCGGAGCATCTTGCGCGCCAGTAGCTCCAACCGCTTCCAGCAGGCGCGCAGCAACTCGTCGCGGGCTGTCAGCTCCCCAGATTCCATGCGATCCAGCAAACGCCGAAGGTTTAAGGTATCAATATTGAAAGAATCATCCGCCACGGCTGCAACTCAGAGGTGCCAAACAGTTTATGGATGCGCTCGCGCGAAGTGCGGCGAGCAAACGTTTCGCCATTTTACCACGGTACGGCGGCGCGAGGAAGTTTTTTTGCCTTTCGTGTCCGGTTCTTGGGACAGGTCTCGCTCTCGAAGGTAGAGGCGAAAAGAGAGAATCACCTTGGGACGAAGAAATGCCATGTGCGCCGTACTGTGGTATTGTTGCCCCCTTTTCTCTCTTGCCTGACGATTCGATCTTCGGGCATCGCTTCCTTCTGACGTAATGCAAGCGCAATCCGGCTCGCCTTCCGCTCTTTGTGCGCCCTGCGGGGCGCTGGAGGCGTTGCCGAGGCGGAGAAGGTGTGCGCTCGTGGTGAGCGCGCCGCGGCCTGGCAGTGCGAACACGTTCATCAACGCCCATGGCGGGAGAAACTTGACGATGTTGCGAAAGTGGTATGACAAACTGTTCGAGAACAAGAAAACCCAGCCCATCCATAAGCGGCCGCGCGTGCAATTGGGCCTGGAGACCCTTGAGGACCGTGTTGTGCCTGCCTCCCTCACGGTCATGAGCACGGCTGATGATGGGTCGGCAGGAACGCTCCGCTGGGCCATTGCCCAGGCCAATGCGTCCAGCGATGCTACCAACAAGATCGATTTCAACTTGCCCTCGGGACCGCAAACTATTGTGCTCACACAAGGAGCTTTGGTCCTGAACAACTCCCATTCCACGATCGTTCAGGGGACGGGAGCCGAGCAGTTGTTCATCAGCGGCAATAACTCCTCGGGTGTTTTCTCGATCGGGTATCGGACCACGGTGGAACTGGACGATCTGACTATCGAGGATGGCTCCGACACGAATGGAGGAGGCATCTTTAGCGAGGGTAATCTGACCGTCAACAACAGCACCGTCTCCGACAATACGGCCAACAACAACGGCGGCGGCATTTACAGCGCATTCGGCACCGCCGCCATCAATAACACCACCATCTCCGGCAACACAGCCAGCTACAGCGGAGGCGGCGTTTACAACTCCTTCGCCGCCTCGGCCAACATTAACGCCAGTACCCTTTCCAACAACACGGCCGGCACCGGTGGCGGCATTTACAACTTCCGCAATGCCACCGTCACCCTTTACTACAGCACCCTCTCCGACAATACCGGCGGCGGCATTTACAACTACGACTACGCCACAGCCACCGTCAACTACAGCATCATCTCCGGCAATACGAGTGTCGGCGGCATTTACAACATCTTGAATTCCATGGCCAATATCAACAACAGTACCCTGTCCGACAACTCCAACGACGACAACGGTGGCGGCATTTACAACACCGGCGCCACAGCCACCATCAACAACAGTATCCTCTCTGATAACTCCGCCTTGGACTACGGCGGCGGTATTTACAACGCCTACTCCGCTACCACTATCATCAACGATAGCACCCTTTCCGGCAATTCCGCCCGAGTCAGCGGCGGCGGTATTTACAACCGCCAGGCTGCGGCCGAATTGGGGAACAGTATTGTGGCCGGGAACACCGCCGGGACTGCCCCTGATGTCTGTGGATCATTCGACTCCTTGGGGTACAACCTAATAGGCAACACCAGCGGCAGCAGTGGACTCGGCGCTGCCGGCGACATCCTCAATCTCTCCTCCGCTGGACTCGATCCAAATGGTCTGCAAAACAACGGTGGGCCGCTGGCCGGTGCGCCCGGTTCTGAACAAGTGCTGCAAACCATCGCCTTGATGCCGGGCAGTGCCGCCATCAATGCTGGAAGCAATGCCCTTATCCCAATCGATCGCAGCACCGGTCAACCGTACACCACCGACGAACGCGGCCCCGGCTTTGCTCGCATCGTCGGCCCTTCGGTGGATATCGGCGCCTACGAGTTGCAGCAGCAGGGCCAAACTATCACCTTCAATGCACTGCCTGCTAGGAATTACGGCGAGCCGGACTTCACCCTGACGGCCACGGCATCGTCTGGCCTGCCCGTTAGCTACGCCGCCACGGGCGATGCCACAGTGTATCAAGACAGTAGCGGCAACTGGTTCGCCCACATTACCGGCGCGGGCACTGCCGCAATCACAGCTGCTCAAGCGGGCAATAGCGCTTATTCTGCCGCCCCGAATGTCAGCCAATCGTTCGCAATCGGCCAGGCCACACCAACGGTGCCGAATCCCATCGTGCCTTCTAACGCTGTCTACAACGGCCAACCCCAAGGCGCTACCGTTGGCGATGTCAATGGCGTCAACAACGCGGATCTGGGTGCGCCGACCTTGACCTATTACGCTGGTAGCTACACTCTCTCCACACTACCCAGCTCCGGCGGTAGCGGTACGGCACCCAGGGGTGCAGGTAACTACACGGTAGTTGCCTCTTACCCAGGAAGCACGGACTACGAAGCAGTTAGCGCCCTTGCCACTTTCACGATCGCCAAGGCCTCGACCGTCCTCAGCAACCTGGCCGTACAGCAGCTCACGGTGGGAGCGAGTAAGACGACCGTATCGGGACAACTGACTTCCAACCCCATCTTCCCGGTTAGTCAAAGCGTCGCCATCACTCTTAATGGGATGATGCAATCTGCCATGGTGGGAGCCAACGGAAGCTTTTCTGCAAGCTTTGCCACGAGCGCGCTGGGAGTCGGGATCTACACGATCACCTTCAGCTATGCTGGCGACAACAACTTCACCGCTGCCTCCTGTACCGGCAGCCTGACCGTGTCCTACCACAGCCAGTTGCTCTTCAACAACACCAAGCCGGTCCATTCCGGTTCAGTAGTGCCGATCAAGCTGGCGCTGACGGACGCCAGCGGTGCAGATATCTCCTCGCCCAACATTGCTGTCACGGCCACGAACCTGGTGGATGCCAACGGCAACGCGGTATCGCTGCACTGGGCGGGCAACGCCAATCGGAACAATCTGTTCCGCTACGACGCTGGTCTAGGCGGTTACATTTTCAACCTGGACACCAAGGGATTGGCTGCAGGAACCTATACCCTGTACTACACGGTCGGGAATGATTCCACCAAGCATTCGCTGACTTTTTTGGTTCATCATTGACGGCTGCGCGACCAAAGATCCCTAATGCAACTTGGCGCATCTAAGTTGACACGACCTCTTGGAACCGCTGCTGAACTCGAACAGCGCCGCCGTCGAGTTGTGGAAGCGCTCAACCGAGGCGAAAGACCCACCGTGGTGGCGCGCTTGCTTGGAGTCAATCGACAGTCCCTCTATCGCTGGCGTCGGATGGCCGAGCATGGTAGGGAGGTCCTTAAGGCCAAGCGCAGAGGACCCAACCCCCAGCTTTCCGATGAGCAGCTGCACGAGCTGGAGCAGATGCTTCTCCAAGGAGCCCAAGCGCTTGGGTAATTCGCAAGCGCGTCAGCCGGCAAGGCATTGTGAATTTGTTTGAGGCGCAGCTGTGCGTCGGGCTTTTTTTTCTATCTTGCCTGCATGGACCAACCGCATGGCCCGGTTGCCAAGCGTTGCAACGCCGCATTGCCGGACTGGGAGCCCAGGTCGAACGCTTGACTCGCCTGCTCGAACAGCAGCAGCGCACCGGCAAGCGACAAGCCGCTCCCTTCGCCAAGGGAACTCCCGAGCCCAACCCCAAGAAGCCGGGACGCAAGCCTGGTAAGAACTACGGCACTAAGGCGCATCGACCTCCGCCGGAGCAAATCGACGAGGTTCACGAGGCACCCTTGCCCGCCGCTTGCCCGGACTGCGGCGGCCAGATCGACCAATCCCACGTCGATCAGCAGTATCAGGCTGAATAAGCAAGCCGGCCTCTCGCACGGCAAGGTCA
This sequence comes from Gemmataceae bacterium, assembly GCA_036557565.1. Taxonomy (GTDB): domain Bacteria; phylum Planctomycetota; class Planctomycetia; order Gemmatales; family Gemmataceae; genus JAJPHU01. The sequence goes on from DATBHJ010000146.1 coordinate 14,476, forward strand.
GCCGTCTCTTGGAGAGCCTGTTTGGCATCTCCCTGACGCCGAGCGGTAGCGTTCCACACCGTCCTACGAGCGGCGCGGCGCTGTGAGCCGGTCTACGACACGATCTGTCAGTCGGGCGCGCGGTCATCCTGGATCGTTCCCGATGAAACCGGCTGGCATGTCGCCGGCTGGGGTGCCTGGCTGCATGCGCTGGTGAGCGCCGAGGCGACTGCCTACGTCATCGACCCGACCCACTCTGGTCCTGTGGCCGAGCGGATTATCGGCGCGGACTACACGGGCGTGATGATTCACGACGGCTGGTCGCCTTACGACAACTTTCTACTGGATGTCTATTCGCAGAGCGCGCCTAAGTCGAAATCAAGCGCGCTCTGCGACTGATTGTTTCCAGCCTCGGCGCAGAGATGGCCTGATCAACCGTGGACTGCCCCGGAAGTTCCGGGTGGGCATGTCGATAGCAAGCTGCTCGCGGGCCGTTACTTACGGCCCCCAAATGCGTACTTGCTGTTCGCACCAACCCGGAGTGGATCCCACTCGACGGTAGTGCAGGAAGGATGGTAGCAGCCGCGAATCAAGCTACCCAAGAAGGATATCGGATGGTGCGGGACGGTCGAATCTCTGCCCTCAACTCTTTCCGGTGGTCGGAATCGCCTTTTGGGTAGAAAAAAGGCCCGCCGGAACCTGTTGTCCCGACGGGCCTTCTGATCTCGGGGCGAGAGAACTTGAAACTCCGACCTCATGGTCCCGAAGCAACGCATTCAGCCCAGGCGCCGGGTCCAAAAAAACCTTGTTTTCAGGCATTTTATGCACGTTCTGGACTTTTTGCAAGACCGTGCGTACATTTGCGGAAGCGTTCGAAAAACAGCGGAAATTCCGCAGTATCGGAGGCGTTGCGCGGAAGATTCCGCAACTCTCTGCGAGCGATAGGGGAGCGCTGTCGGCATCGTCTACGCTCGCCGCCCTTGTGTCCACACTCCATCGTCCAAAGGTAGGTCCGTCGAGGTGCTTGACACCCTCTTGTGGGGCGCGCGAAAATGCCGGCTCACCGCATTTCCTTCGACGCCGGTGTGCTCGTGAGACGGCACACCGGCGTCTCTGATTCTGTGACCCTTCTTCCCTGGAAACAGTTCGGCATTGCTCCCCGCCATCTTGTCAGCCCAGACATCCGGGGTGAGGGACACGGCGGCGAAGCGGTAATCATTCGCCATTCTTCGTGGCATAGACGGCGAGAATGGTTTGAGTATCTCGGACACCGGCGGCGTATTCCTTCCCTTGCTCAAGAGTCCATCCCCGGCGGTCTAATTCCTTACGGGCTTTCGTCTGTTCTTCCGGCGTTAAAATGTTCGTTCCCTTGGCTTGATCGAAATATGCTGCGTTGAGTAATCGC
>DATBHJ010000147.1:0-4611 GCA_036557565.1 Gemmataceae bacterium
GCGCTGCGTGCGCGGCTCGGAGGACAAACGACTTAAGTTCCACGCTATCCTAGTGTGGCGTCCACGAGACGGAAAGGCATGGCCGAGGATCACTTTCGATGTTTGAGCATTCCTCGATCCGTTTACGAAGGAATGCTCTGGCACGCGCTGGCCGAACGTCCGCTGGAATGCTGCGGCTTGCTGGCGGGGGTGATTCGAGACGACGGCATCGCCGAAGTACGGTTGCGCTATCCGCTGCTCAACGCCGCCGCCAGTCCCGTCGAGTTCGAGTCGGACGCGGCCAGTCATTTCTCTGCGTGGAACGACATCCGCCGCCAGGGTCTGGAAGTGCTGGCGGTCTATCATTCGCATCCCACCTCGCAGCCGGTGCCCAGCCGCAAGGATCTGGAGCGCAACAATTGGCCGCAGGCAGTCGCACTCATCATCTCGCTGACCGCGACACCGCCGACGGTTCGCGGCTGGTGGCTGAGCGCGGAGACGTATCGTGAGGCGGAATGGACGATTCGAGAAGAGTAATGTCCAAAAAGGGAATTGCTCCCATCAGATGCTCGGAGCACTCGGATTGGGGCCGCCCTCGGCGGAAGACAATCCCAGAGATTCTAACGTCTTCAGCCAACAGTCGAAATGAGGGCAAAGAGAGCGAGTCTTGTCGATCCCGACGCACTCCGTCAAATCGACTCCGACAGTTGTCTTCTCACCGCTATATCGGGGAAAGGCGCTGATGATTCGCTTCGATGGTGCGGTAAGCGCACCGTCGTTGACCAATTCAGGTGCAGTTGCCGCGTCAACTGCGTCTTGAAGGGCAGTGATGCCAGCACTGCTATTTTCGTACACCGAGGCGAAGAGGCTCGGATCACAAATGAATGATCGTCTCAAACTCGTGTAGCTGGATGTGAGGTATGAATCGGCGATCGCCCACATCGGCCGCAAAGGCCCTCTCCAACGTAACAATCCGCTCACGGGGATTTTGGCGCTGGTCCTCGGCCTCGTCCCAACCCGGAATCCCATCGTGCAATCGATACAGGTCAAACATAGTGGTGAAGCGAGCGTCGGCATGCGCATCCTGTCTGAGCAAGTTGCCGAGATCTCTCCGCATCGGTTGATAGCGCCTTCCGCCACCCCGAGAAGTGTGGCCATGCCTCCGTCCGCTAGCCGCCAGCACTGCCCCCATTACCTGCACTCCAAAACTTGCCAGATGAGGCCGCAGAACGCGTGCGACGTACTCCTGCTCCGTCTGTCCTTCGACATAGAAATAGAGCCGGACCATCAGTACGGCCCCCCGCCAATCACGTTGCGTTCCCACAGTTCACTGAGCGTGTACTCTTCCAACCAGTGCTTGAGCTTTTCGGGGTCCAGCCGCTCGAATGTCGAGCAGCCATCTCGAAGGTTGACGGTTACGATGTCCTCGACCTCGAAATGGTCGATCAGTGCCGCGGACTGTGTTGCGACGATCAATTGACTGTGTTGGGAGGTAGATTTCAACAGGTCGGCCAACACGGCCAGGGCCGCTGGGTGAAGTCCCAATTCCGGTTCGTCCAACACGATCAATTCCGGCAAGTCCTCCTCCGGCTGTAGCAGAAGTGTGAACAAGGCAATGGCCCGAAGTGTTCCGTCGGACAACTGATACGCTCCGAACTCGTAATCCGATTCCCTCGCCCGCCAGTGTAAGGCGATGTTACTTGGATTCAGCCGCAGCGGTTCTAGAACGAAGTCCTCGAAAAACGGAGCAATCGCTTTCACGGCGGCGACAATCCTGCGGTATGCCGTGGGGTAGCGCTGGCGATACAGGTAAAGCATCGCCGGTAAGTTCGCCGCATCAGGAGCCAGAAATCGATTAGTGTCGAGACGGCAGTCCCGCCGCATTGGTCCGAGGAGCGACGTATCATGAAAATGGAACACGCGGCACCGGGTTAACAACCCACGAATAAATTTCGCCGTCGGGAATTCGCTATTAATCGTCCGATCTTTCAATAAACTCTCTCGATGCCCTTGCCCCAGCTTTGGATGAAAGGCCTCGGCGATGTCCGAGACTTTGGGTCCCAGCGTCTCCGAGGCAAACAATAAGGAATTGCCGGCGATGGGCACCCAACGGATACCGTAAGCATATTCTCCTCCTTCAGTGGTGAATCGAAAGCGGACATCGATAACCTGCGTCTGTTTCGAGCCATAATGTAAGAGCGACTCTGCCCCCCCAGTTATTCCGACATAGATCTGGAACCGTCCCTCAATCATCTCGCTCATCAATTTGAAAATACTGACGAGGTTTGATTTCCCGGCACCGTTCGCTCCGATGAGGACGTTGAGTGGACGGAAATCGATCGTCGCATCCCGAATCGATTTCCACCCAGCCAGTCGCAGGCTGTTCAGCTGTGTCACTTCGCCCTCCTTCTGTCGGCATCTGCACTCCGAATCCCGACTCTCCATTTTCTCCTATCGCCATTGCCTGCACCAGGCTTCACCGCACCATGATGGCGATGTCTTCCTCATCATAATGCCCGGCCAGATCCTCGACGGTAAAGCCCAGCAGATACTCGCCCCGGATCACCGCATCTCGGCCGATCTTCAAATCGCCCGGCTTGCTGATCGTTAGCATCGTTTCTTTAACCGTGGGAATGTACGGCTTTTCGCGCCCTTTCGCATCAATCTGCAAATAGACCGGACGCAGCTGATCGCCGGCTCGCAAGCGCCATTCACGCGGGCCATGCTCCGTTTCGCGCATCGCATGGATGAACTGGCCCTGGACGGAATTTTTCTCCAGTTCCACAAGAAAATACAGGCTGATGTCATTCCAGGTTTTCTTGTCCTTGCGACGGACCTGTACCGGCACCTCAATGCGAAACGAGTTCTTCTTGTCCTCCAGACGCGTCGCCTCGGTGACCGGGCAGATAAAGCGGTTGTCCTGCGATGTCCGCAGGGCAAACCAGCGGCCATCCCAGTCCGCTTTCAACCGGCCCTGATCGTCGATCTCCGCCGGGAGCTGGCCGATGATGATGCGCTTATTGCCCCTGGCCCGGGCCAGGACGAAGTAGGCATTCTCTATCGCTTCGGCGTCGCCGGCTGCGACGGCCGTGGTCAGCGTTGTGATCTCGTCCTGGCCCTGACGAATTTGCTTGCGGCTGGCCTCGACCGGCTTCAAGTCCGGCATGTTCTGATCGCTGTCGGTGAAATCCACGAATGCCTTGAGGAAGGCAAACCATCGGCTGTTGCCGCCGAAGACGACGCGGGCATAGTCTTCCTGACTGTCCTCGTCAAATTGCTCGCCATCCAGCGGAAAGTAGACCGACAGGCCGTGTGCTTGCGGCCGGCCCTTGCCGTGAATCTCATAGCGGACGGCGGCCCGCGTGGCCGCAATCACGTTGTCGCAGAGGCGGGCGGTCTGCTCGTCCGGCATCTGCTGCTTGATAAGTTCCGCCAGGTGAATCAGATCGTGCAGCTGTTCGCCCTCGCTGGGATCACCGCCACCGCCGTATTCTTCGGCACGGGCGCGGGAGCGAGCCAGGCGAATCCAGGTCTTGCGCTCTTCACGCCGCAAAAGCAGCGTGCTGCGCTCGGCCAGAGCCAGGAGCGAGCGGGCAACCTGCTGCATCCGTGAAAGATCGATCACCGAAAGGGTGATGCCCGCTTCCTTGTTGCGTTCGTCCTCATCTTCCGACTTGGCGAACGAATCGCGGTAACCATCGGCAATGACGCGGCCCAGAGCGACGCTGTCCATGTCCGGCCGGCTCTGGAGCGCCTCAATCCAGGAGGTGTAATCAAACCCGGAAGAAGGCTCGGTTTCCTCAGACGCTACCAGGACGCGGGCAAAGGGGGCCAGGGTTGTGGCGGTTTCCACCGTGCTCATCAAGCAGGCATCAAAGCCGATCAGTTCGAGCCGACCTCGAAAACCGCGCGCCGTCGCCTGCAAGGCGGCTTGCAAGTCTTCCAGCGTCAGAGAGTCGCCGTCCGATCCCTCGTCCGAACAAATGCCGGTCCAGCCCATGCCGTGGTCGTTGAGGAACAGGGCATAGTGGCGGGCGGGATACTTGCGGAGTCCGATTTCGAGAAAACGTTGCAGAACGACCGGGTCGCCCATGTTGGTGTCGCCAAAGTCGGCCAGCTCGACGAGCCGGTCTTTCTTGACGTAGAGCAGCTTGGCGCCGCTCCAGTTGCGGAGGTTGAGCACGGGTTCGTTGGTATAGCCTTCTTCATCTTCTTCATCGTCGTCGCCAAGCGAACTGCGGTCGGCCAGGACCAGAATGTGAACCTTGCCATTGCTGCCGGCGCGAGCCATCTCGACCAGATCTTCCATCATGGCTTCTTCCAGATCGCAATCCGCCGCGCAGTAAATGAGTAAAGTCCATTCCGCCGGTCCCGCCTGTTGAGCTTGCCCGGTTCCGGGTCCGGGTAGCAGGGGAAGGAAGATGACAAGCGCAGCGAATACCAGCCGAGGCAGGGCGCGAGAGGAAAGCATACGGGACTCCAGCGAAGTGAAACTCGAAAAGATTCCGACAGAGGGGGATTTTATCAGCAGCAACAAGGGCACACAAGTCTGTGGGTTCCAGTCTCAGCTGCGTCAGCACGGCATCATCTGAGCCGCGCACGCAGCGCAGCAGAGTAAGCGGTCGTCCCGCG
>DATBHJ010000148.1:0-41382 GCA_036557565.1 Gemmataceae bacterium
ACCGCTCCCTTACGGTTGCGGCTCAGATTGCGGTGTCGCGGAGTGCAACATGGAGTTGACCGTCCAAAATGTCTACGGTTTGCTGCTGCGTAGCAAGCTCATGTCGATCGACGAAGCCAAGGCCATGTACAGCCGGTGGCAGCAAGAGGCCAAGGACGGCAACGGCGATTTGGTGCGTTTCGCCTCCTGGATGGTGGCCAACAAGTATCTCACAGAATACCAAGCGACCCTCTTGGCGCGCGGCCATGCAGAGGGTTTTTTCCTCAACGAATACAAGATCCTCGAACGGCTGGGCAAAGGACGCATGGCAGGCGTCTACAAAGCTCAGCATCGGCTCGGTCAGATTGTCGCCATCAAGGTGCTGCCGCCTTCCAAGGCCAGGGAACCCAACTTTCTCGGACGCTTTCACCGCGAGTCCCGCCTGGCTCTGCGGCTCAAACACCCTAACATCGTCCGTACTTTCCAGACCGGGTCCGCCGGAGATCTGCATTACATTGTTATGGAGTATCTGGAGGGCGAGACACTTGAAGAGGCGCTCATTCGCCGGGGCAAACTTCCGCCTGGAGAAGCCGTCCGCCTGGTTTCCCAGGCACTCCAGGGTTTGCAGCACATCCACTCTCAGGGACTGGTTCACCGCGATTTGAAACCTTCCAACATGATGCTGGTCGGCTCCAGTCCGGACAGCACGCTACAAGCCACCTTGAAGGTCCTCGACATCGGATTGGGCCGTACCCTGTTCGATGAGTCGGCGGGCGATGAGAACCTGACAACTGAGGGCGTGCTCCTGGGCACGCCGGATTACATGTCTCCGGAGCAAGCCCGCGATCCGCGCATGATCGACATCCGTTCGGATATCTACAGCCTTGGCTGCGTTCTGTATCATTTGCTGGCCGGACAGCCGCCCTTCCCCGACACCAATATCATCAGTCAAATGATCCGCCATTCCACGGAAACGCCCAAGCCGCTCAAGTCCTTCAACCCGGCGGTGCCCGATGGATTGCAGCAGATCGTTAACTGGATGATGGCCAAGGAGCCGGCCCAGCGCTATCCGACACCGGAGCGCGCCGCCCAGGCATTGCATGTGTTTCTCGTTGCCGGCAATGAACAGCTGGCTGTCCCTGAAGCCGATCCGCAGATGCGTCCTTACCTGAGCTGGTTGGAGGAAGATGCCAGCAAGCATTCCGACGAAACGGTGGCGCAGGCAGCTCCTGCATCGAAGCCCGCCTCCGGCACAACGATTCCGGCCGTCAAGCCCGCCAAACCGCCCAAGCCCTCCGCCAAAACGCTGCCTCCAACAGAAGAGCACAGGCATATCGGCAAGCGCTCCAAGAAAAAACATCGCACGTTGTCGGCACCGGTCGTCGGGACCGGTGTTTCGCCGGTCAAGGAGACCCACGACCAGCGTGTCGCGAGTCCCACAGTTCCGGTTCCGGAGCTTGTTGAGCAAGTGGACGTCGAACCCGCATCGCTTGAGCCTCTCGCTCGCAATGCCAGGCCTCTCTGGGGACTGCGGCTAGACCGCCGCGAGATGGTGATATTCGGCATCGGGGCGCTGTTGGGCGCCGTCGTCACCTTCATAGGTGCTTTGCTCGCTTCCCGGCATCGCGAGTGAGAAGAAAGAGAGCATGGAAACGACTCCCCTGAGCCTCCGCGCCCGACACTATGCAACCGGCGAACATGTGGGTCTCATCTGCGAGCATGGCCGCATCGCACAGCTCGGCCCCGCGGGAGAGGCTAACGCGGATGTCGAGGCAGGCTGGATTGCTCCGGCCCTGTTCGATCTGCAAATCAATGGCTGCGGTGGTATCAGCTTCAATTCGCCGCGGCTCTGTGAGGAGGACATTCACCACGTCGTTTCGACCTGCCGCCGTCATGGCATTGGCGCTTTGTGCCCGACACTCATCACCAACTCGCGTGAAGCACTGCTGCACGGCTTCGCTGTGCTCCGTCGCGTTTGTGAAACCGACGCTGACCTCGCCCAGGCTCTGCCTGCGTTGCACCTCGAAGGGCCGTACATCAGTCCTGAAGATGGCCCACGCGGAGCGCATCCCCTCCGACACGTCCGACCGCCCGATTGGGACGAATTCTGCCGTTTTCAGGACGCCGCCGGAGGGCGCATTCACCTGGTCACGCTCGCCCCGGAGCTCGACGGCGGCCTGGCGTTCATTGAAAAACTCACTGCCTCCGGAGTTGTCGTGGCGCTGGGCCACACCGCCGCATCCCGCGCGTGTATCCGCTCCGCCATTGCCGCAGGCGCTCGCCTTTCGACGCACCTGGGCAATGGTTCGCACGCCTTGCTTGCTCGACACGAGAACTACCTATGGGAACAGCTCGCCGCCGACGAGTTGTGGGCCAGCGTCATTAGCGACGGTCACCATTTGCCATCGGCCGTGCTGCGCTGCATCCTGCGTGTGAAAACACCGGCGCGAACGATTCTCACTTGCGATGCCAGCAGTCTCGCCGGCCTGCCGCCCGGCCGATACCGCGAATGGGAACAGGAGCTTGAAGTGTTGCCGAACGGGCGCATCGTCGTTCCCGGCACCACGTTCCTGGCCGGCTCCGGCGTGTTCACGGATGCGTGCATTGGGCATCTTCTCTCACTGGGCGAGGTTTCTCTGGCCGACGCGATCGACATGGCCTCGGCGCGGCCGCGACTTTTGCTGGGGCTGGAGTCGCAACTCCTGCGAGTTGGAGATACGGCGGATCTCGTCCTTTTCGATTGGCAAAAGGACGGAGCATTCCGCGTTGTCGCCACGGTTATTGCAGGACGACTTGTAATGCGGTTAGAATGAAATGTTTGTGTCGTTCTTGATTTGTTGCCCCAGCTGATCGACAAGATTACCTCCGGGCGAACCAGACTCCACATCCTTGTGTCGGACTTATCATGAACAGCCAACTCCAGCAGTACGCCGCCGACCATCGCTTTCTGCTCGAAGCCGTTGCCCGCCACGGCGGGTTCGAATCGCCCATGGCTGTGGACATGGACGAGTTTTACGCGCCGCTGATCAAGGCGGCGCGGCGCGGTCCGTTGATACCCATTGAGGGAGTGCTGGTGCGCGATTGGGATCCGGACAACCGCCGCTCCTCGCCGGGATTGCAGCTGGGTATGCGCCTCTACGACATCGAAGGCATCCGCTTCGCCCGCGTTCGCTTTGGCCACAGCGATAATCTCAACTGTTGGGGGCTGGATTTCGCTGTCGTCGATGGCAAGGATTATCGTCGTCTGTACAAGATCGCTCTGCGCTGTCGCCGTGATAATAAGCCGCCCTGCGCCCCCATTCTTCCCCAGGACCAACTGGATCTGCTCTGGAAAAATACGATTGGCTATCTTGAAAGTGGCAATTTGCAGCGCATCAAGGCGTACGGTGGACGCGCCAAGCGCGGTGTGTTGCTGACCGGTGCGCCCGGCAACGGCAAGACGATGGCTTGCCGCTGGATCTGGGAGGTTTGCCGGCAACGTCGCTGGGAGTATCGCCTGGTCACGCCCGACAATTATCGGGTCGCACGTGCCGATGACAACATCGAGGCGCTCTTCAGCGTCGAACGTCGCGGCATCGTGTTCTTCGACGACATGGACCTGGCCCTGCGCGACCGTGATAAAATCGCCGAAACCGAGGATCAGGCCGTCTTTCTCAGCGCCATGGACGGCATCGAGATCAACGAGGGCATCGTCTTCGTTTTCACCACGAACTGTTCGCTCGACCTGATCGACAGAGCCTTCAAGCGTCCGGGCCGACTCGATCTGGTGCTGCACTTCAAGGCGCCCGATGCGTCCCTGCGCCGCAGTCTGATCGAACGCTGGCACGAAGACATTCGCGGTCATCTCGACATCGAGCAGGCCGTGGCCTCTACCGACGGCTACAGCTTCGCCGAGATCGAAGAGCTGAAAAATCTTCTCGTAATGAACTTCATGGAGAAGAGCGTATGGGACTGGTCCTGGGCGCTGAAGCAGTTTGACATCAATCGACACGAGCTGAACAATCGTCCGCGCCGCCATGTGGGTTTTGGCAACCACGTTGCCCAGCGCGAAGGATACGACCTTCCATTTTGACAGCCAAATTCGAGCCGCGATCGTGAGGGAGAGGTTGCAGGAAGGCCGCGCCCTCACGGTCGCGGCTGGGATGTGCCAGATTATTCTGGTTGACAAGGATGCATTTTTTCTTAGAATAACAACGATACTGACTGGTCAGTCCGCTTGAGGGCACGACGATGACGGCTCCTTTTCCTCTCGGAAAACCGCGTTCCTTGCATATACGCGTTGGCCTTGGATTTATCGCTGTTCTTGTGGTTACGGCTGCGTCCGGCGGATGCCAAAAGCCGCAGCAGACCAAAATGGCCAAGGTTGTCGAAGTCATCGTCACCGAGCCGACCACAGGCGAGGTAACGGACTATCAGGACTTCACCGGACGCATGGACGCCTTGAAGACCGTGGACATTCGCCCGCGCGTCTCGGGTTACATCACCGAAGCCCCGTTCGTGGAAGGCGACATTGTCAAAGAAGGCGATTTGCTGTTCCAGATCGACCCGCGACCGTACGCCGCGGAATTGAGCCAGACCAAGGCCAATCTCAAGCTGGCCCAGGCGGATGTAGAGCTACAGAAGAAACGCGCCGCGCGGGGCATGGAGTTGGTGCGAGCCGGGAATGGGGCCATCGGCCCAGAGGATTACGACCAACTCGTCGCTGCCTACGAAAAGGCGGTCGCCAGCGTCGGCTCCATGAAGGCGGCTGTCGAGAAAGCTCAGCTCAATCTGGACTTCACGCACGTTACGGCTCCGCCGCTTCGCGATGAGCAGGGGCGGCCCCTGGTCGGACGCATTAGTCGCAGACTGGTGGACCCCGGTAACCTCGTCAACCAGGATCAAACGATCCTGACCACCCTTGTTTCCATCGATCCGATGTACGCCTATTTCGACGTGGACGAGCGAACCTACCTGGATCTGGCAGACATCACCGCGAAAGAATCCGGTTCCTGGTTCTCCACTCTCCGATTCCCCGTGTTGATGCGCTTGGCCAACCAAGAGGAATTCAACACCAAAGGCTACGTCAACTTCCTTGACAACCGGCTCAACGCCAACACGGGCACGGTGCGCATGCGTGGCGTTTTCTCCAATCCCAACGGCGTTCTCAAGTCGGGATTGTTTGTGCGTATCCGTTTGCCTGTCGGCGTGACCTACAAAGCGCTTATGGTCCCCGATGAGGCCGTCCTGAGCGATCAAGGACGAAAGTACGTCTTTGTCGTCACGGACATCAAGAAAGTCCAGGACGAAAAGGGCAACGAGGTGGAGAAGGGCACAGTCGAGTACCGCTCCGTGGATCTGGGCCAGGCGCTTCAGGGGCTGCGCGTTGTAAACAAATTCGAGATCAAGGAAGGCAACAAAAAAGTCGGGTTGGCGGAAGATGAGCGCGTGATTGTCAGCGGCATGCAACGGGTACGTGCGGGAGCGTCGGTGCAGTTGAAATCGATTCCGAAACCACTCGCGCCCAAATCGTCGCTGACGGAGACCCTCAAGGAGGAAGAGGACCGAGCCGCGAAGAAGCCCGATCCGAAAACGCCCCCCGCCGCTCCCTCCCTCAAGGATATGAAACGGCTTGGCAGCAAATCGGAACACGCGGGCAAATGACGAGGGCGTTGAATCCTACCTCGTTCCCAAGCTCTGCTTGGGAACGCCTGTTTGCGAAGCTCTGCGTCGCAGCCCCGCTTTGCGAAAGTCGGGAAGCAGAGCTTCCCGATTTGCGTTGCCAAGCAGAGCTTGGGAACGAGAGCGGGTTTGCGGTTGGGCGTTGAGGCGCGGCGATGTTTTCGCACTTTTTCATAGAACGGCCGATTTTTGCGTCGGTATTGTCGATCGTCATCACCCTGGCGGGGACGGTGGCGGTTTTCAATCTACCGCTGGCGCAGTATCCGCCGATCACGCCTCCGAGCATCTGGGTCCAGGCGAATTACCCCGGCGCCAATGCCCAGGTTGTGGCCGACTCCGTGGCCGCTCCGATCGAGCAGCAAGTCAACGGCGTCGAAGACATGCTGTACATGGTATCGCAGTCCAACAACGATGGCTCTTACCAGCTGACCGTCACCTTCAAACCCGGCGTTGACCTCAACTTCGCACAGGTTCTCGTACAAAACCGCATCAATCTGGCGTTGCCGCTCTTGCCGGACGTGATCAAGCAAACCGGCGTCACCACACGCAAGCGCAATCCGGACATCCTGCAAGTCATTGCGCTGTACTCTCCCAATGGCCGTTATGACCAGCTGTATCTGAGCAATTTTGCGTCTATTCGGATCGCCGATGAGATAAAACGGCTTCGCGGCGTCGGCGACGTGATTATTTTCGGCCAGCAAGACTACAGCATGAGGCTGTGGCTCGATCCGGAGAAACTGGCATCGATGGGCATGACCGCCAGCGATGTCGCCAACGCCGTCCGCGAGCAGAACCGTCAGGTGGCCGCCGGGCACATCGCTCAGGAACCGACGACGGCGGGCAAAGCGCAGGAGATCCCGATTACGATTCTCGGGAGATTGTCCGAACCCGATGAGTTCGAGGAGATCGTCCTGCGCACCGACAGCGATGGTCGCAAAGTCCGCCTCAAGGACGTGGGCGGTGCTGTGCTCGGCGCCAAGAGCATGGACTCGACCAGCAAACTCAATGGCAGACCCAACGGCAGCATCGCCGTCTGGGCATTGCCCGACGCTAACTCCATCGAGGTCGCCGACCGGGTCATCGCCAAGATGGAGGAGCTGAAGAAGTATTTTCCCGAAGACATCGACTACGCCGTGTCGCTGGACATGACGCCGTTTATCAAGGAATCGATCAAGGAGGTTGTTTTCACTCTGATCGAGGCCATCGTGCTTGTGGCGATCGTGGTGATGCTGTTCTTGCAGAACTGGCGCTCGGCACTGATTCCCATGATGGCCGTGCCTGTGGCCATCATTGGCACCTTCGCCGTCATGGCCGTCATTGGCTTTACGCTGAACAACCTGACCTTATTCGGTCTGGTGCTGGCCATCGGCATCGTCGTCGATGACGCCATCGTCGTCGTCGAAGCCATTGAGCACCATATCGAGCAGGGCCTCAGTCCGCGGCGGGCGGCTCACAAAGCGATGGATGAAGTCTCCGCTCCGGTGGCCGCTGTTGGTCTGGTTTTGTGCGCCGTGTTTGTGCCGTGCGCGTTCATCAGCGGCATCACCGGCCAATTCTTCCGCCAGTTCGCCCTGACCATCGCCGTCTCCACGGTGATTTCGGCGTTTAACTCGCTGACTCTTAGCCCGGCACTTGCGGCCATCCTGCTGCAACCGCGCGGGGCCAAAAGGGACATCATCGGTCGTTTGTTTCACGGGACTTTCGGTTGGTTCTTCTGGCTGTTCAACTGGTCATTCCGACGCACCACAGCCGGCTACATCCGCTTGGTCGGTGCTTCCTTGGCCGGACGCGCTCCGTTGCCGGTGCTGGCACTGGCCGTTGCCGGAGGCGTGTACGGCTGGATGATGCCGCACTTCGCTCACTGGGTAGACGAGCTTCCCTGGTTTGCGTCGCAGCAGGGGGGCTGGACGGAGGGAGTGCGACAGTTTCTTCTCGATCCCTCGTGGGTCCCCTCCGAGATGCGGATGTTAGCGGGTGTGGCCGGGGCAGGATTGGTGGGGATGCTGCTGGACCATCTTCTGCGCCACGTGGCCGGAAAGTATGTCCGACGGATCGCCTTGAGCGGCGTCGCTGTGGTGCTCCTGGGCTACGGCGCTCTTCTGGTCAACACCCTCTGGGGCTACGAGCACCTGCCAGCAGGCTACATTCCCAACCAAGATCAGGGACGCTTTTACATCGCTGTTCAGCTGCCCGACGCCGCCTCGCTGCAACGCACCCAGAGAGCCACGGATCGCATCCAAGAACTGGTGCAGAAGCAGCCCGGCATCGAGCACGTCACCGAGATAGCCGGCCAATCTTTCACTCTCAATGCCAATGGCTCGAATTTTGGCCAGTTCTTCGTGGCCTTCAAGCCGTTCGATGAGCGACGCGATCCGTCGCTGTCGTCCACGGCGATCGTCAACAAGGTGCAGGGCCTGTTGAACAAGGAAGTCCCCGAAGCCCATGCGATGCTCTTCACACCGCCGCCGGTGTCTGGACTCGGCTCGGCCAGCGGTTTCAAAATCATCATTGAGGACCGCGGGAACCTCGGCATCGTCGAGCTGCAAAAGCAGGTCGAACGCCTCATCGAGCGCTCGCGCAGCAGTAATAAAGTAGAAAACCTCAATTGCATCTTCCGCGCCAACATGCCGGAGCTGTTCATGGATATCGAGCGCGACAAGTGCCAGGCAATGGGCGTCAATCCCCTCGATGTGTTCATGACTCTGCAAATCTATCTTGGCTCGCTATACATCAACGATTTCAACAAGTTTAGCCGTACCTGGCAGGTGAACGTTCAAGCCAGCGGCGATTACCGCAACGACATCGAAAAGATCCGCTTGCTCCAGGTGCGCAACACCAACGGGGAGATGGTGCCGCTCGGCTCCGTAGTCAAGGTCCGCGAGATCGGCGGGCCGATCAACATTGGCCGTTATAACCTGTACCCCGCCGCTGCCATTCTCGGCGCAACCAAGCCTGGCATCTCCAGTGGCGAGGGTATCGAAGAGATGGAACGCCTGTTCGACGAAGTGAAAATTCCGGGCATGGCCTACGAATGGACTGAAATCAATTACATGCAGATCGACGCCGCCAAGAACATCTGGAACAACCTGATTTTCCCGCTGGCGGTTGTGTTCGTCTTCCTGGTGTTGGCGGCGCAGTACGAGAGTTGGGCGCTGCCGTTGGCCGTCATCCTCGTCGTGCCCATGTGTATCCTCGGCTCGTTGACCGGCGTGGCCATCGCCGGCGACGACATCAACATTTTCACGCAGATCGGCTTCGTCGTGCTGGTCGGCCTGGCGAGCAAAAATGCGATCCTTATTGTCGAGTTTGCCAAGCACAAGCACGAAGAGGGCCGGCTGTCGCGCTACGATGCCACTCTGGCGGCCTGTCAACTGCGACTGCGGCCGATCATCATGACATCGTTCGCCTTCATCCTCGGAGTGGTGCCGCTGCTGGTCAGTCACGGCGCCGGCTCCGAGATGCGCCAGAAGCTCGGCGTCGCTGTTTTCAGCGGCATGTTGGGCGTGACATTGTTCGGCATTTTCCTGACGCCGGTATTCTTCTACGTTATTGCGGGATTTGCCGAAACGCCGCTGTTCGCCGCGGCCCGTGTGCGATTTGTCGGCCGCATATTGGTGTATCTGACCATTGTTGCGACGCTGGGCATCCCCTGGCTGCTCATGTTGGCGGTGGGAACAATACGTCGTCGCCGTGTAGGGCCTTTGCGGAAAAAACAGTTTGTGATCCTGGAGGAAGAATCGACGGTCAATGGGAATGGCGCCGTCGATATGGCCCCCGCCAAGCCGGGGGTCCACCATACTCCCGGCAAGCCGGGAGCTAAATGAGGCAGAAACGTGTTTTCGCGCTTTTTCATCAATCGACCGATCTTCGCATCGGTGCTGTCCATTGTCATCACGCTGGCCGGCACCATCGCTCTCTTTACGTTGCCGGTCGCTCAATACCCTGAGATCGCGCCGCCGACAGTCGAGGTGTCCGCTTATTATCCGGGTGCCAACGCCCAGGTCGTTGCCGACACTGTCGCTGCACCCATCGAGCAGCAAGTCAACGGCGTCGAAAACATGATGTACATGTCGTCGCAATGCACCAACGACGGCAAATACACCCTCACCGTTACGTTCTATCCGGGAACCGATCTAAACATTTCGCAGGTGCTGGTGCAAAACCGGGAATCGCTCGCCGAGCCGATCCTGCCCGAACTCGTCAAGCGTCGCGGCATCTCGGTCAAGAAGAAGTCGTCCAACGTCCTCATGATCGTCAATCTGTTTTCCAAGGATGACAGCCGCACCAGCCTGGAACTGAGCAATTATGCGACGATCCAGATCCGTGATGAATTGTCACGCTTGCCTGGGGTTGGCGACATTACCTATCTGGGACAGCGCGATTACAGCATGCGTATCTGGCTCGATCCGCAGAAACTGGCGTCCTACAACCTCAACGCTCAGGACGTTATCCTCGCCATCCAGTCGCAAAACATTCAGGTCGCCCCTGGCCAGATCGGTCAACCGCCGACACCCGGAGGCCAGACCTCGCAGTACATCATTACCACTCTGGGCCGGCTGGAGCGCGTTGACCAGTTCGAGCAAATCGTGGTCAAGAATAACGGCCAGTCACTGGTTTATCTCAAGGACGTGGTGGCCAATGACGGGAACGGCCAAAAGGGAGTCGAGCTGGGTGCTCAGTCCTACGATCAGACATGCACAATGGACGGCAAGCCGTCAGTGGCCCTGTCGGTCTATCAGCTGCCCGGCTCAAACGCTCTGGATGTCGCCAACAAGGTCAAGGAGCGCATGAAGCAGCTCAAACGGCAGTTCCCGCCGGGCATCGATTACGAGATCGTTTACGACACCACGCCTTTCATCAAAGAGTCGATCTTTGAAGTCGGTGAGACGCTGTTCGACGCTGTGGTGCTGGTGGCCGTAGTTGTGCTCTTGTTCTTGCAGAACTGGCGCTCCGCCCTGATTCCGCTGATCGCCGTCCCAGTCGCCGTCATCGGCACCTTCGCGGTCATGGCCCTCCTGGGTTTTTCGCTGAACAATCTGACGCTGTTCGGCCTGGTGTTGGCCATCGGCATCGTTGTCGATGACGCCATCGTCGTCGTTGAAGCCGTCGAGCATCACATCGAGCACGGCATGTCGCCGAAGGATGCAACCATCAAGGCGATGGAGCAGGTGTCCGGCCCTGTCATCGCCATTGGTCTGGTGCTGGCCGCCGTGTTCATTCCGTCCACGTTTATCACCGGCATCATCGGCCAGTTTTTCCGACAGTTCGCGTTGACTATCGCCGTTTCTACGGTGATCTCGGCGTTCAATTCGCTGACCTTGAGTCCCGCGCTCTCGGCCCTGTTGCTCAAGCGCCGCGTGAAGGGACACTTTGAGGCGCTGCCGTGGTTTGCCTTTATACCGTTGGGGGCGTGGTTAGGTCACAAACTCATCGGTCATCACTGGTCCGCTCAGATTGTCGATTCGCTGCACTTGCAGGTGTCGGCGCAGATACTCGATCTCCTGCGTGCCTGGGGCCCGACATTGGCCGGCGGCGTGGCCGGATTGGTGGTCGCAGTGCTCTTCGGTCGGCCGTTAAACTACATCCTGGGTTGGTCGTTCTATCAGTTCAATCGCCTCTTCGACCTTTCCACGACCGCCTAC
This sequence comes from Gemmataceae bacterium, assembly GCA_036557565.1. GTDB lineage: Bacteria > Planctomycetota > Planctomycetia > Gemmatales > Gemmataceae > JAJPHU01. The sequence continues at coordinate 11,283 of DATBHJ010000148.1, forward strand.
ACGCGGGCCGTGTCGGGAATGTTGCGCGTCAGTTTGCTTGTGCTCCTGGTCTACGGTGGTTTGCTGGCGCTAACGTGGTGGGGCTTTGTCCAGACGCCCACGGGCTTCATTCCTCAGCAGGACAAGGGATATTTGCTCGTCAATGTGCAACTGCCCGACGCTGCCTCGGTGACGCGCACTCGTGAAGTCGTGCAGCAAATCGAGCGGATCGCCCTGGAAACGAAAGGTGTCAAGCACACGGTCGCCATCTCGGGTCAATCGATTTTGCTCAATGCCAATGCCTCGAACTTCGGCGCCCTGTATCTGATGCTCGACGAGTTCGAGAACCGCTTGCAGCCGGAATTATCCGGAGACGCCATCGCCGCCAGGCTCCAGGATCGGCTGGCAGAAGAGATTCCCAAAGCGATCGTCAATATCTTCGCCGCGCCTCCTGTTGAGGGTCTGGGCACGGCGGGCGGATTCAAGATCATTCTGCAAGACATCGGCGACAATGGCTTCGCCTCGCTCCAGCGCGTCGCCGATCGTGTCGTGGTCGATGGGCAGGCCGACCCACATTTGCAGGGCGTCTTCTCCAGTTTCCGTGCCGACACGCCGTGGCTTGAGCTAATTGTCGATCGCGCCCAGGCCAAGGACCGCGGCGTCTCCATTGAGGACCTTCGCACTCAGCTGGAATCAACCACCGGTCCCACGTATGTGAATGACTTCAACCTGTTCGGGCGCACCTGGCAAGTCAACGTCCAGGCAGACTACAGGTATCGCCAGAAAATTGAGGATCTCAAGGAGCAGTTCAAAGTTCGCAACAACCAGGGCGAAATGGTGCCGTTGGCCGACTTCTCCAAAATGCGCTTCGTCAGCGGGCCGCTGTATGTCATGCGTTACAACATGTATCCCGCGGCTCCCATCCAAGCCGACGCCGGGCCGGACACCAGTTCCGGCCAGGCCATCGATCAGTTGCACGAAGTTGCCGAGGATGAGTTGCCGCAGTCGATGCGCACCGAATGGACCGAGCTGGCCCGGCTGCAACTGGACACCGGCAATACAGCCATGTGGGTGTTCTTGCTGGCGGTAGTGCTGGTGTTTTTGGTCTTGGCAGCGCAGTACGAAAGTTGGTCTCTGCCGTTGGCCGTCATCCTCGTCGTGCCTATGTGTCTGTTGTGCGCCATCAGCGGTGTCATCATGGCACGGATGGACGTGAACATCTTCACGCAGATCGGTTTTCTGGTGCTGGTCGGCCTGGCGTGTAAAAATGCGATCTTGATTGTCGAATTTGCCAAGGCGCAGCGCGAAGCGGGTATGGAACGCAAACAAGCGACGCTCGCAGCTTGCCAGTTGCGACTGCGGCCGATCATCATGACTTCGTTCGCCTTCATCCTTGGCGTGGTGCCGCTAATGGTGTCCGAAGGAGCCGGGGCCGAGATGCGACGGACGCTGGGCATCGCCGTGTTCGCCGGCATGCTCGGTGTGACGCTGTTCGGAATTTTCTTGACGCCGGTGTTCTACTACGTGATTCAGTGGTTCAATGATCGTCGTCCTGCGAAGTATGTTGACCTCGACGATGACTGGCGCGCTCCCGATGAGACGGCAACTCTCACGAACGGGCATGCTTTCTCCGTCGAGCATGATACGGCAACCATCAAGCGTCAGACAAAGGTATAGAAAACCGATCCGCGGACGCAGCGCAGCGGAGTAAGCGGGTGCCCCGCGCGACCGCTTACTCCGCTGCGCTGCGTCCGCGGATCTGATTGCGCGCCGGTGGGAAAAATACATACAGATTGTTGACGCGCTCAACGCCAGAGGGTAGGGTGAAGGAAGGTCGGTCCTGTCCGAAGATCATATCCACAGAACGATACAGGGAGGTCACTCATGTCGGTCCCTCACTGGTTGCAGCGTTTGCTGGCTTATCATGGCGTGCCCTATCGAGAGCACATCCATTCGCCGGTGTTCTCTGCTTCGCACTTGGCGCACATCGAGCACGTCACGGGGCGGCGCGTGGCCAAAGTCGTGTTTCTGAACGCGCGGAATCATCCGGTCATGGTCGTGTTGCCGGCCGTGGCACGTGTGGATGTCGAGCGCGTGCGGTCGGTTCTGGGCGAGCCGGATCTGCGTCTGGCGACGGAGCAAGAAATCGCGGGTTGGTTCAAAGGCTGCAAGCCGGGCTGCATTCCGCCGTTCCGGCTACGTAGCGATTTACGTATTCTCCTGGATCGCGGACTCGCGCACCTGGGCGAGATCGTCATGCCCGGGGGAGCGCCCGATGTTTCCATCTCGGTACGTTTCCGCGACTGGTATCGTGCCGTTCATCCTGGCGTGGGTCGTTACGCGGCGGGCGACATTCCAGGCCCGAAGAGCGCCAGAGGAGCCTCGGTTCTCGTCGTTGAGGACGAGAGCGAGTTGAATCACTTGCTGTGTGAGTTGCTCCAGCGCGAAGGCGTCGTTTGTCAAGGGGTCGTGGAAGGGCGCAAGGCCCTGGAGACGGCCCGGCACGAGCGTCCGTCGGCCATCCTGCTCGATCTGATGCTGCCGGATATGTCAGGTCTGGAGATGGTGCAACAATTGCGCCGTCAAGGATCGCTCAAGCGCATCCCGTGGATCGTGCTGACCGCACTGGATGACGAAGCCGCACGCCAGCGTTCGAGAGAGTTAGGTGCCGATGCTTACTTGACCAAACCTCTCGAACCGCAGATGTTGATCGACGAGGTTCGCGAGCTACTTGTCGATGCGCGGGCGTGACGATTGCAAACACGGGCGAGCGGGGCGTGTAAACGCCCCGTTGCTTTGACCGGGGCGTTTACACGCCCCGCTCGCCACTTACCCCTTGATGACTCCAATCGGTCGCAATCGCGCCACTCGTTTCGACAGCCCGGCGCGATCGACTACTTCGACGACATCATCGACATTCTTGTATGCTGCGGACTGCTCTTCGGCGAGTCCTTTGCGGCTTTGTGCCCGCGCGATGATGCCGCGCGCCTCCAGCTCCTTGTCGATACGCCGGCCAGCGGCATGCTTGACCGAGGCCGTGCGGCTCATGGCCCGTCCGGCTCCGTGGCAGGTGGTGCCGAACGTCTTATCCATGCTGCCAGCTTGGCCAACCAGCACCCAGCTGGCTCGACCCATGTCGCCGGGGATGATGACCGGCTGCCCAATCTTGCGATAGATCGCCGGCACTTCCGGATGTCCTGGCGGGAAAGCGCGTGTCGCTCCCTTGCGATGCACCCAGACTTTCTTGCGCTTGCCATTGACGGTGTGCTCCTCGAACTTGGCGATGTTATGGCAGACATCGTAGACCAGATTCATGCGCAATTCCTGCCACGATCGACCGAACACGGATGCGAACACCTCGCGGGCCTGCTGCATGAGCAGTTGCCGATTGCACCACGCGAAGTTCGCCGCTGCCCGCATGGCACCCAGGTAGTGCTTCCCTTCGGTGCTGGTGATCGGAGCGCAGGCGAGCTGGCGATCAGGAAGATCGATGCCGTACTTCGTCGGCGCATTGCGCAGCATCGCTAACGCATCATCGCACACTTGATAACCCAGGCCACGCGAGCCGCTGTGGATCAAGACGCAAATCATGTCCTTCTCCAGCCCCATGACCTGCGCCGCTTCCTCATCGAACACGTGATCGACAACATCCACTTCCAGGAAGTGATTGCCTGAGCCGAGCGTGCCGCACTGCTCGGCGCCACGTTCGCGCGCGCGCTCGCTGACATTGTCCGGCTCGGCGCCATCAAGTCGTCCCTCGGCTTCCGTATGCTCGACGTCGCCCTGGGTCGCCAATCCACGACCGATGAGATAGCGCGAACCCTCCCCGAGAAGATTATGCAGCTCCTTTTTGTCGAATTTATAGCGTCCGGATTTTCCGACGCCGGTTGGTACGTTGCGGAACAGCTCGTCCACGAGCGTCCGCAAGTGCGGTTTGACTTCGCGGTAAAACAGGTTCGAGCGTACCAGACGAACGCCGCAGTTAATGTCGTACCCGACACCACCAGGCGAAATTACGCCGCCTTCGTCTGGATCGGTGGCGCAAACGCCGCCGATACAGAAGCCGTAGCCCCAGTGAATGTCCGGCATGGCCAAGCTGGCGTGTTGAATGCCCGGCAGGAAAGCGACGTTGGCAACCTGATCGGGAGCCTGATCCTGCGTGATTTTTTCCAGCAAGCGCTCGCTGGCGAAGATCAAGCCATCGACGCGCATGCCTTGCTTGTAGCTTTTGGGAATGCGCCAGCAGCAGGCATCCACCTGTTCGAGCGGTCCGCGATAAATGTCCTTACCCATCTGCAAATCTCCGCCGAGTGTCCGAGGTTCCGCCTACCTGGATGCTATCGCGCCGGCCAGGATGGTGGTAGACGACGGACACGGCGAGAGGCGAATGGGTTCGCCCCCCTTTATCCCCCCCAAATTGGGGGGGATAAAGGGGGGCTCAAGCAGAGCGCGTGTAGGGCAGAGACGGCGGCGGCGGCTCGTCGTAGCGGTGATGCACCGTCTGATGCGGATAGGGGATCTCGATACCCAGCTCATCGAAGCGTTTCTTGATGCGGCGCAGCATTTCGCGCTTGACCGTCCACTGCTGCAGCGGCCGGGTTTTCAGGAAGAATTTGATAATCACCGACGAATCGGAAAGCTCATCAACGCCGAGCATTTCTGGATCGTCGAGAATCAACGGCCCAAACGCTGCATCGCGACGCATCTCGTGGCCAATCGCAAGCAACACATCCATGACGCGATCAATGTCTTCCTTGTAGTCGATGCCGACGTCGAAAAGCGCCCGCGACCAGCCGTGTGTTTGGTTGCTGACGGTGGTGATGGTGCCGTGCGGGATGAAGTGGACGGTGCCTTCGAGATCGCGCAGCACCGTGGTTCGCAGGGAAATGTGCTCGACCAGGCCGGAAACTTCGCCGATTTTGACCACGTCGTTGATGCCGTATTGATCTTCCAAAAGCACCATGAAGCCGGAGAAATAGTCCTTGATGAGGTTCTGGGCACCGAAGGCGACGGCCAAACCAAGGACAGCGGCCCCGCCCATCAAGGGCACGATGGGAATGCCGACTTCATCGAGCGTCATCAAGCTACCGCCGCCGAGGATGAGCAGCGAGAGGGCGCTGTTGAAGACGCCGGCCAGCGTTTGCGCCCGGTTCTCGCGATCTTGCCGAGTGCCTCGCTTGCTCGCACCCTGCGACAAGACCAGCACGAGTCGGCGGCTCAAGGCGCGTGAGATGCGGTAAAAGAGGAACGTTCCCACGAGGATGAACAGCAGGCGCGGGCCGTGGTTCAGCAGCCAGTGTACGATATTGCGCGGACGGAAGGGATTTTGAAGCTGGGCAATTCGCTCCTCAGCGGCCTCGGCCGCCTGCTTCTTGGCGTCAGCGTCGTGCAGCGCGCGAATTTGTGCTGCTTGCAGACGGCTCAGTTCTTCTTGCAAATCGTGGAGATGATCCGTTGTCGAGTTGACCTCGCCAAGGACCTGTTGAAAGCGCTGCTGAGCCGCTTCGATGCGCTGTGAGATCTTTTGCAATTCCGCTGCGGGCGCGTTCGCGGATGTTTTCTGTTTTAGGTCGTTTTCCAGTCGCGCTTTGGTCTGCTGCTCAAGGTCGGCACGACGGCGCGCGTCATCAAGGAGCTTCTTGGTTAGCGCAATGTTCTCATTCAATGTTTCGATGCGTTCGCTGATGGACTGCGCCGTGTTCTCGGCCTTCTTGGCGGCATCCTCCTTGACCTTGGCCTCTTCGCGGGCACGTTCGACTTCGCGCGAGACGTGGTTGGCGGGTTGGACCGCGTCGGGGCTTGAAGAAGTGGATGACGGTGATGAAGAGGGCGAGTCAACGGCCAACGGCGAAGACGGCGTGGGCAACAAAGAAGGAGGCGAGGGAGACGAGGGTGTTTTCTTCCCCGACGCCTTCGCCGTCGTCTGTGGGGAGGAGGGAACGCTCAGTACGTCGGACGCTGGCGCGGAAGGGGATGAGGACGAGCCTGGAGCGCCGGAGAGGCGAGCAAGGGCTTGTTCATCCTCGTGAAGCTGCTTCGTTGCGATGGCGATAGTCTCTTGCAGAGTCTTGTGTTCCTGGATGGCCAAATTGAAGCGATCACGCAGCCGCTGCCAACGAGCCTCGACGTCCTTGAGAGAGGCCTCACGCGCCGCCGCTTCTTCAGTCTTGCCCGCCGTCTTTAAGGTCTGAAGCTCGCGCCGGGCTGCGTCGCGCTCGGCATCGACACGCTGAAAACTCTTGTCGGCCTTGTTGTATTCGCTGTTCGGATCGTGGAGTTGCGTGTTCAGCTTGTCCAGGTACTTGCGCTGTTCTTCGATGGAACGCTGCAGCCGAGCGATGCGCTCTGCTTCGGAAGGAGGCGCGAAGCCGTATTCGGCAGGAAGTGCCGGGGCAGGTTGCTCTGCTTCCGTGGTGGAACCAGTGGGAAAGGCATCCGGATCAATGAGCCACAGTCCAGTGAGGATTAACGCCGATACGCCGATCGCAGCGAAGATAATTGTTCGCGCTGTTAGCTTCTGTCCGACTGCCTTCGCCATGTCCTTGGCCCTCCAAACAGACTCCGGCTGGACACTTCGGCCCCAGCGGGCCAACATCCTACGAAACTAATTCGCCAGGTGCCAGAGCAAGTTGCTTGGCCGAGAATTCCTGCTTCTCTTTTCCGCAAGATTGTCAACAATGAAAGAAGCGCCCTGAACCAGCAGGGAGATCCGGTCATGAATGTATGGATCGGCACGTGCGGTTATTCGTATGCGGATTGGGTGGGCGACTTCTATCCGCCCGGCACGCGCTCAGATAAAATGTTGCCCTACTACTGCCGTGTCTTTCCTCTGGTGGAGTTGAACTTCACGTTCTATCGAGTGCCCACGGCTTCCATGCTCGCCAGGCTGGCCGGCAAAACACCCCATGAGTTTCAGTTCATCGTCAAGCTGCCGCGCTCCCTCAGTCACAGTCAGAGAGCTGACGATCTGGCCGCATTCCGCGATGCGGTGGCGGAGCTGCAGGGGCGAAAGCAGCTCCTGGGATTGCTCTGCCAGCTGCCGCCGTCTACTCATTACGGGAAAAAGACTCTGCAATGGTTGCAAGTCTTGAGTATCGAGCTGTCCGAGATGCGGCTGGCAGTTGAGTTTCGTCATCGGTCATGGTGGCGTGCTGACTTGCCCGCGTGGATGACGGAGCATCACCTGGACCTGGTCTCGGTGGATGTTCCCGATGTGCCGGCCTTGTTTCCGCGCGGCTGGGTCCATTCGGGTCGCCGAGCTTATGTGCGGTTGCATTCACGCAACGCGAAAAGTTGGTACGGCGGTGAGACGAAACGCTACGATTACAAGTACAGTGACGGCGAGTTGAATGAATGGATTGAGAAGGTGAATGCGGAGAAGAAGCGGTTATCGGAAGTGTTGTTTCTGTTCAACAATTGTTATCGCGTACAGGCGATTGCCAATGCGCAGCGCTTGCGCGAGCTAATCGAGGAGCGAACAGCAGTTTCGGTAGTACCGCCGTTTGCTGAATCAGCGCCGAAACAACGAACTTTGTTCGACAGCTAGTCAAGGAGTAGCCATGAATGCGCTCGGTATCACGAACATTCTCTTCATTGCGCTGGCGAGTCTCGCCAGTTTGTCGGTCTCAGCAGTCGCCGCGGAAGATTCTGGGACATTATCGCTCGCGCTGAGGAAGCGAGTCGAGACGAAGCCGGGCAGCGGACGATTTCACGCGATCGTGCAACCGGCCAATTGGGATGCAAAGAAAACGGTAATCATCGTCTGCGATGTGTGGGACTCGCACCACTGTCTCAACGCTGTTCGGCGCGTCGAAGAGATGGCGCCGCGCATGAACCAACTTCTAAGCGAAGCGCGCAATCGCGGCGTGCTCATCATTCACGCACCCAGCGGCTGCATGGATACTTACAAGGACCATCCGGCTCGTCAGAATGCGCTGCGGGCGCCTCGCGCCAAGGACCTGCCCAAGGACATCGGTACCTGGTGCAATCGCATTCCCTCCGAGGAGAAGGGCGTTTATCCCATCGATCAGACCGATGGTGGTGAAGACGACGATCCGGCCGAGCATCGCGCCTGGGCAGAAAAACTCCAAAAAATGGGACGAGACCCGCGCGCTCCGTGGAAATCGGAGATCGATGTTTTGAAGATCGAGGACCGCGACATAATCAGCGACAAAGGCGAGGAAATTTGGAGCGTATTACAAGAACGCAGCATAGATAACGTGGTCTTGGTCGGCGTACACACCAACATGTGCGTCCTGGGTCGCCCCTTTGGTCTGCGCCAGATGGCCAAGAACGGCAAAAATGTCGTGCTGATGCGCGACCTGACCGACACCATGTACAATCCGGCACGCGCTCCATACGTCAGCCACTTCACCGGAACGGATTTGATCGTCGAGCACATCGAGAAATGGGTTTGTCCGTCGATCACCAGCGATCAGATTCTGGGCGGCAAACCGTTCCGCTTCTCCGGCGACAAACGGCCGCACGTGGTCCTCGTTCTTGCCGAGTCGGAATATCAAACGGAGCAAACGCTGCCGGCCTTCGCCCTGAAGCACCTGGGGAAAGACTTTCGCGTCAGCACAGTGTTCGGCAGCGAAACCGATGCGTCTGACCTGCCGGGACTCCATGTGCTAAACGATGCTGACCTCGCGCTCATCAGTGTGCGCCGCCGTGCATTGCCGATCAACCAGATGGAAATGATTCGCCGATTCGTAGATAGCGGGAAACCGCTGGTCGGCATTCGCACGGCCAGCCATGCATTTTCGCTCCGCGGCAAGCAACCGCCGGAGGGCTGCGCTACCTGGGAGACGTTCGATCCGGACGTGTGGGGCGGTCATTACGTCAACCATCACGGCGACGGTCCCAAGGTCGCGATCAAGACTGCGGACGGCGTGGCCGATCACCCCATCCTGGCCGGCCTCCCGGTCGCGGAGCTGCGCGGCAACGGCTCGCTCTACAAGGTCTCTCCCCTGACGAAATCGGCGATGCCGCTGTTGATCGGGTCGATACCCGATCAGCCGTCCGAACCGGTCCTGTGGACGCACACAACCAAGGCTGGCGGGCGGGTTGTCTACACCTCGTTGGGCCATCCCGATGATTTCAAAGAGGACATGTTCAACCGCATGTTGAGCAACGCGGTCCACTGGGCGGCGGGCTTGAAGGTCGGCGAGCGGACTCCGCGATAGGTTTTGCTTCGTTGCCGGCTTTTCCAGATATTCCTTTCTCACGCTCCTTGGCGCGAAACGGTGGTCCCGCGCGCGTCGCTCGGTCTTGTTCTGAGAAGCTGGAAAAGATAAGTTGAATTTTCCGTCTCAGGAATCGGAACGCATTACCTCAACGAGGGAGGATCTATGAAGCGCAGAGTGCTGGCCGTGCTGGTCGTAGCGACTGTGACCCTGGGCTTGTTCGCGCAAGCCGAAGAAGAGCATCCGTCGAAACCTTCGTCCGACGATCCGGCGAAAAAGTTCCCGGACTTCGACAAAGTCGTCAAGGGGGCCAAGGAATACGACGGCCTCTTCCGACTGTATCACAAGGACGAGAACCTGTACGCGGAGATCCGCCAAGATCAGCTGGACAAGCCGTTTCTCTGTCCCATTGCCATCGCGCGCGGTGCTGGAATGGGCGGTTACACGCTGAATTTCGACGAGCAGTGGGTATTGATCTTCAAGCGCATCGGTGACCGAGAACATCCCGGCGACAAGGTGCATCTAATTCGCCGCAATGTCCACTTCAAGGCGAAGCCCGGCTCACCCGAAGCCCATGCCGTCGAGACTACGTACACCGATTCGGTACTGATGTCCTTGCCGATTAAGTCGGTCAATCATGGCCGCAACTCGGTGCTTCTGGATCTCAACGACATCTTCATGACCAATTTCGCCCAGCTCAGCTTCGGCGCCTTCGACTCCAGCCGCAGCACCTGGCACAAGATCAAGACTTTTCCGCGAAATGTGGAGTTGGAAGTTGCTGCCACGTTTAGCGGCGGGGGCTACTCCGGGTTTTTCGGCGATGACAGCGTCATTGACAGCCGCGGCAAAACGGTCGTGATTCACTACGGACTGTGCGAGTTGCCCGACGATCACTATCAGCCGCGCCTCGCCGATGACCGTGTTGGCTACTTCCTCAGCGCCGTCAAGGACTTCAGTTCCGATAACGAGGACACATCCTTTTTGCGCTACTGCAACCGTTGGCGCCTGGAGCGTGCCGAGGCGGTCGATCCCAAGCATCCCAACAAGCTGTCGCCGCCGAAAAAGAAAATCGTCTTCTGGATCGAGAAATCAGTGCCCGACGAGTACCGGACAGCGGTGCGCGAGGGCATTCTCGAATGGAACAAGGCTTACGAGAAAATTGGCTTCCGTGACGCCATCGAAGTACGGCAGCAGGAGAATGAAGAGTTCGATCCCGAAGACATAAATTACAACACTTTCCGCTGGATCACAACGGACCAGGGCTTTGCCATGGGACCGTCTCGCGCCAATCCACTGACCGGCGAGATCATTGACGCAGACATCATTTTCGACGCCAGCATGGTGCGCTTCTGGCGCGAAGAAGCCTCGCTGTTTCGCGGCAATGGCACTCCCGCCAGTCTCATCAAGGCCACGCACCAGGGCTGGGGCTTGCTCAATCCGCTGATGCCGAATCCACAAGCACAGGATTCCGGCGCGGGCTGGAACGATCCAGCCAAGGCAGAGCTGGCGCGCCAGAAGGCGAAGTTGATGGCAGTGCGCGGTGGGCTGTGCCAGTGCGGCGCCCACATGCGTTATGAGCTGAGCATGGCCTCGATGGCCCTGGCCGCCAAGGATGAAGTCAAGCCGGGCGAGAAGCTGCCCGAAGAGATGATTCTGCAAGCCATCAAGGAAGTTACCATGCACGAGGTCGGCCACACACTCGGCTTGCGGCACAATTTCAAGGCCAGCACCATGCTCAAGAACGAGCAGCTGCACGATACCAGTATCACGCGCAAACAAGGACTGGTCGGCTCCGTCATGGATTATTCGCCGATCAATCTGGCGCCCAAGGGCACCAAGCAGGGCGATTATTTCACGACGACGATCGGCCCCTACGATTATTGGGCCATTGCCTACGCGTACAAGCCGTTATCCGGCGGCACCGAGGGCGAGCTGGACAAGCTCAAGGAGATCGCCAAAGACAGTCCCAAGCATGACTACGCCACGGATGAGGATATGTACGGCACCGCCGATCCGCTGGTCAATGTCTGGGATCTCGGCGCCGATCCGATGAAGTTCGCCCAGGAACGGCTCCTGATGGCCGAGGAGCTGCTCAAGGGCCTGGAAGAGCGCGTGGTTGACAAAGGCGAGGGTTATCAGCGTGCCCGGCGCGCGTTCAATGTGTTGCTCAACCAATACGGCAACGGGGCATACTTGACTGCCCGTTTCCTCGGCGGCGAGCACGCGCACCGCGATCATCGCGGTGATTCAGGCGCTCGCGATCCGTTTGTGCCGGTTAATGCAGACAAACAGCGCGAAGCGTTGAAGTTCCTGCAAGAGCACATCCTGTCCGAAAAGCACTTCCAGTTCTCGCCGCAATTGCTGCGTCGTCTCGGCGCCGACCGCTGGATGCACTGGGGCAATGAGATGTCGATGTTTGGATCGGTCGATTTTCCGTTACACGAGCGCATCCTGGGGATTCAGCGGATCGTACTCGAACAGGTGTTCGACCCTTCTGTTCTGTCGCGCATCCAGAACAATGCCGAGAAGGCCGACAAGGAAGAGAAACCGTTCACGATTGCCGAAACGTTCCGCGGCGTCACGGACGGAATCTGGAGTGAAGGCGTGGCGACGGACAAGGATCGCAAGGATGGCAAACGGCGTGTCGCCTCGTCGGTGATCCGCCGCAATTTGCAGCGTGAGCACTTGAAGAATCTGTTCACGCTGGTGCTGGGAGAACGGCAGCAGGACAATTCCTTCTACATCATCATCATCTTCGGCAACCGCAGTTCCGTGCCTCCGGATGCCCGCAGTTTGGCGCGCATGCACCTGCGCGACATCCGCAAGCGGATCGAGGAAACGCTGGAGAACAAACAAGTCACTGTGGATGATACGACCCGTGCGCACCTGGAGGAGTGCCGCGAACGCATCGTCAAGGTGCTCAACGCCTCGATGCAGGTGCAGGAACCGTAAGGGGACTAGGTCTTTGGCCTACTAGCCCGGAGCGCAAGCGACGGGCGCTTCGACCCGTCGCTTGCGCTCCGGGGCTAGTAGACCAAAAACAGTCTCTCTCACTCGAACAATTCACTGACAGATCGATCGTAGTGAATGCGCTCGATGGCGTCCGCGAGCAGCCGCGAAACGCTCAGGATTGTCAGATTGGGCAGCTGCTTGTTCGGCGGCACCGGGATGCTGTCGGTTACCGCAATTTGACGGATGGGCGCATCGCGCAATCGCTCGATGGCCTGACCACACAAAACGCCATGTGTAGCACAGACGTATATCTCACGCGCTCCGTTGCGCTTGGCGACGTGAGCGGCGCCGACGACGCTGCCGGCCGTGGAGATCATGTCGTCGAAGATGACCGCAACCTTTCCCTCCAGCGGGCTGCCGATCAGGTTGGCCTGCTTGGTCTCCGTGGCGCTGGATCGGCGTTTGTCCACAATGGCGATGGCGCCGCCGAGTTTCTTCTGATGCATTAGCGCTTTCTTGATGCTGCCCTCGTCCGGGCTCAGGACGACCAGATCATTTTGTGGGATATTCAAGCCGCGGATGAATTCATTTATGACGGGGCTGGCGTACAGGTGATCGACGGGGATGTTGAAAAAGCCTTGAATCTGGGCGGCGTGCAGATCGAGGGCCAGCACACGATTGGCACCGGCGACCGTCAGCAGGTCGGCGACCAGCTTGGCAGAGATCGGCACTCGTCCGACATCCTTGCGATCCTGACGCGCATAGCCATAATAGGGCAGAACCGCGGTGATACGGTTGGCGCTGGCTCGCTTGAAGCTGTCGATCATGATCAACAGCTCCATCAGGTTCTCGTTGACCGGCGGGCACGTCGGCTGCACCAGAAAGATGTCACGACCGCGCACATCCTCGTCGATGCGCACGGAGATTTCGCCGTCGGGAAAGTTGGACAGAGTGGCGCGGCCGAGCGTATCGCCGAGATGATGCGCAATTTTCTCTGCCAGGGCAATGTTGGCGCGTCCGCTGAACACCTTGAGTCGATTGTTCTCGTACATGTTCCGCTGTAACTCGCTAGAACCTTCCTGACCGCACCGCAGGGCATCCCTCGGGCAAGTACGCATTATGAAGGTAGAGTGAAGCGATTGTCAATAAGTCCGAGCAGGGGATCCTACAGCTGCGGAGGCAACAGCAGGGCGGCAGGATTCTGGAGGTGCGTCAGGATGGCATTGGCGAATGCAGCGCCGACTGCCCCGTCTATGACGCGATGATCGAACGACGCCGAGAGATAGATCATCTCGGCGGGACGGATCTGCCCCACGGCATCGTACACAGGTCGCTTGACAATCTTGCCCAGGGCCAGAATGCTCACTTCGGGCGGATTGATGACCGGCGTGGCGATGAGGCCGCCGTGACTGCCGACCGACGTGATCGTGAACGTGCCATCCCGCAGATCCTCGCGGCGCGACTTGCCAGCCCGGGCGGCATTGCTCAACCGATCGATGTCGCGGGCAATCGTTCCGATGTCCTTCTGATCGGCATCGTGGATGACGGGCACCATTAACCCGGCCGGCGTGGCGACAGCAATGCCGATGTGATAGCGATCATGCAGCACGATCTCGCCGGCTTCCTCATCGAGGCTGGCGTTGACAATCGGCACTTCCTTGAGAGCGGCGACGACAGCCTTCACGAAAAACGCCAGGTACGTCAACTTGACCCCGGCGCGAGCGTAGGTGTCTCGCAGACTGTTGCGCAGGTGGACAAGCTCGGTCACGTCGCATTCATCGACATAGCTGTAATGCGGGATGACGCGCTTGGATTGGACCATACGCTGCGCAATGGTGCGGCGCAGCCCTTGCATCTTGATGCGTGTGCCGGGCTTGCCGTAATCGGCGACGACTTCGGGGCGTGCGTCCGTGGTTGCCGGCACCGCAAGGCGTGATGTGACATCGTCCAGGAGAATGCGTCCACCCGGCCCACTGCCGTGGAGTGTGGACAGGTCGATGCCGAGCTTGCGGGCCATTTGTCGCACGGACGGGGCGGCCTTGACGGGCAGACGATCAGCAGTCTCGACACGGAGGGGCCCGTTCGGAGTCGTTGCCGTCTTCTGAGCCGCGACCGTCAGCGAGCGGGTCTTCTCTCCGCTCCCTGACGTTCGCGGCTCGGCTACGGTTTTCGAAGTGCTTTCGTAGGTCAGCAGTAGTTGACCGATCTTGACCATCTGCCCCGGCTGCGAGCGCAAAGCGGTGATCGTGCCGGCGAACGGGGAAGGCACTTCCATCGTTGCTTTATCTGTCATGACTTCGGCGAGGGTCTGGCCGCGCTTGACGGTCGCACCCGGCTCGACGAGCCAGCGAATCAGCTCTGCCTCGTAGACGCCTTCGCCAATTTCTGGAAGTGCGAAGTCCATGACGATCCTCAACACAAGAAGAGTCACCACGAATCACACGAATAACACGAATAAAAACTCAAAACACTGAATTGTTTCTGTTTGTGAATCGTACCACTCTGTGCGCTTCAATATACTTAGGGTTGTTTGTTTTTTTGGTCTTATTCGTGTTATTCGTGTTATTCGTGGTGACTCTTCTTTACGCCTCTTCCCTGAGCAGCGCTCTTAGCGCCTCCTGAACGGCTGGTAGCTGCGGCACGGTGTTTTGTTCGTACACGTGGTTCAGGCCGATGCCCGGCACGTGTTTTCCAGCGAGCAGGCGCGGACGCACCAGCAAATCGTAGAAATGCTCGTCGATGATTCGGCGCAGCAGATGCTCGCCGTAATTGGTTACTTCTGTATCCTCGTTGACGATCAGCACTCGGCCCGTCTTTTTGACGCTCGCGCTGATGGCCTTCCAATCGTAGGGAAAAATACTACGCAAATCGAGGACATCGCAACGCTTGCCGGTCTCCTCAGCCAGCGCGTCGGCCGCCTGCACACACAAGGGCAATGTGCGGCCATAACTAATCACCGTTGCATCATCTCCCTCACGGACCAGTGTCGCCACGCCGATCGGCACGTAATACGGTTTAAGCTCCGGCCAGCGCGGCTGCCAGTTGCTGCGGTCGCCGAGCGGAGCGTCAATGCGCGCCTTCAATTCCTCTTCGCTGTCCGGTTCACCGGGGAGCTTCTGCTCACCGCGCATCCGCAACAGCGCCTTGGGCAGCAGAACCAGAACAGGGTTGGGATCGACGATGGCCGACAGCATCAGCCCGTAGGCGTCGAGCGGATTGCTGGGCATGACGATTTTCCAGCCAGCGAGTCGGCTGGCCCAGCTCTCGAAGGAATGCGAATGGTAAAGACTGCCACGGATACCAGAGCCGCTGGGTGTCATGATCACAATGGGCATGTCGTAATTGCCAGCGCCGGCCCAGCGTTGGTTGCCGGCCACCTTGAGCAAATCGATGGTGTTGAAACCGTAATCGCAGAACTGGATCTCGGCAACGGGCCGACCTCCGGCGTAAGCAATGCCCATCGCAGTACCGATGATACCGCGTTCGTCCAGCGGCGAGTTCCAGGCGGTCTTGAGACCCTGTGTGGCCGTAAACACGCCGCCCAGCGGCGGTCCGACGTCCTCGCCGAAAACATCTGTGACGCCAAGATGCTCCTCGCCGTAGTGCAGGGCCAGACGAACGGCTTGTACCAGCGTGGCCATGAAAAACCTCACATAGCCCCCGGCTTGCCGGGGGCACGGCGGACCCCCGGCAAGCCGGGGGCTATGTGGCATCCGGCAATCCGGTGTAATCCTCCGGGTACACGGCGTCTACCGAGCTGGGCGCGTAGGTGTGTTTTTCCACGTCCGATGGCTCCGGCATTGGTTCGGCGAGCACCTGTTCGACTGCGGCCTCGACCTCTGCCAGCGCCTCCTCGCGCATGTGCGAGAGAACTACCGTATCGAGAACGCCCAGTTCTATCAGCTTGTGCTCGAATACGTCGATCGGATCGGCTTCATTGCGTACTCGCTGGGCACCGCTGGAGGAGGAATGCCCGTACAGTCGAGATACTTTTGCTTCAATCATGTAAGGACGGCGCTCACGGCGGCAATATTCCATGCCGCGACGTATGGCGTGCCAGCTGGCGATGACATCGTTGCCATCGACGACTTCGCCGCGGATGCCAAACGACCTGCCGCGGTCGATGATGTGTTTCTCTCCGTGCTGAGAACATGCCGGCGTCGAGATGCCCCAACCATTATTGGTAACGATCATCAGCACCGGGAACTCGTTGCCGGGCCGGCTGCTCCAGATCAGGCAGGAGGCGAAGTCGCCCTCAGCCGTGCCAGCCTCCCCCCCGCTCACTATGGTAATGCCGTCGCTGCCGAATCGTTTCTGCACCATCGCCGTCCCGGGTGCCATGACATACTGCACCTCGACAACGGAGGAGATGGGCAGCACGTTCCAATCGCGATTCGCGAAATGACCGACGAAATTGCGGCCCATGGAATGCGGGTCAGTGACGGTCATGGCCATTTGCCGAATGCCGTCGATGAGCGGCATGCCCATCGCGATGAGCGTGGGACTGTTGCGGTAGTGGAGATGCAGGTAATCGTAGGCAGGCCCCCGCCCTTTTTTGACTTGCAGTCCCAGGCAGGTATTGAAGGCTTCCTCGCCAGGCCCACCGATCCAGAAGTAACCCTGTCCCGACTTGCTCATTTTAATCATCCGCTCTTCGACGGCTCGGCTGCGAACCATGAGGCGGTAGATTTCCAGGCACAGGTCAGCGGGCAGCGACTCGCGCCCGCTGCGAACTTCAGGAACGATCAGGGCCACCCCCTCGCCCCCGAAGCTATTGGTTTTGTCCGGCATGCACTGTTCCTCCTCGGAGGCCGCCGCGCTGGGCTGACCGACGCGAGGCAAGGCTCCTCCGAGATCGTCCTTGTCAGGAGGGCTTCCCTTATCTATTTTACACCCTCCCGAGGGAGATGCGATAGACCATAGTTGTATATCAGTCCTCCCCCATATCGGCCCCAGCCTGTGAAGGCAATTCCTCTTTTTGCTGATGTCCGCTCCTACCGCGCTCCGACGGGCTGTCCAGCGGCCCTAATCCTCCCAGATTACCGAAGTGAGGAAATGGGATAACTCTGGACATCTCTCCCAACAGCGCGGGCAGTCGTCGTTTTATTTTGTTGCCACCCGGCGCAGCTCAATCGTCAATGCCTGGCCGTCCACCTTGACGGTGGCGCGATGCACGCCCGAACCGTTGAGCGGCTGCGACGACCATTGGACAGTCAGCGTCTCGGCGGCGATGTAGTCGCGGTGCGCCGCGATGGCCTGACGCAGCTTCTCCGAATCTGTACCCAAGTACAGCATAATACGGTCCTCCATCTCCAGGCACGCCTCCTTGCGCTGCTCCTGAACATGGCGTACTACATCGCGGGCCATGCCTTCAAGGGAAAGCGCTTCGGTGATGCGCGTATCCAGCGCGATTTGCATCTCGCGATCGACCATGCCGACCCAACCCTCCGGCGCCCTCACCGATACGATGAGGTCGGCCGGATCCAGTACGACCGTATCTCTGGCACAGGCTAGTTCTATAGGACGGCCTTCGCGCACTTTCTCTGCCAGGTCCTCGTGATCCGCCGCAGCGATGGCGGCGATGACCTCCTTCAGCCGGGAGCCGAACTTCGGACCCATCGTCTTCATGTTCGGCTTCACTTCGGGCGTCAAGAGCGGTCCCCATTCAGGATCGTGTAGGGACACGGCCTTGACATTCAATTCCTCACGCAGCTGATCTCCGAAACGCTCGACAGCGGCGCCTTCGTCGCTGTCGTCGCCGGCCAGGATCTTTATCTCCGCCAACGGCTGCCGCACCTTGATCTTGACGCTGTTGCGAGCCGCCAAACCCAGCGACACCAGCGAGAGCAAACAATTCATTTCGTCGGATAGCTCCGCATCGATCAGCGATTCCTCCACGCTGGGAAAATCGCAGAGGTGGATGCTCTCTGGTTGATCGGCCGTGCGCAGGTTCTGGTACATTGTCTCCGTCAAAAATGGCATGATCGGCGCGAATAGTTTCGAGAGCGTCAGCAGCGCCGTGTACAGCGTTTGATACGCCGCCTGTTTGTCCGTGCCCTTCTCGCTCTTCCAGAAACGGCGGCGGCTGCGACGGACGTACCAGTTGCTCAGTTTGTCATCGACAAAGCGCTCCGCCTCCAGACAGAAGCCCATCAAATCGTAGTTCTCGAACGAGTCCCGCGCCGTAGTGATCAAGTGTTGCAATTCCGAGAGGATCCAGCGGTCGAGATCCTGGCGCTGCTCCATCGGCAGGGGCGGCGCGGACGGATCGAAGCTGTCGAGACTGGCGTAATTGCAGAAAAAAGCGTAGACGTTCCACAGCTTCAGCGTGAACTTGGCGCGCAATTCCTCCGCCGGGGCGGGGCCGAAATCGAGATTATTGGCCGGATTGTGCCGACAGAACATCCAACGGATGACATCGGCGCTCATGGGCGGAAAGCGCTCGGTCTTGCCCTTGGGATCGGTCAGCGAATAGCCTTCATCGGCCGCACCCTCGAACGGAATCGCGTTTCCGGCCGATTTGTGCATGGGCCGGTCCCACTGATCGCGGACCAGTCCGTGACCGAGCAATACCTTCATCGGTGGACGATTCTCCATCATCGTGCTCATGGCCAGGATTGAATAGAACCAGTTGCGAAACTGGCCGGGAAAACTCTCAGTGATGAAGTCGGCCGGGAACCATTTCTCCCACTCTGCCCGATCACGGTTGTAGTACATCGTGGAAAACGGAACGATGCCGGCATCGAGCCAGGGATTGCCGACATCGGGGATGCGCGACATCAGGTTTCCCGTCTTTGGGTTTCGGATCGTCACCAGATCGATCCACGGCCGATGCGGCGAATGCCCCTCGAATTGATCCCAACCCTCGACGGCGCGTTCCCTCAGCTCCTCGCGCGAGCTGATGACCTCGAAATCGCCGGTTTGCTCATCGACCCAGATGGGCAGAGCGAGACCCCAGAAGCGCTTCTTGGAGATCATCCAGTCGCCCATATTCGTGAGCCAATCCAGCTCGCGGGCCTTGCCGTTGATCGACTCCGGCAAGAACTTCACCTGCTCGACGACACGCTTTATCTCGTCGCGCCATTTCATGTCGATGAACCATTCATCGACGAGCCGGAACAACAACTCCGTCTTGCAGCGCCAGCAGTGCGGATAACTGTGCGGGTACTTTTCAACAGCTAACAGCACTCCTTTTTGTTGCAAATTGTCGAGAATGCAATCGGTCGTCGCGGAATCGACAGCCGACTTGCCCGCCAGTTCACCGAAGCCGGGCAGGAAGACGCCGTATTCGTCGAGGGGTGCGACGGGTGGCAGACCTTCTTCCTTGCCGAGATTGAAGTCCTCCTTGCCGCATCCAGGCGCAATGTGAACGATGCCAGTCCCCTCGGTCTCGCCTACATCTTTCCACGGGATAACGCGATGCACGTCGCGG
The DNA here is from genome assembly GCA_036557565.1 of Gemmataceae bacterium. GTDB lineage: Bacteria > Planctomycetota > Planctomycetia > Gemmatales > Gemmataceae > JAJPHU01. The sequence goes on from DATBHJ010000148.1 coordinate 30,831, forward strand.
GCTGACTTTGCTTCTGTCCATTTCTGTTGCAGGGCGATGCGCGCCGTTTCCGCCGGATAGCCGCCGGCATTTTGCTGGGCCGCCACCTCATCGAACGGACCATCGTATTGCCAGCCGAGCATGTCGGCGCCCCGGATTTCACCGACGATCTCGTAACCACCCTTTGATTTGAAATGCTGCTCCAGCGTGCTGAGCTTCGGCACACCCGCGACCCACTCCTTTCTCTTCCACTGCTCCTCAAGCCTTTGGGCAGTGAACGCGCCCTTGGCAACATAATAGATCTGCTCCTTGTGAAGCACTTTCACATAGGACAACGCCGGATTTACTGCCGCCGCGACATTGCTCGATAGCGTCCACGGCGTCGTCGTCCACACCAGCAAGTTCTCGCCGGGTCGGCCGCGCAACGGAAACCGGACAAACACCGCTCTATGGGCCACGAGCTGGTAGCCCTCCGACATCTCCATTTGGCTCAGGCCGACCGAGCAGCGCGGACACCACGGCATGGCATCATAGCCACGATAAATCAGACCGCGAGTGTGGCATTTTTTGAGAAATGCCCAGATAGTGTAATTATTCTCCTCCGACATCGTGAAATAGCTGCGCCGCTTGTCCGGTGGTTTGTGCCAGTCTTCCTCGCGGTCCCAGTCCATCCAGTAACCTAGCCGGATCGATTGCTCCGTCTGCACGCGTGCATACTTATCGACGCGATCCTTGCACTGTTGCACGAAACGATCGATGCTTTTGAAGGTGTCTCCCGGTACAAGATTCTCAATGTCGCGCTTTGATCGCAGCTTCAATTCCTTCTCGACCTCGACCTCCACCCACAATCCCTGGCAATCGAAACCGTTCTGATAGCGCTGGTGCCGGCCATTCATGGCATGGTAGCGCTGAAAGGCGTCCTTGTAGGTTCGTCCCCAGGCGTGGTGGACGCCCATCGGATTGTTGGCCGTGATTGGACCGTCCAGAAAGGACCAGCGCGGTCCATTTTGGTTCTTCTTCCGCAGCTTCTCGAACGCCTCACTGCGCTGCCATAACTCCAATACGGCCCGCTCCAGGGCCGGAAAATCAACCTGCTGCGTCTCCACTTTCTCAAACGGCATGACGGTTCCTCATACTACCAATGAATTTCGTTATCTTATCAGCTTGCCGATCCAGGCGGCAGGCTTTCGGCCTGATCCTTATTCGCGCAGCGAAAAAGCTGTAAGATAGCGTAAGGATGGTTCAGCACGCGGGAGCCGTCCGTTCATGACCTAGCCTCAGTCCTCCCAGAACATGCCCAGTCGGGCAACCCTCATTTGCGTGGCCCTGATCTTGCTCACGGCGGCCACTCTCGGCCGCGTCTGTGGCAACGAGTTCGTCAACTATGACGATGATGTGTATGTGACTGACAACCCGTATGTCCGAAGCGGCGTGAGTCGGGCCGTCCACCACCTCGCCTTGGCCCTCATCGGCAGCAGAAGTTTCAGGAGGCATTGCCCTATTGTCACGAGTGTGTCCGGCTGAGGCCGTGCATGCCGCGCTATCGGTTCGTTCTCGCCCAAGTGCTGTTGAGGACCGACGCACAGGAGGAAGCCCAAACGCGTATCGGCTGGCCCAGGCGTTGAGCGGCGGTGGCACCTCCGGCGCAGCACCTGCAGGTGGACTCGCTATGCCGCGACCGTGAACCTGCGAGATGCAACCTACTCGGTGCGCGCATCGATTTTGCTAATAGTCAGCAGGACTAGGACTGCTGATCCAGTAAACAACGAGGAAGTGCGTCTAATGAGACCGAACCTTCGTTTCCTTCGTCCGCTGACCATATTGTCGGCACTGGTTCTCCTGGCACCGCTCGTCGCTCCCGCACAGGATGCAGAGCTTCGCGGACGGCGTTCTCAAGCTCTGCTTGGGAACGAGATTGTGGGTCGCAGCGTTGCATTCGTCTCCAAGTTCCGAGATAATCGCTGTTATGTTGAGCCATACGATTACCGACACGCGCGCCTGGCGATCCAGTACCATCGACGATCGTCAATCCTGGTATTATCCCCTGTCGCCGCGCTGCCTGAATGCGCTGGACGAAACCGTGCGACGGTTGCGCCAACAGCAGCAGACGGCGACGGCCCTTTGCGCAGCCGAGGAGCCGTGCAGCGATTGTGCCGAGGAGTTGAAGCCCGCCCGAACCGCTCTCGAAAACGGCCGCGGCTTCGCCATCATCCAGGGACCGACACGCGACCGCTTCTCTGCAAAAGAGATGCAGGTCTGTTACTGGCTCATCGGCCAGCTACTCGGCCGACCGATCGAGCAAAACGTGCAGGGTACGCTTCTGTACGATGTGCGCGACACTGGACAGGATGTTCGCTACGGCGCCCGCTTCTCCGTCACCAATGCCGAGAGTAGCTTCCACACCGATAATTCGTTCGGCGACGGTGTTGGGGATTACGTCGGCTTGCTGTGCATTCAGCCGTCCAGGAGTGGGGGATTAAGCCAGGTCGTCAGCGGCTACAGCATCCACAATGAATTGCTGACACGTGATCGCGAGGCGCTTGAGTTCCTTTATCAGCCGTGGCACATCGATCGTCGAGGCGGTGTTCGTCCCGGCGAGGGACCGACTGTGCAGCATCCCGTGTTGTTCTGGGACGGACACGGTTTGATGTATCGCTACCTGCGTTACTGGATCGAGTCCGGCCATGAGAAGCTCGGTCAGCCGTTGACGCTCGGCCAGCGGAGAGCCCTCGACGTGCTCGATGAGGTAGCAAACGATCCAACGCTTCGAGCCGAGTTCTCGCTCAAACAAGGCGATATGTTTTTCATCAACAACCGCTGGATTCTTCACAATCGCACGGCCTTCGAGGACTATGACGAGATGGAACAGCGTCGGCATCTCGTGCGTCTGTGGCTGCGGGCGGGATGAGACGATCCGACCACCCTTCCCTTCTCCCGGCGGCGGAAAAAGGTTCCTCCTCTGTCGAATATCGCGTAAGATAAACTTTCAAGGGATTTCACTGTCAGGCGAGATTCCATCGTGCATATCACTGCCTTATGTCCGTACTGTCGGTCATCCTACCAGGTGCAGGAGACGCTGCGGGGTCAGTTCGTGCGTTGCCCCAATGCCGCGTGCCGCAAGGTCTTCCCTGTGGTCCAGGATGAGACAGGTCCGGGTTCGTCCGCTGTTTCCAAGACGGCGCGGTCAGGTCCGGAGCCGGGCAGTGGTCAACGGTCGGGATCGGTCGGCGACATCGTACCGATACTGCCATCCGAATCCGTATCGCAGCCGCAGGAGCCCATCTCAACCTCGAAGCGCGATCCCGATACCTATCCGATTGCGCCGGAAGAAGGCGTCCGTCCCGCCGAAGCGGATTGGTGGCAAGCGGCTCCTCCGGTCCGCTCCAAGGCGGGACTTTCCGGCGAGAAGAAAGCGCCAGAATCGCGGCAACCCCCCGCTCCTGCGCCGGAAGCTCCAGCGGACCCGGCATGGTGGAGTAATGCTCCGCCGGTACGCACGTCGAAGACACCTGCTTCTCCCACTGCTACACCGGTCCCATCCCAATCGCCAACCCCGCCGACACAGCGTGTTCACCGTCGAGATCGTCCCACGTCAGAAACACAGCAAATGCCGGCACTGGCGCCAACTCAGCAAATACCCACCCTTGCGCCGGAGAAGTCCGACCAACCGCAGGAACTTCCGCCGGGCGTGTGGGAACCGCCGCCGGTGCGCCGCGGATCGGATAGCAAGGAGGAAGCCGACCAATTAGTCGAGGAGATACCGGAGGATGAAACTCACAGGCCTCTTGTGAATAGACGACGAGCCTGGGTAATCATTGTGGGATCGCTCACCCTCCTCATCACTGTGCTCGGCATCGCTACCTTTGTTACGTTCAAGGTCCTTCATAAGAGCGAACAAGACCTGTCCAATGACGCTGACGCCCTATATAAGCAAGGCTCCTTCAGTGCCGCCGGTGGCAAGTACGAAGATTTGCTTGCGAAATTCCCTAATAGCGAACACAAAGGGGAATACGAATTCATGATGAAGTGGTGCGACGAATGCACCGGCGTCTCCAATGCCGGCAACGATTTGGTAGAAGTCGCCGACCGGCTCGATACGTTCATCCGCGAACACAAAAACAAGCCTCCGATGATCGAACATGGACACGACGCCGGTCTGCGTGTCCTCGACCTGGCCAAGGCTCTTGCCACACGCACGGTCAACCCGCCGGATGAAAACCCCCTGGCGGTTGCCGATCGCATCGAACAGGCGCGCCGAACAGTGACAGGGCTTGGCTCCAATGCGCTGACCCGAAGCGAGTCGGAACAGATCGATGCCGATCTCGGTAAAGTCCGCAAGGCAGTCGAGATAGCTCGCAAGCGCCGCCACGTTGCTGCAGAGCTGAAACCGAAGGACAAAGAGCCGCTGATGGATGCCATCAAGCGCGCTCGCGCCATGCTGGCACAGATGGAGCGTGAATTGCCTGGCATCACTCAGGAGTCGCAAGGGGCCGTGGCCGAGCTTGAGCAGGCACACCTGGCCAGCGTCGTTTATCAGCCGGCGACAGATGCTCCCGCTCCTGCTACCCTTCCCTCTGTAGATGACGCGGATGTACTGTTGTTTGCCCCACTGATCCAGTCGTTCGCGCCGGACAAGGCGCCGCCGAATGATCCCATCGTACTGGCCCTGGTCCGGGGCGTGCTCTACGCTCTGAAACAGACAAATGGCGAACTAAAGTGGGCTACGCACGTCGGCATTGATACCACGGTGCTGCCGCATCGCGTGCCGGCCTCGGCCTTCACTCCCGAATTGCTCCTGGTGCTGTCGGCAGAAACAAGAACCTTGTCGGCGCTGGACGTCGATGGCAATGCCCTCTGGGAGTATCCCGTCGGTCAGCCGGTCCTGGGTCGGCCCGTCATCATCGAGCAGCGCGCCTACCTGGCCGACTACAGTGGCTGGGTCCACGAGATCGAACTGTCGCGCGGTCAACTGCTGGGCCGCTGGTATCTTGGTCAACCGTTGACGTGCGGCGGCGCCCGCGAAGAAGGCACCAGTCGTATCTATTTTCCCGCCGACGATTCCTGCATTTATGTTCTGGACGTAAATCCGAAGTCGCGCCGCTGCGTGACCATCTTGTACGACGGTCATCCCAGCGGATCGCTGCGAAGCGAACCGGTCATCATTCCACCCGAAGGCAACGCCGCGCCAGGCTTTCTCATTCTGAACCAGGCCTCCGGACTGGACGCGATGCGCTTGCACGTCTTCGAGTTGCCTTTACAGGATCGCCATGCTTCCCCGCTCGACCTCAAGTCGGCTGCAGGATTTGCGGGCTGGACCTGGTTTGAACCGAAACAGGACGGCGAGAAGCTGGCGGTTCTTAGCGATGCCGGTAGACTCGGTCTGTTCGGCATTCACCAGCTTGGCAACAATGATCCACCGCTCTTTCCGCTGCTGCGTTCGGGCGAGCTGGATCTTACGGCGTTTCTCCATGCTCCGGGCGCACCCGGAAAGGGACGGGAAACGTCCCGCGAGCGTGGCCGCTCCCTGGTGGTTCACATGCGGAGCGATGACCTGTGGGTGCTGGCCAACGGCCGTTATCAGCAGTTGCATCTGCGCTTGAATCCAACAGCGGGGCCACAAGCCGTTCCGGGCTGGAAGACGCCGTTGGTGCTGGGTTCGCCACTGCATGAGCCGCAACGCTTCGAGGACCGAAATGGCTACTCCACGTTTTACCTGGTGACGCAAGCGCTGGACCAGCAAACCAGCCTGGCCACGGCGGTGGACGAGCAAGGAAAGATCAAATGGCAACGGCAGCTCGGTTTGGTCTGCCAGGGCGAACCGATAGCGTTGACGCCGCCGGGAGGTGGCCCGCCCGTACTTCTGACGCTGGATCAAGGCGGCGGCTTGTTCGCGCTGGACCCCTTGCAGCCGCACCAACTCCGCTCCGGGGGCCAGGCCTTGAAGCCTGCCCTGGCGGAGAATCCGCTTGTGCCACCTCGGCTCTTGTTGGCGGCGGATGGTAGCTCTGCCTACGAGATTGCCGTTCCCAGTGATGGCCAGGAACTGGTCGTCCGCCATATCAAGTGGGCCGCCGGCGGACGTCAACTGAATGTGGAAGAAGAACGCAAAGTGTCGTTGCTGGCCCCGGCGGGGGGTGTGTTGACGCCGATCGGCCCGCCCACAGTGACGGAGTCCCAACTGCTGATACCGATGACCGACGGCAGTGTCCGAGGAGTGACCCTATCCGATGAGAAGTGGAAGCTCGCAACCGGACCCGAGTGGCGCCAGGGGCACCCCCCCGTCAGCGCTCCGTATATTCTTGGCCTGGGCCAAGATCGCTTCCTAACTACCAACGGCAACCGCGGCCTATCCGTAGTTGAGTGGCCTCCGGGCAAAAACCAGGACTGGCAGCGTTTGCCCAGGGGAGGCGATCCGCTCGTGCCGCTCGAGTATCTCGTGGCCGCGCCTCCGGTGTTGCTGCCCGATGCACAAAACCAGCCGGCCCGCGTCGCCGTGGCCGATTCGGCCGGCATCCTGCGTCTCTACACGGTACCGCAGAATGGCTCGCTGCAACCGGGACTCACCTGGGAACTTAAAGGCAATCTCACCGCGGGACCTTTCGTCCAGGCTGTGCCCGGAGGAAGTTGGCGGATCGGCTGCGTGCTCGATCGTCGCCGTCTGGTTTGGATTGATCCGGCAAAAGCAGAACCGCTGTGGACCTATCCCACAGACGGCCCAGCCATTATTGGCCAGCCCCAATGGATCGAGGACATGCTGGTGGTGGCGTTACAGTCGGGGCATTATGTTGGCATCGATCCGAACTCAGGACAGGCGAAAGGACCGGGCTATACCCTACGCACCAGCGCCGCGCCTGCGGCCACGCCGATGTCGTTTGGCGCAGGGCGCATGTTCACACCGCTGAGCGACGGCACTGCTTTGCTGTTGTCCATCGAGTTGTTACGCCAAAAGAAGCCGTGATCCGAGCAGCGCTGCGAGGCTCGGATTATGGAGGGCGAACGATGTCCAAACATTGGGAGCGAGACCTGGACAACCTCCAGCGCCACTTGATGGCGCTGGCGGCTTCGGTCGAAGAGGCCATCTTCAAAGGGACTCGCGCCCTCCAGGAACGCGATCCTTCGTTGGCCCGTGAGGTGGTCGAAGGCGATTCGGTGATCGATCAGGAAGAGAATTACATCGAAACCGAATGTCTGAAAATGCTCGCACTGCATCAGCCGGTCGCCAAGGATCTACGCCGCATCATCGCCGCCCTCAAAATCAACACCGACCTGGAACGCATGGCCGATCTGTCCGTCAACATCGCCGAGCGCGCGCTCAGCCTTGCCGAGCTGCCGCGCATCGCCGTGCCGGACAAACTGCAAGGCATGACCGACTTCACCACAGCAATGGTGCGCCAGAGTCTCGACGCCTTCGTCATGCTCAACGCCGAACAGGCCCGTCAGGTCATTCGCCTGGATGACGAAGTTGATCGTTACAATCGTGAAATCATCGAGGCCTTGATCGCTGACATGCAGCAGTCGCCGGAAGGGGTGCCGGCGTGCCTGGCGTTTTTCTCGGCCGTGCGTCAGCTTGAACGCATCGCTGACCACGCCACCAATATTGCCGAAGACGTGGTCTATCTCATCGAGGGCGAAATCATCCGCCATCATCCCATGCAGTTGAATGAACGCGCCTGAATTCGTCGAGAGAATCATCCGCGTGCTACAATTACGTCAACACTGCATTCTTCACGGAGGTTTTCCATGCGCCATGCCGTTGTCATCGATGCCGTCCGCACACCGATTGGACGCGCTCATCCTGAAAAAGGCATTTACCGCGATGTCCGCGCCGATGACTTGTCGGCAGATCTGATGCGCGCTCTCTTGGAGCGCGTCGGCTTGCCGTCATCGGCGGTCGAGGACATTCAATGGGGCTGCGTCAAGCAGCAGGGCGAGCAGGGCTACGACGTGGCCCGCATGGCGGCGCTGATCGCCGGGCTGCCGATCGAGGTCGGCGGCGTCACTGTCAATCGCAACTGCGGTTCCAGCTTGCAGGCCATCAACAGCGCCGCCGCCAGTATCGCTGCCAACGCGGAGGACGTACAAATCGCCGGCGGCGTCGAACACATGCACCACATACCCATGGAATCCGGCTTCGACGCCAGCCCGCGTCTGTGGTATCGCCACAGCCCGGCCACGATGAACATGGGCCTGACCGCCGAGAACCTGGCCCTGCGCTATAAAATCAGTCGCCGCGAACAGGACGAGTGGGCACTGCGCAGTCATCGCCGCGCCGCCGAGGCCACCGATTCGGGAGCGTTTGCCAAGGAAGTCATTCCAACCTGGGGACGCGATGAGGAAGGGCGTCGCAAGATCATGACCGAGGACCAGTGCATCCGCCGCGATACCAGCCTGGAAGCGCTCGGGGCGCTCAAACCGGCTTTCATGCCCGAAGGAGGCAGCGTGACGGCCGGCAACTCCAGCCCGATCAACGTCGGTGCTGCCGCCGTGCTCATAATGTCCGAAGAGAGGGCGAAGGAACTGGGACTCAAGCCCAAGGTGCGCGTCCGCTCCATGGCCGTGGCGGGCGTCGATCCGTCGGTGATGGGCATCGGCCCGGTGCCGGCGACGCATAAGGCGCTGCAGCGAGCCGGATTGAAGCTGGAGGATCTCGATCTTATCGAGATCAACGAGGCTTTCGCGGCCCAGATATTATCGGTGATGAAGCTGCTCAAGGTCGATTCGGAGAAGGTCAACGTCAATGGTGGGGCCATCGCTATAGGACATCCGCTCGGCGCCAGTGGCGCGCGCATCTCGACGACGCTGATTCATGCGATGGAGGCGCGCAAAGCACGCTTTGGATTGGCGACCATGTGCATCGGCGCGGGGCAAGGCATCGCCACGATTTACGAAGCGATTCGTTAGCTGCGACTGCTTTCAATTTGCTCGATCGCCCAGCGTGCGGCTTCGCGCACCACAGGGTCGGTGTCTTCCAGGGCGCGGCGCAGCGCCGGCAGGGCCGCGGGCTCTCTCTTGTTGCCCAGGACCAGTGCGGCATTGCGGACAAGGCCGTGCCGCTTCGTTCGCAACAAAGCAGTGCCACGGAAGCGGCGTCGAAACGATTCCTCGGACAGGCCGAGTATCTCGATCAAATCAAGCTGCATCAAGTCAGGGCGTGCGTGCAGGGCTGGCTCAATCCCTGGCGGCGCTTTGCGGTTCCACGGACAAACTTCCTGGCACACGTCGCAGCCGAACAGCCAGTCCCCCAGCCCGCCACGCAGTTCCTCCGGCACGTCGCCACGATGCTCGATGGTCAGATAACTGATGCACCGTCGCGCATCGAGCACGCCAGGTCCAACGAAAGCATGCGTCGGACAAGCGTCCAGACACGCCGTGCAGGTGCCGCAATGACTGGTTGTGTGCGGTGCATCGCATTGCAAATCCAGATTGGTCAGAAGGGCGCCCAGAAAGAAATAACTACCCAGGCGTTTATTGAGCAGCATCGTGTTCTTGCCGAACCAGCCCAGTCCAGCACGGCGGGCGAAATCGCGTTCGAGAAGTGGTGCCGTATCGACAACGCCTCGTCCCAGGCAATCGGGAAGCTCGTGGCGCAGCCAATCGAGCAGCCGATGGAGGCGATCGCGCAGAACATCGTGATAATCGCTGCCGTGAGCATAACAGGAAATACGGCCTTTCGGCGAGCCATCGGGCGTTTCCCGGCCGGATAAACCCGCCGATTCGCCGGGACGATAATTCATTCCGACCATGATGACGCTGCGGACTTCGGGGAGGATCGATGAGGGATGTTGGCGCGCGTCGCTGTGGCGATGCATGTACTCCATCGTGCCGGCAAAGCCGCGATCCAGCCAATCGCGCAGATGGTCGAATCCATCCGCTTCCGTCGCCGGTGCGATGCCCACCAGTTCAAAGCCCAGAGAACGAGCCTCTTGTTTCAGGCGATCTTCCAGTGTCGTCATGAAGTCATTTTATCGTGCTAATTGCCAGGAGGGCGTCGCGCTTATATCACGAATCTCGTGGAGACGGCGCGGCCGGAGATCGAATAGTCGAAGTCCGCCTTGCGTCGATGAGAGTAAGTTGGCGCGCTGCATCGGGCGGCGCCGCCTCACTCCGTGTTTCATGTGGAAACACATGAATGGAAAGGTTGAGGGAAGGACGAATGCGTACCGCGAAGTATTTTCTGACGGCGGTGATGACGACTTGCTTGGTAGCCGGCCTGTATGTGTTTGGGGCCGCCGATGACGCCAAGCCCAAGTACGAGATCAGCGAGATCATGGACATGGCTCATAAAGCCCCAAAAGGGAAGATGAGCCTGCTCCAGCTCGTTGTCAAAGGCAAGGCCAGCGACGAGCAGAAGAAACAACTTCTGGAGTATTATGAGGAATTGGCCAAGAACAAGCCGGAGAAAGGCGACGTCAAGGATTGGCAGAAGCGGACCAACGTCCTCATCAAAGCGGCCAAGGATGCTGCCAATGGAAAGGAAGGAGCCGCCCAAGAGTTGCAGAAGGCCGCCAACTGCAAGGGTTGCCATCAGGCGCATAAGGGATGATATCTATGCATCGGCGAGCGGGGGGCGTAA
>DATBHJ010000149.1:0-24470 GCA_036557565.1 Gemmataceae bacterium
TCACTCTTTGGCACGCGACTTGCATTAACGATAATGGCTCTGAAAGTCGCAACCCTGCAACTAACGGGGCTGGAACAGAAGAGGCTCGGGCGATGACCCGAGCGGCATGGTGGTGGCCCGGGTCTGTCCGGTTTCCGGACAGACTCGGGCGACTCCAACTAGAATCAAATACCCCCACCCCCCTCCCCCACCCGCGCTCCCCCCGGCGCGGGTTTTTCTTTTACACTGGGCGGTACCGTCTCCGTTTGCCAATTGTTGGTTAGCCGCGACGCGCAGCGGAGCGCGAACGCGCTCCGCTGCGCGTCGCGGCTAACCGAGCCGCCTTAATTCTTGCGATACGCCTTGCCCTGCATGTAGAGTTGCAGCCGCATTTTGGCTTTTTCGAGTTCTTTCTTCGGGAAATCGTCGGGGGACTTGAGCGCTTCTTTCTGCCTTTTGACGGCCTCCTCGAACTGGCCGTTCTCGGCGTAGGCGGCGGCCAGCGTGTCGAGGAAAGTTGCGTCCTTGAACTCCGTCAGCTTGCACGCTTTCTCGGCGTATTCCACCGCTTTTTTGCCGTTGCGCAGCTCGGCCTTGGAACAGGTGGCCCAGATCCAGGCCAGGCCGGCCAGGGCGTCGGCATTGTTTTCGTGAAGCTTCAGCGCCTCCTGGAAGTCGGCGATGCCTTTTTCGTAATCTCCCTTCTCGGTGTGGGCCTCGGCCCGGCTGACCCGCGCCCGCGCATCCTTGGGATTGAGCTTCAGGACAAGGCCGAAATCGGTGATGGCCTTGTCGTGCTCTTCCTTCTCCATCCAGGCGTCGCCGCGCGCCTGATACGCTTCGCCGCTCTTGGGATTGATTGCGAGCGCCTTGTCGAATTCCTCAAACGCCTTATCGAGATCGCCTTTCTCCTGAAAAACGACGCCCCGGCCAATGTGCCCGCCGACGAATTTCGGATCGAGCTCGAGGGCTTTGTCGAAGTCGGCCAGCGCCTTGTCGAGGTCGTGATTGACAAGGTATGCCTGACCGCGGTTGGCGTAGGCAATGATCGTCTTGGGGTCCAGCTCGATGACCCTGGTGAAGTCGGCCACCGCCTTGGCGTAGTCGCGTTTGATGTAGTACACGCTGCCGCGGCTGAGATAGGCGACAGCGTACTTGGGATCGAGTTCGAGGGCCTTGGTGAAGTCGTCCAGCGCCTTGTCGAGTTCGCCGCTCTCCATGCGCAGCGCGCCGCGCGAGGAATACGCCAGCACGTTCTTGGCATCCAGCTTGAGCGCTCTTTCGTAGTCGGCCAGGGCGTCGTCGCGCTGGCCCCTGCGACTGTGGACGATGCCGCGCAGGGCATAGGCGCTGGGGTTCTTGGCATCGAGCTTGAGCGCCTCCTCAAGCAGGGCGATGGCCTGATCGTAGTCCTGTTTATCGAGCGCCTGGCCAGCCCGTTTGAGTATCTCCTCGGCCTGCTTGGCCGAATCAGCGTCGTCGGCTCCGCCCACCGATGCCGCCAGCACCAGAAGCACCGCGCCGCTCGCCCATCGTATCGCCGTCATGACACGTTCTCCCATCCGTACTCTTCCTTTGGCTTTGGTCTTATCGATCCGCTCATTGTAAGCAGCGCCTCAGAGCGAGCAACCCCGACAAGCGGCGAACGGCCGGCGTAAGCCGGCTGGTCGAACCCACCAGCCGGCTTACGCCGGCCGTTCGCCCTTTAGGGATCGATTTCCTATCATGTCCAGCAAAGAGCGAGGTGTCTCATGGCCAGTATGCCGACCCTGCCGCGCCCGTCCCGCCTGATCCTGGACGCTGTGTGCGCCGCCGACTTGATGACGCCCAATCCGATGTCCGTCCGCGCCCTGGCGACCGTGCCCGAGGCCATCGCCTGGCTGACGGAAAAAGGCTTCAGCGCTGCCCCGGTCATCGACGAATCCGGCCGTCCCATCGGCGTCGTCAGCCGCACAGACATCCTCATCCACGAGCGCGAGCGTCTCCGCTCCCCCCTCGCCTCGACTGACGATCGCACAACCGTCGCCGACATCATGACGCCCGCCGTCTTCTCGGTCGCGCCGCAAACGCCGGTCGAGATGGTCGTCGAACAACTGCTGACGCTCAACGTGCATCAACTCTACGTCGTCGATGAGCATGCGTATCTAATCGGCGTCATCAGTGCGCACGATGTGCTGCGGCATTTGCATGGGTAGCTCTTGGGCGGCCCACCGGACTTCTCGAACACACTTTGTCACATGCCGACTGATACCGCGAGTGCATCGCTACGGCACTTCAGGATTCACAACGACCAACCCCTCGGCGGCAGCGATGCGGCAGAAGTTCGTGTCGGCGCAGACAAAGGCGCTGAGCGTACCAAGAGCGTTCAAGCTCAACGCCGCCGCAAGCTGGACGGCATCCAAGGTGCGCAGGCTCTGAGTGAGGGCATGCTGGACCAAAAGTTGCTGCGCCTTGTGAAAATGGGCGGTCGTTATCGGCACGATTTGCCACAGGTTCCCGGCAATGTCGGCGAGGAAGCGCCCGCGCGCAAGATGGAAGTCGGCGGCCGTAATCTGCCCGGTCCGGACCAGACGAGCGAAGACTGAGTGCAGCTCAACAACGCTGAGGTCGGAGAGGAAGTGTCGAGCGCCGGCCTCAGCGAGGAAGGCGTCGACTTTGGCCGTCCCTACCTCGACACGATAATGTTTGGCGGCGGCACTGGTATCAAAAAAGCGGTCGGCCATCCTGGCTCCTTCGATTCAGCGCTCGGCGCGTTCAGCATCGACCGCCTGGGCGAGAGTAATTGAAACCTTGGCGAGTGCCTGCCGCACAGCTTCGAGGCTCACGCTGGGATCGGCCCCATCCAGCCAATTGTCCATTCCGCCGGTACCCTCGACGATCAAGGTGTAACGCTGATGCTCGCGGATCTGTCCGGGCAAAGGAGCAAGAGGGCGGAATACCCCGTTTTCGTAGATGGCTTCAATCTGTTCGCGCATGGCCGATCCTCCTAATCGAATGCTATCGTAGGCAGGCCAAGTCGTCGAGCAACTGCTGACGCTAAACGTGCATCAGCTCTACGTTGTCGATGTGCATGCGTATCTAATCGGCGTCATCAGTGCGCACGATGTGCTGCGGCATTTGCATGGTTAGCGCTATAGCCAATGCAACGTCTGACCACGAGAGTTGCTGTGAGAAGCGATCTGTTCCGTCCAATGGAAGGCGCCAACTGACCTGGTTTTGCGTTCTGTGATAGCATAGAAAAGGGCAGAGGGGGGGAAAGAACTTGCGAGCCAAGGAGAGCATCGAGGCAAGAACTATGGGCAAAAGGACAAGGCATGAGCATCGTCACCAAGATCCAGTGGTGCGACTCAACTTGCAATCCAACAATGGGTTGCGAGGGCTGTGAACTCTGGAATCCAAAGACTGGGGAACAATCGTGCTATGCCGGAATGCTGCACCTTCGCTACGGCGGTGTTACGAAAGGGTATTCCCAGACATTTGAGGAATTGACGTTTTGGCCCGGCCGCATGGCCGAGGCGGCGCGGTGGTCCGACCTCACCGGAAAGCCGCGCAAAGACAAGCCGTGGCTTGATGGTCTGCCTCGCCTGATCTTCGTATCCGACATGTCGGACGCTTTATCAACGGCAGTCCCCTTCAACTTTCTCGAAGAAGAAATCGTTCGTGTCGTGACCTCGGCGAAAGGTCAGCATCATCAGTGGTTGTGGCTCACGAAACGTCCTGACCGCATGACCCGACTCTCGGACGTGCTCAAGGAAAAGGGCATCGACTGGCCAAAGAACCTCTGGGCAGGGACGAGCATCACTACGCAGGGAACAACCAGCCGCATTAAGCATCTACTGCGGGTCGGTAACGAGAGCACGATCAGGTTCCTATCCATCGAACCCCAAAGGGCGAAGATCAACGTCAGCGAGTGGTTGCCGCTTGTCGATTGGGTGATCCAAGGCGGGGAATCAGGTAGGAACGCACACCCATTCCATCTGGAATGGGCACTCGACCTAATTGAGCAGTGTAAGCATGCCGGCGTCGCTTACTTCCTCAAGCAGCTTGGAAGCACGGTGTTCTCTAAAGACCAAAGGCTCCGGTTCCGAAATAGCCACGCAGGGGACTGGTCTGAATGGCCAGACGAGGTATGTGTACGAGCGATGCCTCGGCGCATCATGAGTACACTTTGGCAAGCTCCCGCTCCCCTTTCCCCAGATGGCCACAAAGTCCAGACTGACAGGCAAGTCTCTCTCGAAGTCGTGTCTCCAAGCAAAGGCAGACAGGCCGCGCTCAAGGCATGGGAGACTCGCAAGCGAAAGCATCAAACTCAGAAGAGCAGCGAGGTGATGCTGCACTCATGGACGACTCACACAGAAAAAGATCGGAATGGTGCGGGAGGAGCACTGGTCCGAAAAAATGGAAATTCGGTGACCACGATGAGTACCGCAGACACCAACCCGGAATATTGGTCCGAGTATTCCAACCTGCAACACGTTAAGCATGCCATCATCCAAGAATACCTGAACGGCTGGTTCCCCAAGATGACTCTTGGGCAGTGGGGATCTAGCCGTCTCCTGTACTTCGACACCCACGCGGGCCGCGGAAAACATCTCCGCGGCCAACTCGGCTCGCCGCTCGTTGCGTTGAACACGCTGCTAAATCACGAGTCCCGGGACAAGATGCTTCGGAAGACCGAGGTAAGGTTCTTTTTCATTGAGCGTGACGAGCAGAACGTCACTGACCTCAACCAAGAAATCGCTGCTGTTTCCCTTCCGAAGAACGTCTTCATCCACCCAGAACATGGGGATGCCTTCGAGGTCTTCAAGGAACTTGTCGCCAACTTGGACCAGGCAGGCTCGAACCTGGCGCCAAGCTTCATCTTCGTCGATCCGTATGGCTTCAGGCTGCCGCGGAACCTCCTTCGGAAACTAATGGGCTACCCAAAGGTCGAGCTTTTCATCAACGTCATCTGGCGAGAACTCGATATGGCAATCCAGCAGGCCCAATCAGGAAGCAAACCGGGGATGGTGACGACCCTGAACAGTGTGTTCGATGGGGATGAGTGGAAGAAGATTTGTGCGGACGACTCTGACGATCGTGCTGAGCAGTGCGCTGACCTGTTTCGTGAGATCACTGGGGCACGCTGGGGTACGCACATCCGAATGCTGGATAATGGCAGGATCAGGTACTTCCTGCTCCATCTCACGAACCACGACGATGGCAGAGACCTAATGAAATACTGTATTTGGAAGGTGTGTCCTGATGGCGGTTTTTACGCCAGCAAGTCAGACCATCCCAGACAGCGGTATCTAATCGTGCCTAAACCAGATTTGAGTCCGCTCCGACAATGGGTGAGAGAGCGGCTGAAAGCTGGTGCGAAGCGGTGGCAAGGATTGACCGATGACCTACGCGAAGAATTGTGGTTATCAAAGCACCTCAACGAAGTGATCCGTGACATGCGGAAAGGAAACGAGATTATAGCCGATGGGTACACCGGGCGGTTTGCCTCGACGAACAATCCGATACTACATCTTAACGAACTGACTAATTAACGAACCGACTAACGGGTTCCAATCGCCATGAGCCGAAAAAGGGGCGGGAATTGCGATTCTGGCTCCGCCAAACCGTAGGGGCAGTAGTGCAAGAAGGGTATCATGTAAGAGACGAAGGAGAGCATCGATCATGGGCATCGATTGGAACGAGCGTATCACTCTCGACCCTGCGGTGCTCGCGGGGAAGCCGACGATCCGCGGGCTGCGCATCAGCGTCGAACACATTCTCCGCGCGCTTTCCGCTGGCGTACCACAAGAGGAAATCCTCGCCGAATATCCCGATCTGGAAGCCGATGATTTGCGCGCCTGCCACGCCTATTCCGCCGATTTGATCGCCTCCGAGCGCGTCTATCCCATCTCCGCCGGATCTTGATTATGAAGCTGCTGGTGGACGTCAGCGCTGGAATCGCGATCGCCGCTTCGGAGAAAGAGCGCGTCACGCTCGAAATCTTCACGCGCTACGGCGATCAACTCCCCGGCCGCTTTGCCGTCTATCAGGGTGGCCGTCTTCACATTCGTTGATTGACTTAAGTCGAAGATTCGACGATTGCTTTTGCGGGCGGACTGGCGCCTCCGGGCGAGAGCAAGTTCGCTCGATGACAAGAAGTTGTCCTCCAATCCCTGGAGCCAACCGACATGGCCTAACTTATCGGCCCCGAGGGGGTGCGGTTGTCGCCGCTGTCTCCTTTAAGAAAACACGGCATTCTGCCGATAAAAACTTCTAGGGGCGCCGTCTCCACTCCGTTGCCCCTAATTCAAGGAGCGGTGGATCGGAGGGGCGGAATGGCCCAACCCAGATGCCGTAAACGTCCCCTTTCGCTGGGTCGGCGCATGCTGTGCGACTACCTGCACTTCAGCGGTCGGGGTCACACGGCCGCGGCCGAGCGTCCCATGCAACTGGGAGACGTGGCGGCGGCGCGGCGCGCGGCCTCGCCGCGGCCGAGTTGGGGGGCCATCATGACCAAGGCCTTCGCCCTGGCCGCCCGCAACCATCCGCCCATGCGCTCGGCGTACTTCTCGTTCCCGTGGGGGCACATCGGCGAGTACGAGTACCAGATCGCCAGCGTCATCATCGATCGCCGTGTCGGTGATGAGGACGCGATCTTCCTGGCCCATTTGATCCGCCCCGAAGAACAATCGCTAGAAGCCCTCGACGAGCATCTGCGCCGCTACAAGGAGGAGCCGGTCGAGAGCTTCCGCGCGTTCCGCGAGGCGATGCTGCTCGGCCGGCTGCCCACGCTGCTGCGTCGTTTCCTGTTGTGGCTCAGCCTCAATGTCTTGCCGCGCCGCCGCGCCCGCCACTTCGGGACCTTCGGCGTCACCACGATGAGCCCCTTCGGCGCCCGGACCCTGGAAGTGCCGACTCTGTGGAGCGCATTTCTGCACTATGGTCCCATGACGCCAAGCGGCGAGGTGCCGGTGGGATTGGCCTTTGACCACCGTGTCATGGACGGAGCCGTGGTCGGCTACACGCTTGTGGAGATGGAGCAAGCTCTTCATCACAGCATCATCGCCGAGCTAGAGACCATGCGACGCACCAGGGCAGCCTGAGGACACCCTTCAACTCAGCCCATCAAGGAGATCACGATGACCCGGCAGGACGCCTTGCGTTTACTGGAGCAGACCCTCGATATACAGCCGCATTCCCTGACCGGCGGAGAGACTCTCCGCGACCTGGAGGGGTGGGACTCTATGTCCACGCTGGCATTCATCGCCATGGTCGATAAGGAACTCGGACAGCCACTGCCAGGCTCCCGCGTGGTCCAGTGTAAGACGGTTGACCAGTTGCTGGAGCTGATGGGCATTGCCTCCGCCAATCGGGCGGCCTGAGACCAGTGGCGAGTGGCGCGAAAAGCCGCTTGTCACTCGTTGCTCTTTTGGAGGCGCCGCCGTGTTTGCAGCCGTTACCGCGATCGATTACCATCTACCAGAAACCGTCCTTACCAACGAGGATCTGGCGCGTGACTTCCCCGGATGGACACCGGGGAAAATCGCGGACAAGACGGGGATCCTCGAGCGGCGAATTGCCGCGCCAGAGGAGTGCGCGTCCGACCTGGCGGCCGCCGCAGCGCGGAAGCTGTTCGCCAGCGGCGCCTGCCGTCCGGAAGACATCGACTTTATCCTCCTCTGCACGCAATCGCCGGACTATTTCCTGCCTACGACCGCCTGCATTCTTCAGGAACGCCTCGGTCTACCCACGAGCGCGGGGGCGCTCGACTTCAACCTCGGCTGCTCCGGCTTCGTCTATGGATTGAGCCTGGCCCGGGGTCTGGTCGAGACGGGGCAAGCGTCCAATGTGCTGCTGTTGACCGCCGAGACGTATAGCAAGTTCCTGCACCCGGACGATCGCAGCGTGCGGCCGCTTTTCGGCGACGCGGCCGCCGCGACCCTCGTGCAGGCACGGCCGGACGCACCGCCGGATGGACTGCCCTGGATCGGTCCCTTCGTCTTCGGCACCGACGGAAAGGGCATGGAGAACCTGATCGTCCCGGCCGGCGGCATGCGCCGGCCTCATCGGGAGCAAACCTCGTCCGCTTCGCTCCCCTCTGGCGACCATCTCTCCATGAATGGCCCGGAAATCTTCACCTTTGCGCTCGCGGTGGTCCCGCAAGCCGTCCATACACTGCTGACGCGCGCCGGGAAAACAATCGATGATGTGGACCTGTTCGTCTTCCACCAGGCCAATCGCTACATGATGGAACACCTGCGCAAGAAGCTAAGCATACCGGCCGAGAAGTTTGTCGTCGCGCTAAGTCACGTTGGCAACACGGTTTCCTCGACCATCCCAATCGCCCTCAAGGAAACGTTCGATCGCGGGCTGCTGCCCGCGGGCAAGTTGGTCCTGCTGGTCGGCTTCGGGGTGGGTTACTCGTGGTCGGCCACCCTGATTCGCTCGGCGTTTTAGACGCGGTAACAAAATGGGCGAGCGGGGGGCGTAAGCCCCCCGTTGTATGCGAACAACAGGGGGTTTACGCCCCCCGCTCGCCAAAAAGTTAGTGGCTCTGAAAAAGAAGGTTCGTCACGCGGCCCGCAAGTGCGGCTCTTGCTCCAGCTCGGCGACAATCTCCTGATTCAAAACACCTTCCAGGCAGGCCAGCACTCGCGCCACTATGGCGTCGTCGAGGACGCGATGGTCATACACGATGCGCACGGTGACGCCCCCATCCGCGTCGATGGTCCCATAATTCATCGTGGTTGTCAGCGGCGAGATGGGGTGTAGCGACTCGCTGCCGAGGCCCGAATAAACGCTGATGCCGAACGTGCCCATGTAGGCAGCTCGTTTGCGGCCGGAGAAGTTCAGGCCAAGCCACCAGGCCAGGCGGCGCAGCGGCCGAGGAAACCGGCCGACCAGTAACATGCGGCGCACGAGACCGAAGCTGCGAAGCGGCGCCTCTTTGAACCGGCGCAGCTGTGTATGCAGCTCGCGCAACGACTGCTGCTCCGGACGGCGGAGATGGCCCCAGAACACCGCGTTCTCGCCCTCGTACTCGCGCTCGACCGCGATCGAGGCAATGCTGAACGGATGCTGGTACAGGTGAGGACGAGGGAAGGACAGATACGCGCGGCGCAGCTGGGGACAACGAAGGGCGGTGATGGCATACGCCTTGGTGAAGAGAGCCACCCAGCCCGGAGCATGCGGCGCCAGGCGCGCGCGTGCCGCGACGACGCGGGCGATATTCATGCGCCGCTGGACCGGCACGGTGGGGATGGTCGAGGCGAAAGCGAGCAGATCCCCCATAATCCGCCGCGGCAGGGACAGCGAGATCGAGCGGCCGACGACCTTGCCTGTTTTCTCTCCGACATCCTGTTTCTGCATGGCTTGGTTCCCCAGGTTCCGAAGAAGAGCGCCGCTTTCCATCCGGCGCGCTGGCCCCCGGTTAATTATCGACCAGAAGAACTCAAGGATTGGAGATGAATTGTGCGACGAGCCAGGAGCGTGCCGTTAAGCGACCGGCCGCGATAGAACGTCCTGCCCTATCGATCTGTTCGCGGCCGATCGACTAGATTTGAAGATCCCTGAAGCAAAGCGACATGGCGTAAGTTACTGACCCCGAGGGGAATCGAACCCCTGTTGCGTGCGTGAAAGGCACGTGTCCTAACCTCTAGACGACGGGGCCACGTCGCCGACAAGCGGCAACTACCGTATCGTAGAAAGCCAAGCGAGCGCCGTCAAGTTGAGCGGCGCATGCGCCGCAGCGCGCCGGTTTCTACAATAATCGAGGACATCACGCCCAGCGCCCCCTTGAGGATTGCTCATGACTGCCGAGGAAATGCGGACGCTTTTGGAACAAGTTCACGCCGGACAACTGAACGTCGAGACGGCGCTGCGGCGGCTGCACGAGTCGCCGGTGGCCGATCTTGGGTTCGCTCAGGTCGATCTGCACCGGCGGCAACGCTGTGGCTTTCCCGAAGTGATCTTTTGCGAGGGGAAAACTCCGCATTGGGTCGAGGGCGTCGTTCGCCAACTGGTCGAGGCGAATCAAGATTGCCTGGCCACGCGCGTCAACGCCGAGCAGTCCGCCCATCTCGCCGCCGTCTTTCCCCAGGCCGAACAGGATCGCGTGGCCCGCACGTTCTGGTTGCCGGCGCCATCGGCGACGCCGCGGGCGGCCGTGGGGCGAGTGGTTATTCTCACCGCCGGCACCAGCGATTTGCCGGTCGCTCAGGAAGCCGCCGTCACCTCTCGCGCTCTGGGCTGCGATGTGAAAGTGCTGGCCGATGTCGGCGTGGCGGGGATTCATCGTTTGCTGCGACATCGCGAGCAGTTCTCGTCGGCCGATGCCATCGTCGTTGTGGCCGGCATGGACGGAGCGCTACCCAGCGTCGTCGGTGGACTCGTCGATTGTCCGGTCATCGCCGTGCCGACCAGCATCGGTTATGGCGCCGCTTTCTCCGGCTTGGCGCCGCTGTTGACAATGCTCAACGCCTGTTCGGCCAATGTCGTCGCCGTCAATATCGACAGCGGGTTCAAGGGCGGTTACGTCGCGGCCCTTATTGCCCGTCGAGCGGCTCGAAATGCGTGATCTCTTGCTCCGATTCAGGCGGCAGCTCGATAGTTTCCATGCGCCAAATAATTGGTTTCAACTGAGAAGTGGCTTCTCTCCATGTGAGAAATGCCTTTCTACCGCTTGCCTCTACCCGACAGCCGCAACATTGCTCACGCTCTGCCTAGAATCGCAGCAAACGGCAGATGTGATTTTCTGATAGGCGCGAAAGGGCCAGCGGGAGAGATTGCGGAGTCGAAACGACAAGGGGTGCATTACTTCGTCACAACAATAAGAGGAGAGAAACGTTATAGCGTGTGACATCGCGGTGAAGAACAATTATAAGGTAGTATGCGCAGTGAAACTTTGCCGTCTTCATAAATTGGCATGATGATTGCATCTTTCACTCAAGTGGCGGATAGGAAATAAAGTCAAACTCGGCTGGATACAAAAAAAATTTTTTGGTAGATTTGAAGAGAAGGCCGAGTGTATCCGCTACAAACGGACCTTCAAAGGTGGAAATGGAGCGAGAAGGATTCTCGCTGGTTCGATGCGGAAGGATTCCTGAGTTACGGTTAACAGAGAGAGGTTGCTGCTCCGAACGGCCCTAATGCCGGGGTCCCTTTCACAGGAAGCATCCTCAGCGCGACCCGCCGTTTCCGTCCTTCGTCCAGCAACCCGCACCCCAGACAGTCCCTCGTCCCTTCGAGGCCTGCCGGCGTATCCGCGCCGCCCGCTCGGCGGCCGCGCGGACGTTCCGCGCCCTAGTGACAGGAGAGTGAGGTATGTTTCCGCTGAACTGTGCCCTGGCTGTGGCCCTGTTGACGACCCCCTCCGACCAGGTCGAAGGGGCGGCCGCCGCGGAAGAGTTCGCGACGGTTCGGCCGACCTTACAAATGGTCGCCATTTCCTGGGAAATCCTCGACCCACGGGAGGTCCGCTACGTGCTCACCCGTCCGGAGGATTTCGCCGCCGACCTTAAACTCTTGCGGCGGCGCTACCAGGAATTGAGCGATGCTCCGCCCTTGTGCGACTGCATTCGTTTCCCCGACCGCGGTTTGATTAACGAACTCTTGTCCTTCAACCGCTCTTATCGCCAACATCTGGATAGCCGGCAAGTGCTCGACCCGACCGGGCGATGGGAGCTGCACGAAGCGCTGCAAGAGGCCGATCGGTTGTATCAGGTTTGGGATACGGTGCGCGACGCGCGCTGCGATTACTATTATGTGACCGTACGGCGTCAAGCACTCAAGAAACTGCGTGAGGCCATCGGCCAGCCGGCGTATTACTCCGGCTGCTTGCCGCCACACGTCCCAGTGTGGCGCTTCGCACGCATCGATTAGGGCGAACGGCCGGCGTAAGCCGGCTGGTGGGACCGACCAGCCGGCTTACGCCGGCCGTTCGCCTATCCGACATCGACCTGCACTTCGTCGCCCACAACCTGCACCTTATAGCAAGCGACATCACTGCGAGCCGGCGGCGTCAGATGAGCGCCGCTGGTCACATCGAAAACGGCAGCGTGCAAGGGACACACGACGTGCTGGCCTTCGATTTCGCCCTCTGCCAGGGAAGCGCCGCGGTGAGGACAGGTATCGTCGATTGCGTAAAAATTGCCATCTACATTAAAGAGAGCGAGCGTCTTGCCGCCGACCTTGGCTTGCTTGGCCTTGCCCGGAGGTATTTCCGAAACGGTCGACACTTTCACAAACGCCATTCGCGCTTCTCCTGAAATCGGAACACACCCTCTCATTGTATCGAGAATCGTTCAGCGCAGTCGTTCCGCATGTCTATGAATCTTCTCCACAGCCCGCACTATTTCAATCAATTCGTCGTCGCTGCCGAGCAAGATGGGATGATGCAGCACGATAGCTTCCTCGTGGGCGCGTTCAGCCTGGGGCAACGGGCCGGGACTGCGCCAGCGGCTCGGCGAACGCCCCACATGCAGAGCGCGAAATCCTTCATCCACGGCGATGCCCTCTGCCCGCAACGCGGCCACGAATCGCGCGGGCTCCAAACCGAAGCGGTCGGCGTCGAATTGAAAGCCGAGCTTGTAGTAGGCCGGCGCGCTATCCTCCAGCGCGCGATTGCGAAACGGCTGTAATCCCGGTATGCCGCGCAGCTGTTCTTCGAGAAACCGCACGGCACGGAGACGGTGAGCGTTGCGTTCGGCCAGACGGTCGAGTTGCGGCAGTAGGACGGCGGCTTGAAGTTCCGACAGAGGGCAAAGATGATTGCCGCGCTGAATCCAGAGACGGGCGCGTTGTGCCACATCGGCGCGGCGCGTCAGCACAGCACCGCCGCGGCCGGCGGTCAGCAATTTCGAACCACCGAAACTGAGAATGCCCACGTCGCCCCATGTTCCTGCTGGGCGCCCTTGCACACGCGCTCCCGGCGCTTGTGCCGCATCCTCGATCACGGCGACGCCATGCTGTCCGGCAAGCATCATGACTTCGCGCATCGGCACCAGCCCGCCGTGCAGATGCGAGACGAGGACGGCCCGCGTCGCCGGTCCCAGCGCAGCGGATAAACCCTCTGGAGCGAGGTTCCAGTTATCGGCATCGACATCGACCAGGACAGGATGAGCGCCGACCGCATGGACGCTGAGAAAGTTGCCGCCGTAATCGTAGGCGGCCATGACCACTTCATCGCCCGAACCAATCTTCAACGCTCGCAGCGCCAGCTCGACCGCGAACGTGCCGCTGCCGCAGGTAAGGACGTGCTCGACCTGGTGCATGTCGGCCAGGCGTTGCTCCAGCCGCTCGACGTGTCCACCGTGATAGCGCCCCCAGGAGCCATCGCCATACGCCGCCTGCATCGCTTCGAGGATGGAGTCATCGGCGATCGGCCACGCGGGCGGACCCTGCGGTCGAATCGGTTCGCCGCCCAGAATCGCTGGCAAGCCGTTGTCAGCGGTCATAAATCCGACCCCGGAACGTCACCGGCGTTGCGCGTGATGAGACTTCGCAGCGTTTCCTTCGTGATACCCGGAGAGATCGCTTGGATGTGACCGTCGCAGAACAATACCTGGATAAGCGAAGCGCCCGGCACGCCGAGCTTGGGCAGCGGTTTATCCGGGTCATAGGCAATGTCTTCCGGCTTGGTCCACGGCACCGCTTTCGATGCCTCCACGATCATGATCGTGACCGAGGTGCCGTCGGTGATGTCTGCGGGGAAGCGAATGCCTTGCTTGCTCTCGAAAAATGCGTTTTTGCCGACGAAGCCCTGATAGTAGGTTGTGTGCTCCTTGAGTGTATTTTCATCTTGTGGCGTAGCGTAAATCTTCGGCATCCTGGCAAGCAGCTTCTTGTTGTGTTCGCTGTCCCACGGCTCGTTGAGATGGAACTCGTTGAACAACGCCTGTTGATCGATGTACGGCAGGAGCAGCACGCGCCAGCTCAACAGCGGTTTGCCATCCTTGTTGTAGAGGGCGTTGGCCGGCATTCTCTGCATGGCATCGGCGTACATGTGCATGGCTATGCCGAGATTATGGAGGTTGCTCCCGCTCTGATTCCGAGCATTTTCTTCGCGCACCTTCTGCACTGCATCCAACAGAGTCCGACCGGCCATTGTTGGATCGATCTTGGCTTCAATCGAGACTTGCAGTGCTGCGTCCTTCTGCTCGATGCGCATCTCCTTCAAGGACTCTTGAATTTGCTTGAATACGTGGAGAAAATCCTTCCATTCTTGTTTTTCGCGTTCCTCGCTCTTGCCGACCTCCGCCACAATACGGCCCAAAGCGGCGCGGAGAAGAATGATACCGGCCTCGGCCGGCTTGATGGCGGCATTGGCGTCCTTTTCCGCAGCGAATGTGAGGACGCCGTCGGCGCGCGAATCGGCGGCAAAATCCGCGCTGAGGGTGGCCGAGCGCGCTTGCAGCAACGGCAGGAACGGCTCGACCTGACCGGGGAGTTGGTCACCGACGCTGTCCTTGAAGAGTTTGACGTTCATGCCCAAAACCAGGCTGTGCTTGCCCGCGGCCAGGCGCAGCGCAGCCGCGAGGTTACCTTCCGTCTTCGGCTGTGGATGGTCGATCAGGGTATTCACATCACGCAGCTCGCCGTACACGAGAGATCGATCGTCGAGAGGGTAGATCGTCCAATCTTTATCGCCGACGTACAGTGTTTGGTCTTTGTACTTCCTCATCTTGGCGTTCTTGACCATCGCCACAACTTTGGCCAAGTCGTAGGGCTTGACGGCACGCACAAACAGCAACGGTTCGCCATGTGGCGGGAGCGGCGAGAGCATGAGCAGCGTCATCCTCTCGACCTGCTCCAGTGGAAGGCCAAAGTGCTCCTGAAACTCTTTCATTGGCCCTTCATTCATCACTTGTTTCAATTTCGCGCGCGCCGGCTTGAGCAGCTCACTGCCCCAGAAGTCTGCCACGCGGCCGGACACAATCAGAGCGCCGTCGCTAGGTATCTTGGCCAAGTCCGCAGGGAGAGCAGCCGCCTTCGCATCCGTATCGGCCGGCAGCGAGTCTTCTGTAACTAACAAGGCCAAGAGCAACCCGCCCAGCAGTATCGCAACCACGCCTCCACCACGCCATCGAGTCGCTGTATGCATCGCCATGATTGCCGTCCTCCCAAGTTTAGCCGCTATTTCCCAGTTGGACGCCGCCTGAGACATCCGCTGCGATCCCAGCAGTAATGTTATCCCTTGGAGGAATGATAACGCCATGAATTTCCCCAAAAAGCCCTCGCCCTCGTTCCCACGCAGAGCGTGGGAACGAGAGAACGAGAGAAAAGGCAGCAGTGGCATCCTTTCCACCATCCGGATAGGATGAAAACGGCTTGATTCGTTTCGATTCATCCTGTGGGAGACTTCGGTATGCCCGTCATTTGCGAGGGCTGCGGGCAGCGGGTGCCGATACCCGAAGGTTATCGCCGCAACAAAATCCAGTGCGCCTGCGGCGTCATTTGTGCGGTGCCAGAATCGGCGCGTCAAGAAGCGGATGCGCCGGCGCCCAAGCGAGCGGCCACTCAGCCGGCGCACGCCGTCGAGCAAGAAGCAGAACGCTGGCTGCTCGACGACTCACCTACTTCCCCGCCGCCGAGCGAACCGCCAACTTTCCACGAGACGGAGCCAGTGACGGAGCCAGAGCCAGTAGCGGAGCCGAAGCCAGCGCGGAAACCGGCCGTCGCCGAGATGCGGTTCCCCTGCCGTCGCTGCCGCCGGCTGATACGGCGACAGGGCGAATGTCCCGATTGCGATGGCGCTGTGTTACCCCAAACTCCGCCGGGGAATGAGGAGCCTGTGTGGTGGCCGTCGGTGGACACGCCCGACGACAAGGACGAAGAGGACGAAGATTCCTCGCCCTACACCGTCGAAGGCGCCGAGGACGTGAAGTGTCCGAAATGCTGCTTTATGCTGCCGCATGGCTCGGTGCTGTGTGTGCGCTGCGGGTTCCATCTGAAAGAGCGCAAAAAAGTCGCTCGAAGCTATCAGCCGATGGATCGCATGTGGGAGACGTCGGCCTCGTATGTGTCGCGGTTGATGGTTTACTATGGCTGTTTAGCCTTCGCCATGGCCTTGGGACTGATCGCCGTCTTCTGGGCGGGAGCGGATCTCGGCGTCTTTATCGGGGCCTTCCTGTTACTGTCGGCGATGCTGGCGTTTCTGATCGGCACCTTCGATCGCATCCACTTGACACGCGATGCGCGCGGCCGGGTGAAGCTGACCAAGACGTGGCGCGTGGGCTTTTACACTCTGGAGCCCAAGTCGATTGACGTGCGCAGCTATGAGGGCATTGTCTCCGGCAAGCATCGCGAGGTCACCGTTTGGGAATACTGGATCTTCTTCTTCTTGCTCTTCTTCGCCCTCGTCCCCGGAATCATCTGGTGGTATATAACCAGCAAAACCACATACCACGTCTCGCTGAGCCGCGATCACGGCTTCCCGGCATACATCCTCTATTCGGGATGGAGTGAAATACAGATGAAAGAGATCGCTTATAGTCTGCGCGACGCCAGCGGACTGCCCTACGACGAAGGGTGAGCCGTGATGCAAGCACATCAGGCTGCCGCCAGTGGGGATCTATTAGCGCTGTATCCGCGCCCAATAATCCCGGAAGGCTAACAAGCGGGGCAGGGTCTCGCGATCCTTGGCACGATTGGCGGCCAGCTTGCTGGCAATGATGTCGTCGGGGTGACAGACAGGAAAACCTTCCACCTCAACGTGCCGAGACCAGGCTTCGGCAAAGGTATTGATGCCGTCGGGAGCAAACACCAGATCCAAATCGAACGGTCCATTCTTCAACTGGACAAAATCCTTGCCGCGCACAATCTCCTCCGCTTGCGCCTCAGTCAATTGGAAACCGAGCGCCCGTAACGCCTCGACCAAGGCGCGGCCATTCTCCGACGAGCGTTCGGGAAAAATGTCCACATCTTGCGTAGTATCGGGGAAACCTAAGAGGATCGCCCCGGACTTGCCGAGAAATAGATAGCGTACGCTCCAGCGGCTGAAGGCGGCGCGAAGTTCCTCAGCCTGTCGATACTCAAACGCGGCCATAACCTAACCAGGACGGGAGTTGGGTTTCACACCAGTGGCGATAATCGTCCATGTGCTCGAATGACCGATAGGGTGCGTCGTCGAGGATCGGCTTGTAGGTTCGCACAAAGGCATAGCGCAAGCGCACAGGCAACGGTCGCCGCGCCGCAGCGGCGAATTCTTCCTCCCAAATCTGGCGGTCGGCTTCTCGAACGTTGTTGTCGAGATCCATCAGGTTATTCCTCCGAAACGGACTCCCGGCCCTTTTTCCGGCCCTTGGCTGGCCAGCTCAGCCGCTAGGTATTGTAGCAGAACAGGACGAATCAAATGAGCGACCCGCGTGCCGAAAAGTAATCTACCCGCGGTGTGCGCGAATCAAACTTTACCACTACCGTCGCGGCGAGATAGAATAAACAGAGTACGCCCTCTGGAAGGTGCCGGCCATGAGACTCACCGAATGGCTTCCGTACACGGCGTTGCTGCTTCTCTTACTCCCCTTCTGGCTGTTTGACCGGCTTCTGAGGAAGCGGCGACGCGAACAGAAAGGATACGGCAATAACAATAGCTACCAGGGACCGCCAACAGGGTACGGATAGGCTCTTAAGGAACCGGAGTTAAACAATCTTGAAACCGTTCGGTTCTTCATCCGCGCTTACCGGCTCCTCGTGATCGAGCAACAGCGCCACAGGAAAGCGTGCGAACACCTGCGCCGCAGGCAGGGTGGGCCGGCCCTGGTGCGATACCGCTTTGAGTGTTTCCCCCGTGAACACAGAACGCCAGATTCGATTGCCCAATTCTTCCGGTAAGGGCAGCATCGTCTCGCCCCAGATCTTGCTACCAAGGGGCACACCCTTGAAATCCGGCAGCAGCTTCGCGATCAGCCGCGGCGCCGCCGCCAGGACGGCACGGTCGTGATGACGGCGGATGAAACTGAAAACATGCTCGGCCCTGGTTCCCACGGGTTCGACGGCGGAATAGGAACCCACCGAGAACAGGCCCGGATGCGCCCGGCGACAACGCAGGGCCAGCGCCGTGACATACATCTTGATGCGTCCATCGGTCATCGAGTCCACCAACTCGTCGGCCAACGCACCGCGGCCCGTCGCCGGACAGGAGCGTTCGAGCAGATCCGCTAGGAGCTGGCGACGCTTCTCGTAATCGACGGGCCGGCGATTGTCGGGATCGACCAGACTGAAATCCCATAATTCCGTGCCCTGGTAGACGTCCGGCGCGCCGGGAGCAGTGATTTTTAGGAGGCACTGCGATAGCGAGTTGAAGAAGCCATATCGGCTGATGCGCTGCTGGAAATTCTGCAAGTCGTCGAGAAACTCTCGACTGACGGCGGGATCGAGGATGCGACCGACGAATTGGCGCAGGGCCTGATCGTAGTCGGCGTTGGGATTGATCCAGCTGGTGTGGACCTTGGCTTCGTGGGTGGCCTTCTCCATGTACGCTTGAATGCGGCCGACGAAGGTAGCGTATTCTTCCGCGCTCCCCCCACCCCAACCCTCCCCCACAAGGGGGGAGGGAGAAAGAAGACCCTCCCCCCTTGTGGGGGAGGGAGAACCGTCCTCCCTCCCCCCTTGTGGGGGAGGGTTGGGGTGGGGGGGAGGCCACGCTCCCAGCAAGGTCTGATACAGCAGATACTCCACGTTGCTATCGGGCGCCTTCTCCTCTTCAACCTGGACGCGGTGCGGCTCATTGAGAACGCTCCAATGATGCAGGCGCTGGATCCAGGCGTCGGCAATTTCGGACAGGACGCTGATGCGAGCGCGGACATCCTCGCTGCGTTTGCTGTCGTGCGTGGACGTGGTCGAGAGAGCGCGCGGCCAGTGCTGCTGGCGCGCGGCGAAATCCTGATGGACGACGCTGGGAGGGATGCCGAAGCGGCCGGGATCGCCGCCCACTTCGTTGAGCGAGGTCAGACGGTTGTAGACATAGAAAGCCGTGTCTTCCAGTCCCTTGGCCATCACCGGTGACGTCACCTGCTGAAATTGGCCGGCGAAGCGCTGCTGCTCGTCGATCTCGTCATCGCCGGCGCGCTCGTCATAGCGCAACAACAAGATGTTGCGCAGAAATTGAAAGTGAGAGCGATTGAGGGTGGGATTGCGCCGGCGCGCATCGCGGATGGCGGTGTCGATGTATTTGCGATCGTCATCGTGAACGGTGCCGCCGGCAATGTACGAACGATAGACGGGAAAGCAGGCGATGACCTCGCGGAGGACGCGGCGCAAACTGTTCAATGTGAAGTCGCGCGACCAGCGCCGCCGCTGCGCCAGCCGGTCCAGCGTCAGCGACAACATCTGCAATTCGCTTGAAAGCGATAAACTGAGTATCAAGAGCTTTTTTTGATAAATCACCTCGCCAAACGGTGTGTAGTCCTCGATCCAGTCGCGGTACAGAGTCGTGAATATGCGAGCAGCTGTGGGATCGACGAACAAGCCGCCCAGGACGTTCAGGAAGTCGTAGCCCGTCGTGCCGTGGACGGGCCAATCGGCCGGCAGCGGTTCGTTGCTGCCAAGGATCTTTTCGACGACAACGTACAACGAGCGTTCGGGCAGCGCGCCGGAATTGATGCGCACCAGGAGGGGGCCTTCCAGCTCGCTCCACTCGACTTGCTGATATTCCGGGCGCGACTGATAGATTTGGCGGGCCAACTCCAGCAGGTAATGGCGCTGCAAACGCCGCAGATATTGCCGGGGATCGAACAGACCGTCGGGGTGATCGATGCGTAGGCCGTTGACCTTGCGATCGCGCACGAGCTGGAAAATCAGCGCGTGCGTCGCCGTGAAGACTTCCGAGCGCTCCATGCGCAGGGCAGCTAGCTCATTGATGTCGAAGAAACGGCGATAGTTGATTTCGTCAGAGGCCACGCGCCAGGACGACAGGCGATACGCCTGATCGTCGAGCAGTTCGTCGAGCAAGTCGAAGCTGTGGGCGTCACCCGGCGCGCCGTTGAACAGCGCGACGACGGCGTGCAGATGTTCGCGGACCTCGGCACAGCTGTCGGTCAGGACGGCGAGACGGCGCTTGATGACTTCCTTCTCGCGCTGGCGTTCGGCGATGCGTTCCGCGCTGGTCTCGTTGCGAGCAGGCAGATTGCGCACGGCCGTCAGGATGCTCTGATACTCGTGAAAAGGCGGCGAGTCTTTGCCCAGAGTCGCTTCGAGCTTGTCGAGGTTGTGGCCGAGGATACGGCTCCAGGTACAGGGGGCGAGGGGCAGACGGTGTTCGTAGTAATGCAACGTGAAGACGCCGGCTTCGTAGCGCAAGCGGATCTGGCCGGCCTCGAGGACCTGGCCGTAGGGATCGCCCAACAGCGGCAAGAGAACACGATCGCTCAGAACGGGGCGCGGCGACGCCTGCCAGGCGATGTCGAAAAAGTTGGCGTAAGGCGACGACGGGCCGTTCTCCAGCACGTCGTTCCACCAGATGTTTTCATTGCCGACGATGCCCATGTGATTGGGCACGACATCGAGGATCTGGCCGAGACCGTGGCGGTGCAGAGCATCGATGTAGGCGGCATAGTCGGCGTCGCTGCCGATTTCGGGATTGAGGTGCTGGTGATCGAGCACATCGTAGCCGTGCTTGCTTCCGGTCCTCGCCTTCAAGTAGGGCGAAGCGTAGACGTGGCTGATGCCCAGATCGTGTAGATACGAGGCCAGGTGGGCGGCGTCCTGGAAGGTGAAGCCGGCGTGAAATTGCAGGCGATAGGTTGCTTCGGGTGTGCAGCGTCGGGCAGTCGCTTCGCGCTCCACGTCGGACAACAGGTTGGCAAGGACTTCCGCGCTCGTCATGATGCTCTGCGCTTTCCCAACGACCAGCCCGAAGCATAAGCGAGGGCGGGAGGAAGCCCTCGCTTACGCTTCGGGCTGGTGTTGAAAGGATACCTTCGCGGCGTTGCGCGGCTATTCGAATTATAAGGAAAGTTGCGCGTTATGCCCTCTCGATCATCTGGAGAAGGTTGCGCAACACCATGACGGAGAGATCGTTGGGCGCGTCCAGCTGGTGGCGCAGGCCGGAGATGTTCCAGCCCAGGCGATAAAAATCGAACAGTGCCAACAGCGACGCGGGGTCGGGCGGCAACAGGGCGGCCGTGCCCGGCACGGCCCGGTATTCCTTGAGAAAAACGACCGAGGCCCAGCGCTGCCAGAAGCGCGCCCACGGCTCCAGGGCCGGCACGTCTTCGGTACGCACGCCGCCCAGATGCAGCGCCCTTACGGCCGCCTCCTGCAAGGAGCGGTGCAGGCCGGCCAGGTCGCGCACCGGCGAACGCTTGCGGCGTCGGTGCGTGATTGAGCGATCCGCCTCGCCCTCCAGATCGAGAATGAGGAAGTCCTTTCCGGTAAAGAGCAAGTGGCCCAGATGCAGATGGCCGTGACAGCGGATGCGCCTGGCCTCGATCATGCGATCGAGAATGCGATGGGCCAGACGCATGAGCTTGTCCTCGCTCTGGGCCACGCGGATAGCCTGTTCGCGCAACGGTTCCGGCCAACGGTGTAACCGGAGGCGCAGCGCCGCCAGGGTCTGGCGTATGCGGCCGCGCATCGACTGGTAGAGCGAACGCTGATAATGGATGCTGAACGGTTCCGGCGCAAAGTCGGGATTGTCCGTCACGCCGGCCAGGGCCATGTGCAGCTCGCCAATGCGGCGAGCCATCAGACGGGCCATCTCCAGGTACGAGCCGAGCAGCTCGCTCACCTGAGATGGGATCTCCTGATCGCTCAGCTCGACCACGGAACGCTGTGTATCCATCTGCGGCGGATTGGCGGACATGGGCAGGACGTGATCGAAGAAGCGGTGCAATGCGTCCAGAGTCAGCGACCAGGCATCACCTTCGGACGGGATAAACTCCTGCACGATGCCCAGGGTCGCCGGCTCACCTTTTTCCCAGCGATAGCGCAAGGAGCCAAACACGGCCGGTAACTGCGTAAAGGAAGTCTTCGACAACAGAACGCGATTCATCTCCACTTCCGGCTGCACCCCTTCTTCGATGCGGCGATACAGCTTGAGCACCAGGCGATCGCCGACGAGGACGACGGTATTGCTCGACTCCAGGACGCGCATCCCCGTGGCCGGCACGTCGGCGGTGAAGGTGAGTTCCGGCTCGCCGCGCAGCTCGCCGCCCTCGCCCTCAATCCGACCTCGGCGGGCAAGCAAATCGAGGAGCAGCATGACAAAGTTGTGCTCGCCGCTCGGGTCGTACAGCGCGCCCGCTTCTTCCGAGCCGCGACCGTGAGGGAGCGATGCATCTTCCGCTCCCTCACGGTCGCGGCCCGGAGTTGCCGGTGTTGCGGTTCGCATTCGCAAGCGCGCGATGACCGGTCCCGGCGGCGCAACGGGATTGGCAGGGTCCGGCGGCGGCGCGTAGGCCAGCGGAAGAAGGTAAACTTCCGGCTCGCCCTCGTCGTACTCGGCCAATATCAGTGTCAGGCGCGGCCCCTCGTCGTCGCTGCCTAGCGGCAGGACCTCGCGCACCGTGAGGTTCTTGAGCGTGCGCAGCTGCCCCTGGAACCAGGGCCGGCTGCGCAAATAGTCCAGGAGCACCTCTTCCAGATGCTGCCGCAGCCGACCTCGGAAAATCCCCGTCCAGCCGCGCGCGCCGGCAACAGCAAAAGTCGGAGGCTCCGGAGTGCCGGCGGGCGCGGCCGGCTTCGGCTTGAGCAGAAAATAGTGGAACAGATACGGCCCCAGCGTCAAGAAATACGGCGCCTCGCCGATCTCGGGCAGCGTCGTCCGGCCCATCAAATCGACCAGGGTGCTGCCCTTGAACGCCGACAGATCGACGCGCAGACCCTGCATGAAGCGCGACAGGTTGGCCACCACCAGGATCGTCTCATCTTCCCAACGGCGCAGGAAAGCCAGCGTCTTGGGATTGTCCGGAGTCAGCATCTCCAGCGTGCCGCGGCCGAACGCCTGGTGCCTCTTACGCAGGGCAAAAAGGTATTTCATCCACCACAACAGCGAATTCACGTTGGCCTGCTGCTGCTCGACATTGATGATCTGATAGTGAAATTCCGGATCGATGATGAGCGGCAAAAACAGCCGCTGCGGATTGGCCATCGAGAAGCCGGCGTTGCGCTCGCCGTCCCACTGCATGGGCGTGCGGACGCCATTGCGATCGCCCAGGTAGATATTGTCGCCCATGCCGATCTCGTCGCCGTAGTACACGATCGGCGTGCCCGGCAGCGACAGGAGCAGGCCGTTCATCAGCTCGATCTTGCGGCGGTGATTTTGCAACAACGGCGCCAGCCGCCGGCGGATACCCAGGTTGATGCGCGCCTGTGGGTCCTGAGCGTAGACGCGGTACATGTAATCGCGGTCGTCCTCTGTCACCATCTCGAGTGTCAGCTCGTCGTGATTGCGCAGAAACAGCGCCCACTGCGAGTTGGTCGGAATGTCTGGCGTCTGCTGGAGAATGTCCACGATGGGAAAGCGGTCCTCCATCTGAATGGACATGAACAGGCGCGGCATGACGGGAAAGTGAAAGCACATGTGACACTCATCGCCGCCGTCGCCGCCGAAGTAGGCGGCGGCGTCCTCCGGCCACTGGTTGGCCTCGGCCAACAGCACACGATTTCGGTACTTGCTGTCCAGATAGCCCCGCAATTTCTTGAGGAAGCCGTGCGTCTCCGGCAAGTTTTCGCAGCTGGTGTTGTCCCGCTCGTAGAGGTAGGGAATGGCATCCAGACGCAGCCCATCGACGCCGCGCTCCAGCCAGAAATCCAGAACGCGAAAGACAGCTTCGTGGACGGCCAGATTGTCGTAATTGAGATCGGGCTGGTGCGAATAGAAGCGGTGCCAGAAATAAGCGTTGGCGACGGGGTCCCAGGTCCAGTTGGACAGCTCGAAGTCCTTGAAGATGATACGGGCTTCCTTGAAGCGATCGCGTGAGTCGCTCCAGACGTAGAAATCGCGTTCCGGACTGCCCGGCGGCGAACGCCGGGCGCGCTGGAACCACGGATGCTGGTCGGAAGTATGGTTGACGACCAGCTCGGTAATGACGCGCAGACCGCGTTTGTGGGCCTCGTCGAGCAGCCTTTGGAAATCGTCGATGGTGCCGTAAATCGGATTGACGCTGGTGTAATCGGCAATGTCGTAGCCGTCGTCGCGCAAGGGCGAGGGATAGAAGGGCAACAGCCACAGAGCGGTGACGCCGAGATCTTGCAGATAGTCGAGCTTCCCGACGACACCGAGAAAATCGCCGATGCCGTCGCCATTGCTGTCGCAAAAGGCGCGAACGTGCAGCTCGTAGATAATTGCGTCCTTGTACCAAAGGGGATCGTCCTCCAAGGTGACGATCTCGGGCTTGCGCGAGCGGGCAATCACAGCTTCTCCTGGCAATGACGGCGCGGGAACGCATCGAGTCTCCGCTTGGTGATTTTATCACAGAGGGCAGAGCGCGTGCCATTCTGTCCGAGCCGCGCACGCAGCGCAGCGGAGTAAGCGGCAGACTGACGAGCGCTTACTCCGCTGCGCTGCGTGC
>DATBHJ010000150.1:0-1754 GCA_036557565.1 Gemmataceae bacterium
GCCGTCGCATCCGTCGGCCGCGTCTTCCGTGCGAGGCGGGCTGCGTACAGGTAAATGTGATCCGGCACGGGAACTCGTCGCACGAGATGCTGCTGACGGATAATGTCCCCGGCGTTCATGAGATGGCGGAGTTCCGCCAACTCGTCCCCGGTCGTCGTTCGCGCAATCAGCACCTCTTCAGCCTCGGAGGGGTAGTCTAGCTCGATCAGGAACATGAACCGGTCGAGCTGCGCTTCTGGCAACGGATAGGTGCCTTCCTGCTCCACAGGATTCTGGGTGGCCAACACCAGGAAAGGCGCTTCCAGTTGAAACGGCTTACCGACGACTGTGACTTTTTGCTCCTGCATGGCCTCCAGGAGGGCCGCTTGCGTCTTCGGTGGGGCGCGGTTGATCTCGTCGGCCAAGACCAGGTTGGCGAAGACCGGTCCATGCACGAACTCGAATTCGCGCCGGCCCCCAGCCACGTCTTGAAGAATGTCCGTGCCCGTGATGTCCATGGGCATGAGGTCGGGCGTGAACTGAATGCGGCTGAATTTCAGCGACATCGTTTCCGCGACCTTGCGGACTAAGAGCGTCTTGGCCAGGCCAGGTACGCCCAGCAACAGCGCATGTCCGCGGGCAAACAAACAGATCGCCAAACGCTCGATCGTATCCTGCTGGCCGACAATTACCCGCGCGAGCTCCTCGCGAAGACGGGCATAGGTATCGCGCAGCTCGGCAATCGCGCGCACGTCATTTTCGTTGAGTTGGTCCATAGATGTTACATGATAGACGATAATCGGAAGATTTCCGCACACAATCTGTTTTCCCGCGTATCCCGCCCCGACGGAACACCGGCCGGACGCTGCTGCCCGTCAGCCGGTCTTATTGTGCTATACTGCTCGCGGCCATGCTTATTGCGCTATACGGCTGTCAGCCGCCTTTGTCGGTTTTTTCGCCCTGCAAAGGAGTGGTGTGATGATGATGTCGGCCGATTCCTGGAAGGAGGCTTGGTGACGATCGAGCATAAGTACAGGCGAAAGCAGAGCTTGAGATGAGCAGTCGGCTTCGCCGCTGGGCATGGACAAGGCCGAGTGCCGGGAATTCACTTGACGAGTGCTGCTCGACCGTCTGATGCTATACGGCACAAAGCGATAGAAACTCAGTTCGGCGAAGAAGGTCGAGGTGCGCGTCATTGGATGAGGCAAGCCGAAACGTGGTTGCGTTCTTGGAGGGCGTGCAAGCCGTCCGACAGGGACTCCACGCCGTCTGGAACCACTACACCCGGCGCGGCCTCAAGGTATCGAACTACCCCGGTTGCGGGCCGCTCTGGGCGCTAGAAGGGTACTTTGACCTCGGCATCGTGGTCGCCGGGACGGATGGTCGGAACTACGAACTATCGGCTCGCCTACGTTGGTCGGGCAGTGAATGGGCGGTGCAGGCCGATGCCTGCTTGGAGAAGGAGGGTGAGCGGGGCGACTGGACCTACCCCGTGCTGCGGGAATTACCCGAGCGGCGAGCGTCGGATTGGTCGTCCGCACTGGGTTATTGGCGGGCCGCAGTCGCCAGTCTTGCGGGCTTCGATGATCTGATTCCCTCGTAGCAAGGGCACACCGAATAGATGGTGTGTTGATAGAGGCGCCGAACACTTATATGGTCTCTTTTGTCAACAGGCGCACCGCGAACGGGGGAAGAAAAGTCCTCCTTCTGAGTCGTTATAACCGGACTGCGGTTGACCGCTGCGCTTACGGCTGCAGGCAACTTTCCCCGCGCGG
>DATBHJ010000151.1:0-35889 GCA_036557565.1 Gemmataceae bacterium
GTCAACGCCCCGGTGAGTAGTACCGGGGCGTTGACACGCCCCGCTCGCCTCTGAGTAGGCTCGCCAGAAGCGCAGGCGATCGGTTCGCTGCGAACGCAAGGAAAACCAGCGATTGAGCAGAATGAGATTGGCACGACGCGCTCGCCACGATAGCGGTGCGCCGATGCGAACCGCGTGCAAATCGATGAGGAAAAGTTCCGGGCGATCCTCGGCATCGAGTCGCACCAGGAGATTGCCTGGATGCAAGTCATGGTGCGCGATTCCCGCATCGTGCATTCGGACCAACAGCTGTGCCAGGGCCACGGCCAATCGTTGCCGTAATCGCGTTTGGCGAAGCGAGGGCCATTGCGGCAGAGTGGTTTCGAGGAATGCATGCAGCGGCCGCGTTTCCGATAGTGCGCGAGTGAGGAGGTAGCTGTCGCGCGCGGATGAAGCTCGGCAAGGCTCGCCGACGGCCAACGCCTCGAAGGTTGGCACCTGTCGCGCGGCCACGGCTCGCGCATGTTCGTACTCGCTGCGTGCCTTGCTCGGCCGCATCAGCTCGCGCAGTTTGGCCCGGTAGTCGGCGAGTCGATTGTGCTTCAGATAAAAGTCCAGGCCCGGCAGGACGACGTGATAGACTGTGCGATGTGGTCCATGCTTGACGATGTGCGCCTGCCCCGTCTCCAGCCATTCTGCAAGGCGCAAGCCGTCCGTTCCAAATAGATGCTCCAGGCCGGGCCGGATCTGCCAGCGAACACCGCCGCGTTCGAGAATGATAAACTCGGACATCGTATCGATCCCTGCTAGGCCGCCAGCGGCTCCCGCAATCGCTCCAGCAACTTCACCCATCGCGCCGCTCCCGCCGCAACGCTGTAGCGCTCCTCGACCAATCTCCGGCCGGCACGCCCCATGCGCCGCCGCAGTTTCACATCCTTCGCCAGCCGGCGCACTGCCTCGATCCACTGTGCCGGCGTCTGGACCAGAAAACCGGTCTCGCCATGACGCACCATCTCCATCTGCACGCCGACTGGATTGGCAATCACCGGCAGGCCGGCGGCCATGTATTGCAGAACCTTCAGTCCGCATTTGCCGCGACTCCACGCATCGTCGGGCAGCCAGCTGATGCCGATGTCGGCACCAGCAATCTCCGCAGCTTCGTTCGTTTCCGTCCACGGAACTGGCCGTACGGGCAAGTGACGCAAGCTCAAAAAGCGATCGCACAGTAGTTTCAAACTCACGCCCGACACGTTCCGGCCGATGTCCTCCAGAAGAGGAGCAATCGCTTGCAATCCCTGCAAGGTGCTCGACGAGCCGACCCAAACCAATTCGACGCCGTCACCGCTGCGCACAGCTTGGGCCAGCGGATAGCGCTTCGGATCGACACAGGTGGGAATGACCTGGATTGATCGCTCATCGATCCACCGGGCTGCTTGTTCGGCGAGGAAGGCGTTGCCGGCAATGACGGCATCGGCGCAGCCGACCATGCCGGCGAAGCGGCGCAGCCGGCGATGATCGTGCAGTCCCCGCGCCGCATAGGAATCGCGCAGGAACACCGCATCATCAAAATCAAACAGAACCCGCCGAGCCGCTCTTCGCAAGAGAGTTCGTTGCCAACCAGCGAACAATCGACGCTGTACAATGATATTGGCACCGTGCAGACGACGAAACAAGCCGATCCGCGACCACCAGTGACATGGTATTGTCATCAATTCCAGCGTGTATCCTGCCTGCTCCAGAAAGGGGCGAAACGCTGCCAGGCGATAACGGCAGCAGACGTGTTCGGGATGATCGACCAGAGCGATCCAGTGCATGGATTCCTCGCCTGAATGCTCCTCAGGGGGTTGGGACGGGTGTCGGTGGGGGAAGCGGCGTCGGAGGACCGTTCGGCGGCGGCGGGACCGGCAGAGGCGAAGGCGGCGTGACGATCACTGTGGGTGCGGCAGCCGGCGGCGGACCCTTTTGTCCACAGGCCTTCCAGTGCGGCGTGACATTGAAGGATCCCTTGTAGCGAATGCGGAAATGGTCGGCCTTCTGTTCGATTATTTCACAATCGTTGGAGTCACCGCTGATTTCCAGGTTCGGCGGCGAGGCATAAGAGACCGGATAGTACACTTCCAGCTCTTGACCTTCCCGCAAACTTACTTTGCCCTCCTGGCAAGTCGTCCCGTCCGGCCCAGTCTTGCAGCCGATCGACATGGATAGGCTCATGCACCCCATGACGATAGCGAGCACGAGACTGGCCGCTGTTAGCCCCACCGGAGCGGACAGCAGCCTGTCCACAAATCGCCGTCTTTCGAGTGATCGACCAGGAGAGTTGGTCCCTTGCGAGGACATGCACGAATCCTTTCGTGTTCCGGCCGGACGACACATCCGTGTTCCAGATTTTCTCAGCGCCGGCGCTCCGACATGGCTCGGCGGATCTCCTTCTTCGCGTCGGCCTTCTTCGCCGCCTGTCGCTTGTCGTGTAGTTGTTTACCCCGCGCCACCGCAATCTCGACCTTGGCTCGCCCCTCCTTGAAATACATTTTCAGGGGCACGAGCGTGAAGCCGCGCTGCGAGGCCTTGCCGGCGAACTTGTCGATTTCGCGGCGATGCATCAGCAGCTTGCGCGGACGCTTGGGCTTGTGATTCATGCGATTGCCCATGCTGTATTCCGGGATGTCACTGCCGATGAGCCACACTTCGCCGTCTTCGATCTTGGCGTAGGCGTCTTCGAGTCCGCCAGATCCTTCGCGCAAGCTCTTGACTTCGGTGCCGGTCAGCACGATGCCGCACTCCAGCGTGTCCTCGATGAGGTATTCATGGAAGGCCCGTCGATTCCGACAGATGATTTTGATGCCCTCGTCGGGATCTTTCTTGTTGGGCTTGCGCGGCATGGTTCACACTCCTGCTGCAATGCTAACAAAATCCCAGAGCAGTGAAAACGCCTGTCCAACCTGGATTGACACGCCGCCAGTTTCGGGAGTATCTACAAAGCCGTAAGCGGCATAGAAGCCGTCAGCGGCTCAGGAGACCCCGACGACATGGATGGATCGCCGGCCACAGACCCGCGCCACGCGCCCCTGCGGCGCGGCGAGCGTTTCGCCCTCTTCGCCTTTTTCCTCATCATCGCGCTGTTCGCCGTCATCGTCGAGCACCGTTCGGCCTTCCAGCACACACGCAAAGGCGATCTCAACGTCTTTCTGAGGGCAGGCTGGGCCGTCCGCGCCGGTGCCGACCTGTACGAAGTCACAGACGACAACGGCTTTCATTATCACTACCCACCGTTATTGGCCATCCTCGCCGCGCCTCTCGCCGATCCGCCCGAAGGCGCGGATCGCACCGGCATGCTTCCCTATTCCGCGTCGGTGGCTATCTGTTACCTCCTCAACCTACTTTTCCTGGCCTTCGCGGTTCATCAGCTGGCGCGAGCGCTGGAATGGACAAGCGGGCGTTTGCGCTGGAATTGGCCGATCAGTAGTAGAGGATGGTGGGGGCTGCGACTGGCGCCGATTCTGAGTTGCCTCATTCCCCTGGGACACACGCTGAGTCGCGGACAGGTCAATCTGCTGCTGTTGGCTCTGTTCTCCGGCTTTCTCGCGGATTTGCTGTACAAACGACATTTTCGAGCCGGATTGTGGCTCTCCGCCGCCATATGCATAAAAATCATTCCGATCTATCTCCTGATCTTGCCTGTGTGGCGACGTGATGGCCGTTGTCTGGCTGGATGCGCCACCGGTCTTGTGCTGGGATTGATCGTGATTCCAGCACTGTTCCTGGGGCCGATGCGCACCATCGATTGTTACCGTGAGATGACGCACGCCGTCCTGATGCCGGGACTGGGCAACAGCGAGAACGAATCGCGCGCCAAGGAACTGACCAACCAGACCGCCACCGAAGGACAATCGATTCTAACGGTCCTGCACAACACCCTGCATTACGATTTGGCCACGCGCCCGCACAAGGCATCGCCGGCGCTACGGTTCATTAGCTACGCGATTGGCGGCGCTCTAACGCTGACCGCCTTGGGCGCATTTGGTTGGCGACGGCGCGAGGACGGCATAGATGTTGTGCTGATTTTCGGCCTTCTTGTCCTGAACATGCTGCTGATTAGCCCCGTCTGTCACCTGCATTACTATAGTCTCCTCGTGCCGCTGGTGATGACGCTTGTGGCTAACCGCTGGCAGAAGCGCGAGGGTGTGTCGCCGGGTCCGTGGTTGGTGGGGTTAGTGGTTGTCTTTGGGATCGGCAGCTTTCTGCCGCAGCTGCCGGAGATGAACCTTTTCCGCGATTGCGGATCGGCAATGTATGCGAGCCTTCTGCTGTGGCTGATGGGCGTCGCCGTGTTGTGCAGGAGGCGTTACCAGGCGAGCGACTTTGTATCAGCTCTGCCGGAGCAACGGGCGGCGTAGGACGAACGAGGGAATTGATGGCGTCGGACACCGGCACACTCTGGCAGCGTCTTTTCCACGGCGTGCGCCGACTGCGCCATCAGCCGCACTGGCCGGATTTCGCCGGCACGGACTGGGACGAGCACATTATGCAAGCGTCCGTCACGGATCGCTTTCACGCCAAACAGGGGCGGACCATTGCACGCTGGACTTTGGGTAGCGAGACGCGACGGCTCGTCGTCTATCTCAAGCGACACTATCGACTGCCGCGGCTGCACGGCTTGATGGCCTTGTTGTGGCCGGAAGGCAATTGGTCGCCGGCCATGCAGGAATGGCAGCATCTGGAATGGGCGCGGTCGGCAGGATTGCCAGTGCCGACCGCGGCGGCCGGTGGCGAGTTTATCGGACCTTGGGGCCGCTTCCGCAGCTTCCTTGCCGTCGAAGAACTGACGGGCATGCTCGCTCTGCACGAAGCCGTGCCTCTGGCATCGCAGCGCCTGGACCCGATCACGTTTCGCCGCTGGAAGCGGAGCTTAATTCACTACATGGTTGCGCTGGCGCACCGCCTGCACGACCGCCGCTGGTTTCACAAGGATTTTTACCTCTGTCATTTCTATATCGCCGAAGAAGACACGTACCGTCTGCCTCACGATTGGAACGATCGCGTGCGCGTCATCGATCTGCACCGACTGGCGCACCATCGATGGACCTGGCCGTGGTGGCGGATTAAGGACCTCGCTCAACTCCTTTATTCATCGGATGTAAAAGGCGTCGATGCGCGCGATCGGCTGTGGTTCTGGCGTTCGTACTTCGGCGCGGCGCGACGACGGCAAAGCATCCGCTGGCTGCGGCGAATCATTCTC
This sequence comes from Gemmataceae bacterium, assembly GCA_036557565.1. Classification (GTDB taxonomy): domain Bacteria; phylum Planctomycetota; class Planctomycetia; order Gemmatales; family Gemmataceae; genus JAJPHU01. The sequence goes on from DATBHJ010000151.1 coordinate 5,216, forward strand.
CTTCAGGCGTGGAATTATCAGCGCCGTCACGAAAGGCGGCTGCGCAAGCGGAAGTGAAGGTGTCTCCTATTCCCACGCTCCGGGTGGGAATGAGAGAGAAGCCGCTTTATCTTATCTGATCACTCCCATTGCTTTTTCTCGATACAGCCACACCACTACCGTGTTTCGAGAAAGAGCTCGTGGGTGTGTTTTCGAGTTGAATCAATTCCTGCTCTACTGTTTATTAGTACAGAGAGAAGGACTTCGATCATCGTGGGAGAAGTCATCGAGGTTTGAGAACTCCATTACGAGGACCATGTGAAGTTAAACCAGATGCCTATGCCCCTGCCATCCGAAGAAACAAGACGAGAATTGGTCGAACAGATGAACATGGTTCGGGCCTACACCTACTTGATCTGGTCCGAGGACAAAAAGGAAGTTGGCACGTCTGTCATGCTACGGGCGGGGAACCATTTATTCGCGATCACAGCCAAGCACTGCGTCTCACAAGGGAAAGGGTGGAACCTCCATTCCAATGATCGACAAGTTCCGCGCTTGCAAACTCTGAGGATAGTCACAAGGGATCCTTTCGACCTCGCGATACTGGAATTAGAAGATCGCCGTGATGTCTTAGCATGTAACATCGAGCAAATCTGCATTGACATCCCGAATGCGCCTACTAAAGACTCAAATCCTGCCGAAGTACCGATATTCTGGGTAGTCGGCTACCCTGCTCGGCTCGCGAAATTAATCGGGAACGAGGCTCTCTCCGTGCAGCGGATTCCTTTCGCGACGAATATCGTCACGGTGGGATCCGACGAATTCAGTCTGTACTACCACGAGGAAGCATACGACCTTGGGAAGGCTAACCCACGAGAAACATCGTCCATGCCTGAAACACCGCACGGATTCAGCGGCGCAGGCGTCTGGGGTTTCGACCAACCCGAGGGGAGCACGTTGCTCAACCCCTTGAAGCATGTTCGACTTTACGGCATCCAGTTCGCCTGGCTCGATCAATCAAGGTTGTTAAAGTGCGTCCCGTCGCGGATCATCGTCGAGTTGCTGTCGGAAAGCTATTCCGATCTTAAGGATCGGCTCAACAGTCTTTTTCCCACGCTCCAGCAAGAGCCGGTCTAGCTATCCAAGTGAATTGACAGGCCACATGATGATTTCGACATGAAGAAAAGGGGAGCAAAGTCAATACCGGGAATATTGTCGCTAAGGCAGCTCAAACCAGATCCCCCACCAGGCACTCGCACCGTACAATGGGATGGTATCGAAGTTGAATAACTGCATTCGGCAGGTGTTGTGCAATGAATCACTGGCAGGAACGGATCACAACGAATCCCCAGATTTGTCACGGCAAGCCGTGCATTCGCGGGACTCGCATCATGGTTTCAGTCATTCTCGATAACTTGGCCGAAGGGTTGACGGCGGAGGAGACCGTCCGCGACTATCCGCCTTTGACTTTGGAAGACGTTCGCGCAGCGCTTGCGTATGCCGCTGTCCTCGCCGGAGAAGAGGAGTTGGTGCCTCTGCGATGAGTGCCTTCCTGCTCAAGCTGGATGAGAACCTCGCGCAGCCGCACGTGGACTTCTTGAATGCAGCGGGCTACTCCGCTGAGCGCGTGACGGATGAAGGGCTTAGCGGAGCGGACGATGCCGTGGTCTGGCAACGGGCCGCGGCTGAAGGCCGTTTATTTCTCACGCTCGACCTGGACTTTGCCGATGTCCGCCGTTTCCCTCCCGGCAGTCATCCGGGAATTCTTCTGTTGCGTCCTCGGAACCGCAGCCGAGATGCAGTCTTGGAAATCCTCCGCCGGGTGGTGACGGAACAATCCCTGGATACTCTGGCGGGTTGCTTCGTCGTCGCCGACATTAATCACACGCGCATTCGCCGCCCCCCGCCTCCCAGTCCCGTTCCATGAGAAAAGGGACCAACGCGGAAGAAATGTAGCTACGCACTGATTCGGCGTTCGCCAATGAGCACTCGTTCGATGCACTCGATCACCATTGCGGGAGTCACATCGCGCATGCAGGCATGGTCGTGTGGGCAGTCTTTCAGCTGCCGGAAATAGCACGGAGCGCAGTCCTTTTGCGCGCGCACCACGGCTTCTGGTCGGCGATAGGGCCCGATCCACATCTCATCCGTCGGTCCAAACACACTGACCACCGGACGATTCAGTGCCACCGTCAGATGCATCGAGCCGGAATCGTTAGTCACGCACAGTTCGGCCCGGCGGATGAGAGCAGCCAGCTCCGAGAGTTTCGTTTGACCAGAAAAATCCAGGACGCCGGGAGCCAGATTGGCAACAGCTCGACATCGTTCGCGCTCGCTCCCTGAGCCGGCCAGTACGACGCCTCGGCCTGTGCCGTGGAGATACCTCGCCACTGCCGCGAAGCCTTCGATGTGCCAATGCTTGGTTGGCCAGATTGTGCCCGGAACCACCACCGCAAACGATTGGCTGCGCAAACCAAATCGTCCCAACAGCGCCTCGATGTAGCTCTCGGCATCGGGTGGGATCGGCACCTCAAATTCGGCCGGCCCCGCATCCAGTTCCAGTATCGGCGCAAGCAACAGGTAACGATCGACGGCGTGAATATCGGAGCGCGGCAGCGGGATGCGATGCGTGTATGCCAGCCAGGCGCCTTCGCGTGTGCCTGTCCAGCCGTGGCGATAGGCGTTCTTGATCAGCTGTCGATCCAGCGGCGAACGCGGACCGAGGCACGGTCGAACAAATCCGATTCTCACTGGCGCGTGCGTGGCCATCGTCAGGATGGCGGAACGAAACTGGCCGTGCAGATCGATCACGAGATCGTAGCGCGTCCGCCAGAGATCGGCCAGCATCTTGCCCAGACCAGCGAGCCAATCGCGCCAGTCACGGGCCAGGGCACCACGGTCAAAATTAACCACGTTGGACAGGTCGGCGTGATGACGAATCAGTTCGGCGATGGCCGGCGTCAGCACCCAATCGATCCGTGCCTCGGGATAGCGCCGGCGTAGCTTGGCCAGTACGGGCAACGTGTGAATCACGTCACCGACCGCTGAGGGCTTGATAAGCAGAATGCGCTGGAATTGCCGGCGGCGAATCACCTGCTCCGCGGGATATGCCAGATCCGAAATCCTAAATCCGAAGTCCGAAATCCGACGAACACAATCCACAATCCGGGACCCGCAAGAGCGGAATGGATTGTTTGGGAACTTGATTTTCCGCATTCGAGTTTCTTTCGGATTTCGAAATTCGGATTTCGGATTTCCTGTGCAGCGGGGATTTATGCTGAGCGGCGAAACAACCCCAACGTCCTTTTCATCCATGCCGAGACGCGATGGCGAAAGACCTCACGCCGCTCCACACCCGCCGTCGTCACCCAGTTGAACTGAATGACCCGGCGCGGGCCGACGAACAGTTTGTGCCCATGCCACGAATTGTCCGAGCGGCGGAAGGCCAGGAGCGTCCCCTCGATCGGCGGAATCTCGATGATTACATCCTCAATGTCGTGCGGCGAACGTAACAGTCGCAAGCATCCGCCGGCTTGCTCCCAGTTCGGATTCATGTAGATAAGGACGGTGATGATCTTTGTGACAGCATCGGTGTGGATGTTGCCGTCGCGCGTGCCGCAGCGGCCGCGCACCGTAATCATGGAAGAACGGCCTTTCAGATCGATGCCGAATTTCTCTTCAAACGCTTCCCGAAATTCCGGGCCGCGCAGCTCGTCCAGCAATTCCTGGAAGCCGGGACCATAGGGTAGCCCGGACACGGGAAAGCTGCCCGGACTGTCGATGATTGGATAATCGGCGTTGACCGTCGCCCGCGCACCCGTCGTGACAAACTGGGGAACGATGAGAAAAGGAAACGGTTCGCGGGTCAAGGGCGTGGCCCGGAACGCCGCTAAATCGAGCTTATTCATAGGGCGGCGCCTCCTCTGTCCCGGAACAGGCGCAGATGACCCCTCAACGGGAGCATCCCTGTCCCGATGCGGGTCTATATCGACCCTTGCAAGGAGATACTAGAGAGGATTTTGATTTATCGGTTCGCGCGAAACGATGAATCTCACGCGCCCGTGGAGGCGATGGCCGGCATCTCGTAGGTCCGGCTGTGGGTGCTGCCGTTGCGTTGGCGCAGCGAGAGTTGATAGAGACGTTCGCCCGTCTCGGTAGGATATTTGCCGGTCAGACAACCGCGGCACAGACGATTGGCGTCCAGTCCGATGCAACGCGCCACGGCCTCCAGCGGCAGATAGAACAATGAGTCCGCTCCCAACTCCCTGGCCATGGCCGTCTGCTCCGCTTCGGTCAGCCGGCCGCTCTTCATAAAGCGCGGTGCGAACAGTTCGCGCACCGTGGACATATCGATGCCGTAAAAGCATGGCGCCACGATGGGCGGACACGCCACGCGGACATGAATCTCGCGGGCGCCGCCGCGCTGGTGCAGATCGTGCAGCAGTGTCTTCATGGTCGTGCTGCGGACGATCGTGTCCTCGATGAGCAGCACGCGCTTGCCGGCCAGCACCTCGCGCAGCGGTGTGTATTTCAGCTGCACGCGCTCGGCCCGGTTCTGGCCTTCGATGAACGTCCGGCCAATGTAACGATTGCGGATCAAACCCTCGACAACAGGCACGCCCAGAGCGGCTGCCATCGCATCGGCCGCGGCCTTGCCGGTGTCCGGCACCGGCACGATGATGGTGTCGCCGTCGAGCGGCAGCCGGTTCATTTGCAGTTCTTGCCGTGCCAGTTCTTCGCCCAGCGCTCGCCGCGTCAGATAGACGCTGCGCTCGTCGAGAGTGCTGGCGACATTCGCGAAATAGATCCACTCGAAGAAGCAGTGCGACGGCGTCCTCGCCTCCTTGAAGCGCTCGTGGCGAACCTCGCCGTCCTGAATGACGATCATCGTGCCCGGTTCGAGCGAGCGGATGTTGTGGAAGCCAAGGTTGAACAACGGCACGCTCTCACTGGCGGCGGCGAAAAGCAGGCCCTCATCGTCCCAGGCGTAGCACAGCGGACGGAAGCCGTGGGGATCGCGCAGGATCACCATATCGCCCAGGGCATTGAGGAACACCAGGTTGTACGCGCCATCGAATTTGCTGCACAGGTTGCGAAACACCTCAACCAGATCGGGACGTTCCTCGTTGTACTGGCTCAGCTCCTTGCTGAGATAGTGCATGATGATTTCGGTGTCGATGTTGCGGGTGAGGTGATAATCGGTCTGGGTAAGCAGCTGATCGCGCAGCTCGGCGAAATTGGCGAGTTGGCCGTTGTAGGCGAAGGCGAACCATTTCCATTTGCAGCCATGATGCCGTTCGAACGGCTGGGCGTAACTGCGATCGGAAGCGCCACAGGTAGCGTAGCGGACATGGCCAATCGAGGCCCGTCCTGAGTGCTCGCGCATGATGCTCTCGGCCTTGGCCTGGTGATTGAGACGAAACGCCTCGATCACGGTGCCGATCTGCTTGTAGGTGTCGAGCAGTTTTTCGCGGCGCGGGTTGAAAGTCGAGAAGCCGGCGGCCAGCTGGCCGCGGTTTTGCAGATCCAGGAGCAAACGCGGCATCAGACGCGATACGTGTTCTGCTCCCGCGAGTGGGGCAAGCGGCGAGGCTTGCAAACCCGGTAAATGATACAAAGCAGCTATGCCACACTCGTGACGCAATTCGTCCATGCAGGGGTTCCCCGCGAGGGATGAGGGAGGTCTCCGGCAACTGGGCGCAAAGCATTGTCCGCTGGGACAGGGCTAATTATAGGAGCTTCATCGCCTGTTCACAAGAAAAACACCTGCGGAATTCTCACTTTTTTCGAAGGCATACCCTGTCGCTGGCGCCAACGGCAAAGTTTCGCTCAGGTCTTTTCCAGCGTAGGAGTCAGGCTGGCGATGGCGGCCGACAGGTTTGCCTGGACCTCGAAGGCCGCCGGACTGGTCCCGTGGTCGCTGATAAGACGGGTCACGCTGAACACTTCATACACGTAGGGCTGAAGATTACACAGCACCATCCGGCCGCTATGCGCTCGCACCTCGCGCAATAAGCTCAGCAAGGGCCGAAAACTGGCGCTGGACAGATACGTTACCGCCTGAAAATCGACGATAACGTTCCGGGCACAGATGGTTCGGCGTGCCTCCAGAAACTCGTCACGCAGGTTGTCGGCGAGGTCATCGCCGATTACCTGAGCCAATTCAATACGGAAAACCACCACCGGGCAGCTGATGTGCTTGAACGGTTGATCTGCCATAAGGCACCGTGGTCAATGACAACAGAGCGCCAGTCCGCTATGAGTCTATCGCATAACCGGAGGGAAAACAACGAAGAAAAACAGACGCACATAATCCTCCTTACTCGTTCCCAAGCTCCGCTTGGGAACGCAAGGGAGCGAAGCTCTGCTTCGCGGTTTGTTCAAAGTGGGAAGCAGAGCTTCCTAACCGGCGTTCCCAAGCTCCGCTTGGGAACGAGGATAAATTGAGGGCAAAAAACTTGACCCGACGGCGATTGGGCATTACAAACTCGTTCAGGATCATCACCTACCGCCACGACAATTTTGTGGAGTCCGACGGATGAAACCGCGATCTTGGGTGCATTTCTTCTGTCTTTTCCTCACGATTGTGATCACGCCAATTCCAGTCCTTGCAGCCGATCCCCCGCACCGACCGAACATTATTTTCCTTTTCTCCGACGATCACGCCTGGCAGGCCATCAGTGCCTACGGCGATGCCCGTCAGCTGCTCAATACACCCAACATCGACCGATTGGCTCGCGAGGGCATGCGCTTCGATCGCTGCCTGGTACCCAACTCCATCTGCGGACCCAGCCGTGCCACAATCCTGACCGGCAAGTACAGCCATGCCAACGGCTTTTACAACAACACCAACAGCCGCTTCGACGGTTCGCAAATGACCTTCCCCAAGCTGCTCCAGAAAGCCGGCTATCAGACGGCCATCTTCGGCAAATGGCACCTGGTGTCGCCGCCAACCGGCTTCGATCTCTGGCACATCCTGCCCGGCCAGGGCGTCTACTACAATCCGCCCATGATCCGCAATGGCCAACGAGTCAAGCACGACGGTTACACCACGGACATCATCACGGATCTGGCGCTGGACTGGCTCAAGCAGCGCGACAAGGACAAGCCATTTCTGCTCATGGTCCACAACAAGGCGCCGCACCGCGAATGGGAACCGGCCTTGCGGCATCTCGGCCACGATAAGGATCGCCAATATCCTCTTCCGGATACGCTCTTCGACGACTACGCCGACCGCGGCAAAGCGGAGCGCGACCAGGATATGACCATCGCCAAGACCATGAACAACCGAGACCTCAAGCTGGTGACTCCGCAGCAACTAACGGAGGAGCAGCGCAAGACGTGGGAGGCTTACTACAATCCGCGTAACGAGGCATTCCGCCAGGCAAACCTGCAAGGCAAGGATCTGGTGCGCTGGAAATACAATCGCTACATGCACGACTATCTCGGCTGCGTCAAAGCCGTGGACGAGAACGTTGGCCGAGTGTTGAAATATCTCGACGAAGAGGGATTGGCCAAGGATACGCTGGTCGTCTACTCGTCCGATCAGGGATTCTACCTCGGAGAGCATGGCTGGTTTGACAAGCGCTGGATCTTCGAGGAATCGCTGCGGACGCCGCTGATGATCCGCTGGCCGGGCGTGACCAAACCCGGCACCATCAACAAGGACATGGTCAGCAATCTCGACTTCGCCGAAACGTTCCTGGAAGCGGCGGGAGTCGCGGTTCCGGCCGAGATGCAGGGTCGCAGTCTCGTGCCGCTCTTGAAGGAACAAACGCCCGCCGACTGGCGCAAAAGCTTCTATTATCACTATTACGAGTACCCTGGCCCACACAACGTACATCGCCATTACGGCGTCGTGACGCCGCGCTACAAGCTGGTCTATTTCTACGAGCCAGACGCCAATTACTGGGAGCTGTTCGATCTGCAAAAGGATCCCAAGGAGCTGCGTAGCGTACACGACCAGCCCGAATACGCCATGGTGCAAAAAGAATTGCACGAAGAGTTGTCGCGACTGCGCCGGGAACTCAAGGTGCCCGATCCGGACCCGAAGGAGACGGAGATCCGACCGAAGAAGGCGCAGAAAAAGTGATTTCCATCCCGTCGAGCGGGGGGCGTAAGCCTCCTGTTTGTTCGCAACAGGGGGCTTACGCCCCCCGCTCGACGGGATATCTGAATGAGGAGTACAATCGTGGAATACGTCAACTATTTGCTGTCTCTCTTGCTCGCGTTGTTGCCGTGGGCGCTGTGGTGCGTGTTCTGGTTATTCGCCGTCAACTGGCGCAAAGCGTGGCCCATGCTCGCCGCCGGTGGTTGGGCGCCGGCCTTGCTGCTCTTGGTCATGGCGAGCATGGCCTGGGCGATGATCGATGCACGGCCATGCAACTGGCTTGGCTCTCTGGTAGTTCCCAATGGCTGGTGGCAGCTCGGCTTTCTCAGCACTTTGGCGGCGCTGGCGTTCGTGTGTGGCTGGTTACAGGGCTATTTTGCCTGGACGCCGCCGGAAATCAGCACCGAGCCACCGCTGGAGACACATGATCATCATGACGCGCATGCCCATCATTGAGCGTGCCCTGAAACTGTCCCTTCGCGCTGTGAGTATCACAACCAGCCCGAAGCCTGATTGCGGGCCGCCCTCTCTCACGCTTCGGGCTGGTTGAGCTTTTCATGTAGGAGACATCTCATGTGGATTCGCCAATGTGATCTCGACGCACAGACCGAGGCGCGTTCGCCGATCCCGACGCGCATTGCTTCCAACGAGGAATTCATCCCGCCGCCGCAATCGCCCGAGCAGCGAGAATTCGAGGTGCACCTGACCACCCTTAGCGAACAGGCGGCGCGCGGCCAGGGATTGAGCCGACGCGATTTCCTCCGCACAGGCAGCGGCATGGCGGCCGCGCTTGTGGCCCTCAATGAAGTTTTCGGTCCGATCTACCAGGTCGCCGCCGACGAGGTCAAGGACCAGAAAGCCTTCGAGGAGAAATGGCCAAAAGACCAGTTCATTTTCGACGTGCAAACGCATCACGTCGATGTCAGCCGCAAATGGTATGAGAAGACCGAAGACGGGAAGGCCGTGCTGCGTTTCCTGGGAATGCTGCGCGGCGCTCGGTCACCGGAGCAAGCGCTGGAACTGCTCAACCGCGCGCATTACGTCAAGGAGGTCTTCGGCGACAGCGAGACGACGATGGCAGTCATCAGTGGCGTACCCAGCCGCGATTGGGATAAGAACCCGCTGCCGCCCGATCAGATGGTGGCCACACGCAAATACGTCAACGATCTCGCCGGTTCGCAGCGCGTCCTGTCGCACGGCCTGCTCCGGCCCAATCTCGGCAAAAAAGAACTGGAGGAGATGGAGCGGCAAGTCAAGGAATTGAAAATCGACGCCTGGAAGATGTACACCGGCGCTGAGTTGGGCGAAAAAGCCTGGTTCATGGACGATGAGAAAGTCGCCTATCCGTTTTGGGAGAAAACGAAGCAATTAGGAATCAAGAACCTCTGTGTTCACAAGGGTCTGCCGCTCGGCGCTTTCAACGAGAAGGGCTGCACTCCGTTCGATCTGGAGAAAGCCGCCAAGGATTGGCCGGACCTGAATTTCATTATTTATCACTCTGCGTTTCGCGGCTTCGGCTGGTTCGGCAGCGGCACCGGCGAGAAGATCAAGGATAAGAAAACGGATGACCCGCAGGAGATTCCCTGGGTCAGCGACGTGCTGCGCATTCTCAAGAACAATCCGAAGATCAAGAACATCTATTTCGAGCTGGGCGGCACATTCAACATGACTTCGGTGTACTCTCCCAAGACGTGCCTGCACATGCTCGGCCAGATGATCCAGGTGGCCGGTGTCGATCACATCCTTTGGGGCACCGATTCCATCTGGGGCGGCAGTCCGCAAAGCCAAATTGTGCGCATGCGCAAACTGAAAATGCCAGACGACATGCGCCAGAAATACGGCTATCCCGAGTTGAGCGATGAAATCAAGAACCAGATCCTCGGCCTCAACGCGGCCAAGCTGTTCGGCATCGATGTCAAGGAGAAGCGAAAAGCGATCAAGGCAGATAAGCTGTCTCAGCTGCGAGAGGAGTATCAGCAACATCCGTCGCCGAGCAACACGCAATACGGCTGGGTTTGGGTCGAAGATGGCGAGGAGCCGACTGTGCCGGTCGGCAACGCCTGAAACCAGCGTGTCGCCGCCATCCTCATCATCCATTCACGGCACACTCGCCTTCAGCCTTTGGAGAGTCGCTGTGGCGGCGGATACGACGTGCGGGTCGTAGTTGCCCTCCGTTAATTGCCGCGCTACGTCCCCAATGGCAGCGACCCCGAATTGCTCCAATACTTCCAACGCGCGCAGATCGCCAATCGTTTCTTGCGAAAGAGGGCGGGAGTCCGCAAGGGCCAGAAGGACTTCGCTTCGGCGACGCGCCTCCACAGAAGGCTTGTTCACCAAACGCTCTTTCAAGAGCGGCTCGGCCTTGGCCAGATGTTTCACCAGTTCGTTGGATGCCGTCTCGCGCTTGGCGAAGTCGTCGGCGTCGAGGTCGGCGATCCAGGCGCGGATTTGGCCGGTCTCTATCTCCTTGCGGCTGAGGAGACGATGTTTGAGGAAGGGCAGGCTGACGCTGGGATTTTGCATCAACCGAGCCATAGCCGAATGGGCTTGCTCGGCATCGCTCTCCCGCAAGCGCGTCCACAGCGCTGGCAGTTCCTTGTCCGTGAGCGGAGCAGCCCCCTCCGCATTGCCGGTCCACAGGCCGAAAACGTCCCAAACCAGTATGGTCCCATCTCGGTTCCCCGTTGCCAAGCGAACCCCGTCGGGAGAAAAGCACAGGGCCGTCTGATAGGAACGATGGCCCAGAAATCGACGGCGGCGCTGGCCGGTGCTCGTTTCCCACACGTCCACCACTCCAGCGGAGGATTCCGCCGCGATCATGCTGCCGTTGGGAGAGAAAGCTATGTTGCGCAGCTCATATTGATGGTACTTTGGCACAGGCGGCGTCAGGACGTGCCGCGTTTTTCCCGAGAACGCGTCCAGGAGCTTCAGCGTGCTCAGATGTCCCGAAGAAGCCAGCACGTCCCCCTTGGGAGAGAACGCAAACGCATGAATACCAGGAAAATAAGAGTAGCCGCCGTTCCCCTCCTCGCGCTGTTGGGGACTTTTCTCAAGGATTTGCTCGACGGCCCCGGAAGCGTTCAGTCGCACGACGGCGTGGTTTACAAAGGCCGCGATCCGTTTCCGATCCGAAGAGACGCCGAGCGCTTCGAGGCTGACTTCCTCGGGGAGGATACAGTGGCCCATGATTTTTCTACTCTTAGCATCCCAAATTTGTGCCGAGCGATCAGAGGCGGCCACGAGCACTGTTTTGCCGTCGGGAGAAAGATTGAGGCTTGCCCTCTCCGCCTTCAAGGCGATCTCTTCGACCTTGCCTTTGTCCGTGAAGAAGGACAAGCGCTTGCCCTGGGCCGTCACGATGGTCCCGTCTGTGGCCACACGCAGCAAGATCGGTTTGGTGTGTTGAGGCTCCCATGCCGTCCCCGTAACCAAAGTGCGCAGCTCCTGGCCGCTCGCTGCATCCCAGATGCGGACGGAGCCATCGGGTGAGGCGGCGACGACCGTCTTGCCGTCAGGAAGAAAGCCGACTTGATGGATCATGATCCGGCGAGGGGTGGGGGCCGGCGGGGAACAGTCCTTGCCCGTGTCCGTGTCCCAACGGCGGATGCGTCCCAGAGCGTAGCCGGTCGCGGATCGGCCGTCTGCGGAAATGTCCAGCGCCAGACAGTTCGCGCAGTTGTCCAGTCTCGCTATTTGCTTGCCCGATGCGATGTCCCAAATCGCTCCTGTTCGCGCCGAGAGCAGGCGCTTGCCGTCCGGAAAAAAGCGGATGTCGTGTTCGCCCGCGAAACGCCGCACTTCTGTCCCCTTTTTTGCGTCCCAGATACGCAGCCCTTCCGGATAAAGGGCGGCGACGATCCAGCGGCCATCGGGCGAGATCCAGAGCCGCTGCAGATCCTGTATCGGTATGCCGCTCACCCCCTCGACTTCCTGATTGGCTTTCCAGTCCCAGAGATGGAGCGCGGCTTCTGTGCCAATTACCACGATTTTCCCGTCGGGGGTGAAACTCAGACTATAGATGCGCTTGCTGTCGCCCGTCCACTCCGCCAACACTTTGCCGGTACTGCGCTCACGGACCACTACAGGAGGCTCACGGTGGGCGCTTACCAGGAGCTTCTCATCCACCGACAACGCCCACGGTTCGAAGCCATAACCCAGCACTTGCAGCGGGGCGGCCGCCTCGTTCCCGGTTTTCGGGTCCCAGAGCTGCATGGCATGGGAGTACGTCTGGCCCTGGACGGGCTTGCGCGAGATGCCGAGAGTGCCCAGCAGGTTTTCGCGTTTTAGGAAAAAGACTTCGTAGGGTTCAAAATCGGGATCATCGAGATGACGCAGCTCCTTGCCCGTGACTGCATCCCAGAGACAAACGGTGCTTCCCTGCCGGTACGGCGTCTGGCGGCTTACAGTAGCGAACGTCTTGTGATCGGGGGCCAGGACAGGATAGCCGGCCATCGAGTCGCCGTGGGCGAAGCGGATAGTACCCATTCGCGCCAATGCGCCCGGCGGCAACGGATCGCCGTGAAGATCGCTAGGCGGCACATGCCCCTTTGCACTCGCTTTTTCGGCTAGATCGCCCGCTTGCTTGGCCGCGGACAGCGGGGGTGCCGCTCGCCCCGCGCCGAACACGGTGAGTGCTCCGGCCAACACCAGTGCCAACGGCAACTTGCACATAAGAGTCGGGCCTCCTGAATTGCATCGCTCGAAATGCCCGCCATGGGACGAACGGGTATAGTCATTGTAAAGAAAACGCAGAGAATAAGGCCGCTGGAACGCTTTACCACTTGGCCGCGAGGATATAATGGAAAATGCCCACAACCTTTACGCGATTTGTTCCCCCATCCGCTTGCCGCGACGACCCCGTTGTGAGTGCCCAACGCGATCGAGAGGGAGTAACTGCGATGAATCAGGATCTGCAACACCTCAAGCTCCTGTCGATCTTTCATTACATCGTCGCGGGCCTGCTGGCTCTGATTGCGTGCATTCCCATCATTCATTTGGTCGTCGGCCTGATGATGATCTTCTCGCCGTCTTCCATGAGCAGCCGCGGAGAGCCGCCGCCCGCGGCCGTCGGCTGGATCTTCGTCCTCCTCGCCTCGGCAATCATTCTTCTCGGCTGGACAATGGCGATCTGCCTCATGATCTCCGGCTGGTTCTTGAGCCGCGGCAAGAAATACTGGTTTTGCTTTGTCATGGCCTGTGCCATCTGTCTGTTCCATCCCTTCGGCACCGTGCTGGGCGTCTTCACCATCGTGGTCCTGCTCCGCCCTTCCGTGAAACGATTCTTCGAGACCTGCGAACTCCCGCACGAATTCGACGACGAGAAGGAGGCACACTCCTACGACGACCACGTCACCGAGAGATCGTATAACATCCAGAGCAATCCCTGATTCGACGCCATTGGCGACTGAGTTGAAATCGCCGGCAGTATCCTCGGAGAATCCTGCATGCGGTATTACTTCTTTCACCTCATGTCTTGGCCGTACCTGCCGGACAACTTCGCCGACGATTACGACTCTGCCTGGGTCTGGGTGCCCAATCAGCTTTACGATCCCGCCAAGGGACACGACCTGTATCAAAACTATCTCGACACGCTGGCCTATGCCGACGAGCTGGGCTTCGACGGCATCTGCGTCAACGAGCATCATCAGAACGCCTACGGTCTGATGCCCTCGCCAAATCTGATGGCGGCGGCACTGACGCAGCGAACGCGCCGCTGTCAAATCGCTGTCATCGGCAATGCCTTGCCCCTGTACAATCCGCCGCTGCGGGTCGCCGAGGAATTCGCCATGCTCGACGTAATGTCGGGCGGGCGCCTCGTCGCCGGCATGGTCATCGGCGGCGGCCCGGAGTATTTCTCCTACCAGGTCAATCCCACGCATGCCCGCGAACGCTTCCGTGAAGCGCTCGACTTGATCGTGAAGGCGTGGACGACGCCCGGCCCATTTCTGTGGAACTCGAAGCATTATTTCTTCCGCTACGTCAATCCCTGGCCGCTGCCGATTCAAAAGCCGCATCCGCCCATCTGGATTCCGGGTGCCGGCAGTCTGGAGACACTCGATTTCGTGGCCCAGCGCCGCTACTGCTACATGGGAATCCCGTATTTTCATATCGACACCTTTCGACGTATGTTCGGCCTGTTCCGCGAGGCGTGCGAGAAAGCCGGCTACAAAGCCGATCCGGGGCAAATGGGCTGGGGCATTCCCATGTACGTCGCCGAGACGGACCGGCAGGCGCGCGAGGAGTTCGAGCCGCACTTGTGGTATTTCATCCGCAATCTGCTCAAGAACATCTCCCTGGCTCCGCCCGGCTACACCTCAGCGAAATCGGCGCTCGCCATTCTCCGAAATCGCGGCCAGTTCCTCGCCGATCAGAAGGACTGGGACGCAATCGAGAAGGGCATTTTCGCCATCGTCGGCAGTCCGGAGACGGTGCGGCAAAAGCTCGATCATTATCGCAAGGAGTTGGGTGTCGGCGTGGTGCTGACGGGCTGCCAAACCGGCACGCTGCCGCATGAACTGGCACGCAAGAGCATGGCCATGCTGGCAAAGGAGGTGTTGCCTCATGTCCGCTAACGCTTACACGCAAGAACAGATCCTCAGCGGGCTTCGCATATTCTGGAGAGAGCGTCTGGGTTGCAGAGTTCCATCCGATTCGGACAGGAGCTTTATCGAGCATTTGAAGGCGAATGGGAAAGTCATTAGTGAGATCGATCTTATTGATTATGTACCCGAGGCGCTTGAGTTCTTTTTCAGGTTTAAATGTAGCCCAACTGAATGGGAGTCTTTTCTCGGCTTACCCATCCAAGATCCTAACGAATGGGAGAAAAACACTGCCCCTCGACTGACTTTTCGGGCATTGGCGAATTTCATCCGGGAGCGGCTCGATCCTATCTCGTTTGCGCCTGTAACCCTGTTGAGCAAGCCGTGTTTGACGGCAGGCGTCTTTCGAGGACTTGAACAACTGGCGGAGAAGATTCATCCGAAGGTAACGAAGTTCGCTCCAAGTACGCCCATTCGCGCGCGGCTGCGTGGATTCCGTCTCCTATACTTCTGGAGCGAGTTGCGGTGGATCATGGAAGATCAACTTCCGCCTCAGCGGCAAATCGCTTTCCGCTCCTGGAAGTTTTTGAATCATCTCTTCGTCAAACTAGGTATCGGCTCACTGATTGCCCTATGCAGAGGAGACCTTGCCGGACTGTTAGAAGGACTGGCAGTGACGGTGTTGCTTTTCCTCCCTGTGGGCATGGTTGCGGCATGGATCAATGCTCAGTTGAACCCTCTGCCCAAAGGAATCGAAACCTTTGGTGATTTGGCGGGGGTGCTTGCTGCGATTATTCTGGACCAACAAACCGAGGCTGCCTCATGTTCGATGCCTTGAAAAAACTCAAGTACGGCGCCCGCGTGTTCCTGTCGCGCAAGGGCGGCGAACCGGAAGTGATCGACGTGCGCGGTCGGCCGGTATCGATCATGTCAGGCGGCGACGGTCCGCCGTTCGTGTATCTGCACAGCACGCTCGGCGAATCGATGCGCTGGCTGCCGTTTCACGCCGCCTGGAGCAAGCGCTTCACGGTGTATGCTCCCATGCATCCCGGTTTCGGTCAGAGCGGCGGCTTCGATCAGATCGATAACATCGAGGACATGGCGTTTCACTACCTCGAGTTATTCGACGCGCTGGGACTTGGCGAGGTGATTCTGGGCGGTGTCAGCCTGGGTGGCTGGATCGCGGCGGAGTTCGCCGTGCGCTGGCCGGAGCGCGTCAAACGTCTGTGGCTATCGGCGGCGCCCGGATTGTGGGTCGAGGAGCAGCCGTTGCCGGATCTGTTCCGCGAGATGGCGAACGTGGATAAGCTGCGTTCGCACTTGTTTCACGATCCCGCAGGATACATGGCGAAGATGGTTCTTGGCGACAACATCGACGATGAGCGGCGAGTGGCGGGCTTCCAGGCGATGACCGTTCTGGCACGCCTTGTGTGGGAACGGCCCTACGATCCCAAGCTCGCGCGGCGATTGCATCGCATCCAGTGTCCGACGTTGCTGTTGTGGGGCGCCAACGATCGCCTGGTACCACCGGCCTACGGCGAGGCCTATCGCAAGCATTTGCCGCAATCGGAGATGAAACTGATCCCTAATTGCGGCCACCTGGCCATGTTCGAGAAGGAAGCGGAATTTGTCGAAGCGGTGACGACGTTTTGTCAGTAAAACACCAGCCCGGAGCGCTAGTGACGGGCCGAAACGCCCGTCGCTAGCGCTCCGGGCTGGTAGAGGATTGTTTGCGCTTATTCGTGCGTTTCTTCTGTCTCTCGTCTTTTTCTTCACTTTCTTCTACGTTTCGGCGTCGGGCGGCGAACAGAACAATCGCGCTGCCGCCGGCACAAACCACGAAGAAAATCAACGAAATTATAATCCATTTCTTCTTGCCGCCGCTGTTTTCACTCTCAGACACCGTGACTTCCTGCGCAGGGGCCGGTTTGCTGACAGTGGGAGTCGGCTCTTCAACCTTGGGCGGTTCGACAGGAGGGGGTTTCTTTTTGGTCTCCTTCGGTTTCTCGGTCGGCTCAGGAGACGGCGTCAGTTTCCCCATGATGCTGTTATTCAAGTCCTCCGCCGAGAACGGTAACTTGGCCGTCAAGTCCTTGACCAGGTTGGCGCGTTTGAGGAACAGCAGAGCCAGGCAAGTATCCAGCGGCGGACAGCTGCCGATGTACTTGCCGTTGGCCCAGAAGCCCTCGTCCATTTGATTGCGAACCAAGATCTGAGCACCCCAGCGATACCAGTCCTTGTCGCCGATCGTCGGCAGGTTGTACAACACCGCGACGCGCTCCAGGGACCACAGGAAATAAAGGTTCATCATGGGCACCCGGCCCCGGTGCTCGACAGGTTGGCCGATGCTGTTGCTCAGAGAGATCAATCCGTTGATGATGCGGGCATCCTGCGCGGCTTGGCCGGCCGGCTTCGGTTGAGCCAGGCCATGGCCCACGGCCAGGCCGATCAGTCCCACGCACGTCATTGCATTGGGCAACGAAATCGCATTGCTTCCGCCGAAACCGTAGTGATAACCCCAGCTGCCGTCGCCGTTCTGGCTGGTCTGATAACGACGGACGATTAGCCTCAAGCTGCGCTTCATCGGCACATCATACTGCTGCGCTCTCCACAGCGCCAGAATGGCGAACTGCGTGTTCGAGTTATCGGTGGTCGTCAGGAACGGGGCGTTGGGATTATTCACGGGATCCTGCAAATTGAGCCCATCCGGATCTTGCATCACCGGCAATATCTTGATGCGTCCGGGGATGACATATGGCTTGGCTGACTTGTGCGGCTCTGCTTTCGCAGCCGGAGTTTTGCCCTTGTCTTTGCCGTCTGGCTTTGTCGTTTGCGGCTTTTTCCCGGTTAGGGCCTGCAGGTCCGGTGCAGGACTTTGCGGGCGCTTATTGTCCAGAGGGCTTACCCCGTGGTCTTCGCGCTCTCGATCCGGAGACTTTGTGACGGTGCCTTCTGGAGATTTCACTTCACCCTTCATGTCTTCGCCTTTGCTGCCTTCGAGCGAAGAGGATTCGCCTGGGCTGCGGCTAATGCCACTTAAAAGTGAAGGACTGCCCGGCTGGGCAGCTATACCCTCCGGAGGCGGAGCGCCCGGAACGCGCGCAATCGGTCCCATTTCAACAGGCTTCTTGGCGATCTGTCCGGGCATGCCGGGCACGTCATCCGCTATCGGGTCCATATGGCGCAGGGCTGTAAGCAATTCCATCTGCAACTGGTTGCCCAGGAGCGGACACTTGTAGCCCCAACCGCCAGTCGCGCTCTGTCCGGCTATCAGCCGCAGAGCAAAAGTCTGGATGATCTTTTTGTCTTCCGGATCGCCAAGCCGGTCCAGGAAGAGGATGGCCAACGACAACTCGTAGGTCTGATCGAGCATGGCAGCCTTGGAGCGCACGAATTGAGCCGCCTGCTGGATGATCGGATCGCTCGCCGGCACGCCGCATTCGAGCAGAGTCAATCCGGGGAGCGCCGTGAAGCCGATCGCATAAACGTGCCCGTGACGCCTGGCCTCCTCCCAATTCCCACGCGGATTGGCCCAGGTCCCGTTCTTTTGCTGCGTTTTCTTGAGATGAGCAACTCCGCGATCAATGGCGTGATTGACTGCTTCCTGTTCATGCGGCGGCAGCACAAACTTCTGGCCCAGCGCCGGCAACGCCATCAGCAGGATCATAGCGAGAGCAATAAGGCCGTTGACGCTTGATGCCGACATCTGAGCAGAACGAAGTGCGAATTGCTTCGAAGATGACATGGCCGGTGATCCTATTCCAGAGCCAGGCGAGAAGCCGCAGGACTTGGTGAAGTCATGTTAGAAAGCCGTCAAGAAAAAGCGAGTACCGGTAGCGTCTTCGTTTGCGGGAGCAAACGTTCCTATCTGTCTCATCAAACCATGACACTACCTGCATTGCAACGATATTCGACTTTTCTGTAGTAAATCGGGCCGTTTCGCGGCCGAGTCGTCTTGGATCGTGGACGAAGTGGCAATTCGCACAAGAGCCAGCGTTATAAGAACTTGGGATTTCTTGCGAGTATACTGTTTCAGAAGCTATAATTGTTTGTTGCCTTTCTCGTCTCATCAAAAGAATCTGCCTCGGCGTTTAGAGGGAGAGACGACGGTTATGGCCTATTCTGCGGAAATTAGCCGCTCCAATCCCACCTGTTTTGTGTTCCTTCTCGATCAATCGAAGTCCATGCTCGGACCGATCGCCGGGGGGCACGGCCAGACCAAGGCCGCCGCCGTCGCGGAATCGATCAATCGCCTGCTGTACACGTTGGTGCTGCGTTGCGTTTGGGGGCAGAATGTCCTCGATCGCTTTCATGTCGGCGTGCTCGGCTATGGCCGCCAGGTCGCTCCGGCTCTGGGCGGCACGTTGGCTGGGCGCGAGCTGGTGCCGATCGGCGAACTGGCGAGGAATCCGCTGCGCGTCGAGAAGCGCGCCAATTTGGTGGACGATGGCCGCGGCGGACAGGTCGAACAGATCGTCAAGGTGCCGGTCTGGTTCGATCCCGCGGGCGACGGCAAGACGCCGATGTGCAAGTGCCTGGAACGTGCAGCCCAGCTCGTCTCCGGTTTCCTGCTCGAACATCCCGCTTGCTATCCACCGATGATAATCAATCTGTCCGACGGTGAGGCGACGGACGGCAATCCCGAGGGACCGGCTCTCAACTTGCGTGACCTGGCCAGCGAGGACGGTCCGGTGCTCTTGTTCAACGCCCACATTTCGTCGAGTTCGGAAAGCGTCCTGGAGTTCCCCGATCGGGATGTGGGATTGCCCGATGATTACGCCCGGCGGTTATTTCGCATTTCGAGCCGTCTGCCACCGGCGATGCAGAACTCGGCACGTCAGGCGGGCCTGAGCGTGACGGCGGAGTCGCGCGGCTTTGTCTTCAACGCCGATCTGGCCTCGGTGGTCCGCTTTCTGGACATCGGCACGCGAGTCGATCTTAAGAACTTACGGTGAGTCATGGCGTTGCCCGGTGTCCGTCTTGGTTATCGTGCCTTTCGCCTGCCGCGTCAGGGGCATGGCCTGGAGGAATGCCAGGACGCCCTGGCCGCTGACGCCGAGCGCGGCCGGTTCGCCATCGCCGATGGTGCCGCCGAAAGTCTGTATTCCTCTCTGTGGGCGTGTCTGCTTGTCGAGGAGTTTGTTCGCCAAAGTGAACGCTTGCCTCGTTGGTCGAAGTGGCTGCCATCCCTGCAAGTACACTGGATGGAAATGGTCACTTCGCCCCCCACCCCGACCCTCCCCCACAAGGAGGGAGAGAGCCAACTTTCTCCCTCCCCCCTTGCGGGGGAGGGCCTTCTTTCTCCCTCCCCCCTTGCGGGGGAGGGTTGGGGTGGGGGGGGAGCAGTTGACGGCATGCCCTGGTATCTGGAAGCGGGGCTGATACAAGGCGCCTTCGCCACCTTCCTCGGCTTGGTGATCGAGGAACGCAAGTGGTACGCCGTGGCAGTCGGCGACAGCTGCTTGTTCCAGATACGCCGGGATGAACTGATCCGCTCCTTCCCGGTCGCGCAGGCCGCCGATTTCAGCAATACTCCCTGGCTCGTTGGCTCTCGCACATCACCGAGAGAAGTCCCGCACAAAAACGGGCTTCAGCAGGTGGGCGATTGCCAACCGGGCGATCGTTTATGGTTGATGACCGACGCACTGGCGCAGTGGTTTTTGACTCAGGCGGAGTCCGGCGGCAAGCCGTGGCAAGCACTGGCGCGAGTATCCGACGAAGCATCGTCCGAGCAATCTTTCGCCTCCTGGATCGAGGAATTGCGCAGCGCTCGTCAGCTGCGCAACGATGATGTGACGTTGCTGGCCGTATCCGTTTAGGAGCCTGCCATGACCTGGCCAAACGCCACGGATTACAACGCTGCTGTGCAGAATCCGCAGCTGTGTTTCCGCGACGAAGATCTGCGCCAGGGGCAGGCCGTGGGCGATCTGCTCGGTCTGCCGCTGCCGCACTCCGGTAACTTTGCCGATGTCTACCAGATTCGAGGCGCGGATGGCCAGAGCTGGGCCGTCAAATGTTTCACGCGACCGGTTTCGGGACTGCGAGCGCGCTACCAGGCCATCAGCGAACACCTGCGGTTGGCCCAACGCGCCTTTATGGTCGAGTTTCAGTTCCTCGACGAGGGTATTTGCATCCGCGGCCAGTGGCATCCCCTGGTCAAGATGCGCTGGGTGGAGGGCTACTGCCTCAACGAGTTCGTGTGCGAGCAGTTGAACAAGCCGGTGCTGCTGGAGAAGCTGGCAGAGCTGTGGGTCCGGCTGGCTCAGGAACTGCGCGACGCCGATATGGCGCATGGTGACTTGCAGCACGGCAACGTACTCCTGGTGCCCGATAGTAAAGGCAGTTCGCTGGCCCTGAAATTGAAATTGATCGATTACGACGGCATGTTTGTTCCGGCCCTGGCCGATCGTCCGTCGGAAGAGGTCGGGCATCCCCATTATCAGCACCCGCGTCGGCTGCACGAGGGCGGGTACAATCGCCAGATGGATCGCTTCTCTCACCTGCTGATTTACACAGCTCTGCGCTGTCTGCGCGTCGGCGGCGAAAAGTTGTGGCTGAGCTACGACAATCAAGAAAACTTGTTGTTTCGCGAAGAGGATTTCCTCCAGCCGAGCAAATCGCGGCTGCTGCACGAACTGTGGGGGTTGCCGGATCGCGAGGTGCGGGGTTTGGTGGGACATTTGCTGCTGGCAAGTCAGGGACCGTTAGGCGCTGTTCCCACCCTTGACGAGTTGTTGGACGACAACGGCACGCGCCCATTGTCCGACGTTGAGGAAGCACGAGTCAACAACCTGCTCGACGGTAACGCTGCTCATCCGAGCCGCGACCGTAAGGGAGCGGCACTCCAACCGCTCGCTGACACTCGCAGCTCGGATTCGTCCATGCGCACCAAGACGCGGACCAGGGTTCGCCCCACGGACCTGGACGACACGAATATCATCTCACGCGGAGTGAAGACCGCTGTGATGCGCGTGCCGCCTGTGCCGCAATCGCCACGGCGCAGCGCCGCCGAGATTGAGCTGGACGCCCAGCCGCCGATGGCTGCCGACCAGCTTCCACACGACCCCGAGCGTCCCGATCCCCTGGTCTCGAGGTTATCGCATCCCGCCTGGCTGGCAACCCTCGGTTTGATCGCGATTATCAGCTTCTTCGTCGTCAAAGTGATGGTGTCGTCCACGGCCCCACAACCAACGATAGCCGCGGCGATTCCGCGATCAGATATAGAGAAGGTGGACGAGAACCGCCTTCCCCCTCCCGTGCGCGAGGTTCCGCGACCTACGCCGCCACGATTAAAACAAGAGATCGTCCCGCCCACCTCAGTGCCGAAAGCCGCCAATCTCATCCCGAAAGATGATTCCTCTAAGGTCCGCAAAGAGATCCCGCGGGTACGGCTGAGAGAGGACATTCCGAACTCGCTTTCGCTGGAGGCCGGTGCAAAGACCGGACTACGGATCGCCTTGGACCGCAACGGTTACGACGGGACTGTAGAGATTCTTATTACGGGGCTACCGGCCAACATATCGGCACCCCCGGCCGCTATTCCCGCCGCGTTGTCGTCGGCGACGGTCAGCATCGAGACAAAAGTAGACACCGAAAAGGGAGAATATCCCGTCAAGCTGCTCGTCCGGAGCAACAACCAAACGATCGAAGAGCGCACCATCACTCTGTTGGTGCAAAAGCCGCGCGGCTGGCAAGAAAAAGTCCATTTTAGCACGGTCGATCACGTGCACCTTGCCGGGACACTCTATCACGGCTGGAAGAGCAAGCGCGGTCTGACAGTCTTGATGCTGCACGATCTCGGCAGCAACCGTAGCTCGCCCGGCTGGAAACGGTTGGCCGAGACGCTGCAAGCCGAAGGGCATACCGTTCTGACTTTTGATTTTCGCGGCCACGGCGACAGCAGAAAGGTCTCCCCACAATTCTGGAGATACACGGTCAACAAGTATCTGAATAGTTACAAACTCAACACAATCGCGGAGTTACAACCGATACTCTTGAAGCTGCCCGATTTCCCGTCCGAGTACAGGCCGTGGTTGATTGAGGACATTGCCGCCGCCCGTACTTATCTCGACCGCCTACACGATGATCCAGCCGGCCCCGTTAACACGTTCAACCTGGTCGTCATCGGCGCCGGTCAGGCAGCGGCGCTTGGCTCGTTGTGGCTGGCTACAGAGGGCTTGCGGTTCAACGGCTCCGATGTGGGCAACAAGATCCAGTTAAGGTGGGAGGAAAAGCGGAGCGTCCTGCAAGCCGTGTGGATCGGCATGGCAGACCCGTTGAAGCTTCGACCCTTTGGCATTCACAGCTGGCTGGAAGGCGCGCACGCCAAGCCCGTGGTGCCCATCACCTTCATCTACGGCGAAGAGGACATTGACACATATACTCTGCTCTCCGAACCCATCCGCAAGAAATTCGGCGATCCGTTCGTGATTCCCGGGGTGCGCCAGACGGGACAGGTGTTGCTCGACACGGACGCGCAAGCAGCGACACGTATCCAGAAGTATCTTGTGAAGACGTTTCAAACGCTGCCGCCGACATCGACGGCGCCGGTGAACTGGGTGCCGCGCAGAATCAAGTCTCTTCGCTCTTTCTGGCGCCTGGAGATACCCAAGGGCAAGAAAACGGTGGTGCGCTGGTTTGAGGCGAAGCGCGTCGGCGAGGAATCCTTGTTGCCGGTGCCGTTCCTTACCCTGGGCATCCCCATCAAGGGATTGGAGGAGCCGAACTTTATTCGGGAGGATGAGGACGATCCCTAAAAAAAGCTCTTGCATTGCAACCGGCATTTCGGGTAAAAGAGGGACCGCTACGCCTTGGAGTGGAGAAGGATCCTCCTGGCCCATCAATTGCCATATCGGTAAGGAAACCGGTCTCACGTGGGCGTCTGCCCGCACACAACGTGATTGCGCCACGTAGACCAAGCCTCGCACGATGTTGTGTGAAACGCTGGAGCCTCCTCCCGCTTGGGAGGACCGTCTGGGCGACGGTGCGTTTCCTCCGGCATCCCTCGGTTTGCTGTAGCGAGTGACTCTCATGCTGGTTCTTTCCGATCGCGCCCGCGAGACAAGTGGTCTCTCCGTGTCCTTCTCGCAATTCACCCAAATGGTGGATCGCCGTCTGTCCATCGCCCGGATGGGCCTGGCCGAAGCCCGGCAACATCTGGCCTCCGGACAGATCGCGGACGCCGACATGGTTCTGGAAAAAGTCGATGAAGATCTGCTTCTCTTGCGTTGCCGAATGCAGCGCGAGGTGAACACGATCGCAGCGCGTCCCTCCTCGCTGCTCGAGAGCGCGAATTAATCTCAACCATCCCGCAGGGCCAGCGAGGGATTTCCTTGCAGGCCCTGCGGGATGGTAATCCGGAGATTTGAACGGCAACGAACCGCAAGAACTCAGCCGACACTCCGAGAACTTGCTCGCCGTACCCCGCCACCAAGCCATTCCTCAGACCGAGTCGAACTCTCGCCGGCAACAGCGACGGCCTGGTCATCATCGAGGAACGTCGGTCTCCTGGAAGAGGCGATGCTGCCCCCCAGCTCCTCCAAACGCCAACGGAGTTCAGGGTCCGGGGTATCACGGGCAACCGAAGTGACGGCGTTCATCAGGGCAAAGCGCGATTGATCCCTGTCTTGAAGGAAGCGTTCCATGATGGCGACCACGACTCCCGAACCAACTCCGGAAGGGAATCGGGACAGCAAAGGGAGTAGGCTGAGGGCTGCGTCGGCTTCCGTTCGACCCGCGGATCGTATCTCTTCGGCAGCAGCAGAGAAGGCTTCCGAGGAACCACAGTCTTGGATCGTGTTGCGGATCGCCGAGACGGCTTCTTCGGGAGTTACAAACTCGTGAGCCTCAAGCTGTCGTGTTTGAAAGGCGTGAGCGATGATCGCCCCGTTCTTGCAGACCAGGCGGAAGACGTAGGGATGAACCCAGACGCTCTCTTCGTTTGCCCGCAAGGCGACGCCTCCCTGCACCTGGTCCGCTTTGCGAACTTCCTGCAAAGGAGGAAGGATGGACCTGGCAATCAAGCGTATCTCATCCTCGAAAGTATCTGAGACTGTTCCGCCGAGTGTGGCAATCTCTTCAGCAAAGATCGCTTTAATGTCTGCGATCGTCAGCAAATCACCCAGAGGCATGGTTCCCCTCCTTCGCAGTTAAACGGTTAACATAGAGGCGCGATTCGCTCATCTACGATTGGACGCTTCCTGCGGCTCAGCTCGGAGGCAACAATTTGATTTTATCCCGTCTGTACCTACCGAGCACAACATTTCACCAAACTCGGCTAACATACTTGAATCCTTCCTATCCTCTCTCCCGCTCCTGGAGTCGGAGCGAGGACTTCGCTTCTTCCCTTGCTCGATCGTATGTTGCTTATCGACGGCCGGATTTTCCAGAACGGTCTTGCCGCCGTCCTTACCCGGCCAATAGATAGTCACGCGCTCGACACGATCCGTCTTGCCCAGCCCGAACGTCGCTACCAGCTCGCTTTGGCTGAGATAACCGCGGGCAGCGGCGATCTCGCGGCGTTGCTCGCCATCCTTGGTTTCCAGGATGATCCGCGCACCGATAGCGCTGCGGTTGGAATGCACGCCGTCGCCTTGCAGCTTGAAGCGAATCCAGTGATGGCCAAGATTGTTGTCGTTGCGCAACACGAAAGCGGGACCGCCATTGCCCACGAGGATCACGTCGAGATCGCCATCGCCGTCAATGTCGGCGTAGGCACAGCCGCGGCCGACGAGCGGCTGAAACAGATCGCTGCCGGCCGCTTCGGGCGGCACCGGCTCGAAGCCCTCGGAGGGCTTACTCCAGTAGAGTTGCGCTGGCTGCTTGTAATGCTGGGCCGGCTGTAGTTTGCGGATGCTGGGATCGAGATGACCGTTGCACGTCAGGAAATCGAGCCGGCCATCGAGATCGTAATCGAAGAAGAACGCGCCGAATTTAAGCGGCACCCGGCTTGGACCTGCGATGCCTTCCGGCCTGGCAACTTCCGAAAACTCCAGGCGCTTGCGTTGGTCCTGACAGAGAAACGTATCCGGCTCATTTGAGAAGTTGGTGATGAGCAGCGCGTTGCATCCGGGGCGATAGCACGGCGCCCAATCGATGCCCATGGCCCCGCGCGCCTCGCCCTGAGCGAAGGCGACCCCAGCGATCATTCCTTTCTCCCGAAAAACGCGCGTTCCATTCGGCCCAGGTACATTGTGGAAGAGGAAATTGCGAACCGTGTCGTTGGCGACGACGATGTCTGGCCAACTGTCCTCGTCGGCGTCGCAGACGATGACGCCCAGCGATTTGCCTACTGGACGTATTCGCGCGCCGGCGCCAATACCCTCCTTGTCGAAGACCTGCACGCCGGACTCTTTCGACACATCCGTGAATTTGCCGCCGCCTTCGTTGTGGTAGAGGAAGCACACCGCTCCCTCAAACTGCTTGGGCTGAGCGAACATGCGCTCCTTGCCGTCGATTTTGAAACCGATGCTCAAGTCGTAGTCCGGCGACCAACGAACATAATTGCACACAAACAGATCGAGCTTGCCGTCACCGTCGTAGTCGAGAAACGACGCCGAGGTCGAGAAGCAGATGGGTTTGTCCCATCGGAAGAAATCGCTGGCGTGCTGCGGTGGCCAGCCGCCAGGTCCGCCGACGCCGGCCGTCGCCGTCACTTCGACGAAGCGCCGGCCGTTGGCTCCGCTGCTGTCGGGGCTGTTGTGAAACAGACGATTGCCGCCGATGCCGGTGACGAACAGATCCAGCCAGCCGTCGTTGTCGTAATCACCGACCGTCGCACCCATGCCGAACAGGGTCAGGGCCAGGCCAGCTTCTTTCGTAACATCCTGGAACTTGTCGTTGCCCAGGTTGCGGTAGAACACCAGCGTCGGTTTATCCGCGCTAGGCTTCTCCTGACCGGGCCACGGGCAAGCATTGACGAAAAGAAGATCGGGTTTGTCGTCATTATCAAAATCGATCACGGCCACGCCGCCGCACATCGTCTCCGGCAGCAGTTTTTTGTCGGTCAGACCGTTATTATGGACGAAGGTGATACCGGCGTCCTTGGTGATGTCGGTGAAATGCACCAGAGGGACCGGCGTCTCGTCGCGCGAGATGGCATGGCCGGGATCGACAGTACGCGTCACCGTACTGGCAGACGTGAAGAAACCGAGATAGTGCAGTGTGGCCAGGGCAGCGCCGCCCAGAAGGAGAACGACGATCAGGAACCCTGCGATCGAGGATAACTTGCAACGGGACATGGATGGATGACTCCCGAAAAAACGGCTAACCAGCCCGGAACGCAAGCGAGGGCGGCCCTCGCTCACGCTTCGGGCTGGTGTGTGATTCAGAAACCCGGCGCGCCCGGACGATGCAACGAATAAATCACGATGGCCTCCGCGGCGTGATCGGCAGCGGGATGCTCGACGCGATACGCCTGCATGGCTCGACTTTGCGCCAGTTCATCGGGCCTGAAAATCTGAAACAATTCCAGATGTAACTTGTCGAGAACGAAAGCCGCGGCTTCCTTCAACTCGGCATCGCTCTCCCGATGGAAGTACGGCTCGATTCGTGCCAGGAGCAACTCGAAGCGCGGCCGCTTCGGCTGCTTCGCCGCGATGGGTTCAGCCCCCAATGCGGAAGTTGCGCGGGCCAACCGCACCGCCGCCAGCCGACGTTCTGTTTTTTCGATCTTGTCGTCGAGCAGGGTGCTGGCCAACTCTTGCAAGGACGCCTCGTCGGTCTTCGGTGTCTCCTCGGGCAATTGGAGCGCCGACATTGGCCGCCCCAGCATCTGGAAGCATTGATGCAAGCCGAAATGGGCCTTCTCGTTCTCCGAATCGAGTTTCAAGGTCCGCTCGTATTGCTCGATGGCTTCGAGCAGGAAGGCGTCGCGCTGGGAGGATTTGCCGCGCTCGAACGAGGCTCGCTCGAAGAGGGCGCGGCCCAGCTCATTGATGACGCGGTAATCCTTGGTGAAATCGAAACCGCGGTCGCGCGGCTGCTTTTCGGGGTCTAGGATGCTCTTGAAATTCGCGATGGCCGCCTCGACACTCCGGCGATCGGTCGTGTTATCCAGGTTGACGCGGCCATTGAAATAAGCCACGGTCCACCCGGGCGCACCCGCCTCGCGCGCTTTCTCCAGTACCTGAACCGCTTCGGACAACAATCCCTGAGCCTCGTAGACACGAGCCAGGTTCAAGTAGGCGTGCCCGGCCACTTCCTTGTCATTGGGAAATTCCTTGAGCATCGCCTGGAACGTCGCCTCAGCCTGGACTAGCTCGCCCTTCTTTTCGTCGGGAAAACCCTCCAGGAAGCAGCCGATGCCGTAGTCATTCCAGCGCTGCCATATCGGCTTGATCGGTGAGCTTTGCTCGGGAACGCTGTCGGCCACACCTTCGACCGGCAGTATGACTCGATCCGAACACAGATCGACGATGGGCAGTTTCGGCGCCTTGTCCGGCCCGCCATACACGAGAGTCATGTACTCGAAATCGAACTTGCGATAGCGCACGCGCACCGTCAGTTCGATCGGGCCTTTCACGTCTGGGGGCACTTTCAGCTCATAATGCACCACCTGACCCGCACCGGGCGGAAGCTGATGGTTGTACAGCGGCGTGAAGATGTCCTGGGCATTGCGGCGATTGACGCGCTTGCCGTGACGATCCAGCATCAACACGTTGAGGAAGTGCGACCATTCATCCACCGCCCCTGTGTCGTCGGGGCCGGCGAGGGCGCCGGAACGGCCGATGACTTTGCCGTTGGATGTGGCTGTGAAATCCACCCAAACTTCGTTGGAATCGACCGTGCCCTGCGTGAACAGATGGCCCAACGCCACCGTGCGAATGACCACCTCGACGAGATAGTTCTTTCCCGGTTTCAGCCTGGGCAGTTGCGGGCGCAATGGGCCCAGAAATCGACCGTCAATCGTTCCGCCTTCCTTCAAGGCGAAGAGATCGATTCGTAGCGAGGCGTCCTTGCCCTGCGGATCGTTGCCGCGCAGGAAGTCGGCGTTTTTGTGAACCGCCTCCAGCAAGCTGTCGATCTGGCCGGCGTACTCAGGAAGGTGGGTCAGCAGAGACGGCAAACCCGTGTTTGCTCCGGGAAAGAAGTGATCGTGTACCTTGCGAATGCCGCTGCCGTCGAAATTCTTGGAGCCGAAATCGTTGCTCGTCTTCAACGGCATGTGGCAACTGTTGCAGCTGTTCTTGGCTGTGGGCGGATAGTAAAAGCTCAGCGCGCCGTGGCCGGAGACGCCGCTGAGCAGGAACGGATCATAGTGATTTTGGCCGCGAAGGAATTCCTTGTAATGATTCAGTTCCACCGGCAGACTGACCTTGTGACAGGTCGAGCAGAACTCCGAATTGATGTCGGCGTTTCTGTGGAACGGCTTGAGGAACGTCTTTTTGTGGAAGTCCGGCTTGGCCTTGAGCACTTGATTGCTGAACCAGCGGAGCAGAGCGTTGTCGCTGTAGGCGAACGGGTAGGGCAACGGCTCCTCAATGGTGTAGGCGGCGTTGCCCTCGGTGCTGTTGACGTTCGTGATGGCATGGCAAGCGACGCAGGTGATACCGGCCTTGGCAGTCGGATGGTTTTCATCGTCGAAATTCGGATCGTCGAAAGCGCCGGAGAAAAACGGCACCAGATCGTGACAGCCGGCGCACCAGCGCGTGGCGCGGGGAATGCCGTGTTCATCGAGAATCTTGCGCGACTCGCGCACACTAAAGCGATACGGCGGATTGTTAAAGGAGCTGAAATGGTGCGCCGAATGAGCGTGTTGTTGGTAAATGTCGGCGTGGCACTGCATGCAGTATTCGTCCTTCATCAGGGCATCTGCGGGGATGAAGTTGCCGCTGCCAGTGCGCGCCAGGGAGGGGAAGAAGTATTTCTCGCCTTCGCGGGGACCAACGGCGAACCAGGCGCGTGGATCTTGCAGGTGCAGGACGATCATGGAGGCGACGAAAACAGCGACGCCGCCGCCCCAGAAGTAGCCGTATTTCCACTGAATGTCCGGACCTGCCCGGCGATGCAGAACGTAGAGCACGACTGCGGCCACGGGCAAGGCGGCATGCAAGACATACACCGCCCAGCGGGCGACACTGCCCGTCGGCAGCTGCGGTAAACCCGACAGCTGGATCAGAGCCAGCCCCGTCACGACGACGAGGATGCCGGAGATAAAGAGAGAAATTCCGAGTTTGACGGCCAATCGATTTTTGCGCTTGCGCGCGGTCAGCAGGTGCGTGCATCCGAAGACAAGAAAGGGCACGATGAAGGCCAGGCCAACCAGAATGTGGATGACGAACATCTGCAACGTGAACTGATTGGTGTACGTCCGCTGACTGAGCCGTTCGAGCACATCGATGGAAAGCAGATAAATCCCGGTGACGCCAAGGACCGCAGTGGCGGCGAAGACGATGAACAGAAGGATTTTCAGGCGCGGGCCGATCGCCGGCTCATAGATTCGGCCGCGCACGTTCAGCACTTTCTTGGGCGCGCTGGCGGCAGGAGTCGAAGGAGTGTCCATCTAAGGAGACCTCGCTAGGCGAAGAAGCAATGGTCGTTCGTTCAGCCTGGAACGTCAGCATCGGGTGCAACTTAACCCAAAGCGGACGCGCCTTGGCACTCGTCTTTTTTCCCAGAACGATCGAAAGAGACGAGAAATCAGCGAGGGGGGTGATAGACACTCGAAACGAGGAAGAGAGTCTGTTCGCGCGGACTTTCCCACGGGTAGAGCGTTGAAAGGCTTGCCGGCAGTAGTAGCGGTTCAAGCAGGCAAGCCCATTCCGTCCCGCCCGGTCCCACCGGGACGGCAGGCGCAGGCGCCGGAGTCAGGGGCGCACTCGTGCAATGCGGACCAGAGCAAGGAGTGTGCTTTTTCGCCGGTGCCATCGGAGGAGCTGGAACAGAAACCGGCGGTGTTTTCTCCGAAGACGCGAGCACGACAACATGATCGCCACAGCCAGCTCGCGCCGGGGAAGGCGCAACGAGAGCGCCGGCCAGGAAAAATACTGTCGTTCCCAGCGACAACAGCGAGCAAGGCCAGTGAAAAGGCGCCCTCATATTGGTTC
>DATBHJ010000152.1:0-52097 GCA_036557565.1 Gemmataceae bacterium
CCGTGGCCCTGCATTTCGACGGCAATCACCTTCCGCGTTTTGGCGAGCTCGCCGATCCACCCGGTCCAGTTGTTGGTGATGGTCATGAACGCGCCGTGGAGCAGCACCACCGGTTCGCCGCTGCCGTGGACTTCGTAGTACATTTTGAC
This sequence comes from Gemmataceae bacterium, assembly GCA_036557565.1. Lineage (GTDB taxonomy): Bacteria > Planctomycetota > Planctomycetia > Gemmatales > Gemmataceae > JAJPHU01. Next base: position 150 of record DATBHJ010000152.1, read on the forward strand.
GCCGTTGACTGGCGCGTAGCCCGTCGTTGGCTTCGGCTGCGCCGGCACGTCAGCCGGCACGAGTGTCATCAGGAGGAAAGCTGTTGTCGGCATGTTTAATCTAACTCCGTTTGCGCGCGGTCGCCACGGCGCCTGCGGCCCTGTCAGGTGCAACCGCATGTTAGGGGGAGCGCCGTCACCGACGCTTCTTGTCCGATGTCGAACGACTCATTACTACCGACCCACGGCCGGCGCCCGCGAACGGCACTCGATTGCGAGCGAGGGCCTCGTCGATCAGGCTCACGACCTCCGGACGAGCGAGTGTGGACGCGGCCTCCACGTTAATCCAGCGTGTCTGGCTGGACCCCTGCAACAATTTCCCAGGGTCCGGCAATTCCTTACCCTGATTGAAGTACAGCTTCACGCCGTCCGCGCTCGCGCGGATTGCAAGAACGCCCTCGTACCCGCGCTCGTTCGGTGAATAGCTGATTACCACAGCCCCTAAGTTGCGATATTCATACACCACTTCTTGGGCGGTGGGCAGGCGCTTTCGCAGCCGCCGTCGCATGGTGCCGATGAGCCGAAGATGCGCGGGCGCGAACTCGTCGATCAGCGTACGCAACTGGGCTTCCGCCGCTCGTCGTTCCGCCGCAGACTGGGTGCTGCCGGGGACCTCGCCTTCACCCTTGACCGAACGGCGGCCGGAGGCTTCTTTCTTCACGCTCATGATGATTCCTTGGGCTCGGATTTCTGCGGCAGAGTGTGGGCCACGACGACCAGGCGATGCGCGCGGCCACCGGGGGCAGATTCATCGTGATATTTCGCCACGAGTTTCGTGATGGCTTCGGTGAGCTCGTTGGTAAAAGCCGCCCGGTCCGTCGCCGACCGGAAGCGAATCTCGGTATCCACCGCCAGGGTCGCCAGGCGTTTGCCCGCCTCTGCCGCGCGACGAATGAGGTCGCCCACCTCGCGGACGATCCGTGCACCGAGGGCAATGAGATAGCTTGCGGACAGCCGATCGCATTCCCGATTTGGATCAACGGCAACCGGGCCAAGAGCGGTGGGAGAAACGACGTAGGACGAGGCCGTCGCCACGAGCAGCCGTTCCGTCAACCCGCCCCACTTGCGTTCCTGAGCCAGCCGCACCAGACCGTGCGCCTCCAGTGCATGCAGATGGTAGTTGATCTTCTGCCGCGCCAAACCGACCCGCGTGGCCAACGTCGCCGCCGAGGCGGGCGTGGCGAGCTCGGAGAGGAGCTGACTTCGCACCGGCTCCAAGGCCACCGTCGCGGCCGCCGGATCATCGATGACTTGGACGTCGAGCATGAAGAGATGGTATCCTTGACAACTCTTGTTGTCAATAAGATTATCGCTTTTTTACAAATTCGCAAAGTTGATGGCGTGCCGCGGAATTGTGAACTTGTGGGGATGTCTTCTAACTCTGTCCGCTAGTCGGACCACCTCCGCGCAGCGCAATGCCGCCAATCTCTTGCGGTCACCTCGACACGCGCAATCATCCCCGTGTAGCTAGCGCGCTCCGGTCCGCCCCACCGTATGCAATCAGCCACGCGACTTTGCGCTCTCCGGTCACGTCGACCGCGGTGGATCAGACCGAGATGCGTGGCCGGCAATTGCAGTAATAGGTACCCGTTAAGGAGGCTTTATGCAGGAAACTGCAGGAAACGCCCTGGTATCCGTGGATTCTAGAGGGGCCGCTGCATAAAATGTGGAAAGTGTAAGAACTGTAAGCCGTGATTCGGCTTGCTTTTGCGATTTTCCGACCGGCTACTGCCTGAATGGGCTTCAGGAGATCGCTGGTTCGAATTCAGTCGCCCCGACACGGGAAGGCTTGTCGTAAAGTGTTACGGCAAGCCTTTTCTGCTAATTCATCGAGCAGAAGAATTCTCGTCCGGGCAGGATCCTGCGCTCTTTCGGCCGTTTCCGCTAGCGAGAAGAGCTTCGGGACTTCATGCCCGAAATCGAATAGTATCTCCGCCCTACGGAAGCATTGAAAAGGGGAGAATCCCCCCTGTCCCCGCATCGAAAGGAACTTACATGAATGGTCCTCGCGTCGAACAGGACAGCCTTGGCCCGGTTAACGTCCCAGCAGACCGGCTCTGGGGAGCGCAGACGCAACGGGCGCTGGTGCATTTTAGCATAGGGGACGATTTGATGCCCCGGGAGATGATCCCCGCCTACGCCATCGTTAAGAAGGCGGCCGCCCTGGTCAACCACCAGGCTGGTCGGCTCGATGACACGCGGAAGGAGCTGATCGTTCGAGTTTGCGACGAGATACTGCAAGGCCATCACCAGGACCAGTTCCCACTGCACGTGTGGATGACGGGCAGCGGCACCCAGTTCAACATGAACGTCAACGAGGTGATTGCCAATCGATGCTCGCAGATCGCTGACCAACCACTTGGCAGCCATAAGCCGGTACACCCGAACGATCATGTGAACATGTCGCAGTCGTCCAACGATTCATTCCCGACAGCGATGAACGTGGCGGCCGCTCTCGGCGTGAAGCAGCGGCTGCTGCCAGCAGTCGAGACCTTGCGCGACGCTCTGGACGCCAAGGCCACGGCCTGGGCAGACGTGGTGAAGATCGGGCGCACGCACCTCCAGGATGCAACACCGCTGACACTCGGTCAGGAATTCTCCGGCTACGTCGGCATGCTCGGGGACGATGTCGAGCGGTTGGAGCTGGCCCTGCGGGGCGTGTATCGGCTGGCCCTGGGCGGCACGGCGGTCGGTACGGGGATCAACGCACAACCGGGCTTTGATCGAGAAGTCGCTGAGCACATCGCTCGGCTCACGGGGCTGGCGTTCGAGACAGCTCCGAACAAGTTCTCGGTGCAGGGTGCGCACGACGACCTGGTGCAATTGAGTGCTACGCTCAAGACTCTGGCAGTGTCGCTCTTCAAGATCGCCAATGACATACGCCTGCTCTCCTGCGGCCCACGCGCCGGGTTCGCCGAACTCAAGATCCCGGCAAACGAGCCTGGGTCCTCGATCATGCCAGGCAAGGTCAACCCGACTCAGTGTGAGGCGCTCGCGATGATCGCGGTTCAAGCCATGGCCAACGATGTCGCAACAGCATTTGGCGGGGCCGGCGGCTATCTGGAGATGAACGTCTACAAACCGCTCCTGATCTTCAACATCGCCAAGTCGATCCGCATCATGACCGATGGCTGCGCAAACTTCTGCAAGTTCCTGGTACAAGGTACCGAACCGAACTTTAGGCAGATCAGCAATTATGTCGAGCGCTCTCTGATGCTGGTTACCGCGCTCACTCCGGTGATCGGTTACGACAAGGCCTCGCAGGTAGCACATTATGCACTGGATCACGACCTTACACTCAAGGAGGCTGCACTGAAGCTCGGCGTCGTCGGCGACGCGGAATTCGATCGCATCGTCGATCCCCGCAAGATGGTCCATCCCTATGTCGCTGGTAGGTGAGCCGCTGAGGTTCTCGATCCCTCGCGGACTCCAACTCAGCAACAGGTTTTTCAGTCAGACACTACCGCTATCCTGCGGCAGTCCCATCCCTTACCAATGACGTTTTCATGTCCCTGGCATAGGAGTTGCTCAACAATAAGAGGGGTTTGCTGACTGTTGCTATCCCTGATGAAGCATTTCGAGCACAGTCAGTCATCGAGTTCGGGCAAACATTCGGCGTTCTGATGTGACCCTGAGGAGGTCCAATGCAAATAAGAACCAGCTCGGTTGTGTACTTAATCGTCGGGTTTCTAATGGGCGGCCTATTGCTCACGGTCCGTTCGACTCAGGATCGACAGGAAGGTGCGAAGCAGTCGGAGAAGCAGCATGATCCCGCTGCCGACGCGGTCGCCGTTCGAAAAGTATCGATGGACCGGCCGGAACAACAACTAACCGCACATGATCGATCCGATCTTTTCGACCCCACCAAGCCTGCTCTCCTCAATGCTTCCCTCAACAATCAGCCCAAGCACGGGCGGACCTCCGGGTTCGACTTCGCCCGGGATCCGCTCAACGCCGACAAGCCCTTCACCACGTTCGCCGAGGTTATGAAAAAAGAGAGTGCGGCCCGTGATAAGGTGATGGCTGCACAGAGACAACTGCTGGAATCGCGCTACGATCTGACGGCAAAGCTTGACTCAGACGTCAAGATGGCTCGGGGCAAGCCCCTGGCTGTGGGTCCAACAGCCCGGCTCGCTGATGGAATGACCTGGGAACAACTCGCGGCCCTAAGCCCCAACGACATCAGGCGGAAGAACCTTTTTCCCTACCCGTCGCTGCCCCATCCGCTGCATACCAACGGCGGACAGGTCTTCCCGCAGGTGCAAGTCAAGATGTTCCCTCGGCTGGAGCGCTTCGATGTCGAGTTCGACCTTCCTAACGAGTTCCTGCCGGAATTCCCGCCGGCCATCTTCCTTCAAAACCGTCCGGAGTTGGGCGACGTGTCGCGTGGTCAGGTTGTTTCACTAGCTAATTTCCGGGATCTACTCAAGGACATCATGACGCCGGTTCAGTTGGAGGGGATGCGTCTGCTGCTCACGCCTCTGCCGGAAGAGGAATTCAACACCACCGACGATCGCAAAAGTCCTCTACCCCAACAGGGCGTCGCCTGCTTTGACTGTCACATCAACGGGCACACTACTGGGCAATTCCATCTCAGTCCGGACATTCGCCCCCAGGAGCGACGGTTCCGACTCGACACGGTTAGTCTACGCGGTGTGTTCAATCAGCAAATTCATGGCTCGAAACGAAGTCTGCGTTCGATCGAGGACTTCACCGAATTCGAGCAGCGAACGGCTTATTTCAACGGAGATCCGATTCGGCCAATGAAGAAGGGTTTCCAGGAACTGCCGCGTAGCGTCATCCCGTTCATGGCACAGGCTCAGAATATGCTCGACTTTCCGCCAGCGCCCAAGCTGAACCGCCTCGGCCGGCTGGACTCGAAGAAGGCCACGGAGAGGGAGCTAAACGGCGAAAAGCTGTTCTTCGGCAAGGCCCAATGCGCGACTTGCCACCCGGCGCCGTTCTACCTCGACCATCAAATGCACGATCTACACCTGGAGGACTTCCTGGAAGAGCCCGGAGACGGGCCGATCAAGAGCTTCACTCTGAGAGGCATCAAGGAGAGTCCGCCCTACCTCCATGACGGCCGTTGTCTGACGCTGGAAGACACAGTCGAATTCTTCAATCTTGTTTTTACGTTGGGTCTAACCAAGGAGGAAAAGGTCGATCTGGTTGCATTCCTCCGATGCCTCTGATCGTCCCGGGCGGGCTGAAAGGTCGCAAATGACTCCCTTTCTAGTCCAAGAATCGCGCCAGAGTGCCTCCATCAAGGATGATTCCTCGTCACTGTCTTCGGCGCTGTTCTGGGTCCAGGGTTTGTACTACCTCGTGACGGGTGTCTGGCCATTGGTGAGTATCGAAACTTTCCAGATGGTTACCGGGCCGAAGACGGATCATCTCGTAACCGGGCGCCAGTTAGACCACTGGCTGGTGATGACCGTCGGTGTGCTTATCACGTGCATCGCACTTGCCCTACTCACCGCGGCGTGGCGACGGCGTATCTCTGCGGAGATGGTGATCCTTGCTGTCGCCAGTGCCATCGGACTGACTGGCATTGATGTGTTGTATGTCTTACGGCAAGTAATCGCGCCCATCTATCTTGTAGACGCGGCACTTGAAATCCTGATCCTAGCAACCTGGGCATATCTGCTGGCTCGACCCCTGTGGGCTCGGCGGGCTGGGCCGGTCTAGTGCACGACGGACAGTCCCACGCTACTTTTGTCCGCGGAAACGGTTGAGCAGGTTGGCTGTGATGCGTTGCACCCGGGCATCCGGCCCTTTCGGTTTCGCTCCGTAGACCGAAGGATGCAGGTAACCCGGCGGAGCGCTCAGGCCGTCGCACCACCAGATGGTAGACGCGTTGAAGACGAAGTTATCCCTGGGGCCTGGATAGATCGTGGCCGTGTACGTTCCTTTGTTCCTGCCGTTAAACGTCTGACCCTGAGCCACTACCTCCAACCCGGGGATGTCAGCCGGGTCGCCGTGCCACTCCCAACCGACCAGTCCGGCGATGCTGTCTCCTTTTTTCATCCCCGTCCCTGCAAACAGCCAGTGTTTGTCCTGAGCACAAATCCAGTCTGCACCGCCGGTAACGGGAAACGTGCTGCGCGCACCGATAAGGCTTGACTCGTTAGGGCCGTTGTGCCGCAAATCATGCAACTCGGGGAAACCTTTCTCGACGGACTCCTTCTGGATGGGACCATACTGCCCGATCCGGCTGATCACGCGATTGGTTACCCTGGAACCGCTCGGCATGAAGGAGATGACACCGCAGCATGTGTTGCCGCTGAGAAAGGCCACATTGAGGCCTGCGGCTATGGCGGTCTTCACGTTCTGAAACATATCAAGCGACCAGTATTCATCGTGGCCGACCGATAGCAAACCCCTGGCCCGCAACAGTCCCTTGGCGTCCGTGTGAGTATCCACGTTGCTGATGTAGGAGATGTCGTATCCTTCCTTTTCCATCCAGAAGGCGAGCGGGAACTCCCATAGCAGGAACTCGCCGGAGCCTTGAGATAGCGGTGCATCCACGACCTGACAGTATTTGCCGTAGGGCCTATCCCAGCTGACACGCACGCCCGGTCCCCAGTACCATTCCTTCTTGCCGTCGTCATACAGCGACCACTGACTGGGCCAGCGATTGTAAGCCGACCAGGTCGTGTCACTGCACTGGAAGACGAAGTCGCAAGGGCGGTCATCGCGCACGATGAAAATGATGTAGCTTTGAACCCTCTCGCGCTCGGCTGTCAGCTTGCCGAGGTAAACGCCGCTCGGCCAGTCGTTGGGAATGGTAAACGTCGTGGCAGGTTCCCACCGACATTCTCGTAGACGCTCCTCGCCGATTTCTGGATCAGGCTGAGCTTTTCCCTTGAATGGGCCAAGGCGGATGAGATGTCTTCCGCCCTTGCCCCGGTAATAGCCCAGACGATACAGATCGACGACGAACGAGGAAGGCGGATTAGTGCTGACCATGATGCTCAGCGTCTGTCCGGTCCGGATGCTGGTGTGCGAGCAATAGCCCTCGATCCAGGGGCAGCGGTACTTCGTCTTGGGATCGACTCGCGTTTTCTCCAGCAACCAGTCAGTCGTTCCCGTCTTCTCGTTCTCGGTCCGGACCAGATCGCTCCGTCGCTCGGTACTATCCTCCGATCCGGCGGAGACGGTATCGATGGAAACCGCCAGACCAGCGGCAACAGTGTTGCGGAGCAGGTCACGCCGAGTGAGCTGCGGGTCCACATCCGACGGTTCGTGCATGACACGTCTCCCTTTTGGATCGATTACTTCCCTTCGGCGGGCAGCTTCAATCCTCGTTTGTAATAGTTGGGGAACGGAGGCCGCGCGGGATGCCGGACCGGGTTCGTTTTCAACTCCTCCATGACGATCTCGATGGCCTTGGCCAGTTGCGGATCTTTTCCTTGGCGGACCGCCTTGGGATCGAACTCGACTTCCACGTCCGGAGCCACGCCGCGATTTTCGACGTCCCATCGGCCATTGGGAAACCAGATGCCCCAGCGCGGGGCCGTCACGGCGCCTCCGTCAATCAGTTGCGGATAGCCGCCAATGCCGACCAAACCGCCCCACGTCCGCTTGCCGACAAGCGGTCCGAGTCCCGCCTGCCGGAACGCATACGGCAAATAGTCGCCACCCGATCCCGCCTGCTCGTTGATGAGCATCACCTTCGGGCCGGGGATCGCCGATGTCGGAAACGCCTGGTCGGCCCCCTCGCGGGTACTGGCATAGTTACGGATGGGCTGGCGCAGGTAGTCGATAACGTGATCGGCCAACAAACCGCCACCATTGAATCGCTCATCCACGATGGCTCCCTCCCGTCCGGCCTGAGCGAAGAAGTAGCGATTGAAGCGAACGTATCCCTGCATGGCGGTGTCCGGCAGATAGATGTACGCCACTCGGCCGCCGGTCAATTTGTCCACGGTCCTGCGATTGCTATCGACCCAGGCGAGGTTCCGTAAGGAGCGCTCATTGTCGATCGGCACAACCGTCACTTCCCGACTGTCCTTGCCGTCAGGCGACGGACCGACTTTCAACACGACTTGCTTGCCAGCCGTCGCCTCGAACAGGCGATAGACTTCATCCTCGCCTCGAAGATCCTTGCCGTTGACGGCCAGGAGGTATTCTCCATCCTTGACGCCGGCGCCCGGCTCGGTGAGTGGGGCGCGCAGCCTCGGGTTCCAGCTTTCTCCACGGTAAACCTTCGCGAAGCGATAGCGTCCATTCTCGACCCGGAAATCGGCGCCAAGTAGCCCGCATTTGCGACTCTCCACTTTGGGAACATCGCCGCCGAAAAGGTAAACGTGTTGAAGGCTAAGGCCACCCAACAACTCATCGAGCAAATAGTTCAGGTCGTGCCGGCTTCCAAGCCCGTCCAGATACGATTCGTGTTTCGTCCAAGCGCCTTTCAGGTCGTAGCCGTGGAAGTTGGCATCGTAGAGGAAGTCGCGCTCGATGCGGTACACTTCGCGGTAGATTTGTCGCCATTCGGCCAGAGGATCAACAAGAATCTCCAGTCCATCAAGTTTCAGCGCGCCATCGCCCGCCTTGACCGGCTTATCCGTAGCAACCACGAACCAGCCGTCCCCTTGATGGTACAGCATCTTTTCGCCGTTGTCGGAGACTGCGAACTGTGTCACTTTGTCCACGAGCTTCTCGGTCTTTCGCTTGTCCAGGTCGAATCGATGCACCGTGGTCGAGGCGCCGGACCCGTCGAGCGGTGAGTCGGCCATCGGGGGAAGGAAAGGCCCCTCCAGGAGGAAGAACGTTCCTGCTTTGCCGCCAGTTAGACCGACGTAATTCCTGGTCGGCACAGGCAACGCCAGAGTCCGCTGATCGATATCTTCCAGATCGATTTTCACCTTGGGTGGAGGCTTGTCCTTATCGGTCTTTTCTTTGTCTTGCTCTTTTTTCTCTTTGGACGCTTTCTTCGGCTTCTCCTCATCGCTCTCCGGTGCCAGGGGTGACGGATCTTCCTTGTTGAGTACCACCACGTAGACACTCCGCGTCACTGCGCGATTGAGGATGGACATGCCGGAGCCGACCGAGGGACCGATATCGGTACTGGCGGTGAAGTACACGTACTTCCCACCCTTGTCGAAGACCACGTGGCGCGCGTCGCTCATTCCATCGGTGATTCGGTGCGTTTTGCCCGAATCGAGTGAGTAGAGGAAAACAGCAGACAGATAGTTCTTGAGCTGCCGGGAGTAGGCCAGCCACTTGCTGTCCGGCGACCACACCGGAGTGGATGTCAGGTCGTCATCGTACGGAGCGGTATCCACCTTGATCGACTCACCTGTGTCCACGTCGATGATCCATGTGTTCAGACGCTTGTCGTGATAGGCGATCCGCTTGCTGTCAGGAGACCACGTGGGATCGTAGTAGAACGACGGAGCACCGCCGAGTTTGAGCTTCTTCACTTTGCCCATGCCATTCTGGGGACGGATGTGCAGCTCGTACTCACCGGATGCATCGGACAGATATGCCAGGGACTTGCCGTCCGGCGACCAGGCGGGGTCACGCTCAGCGCAGCCCGGCGTGCTGGTAAGGTTGCGGATGTCGCCCTTCTCGGCCGGAACTGTCAGCACTTCGCCGCGGGCTTCGAACACGGCGCGGGCCCCGCTGGGAGACAGCTCAGCTTTATGGATGTTTTTGGCCACCTTCTCCATTTTGGAGCGTACTCCGGGCAGATCAGCCGCAATGCGAACCGAGATCGCCTTGCTCTTCTCCGTTTTGAGATCGAACAGGTGCAACGTGCCGAAGCGATCGTACACAATGGAATCGCCGCAGCACGATGCCGACTTGATCTCATACTCGCCGGGATCAAGCAGCCGACGGACCTTTTTCGATTCGGGTTCATAAGCGAACAGAGTGGCTGGTCCATCGCGGTCGGACAGAAAATAAACGCGATCACCGATCCACATAGGGTTAAAGTCGTTGGAATCGGTGCGCGGCACCTTCGTGATCGAGGAGTCAGCAAGATAGGCGATCCAGAGAGGCGAGGCTGTTCCGCCGCGATAGTTTCGCAATGGCCGGTAGGCTCCGGGGTATTGTGGCTTGTTGGAGAGTGGGGTATACGCGATTCGTTTACCGTCGGGTGAAAATGAGCCTTCCTCACCCATCGGCAAGGGCAATTCGGTCGGATGCCCCCCACTGATTGGAACGCTTAACAGCTGGGAAAAGCGGCCAGAGCTGGTGCGAGTAGAGCGGAAGATCACTGATTTGCCATCGGGTGTCCAGCAAACCGGCACGTCCGGATCAGGGTGATGAGTCAGTCGGCGCGGGATGCCTCCGGTGGCGGGGACGACATAAACGTCCAGGTTCCCCTCATACTGACCGGCGAACGCGATGGTCTCGCCGTCGGGAGAGAACACCGGGTAGCTTTCCAGACCGACACCCGCCGTCAGACGCTGGGCGTCGCCGCCGTCGCGGCTGACGGTCCAGATATCGCCTGCATAGACGAAAGCGACCTGCCTGGCACTGACTGCCGGCCGCTGCAGTAAGAGCGGCGGATTGGTGCCGGCATGGGTGGTACTCACAAACAACACGAAGGCTAACAGCGCGTAGCGCATCGCTCTCTCCCTCAGGGTTGCGGACATCGTTGTTTCACGGAACGAATTCTACTGTGCAGCGCCCTTCAAATTCGCCTGTAGGAACATCGCCATCACAACATCCAGATAATCGCGGTTTTCGCGGCGGGCGAAACCATGACCCTCATTGTCGGCATAGACGGTCCACACCGATCGGCCGTTGTTACGGACCTTGGCGGCAATTTGCACGGCTTCGGAGAAGGGCACGCGAGGATCATTGCGCCCATGAACTACCAACAGGGCTGAGCGAATCTTGCCCGCGTTGTTGAGCGGATCAATCCGCGCAAAGACTTCTTGCATCTTTTCATCGCGCTCATCGCCGTACTCCACCCGACGTAAGTCCTGGCGATAGCCGCTCGTGTTCTTCAAGAACGTCTTGAAGCTGGCGATGCCGACGATATCGATGCCAGCCTTGATGCGGTCAGGGAAATTTGTCAGTGAGGCCAGCACCATGTAGCCGCCGTAGGAACCACCCATCACCGCAACGCGTGAGGCATCTAGCTCCGGCTGGCGGCCAATCCAGTCGAGTAAGGCTCCGATGTCGCGCACGCTATCTTCGCGCTTCTCGGCATTGTCCAGCGTCAGATACGTCTTGCCGTAACCCGCCGAGCCACGGACGTTGGGTGCCACGACCGCACAGCCAAGTTCGTTGAGATAAAACTGGTATAGGCCGCTGAAAATCGGCTGGAACTGGCTCTCCGGGCCGCCGTGAATGCTGATGATGACGGGAACCGGCTTGCCATCCTTGGCGCTGGCTGGTTTGTAATAGTAGGCGGGTATCTTGCGGTTATCGAAGGAAGGGAAGTGGATGCGCGTTGGCGTTACGAAGACGGACGGATTGAGGCCGCCCACTTCGCTGTAAGTCCAGCGCGTAAGCTGGTAGCCCTCCACGGCGATGGAATAAGCATCCGCCGGAGCGTCCGGGCGAGCAAGAGTAAATCCCAGGTGTTTGCCGTCGGGGGAGAATCTCATCCCGGATAGAAGTCCCAGGGGAACGGTGACACGCTCACGTTTGTTATCGCGCAAGAGATAGAGTGCGCTGGCTCCGTCCTCATTGACCGTGAATGCGGTCAAACCAGTCTTCGGTTCGACCATCACGGATGACACATCCCAGGAAATGTCGCTGTTATTAAACTGGTATTCCAGAGTGTTCAAATCCACGCGGGCCAGCTGTTGAAACTCGCCACGAGCGTCTGTGGTGATATAAGCGGATTGACCATCCGGCAGAAATGCCAGGTGACGATAGGCTGCCTTGCCGTTGGCGGGGATGGTCAGCTTCTTCTTTTCACCCGTCGCCAGATCGAGAAGCGCGGGATAGGTCTCGTTGATCGAGACGTAGTGATCGAGCAGTACTTTGGTTCCATCCTGGGACCAGTCGGCTGCGTTCCAGGATTCTTTCTTGGTCTGGAGCAGCATCTTGAAGGAACTGGATTTGCGCGGGTCGCCGATGTACAGATCGGTGTCGCTACCATTGCGTTTGGTGCTGGAGATGATGATCTGCCCCCCGTCAGGTCGGATGGCTTCGAGCTGATTGCGCGACGCGCCGTCAGTTAGCAGCGCGGCTTTCCCGGTGAGCCGATCGAGCAGATAGACCTGATAGTTTTCATTGCCGCCCTTGCTCATGGTCAGGAGCACGCCTCCATCTATGGCTTTTGGCACAAACGTTCCTCGTACAGGTTCATCGAAGAAGGTGATCTGCTCGCGGCGTCCACCCGGCTCGTAAACACGGTGTAGCTGCATGGTGTTTCCGAACTGGGTGGCCACGAGTATTCCGCGGCCATCGGACGACCATCCGGAAAACATCGCCGAACGCACACTGTGATACTGTCGCAGTCTGTCCCACAGTTGAGGCGGAACGCTGGGCACTTCTTCGGTCGCGATCGCGGACGGACGATACGGGTCCGCGGGAGCTGCGTTCGACACAACCGAGTCCAGGGTCAAAAACACGACGGAAGTCAGGACCGACAGAAAGACACAGCGCATGACGAAACTCCTTGCGAGACGAGCGATCCGAGTCATCTGTGGACAGGAGACATTCTAGGCAATTGCGTGGCAAAGAGTCGAATTCATCGGGAATGTTTGTGCCGCACGTCCCTGCAGGCAGCAGGAGATCGACGATGTTCAAGAGTCGAGTTCTGCTTCCCTGGCTGTCCTCGTTGCTCCAGCGTTCCCGCAGTTGGCATGTCGATTACAGTCGCGGCGTTCGTCTGAGCAGACGCCGAATCGCCCTCCATGGCCGACCCTGCGATCTGCACAGGATGTTGTCCTCTGAGAAATGGTCGCCCCTTTTCAGCGACGAAGAGCCAGTACGACGTGTTGATTACCAAAAGATCGTTATGAGGTTCAATTGTCTGTTTTTTTCTTGCCTAAAGGGCCATTGCGTGCCATCATGGAACCGCCCCGTGCAAATAGCGGCCACGATCCATCGCTGATCTGTCGCTTGAGAGACGGAGGACATTTTCGAGAGATGATTTCGCATTAGGGAATAAAGGTCCAGGCAGCTTGCTGGAGGAACCTATGCTTCGCAACCGATCTTGTTCCTTACAACGATTAGCAGCCTTTGCCGCTGTATTTGCCGTGCTCCTCGCGGCAGAGATCTCTCAGCCGGCGCTCGCGACCAATGCGCCGCCCAAATCCATCCCCGGGATCACGAAACTAAACACCACGAAAGCGAATTGGTTCGGGATCAATTGGAATAAGTTAGTTCCCAAGTCGATCCCCAAAATCCATATTCCGACGCTGAAGTTGCCCGCTCATATGAAGGCGCCCAGGGCAGCTCACATTCCGAAACAGGTTCCCAAACAAGTCGGTCCAGCGCCTCAAGCGCAGGCGAGGACGGGACATGTCCCGACTGCTCCCAATTCAACCCCGCAACCGCGTGTCGCTGCGTCGAAACCGCAACCCATCATGAAGCCAGCCCTTCATGAGTTGAGCGAGGCTTTGCTCTATGTGAATGCGTCGCCTCTACTGGCAACCCGGTCAAGAAATGCGCTAGGCTCGCACATCAGCCAAGCACTGACTTCGCTTGGCGGTGAGATGCCCAAGGCAAATGGGGCCCCTAAGAGGGGCAACCATCTCAAGCTGGCCGAAGAGCATCTTCACCGGGCCAACAAAGAAGTGCTTTTGCTGACGCATCTTTCGCCCGAAGTCCACAAGGCCGTACTCAAAGAAATCAAGAGCGCAACTGATCTCGTCAAGAAGCATGCAAACGCCATTGCAGGCAAAGGTGCAAAGCCGTGACGCTTTAGATGAGGGTTTCGAGGGCTCCGTTTTCGATAGTCAAGCGCGTCTGTTATGTTCCAACGAAGGAGCATGAGATGGCAACACACCCCGTCACTCACCCGTCTGCCGATGCCTTGCGCGCGCTGGCTCTGGGTAAGTTGAATGACCCTGCGGCTTCGGCAGTTCTGACTCATCTGGACGGGTGCTCCGCCTGTTGCATGCTCCTCTCGGCGTCATACGGTGAGGACATCCTCGCCCGCATTCGTCTGACTCGCAGTCACAGCTCTACTCATACGCCAGGTACTACGATGTCCGAACCCGCCCTTGGTCCCATATCGTCCGCCAGTCAAGGCGTAACTCTCAAACTTCCGCCTGAATTGGCGAGCAACCCGCAATATGAGATCGTCCGTGAGTTGGGCCGCGGCGGCATGGGCGTCGTCTATCTGGCCAAAAACAAGCTCATGGACCGGTTCGAGGTTCTCAAAGTCGTCAACAAGACACTACTCGATCAACCGGGCGCCGTCGAACGCTTCCTGCGTGAAATACGCTCGGCAGCCAAACTCAATCACGCCAACGTCGTCGCCGCCTACAGCGCCGTGCAACAGGGCGACTTATTGGCGTTTGCGATGGAATATGTCGAGGGGCAGGATCTTTCCAGCCTCGTGAAGACGCAAGGCCCGCTGCCCGTGCCGCACGCTTGTCTCTATGTGCAGCAAGCAGCACTGGGCTTGCAGCACGCTTTCGAGAAGGGCATGGTCCATCGCGACATCAAGCCGCAAAACTTGATCCTTGCCCGCGAGGGAAAAAGACACATCGTCAAAGTGCTCGACTTCGGTTTGGCAAAGGCCACACGCGAGAAAAAAGAAGATACAGGTCTGACGGGCGAGGGCCAGATGCTGGGCACGCCCGATTACGTCGCTCCAGAACAGACCCTCGATGCAGCCAAGGCCGACATCCGCGCGGATATCTACAGTTTGGGATGCACGCTGTACTATCTGCTATCGGGCCATGCGCCTTTCAGGGGAGCCAGTCTCGGTGCGATTTTGCTGGCCCATCAGATGCAGGAAGCCAAACCGCTGAATCTGGTTCGTCCGGAGGTGCCGGAGGAACTGTCGGCCGTCGTGAGCCGGATGATGGCCAAATCGCCGGCCCAGCGTTTTCAGACTCCGGGCGAGGTGGTCAAGGTCCTGGCTCCCTTCGGCAAGCTGGTTGCGCCGCCGAAATCCTCGCCTGAGGTGTCAGCGGGTGCCACGGGAGTCAATCCTGCCATTCAGGAGACACGTATAGATCGACCGCCTGCTTCCGCAGCAGAGACGACAAAGATGCAGACCAAGCCGGAGGACCTCTGGGCAACGGTGACGGCGGGTGGAACTGGCTCTGTCGCAACCAAAAAGAACGAGGTGGTCCCTGAAAGTTCGCCATCGGGTGCCAGGCCCGCGGCCAAGAGGAAATGGATACTGGACGCTGGAATCGGCGTGGGCGTGTTGTTATTGGCTGTGCTGGGCATGTTTGCAGGCGGTGTGTTCAAGGTGAAGACGAAGAATGGCACCATCGTTCTGCTGAACCTGCCGGCCGAAGCCGAGGTCACGGTGGATGGGGAGCAGCTGAACCTCGACCTCGGTGATGGTAAGCCGGTTGAAATCCGCGTTGCCGCACAGAAAAAACATCTGCTACAAGTGAAGAAGGACGGGTTCAAGGTCTTTGGCCAGGAAGTGGAGATGCAAGACGGGGACAGTAAAGCGATCCGAGTGACATTGGAGAGGGAGACTGCCGCGATCGAGCCTCCCCCGGAGAAGCCTGTGGAAGTGGACAAGCCGCCGGAACCCAAGTCCGAGGTCCACTCAGGTGCTGCATCCAAGATGGTGGCAAGTCTGTCGCCTGGCCCCAAGACAGCGAACAATCCTCCGCCTGTATCTATGGGTAAAGCACCTCGCGAAAACTCTCCGCCTGCGGCGGCGAAGGCTGCGGGCACGCCGCAGCCCGCCGCCAATCGGCCCCCGAAGGAGAGTGTCTTCGTACCGCTGTTCAACGGCAAGGATCTAACCGGTTGGAAGACGCATCCCAAGCAACCGGGCAACTGGAAGGTCGTCAATGGCATCCTCGTCGGCAGCGGCCCCATGAGCCACCTGTATAGCGAGCGCAGCGATTACGAGAACTTTCACTTCCGCGCCGAGGCCATGATTAGCGACGGTGGAAACAGTGGCATGTATTTCCGTGCTCAATTTGGGCTCGGATTGGCAAGAGGTTATGAGGCCCAGATCGACAGCACGGGCCGCGATTCCAACAAAACCGGCAGCCTGTACGGCATCGTCAATGTCGCCGAACAGCTACACAAACCTGACGAATGGTTCACGCAGGAAGTGATCACCCGGGGCGACCACATCGTCATCAAGGTCAATGACAAGAAGGTGGTGGACACGCACGATTCGCATTACAAACGAGGTCACTTTGCTTTGCAGCAGCACGACTCGCTCTCGGTGGTCAAGTTTCGCAAGGTCGAGGTCAAGGAATTGCCATCCGGACCTTCGATTGCCCGCTCGACCGATGGTCTTCCTCCGGAAGCCAAGGAAGCGGCCCACGCGTACGAGAAGGCTTGCGCCGAGGCACGAACGAAGTTTCTCGCCGAGTTCGATTCGGTTCTGGAGCGATTGCCGAAAGTTAAAGGTACTGCTAATGCGCGTTTGAAACTGATCGAGGCCGTCAAAGAAGAGAAGAATCGCTTTGAAGACCAGGGACTGATCCCGTGGTCCGAACCGATGCGGTCCCACCTCGCCAGGTATCTCACTTCGACTGCCGCGGCCGAGGAAAAACTTCGCCGTGCCTACAATTCCGTGGTCATCGCGCAGCCCAAGGGGAAGAAAGAGAAGATGCTTTCCGATTTGCAAGCAGACATGGCAAATCTCATTGGCGTCAAGGTCGTGGCTCGATGGCGGCATTTCGTCAACGGAAATCCGATGGGCGTTAATTCTCTTTTGTCAAATGGGAGAGTCAATAATCCAGGCGGAAACAGCACTTGGAGCTTCATCAACGGCGCATTGGTTTATCGCTGGCCCACCGCGGGCGCGCCCGGAGGAGTCTGGATCGATACCTTGAACGTGTCCGTGGATGGGACGACGTATGCGGGCACCAACAATGCGGCTCCCGCAAAGCGGCCGAATCTCACCGGAACTTATGTGAACGATTGATTGGAGTGACCTCTCATGCCTCCTTCGCCTCGGACGTCGCATCCGTCAGCCGGCGCCCCCGGCCAGCCTGCTATTGCCAATCTTCCGCCTGAACTCGCTAACAATCCGCAATACGAAATCGTCCGCGAATTAGGCCGGGGCGGCATGGGTGTCGTGTACCTGGCGAAGAACAAGATGATGGAGAGGTTCGAGGTCCTCAAGGTTATCAATAAGACCTTGCTCGATCAACCAGGCGCCGTCGAACGCTTTCTGCGCGAAATTCGCTCTGCTGCCAAACTCAGCCATGCCAACGTGGTGACGGCGTACAGCGTCGTGCAGCAGGGAGAATTGCTGGCGTTCGCAATGGAATATGTCGAGGGGCAGGATCTCGCCGGCCTTGTCAAGTCGCAAGGGGCTCTGCCGGTGTCCCATGCTTGTTTTTATGTGCAACAGGCAGCGTGGGGCTTGCAGCACGCGTTCGAGAAGGGCATGGTGCATCGCGACATCAAACCGCAAAACTTGATTCTGGCTCGCGAAGACAAAAGACACATTGTCAAAGTGCTCGATTTCGGCCTGGCCAAGGCCACGCGCGAGAAGAGAGATGATGCAGGGCTGACGGGTGAGGGCAAGATGCTGGGCACGCCCGATTACATCGCGCCGGAGCAAACACTGGACGCGGCCAAGGCCGACATCCGCGCCGACATCTACAGCCTGGGTTGCACGCTGTATTATCTACTGGCCGGTCGCCCGCCCTTCGGCGGCGCCAGCTTGGGCGCGATTCTTCTGGCGCATCAGATGCAAGAAGCCAAGTCGCTGAACTTGGTTCGTCCGGAAGTTCCGGAGGAACTGGCGGCAGTGGTGCGCAAAATGATGGCGAAATCGCCGGCCCAGCGCTATCAGACGCCGCTTGAGGTCGTGCAGGCGTTGGGTTCGTTCGTCAAACAGGCAACGACGTCCAAAGCATCGCCGGAGCTAGGGTCAAGTGCAGTCGAGGCGAAATCAAGCGTCAAGTTAGCGCCGCCAGTTGCTCCACCGCAGATTCCGCCGGCGGATGAGGCGAAAAAGTCGGAGACTGCCGCCGTGTGGGAGTCGCTGACCGATAGGAGCCCCACCTCCATCGTCTCGAAGAAGAGCGGTGCGGCTGGCCGTCAGCGAGTCGCGACCGAGAGGGAGCGGACCGCGCCGAGAAAATGGCTGATGGGCGGCGGCATCGCCCTGGGCGTGTTGTTGCTGACGCTCTTGGGCATGTGGGCGAGCGGCATGTTTCAAGGAAAGGTGAAAGTGAAGACCGAGGACGGCATCCTCGTCCTTGAAGTAAACGAGCCGAACCCCGTGGTATTGGTGGATGGCCAGACCGTGACAGTGAGTTGGCTCAACGGCGGTCGGAAGGCCGAGATCCGCGTCAGGCCTGGCAGTCACAAGGTAGAGATCCAAAAAGACGGCTTTAGCGTGGACGGCAAGGAATTGACGTTCAAGGACGGCGACCGAGTGGTCTTCACGGCCCGCCTGCTGCCCCAAGAGCGCGAAGCGGAGACCTACATAGTGCCGCCGGAGAAGCCGCCGGCGCTCAATCCCCCCGCTGTTGACACGCCCCTTCGCACGGCTCAGCCTAACGATTACGATGCGTTGGCGAAGGGGCGCTGGGTTGCCCTGCTTCCTTCCGCCGAGGTGTTCAATCGGCTCCTGGCAGAGAACGCCTATGACGGGAATGAGCCGAGATTTGTCGATGGCGTCCTGGACTGCAACGGCCCATCCTACTTGCACTTTCCCTCTATCAAGGCAAAGGATGTCATCGTTCGTGCGTGGATCAAGCGGTCGGGACCGAAACACGGGGGAAACGTGGGTTTCTCATTTAGATATGCCAATGGTCATGGGATAGGGACCGGTTTCAACGGCGACGGTTACTTCTACATCGGCAGAATGACAAATCAGGGTTGGAGGGACTACAGTCACTGCCAGCTCTCCGAGCCGTATGACGATTTCTTCGAATTCGCGTTCGCCGTGGTCGGAGACAAGCTGATCGTCTACGCGAACGGACGGAAGATTCTGGAAGCGCGGGGTGATATACTTCTCGACAGTATCGAGGAGATACGCGCCGGTTCAAACCGAATGCGCGATGGACAATTCCGGAATATCGAGATGCAGGTCCTCGATAAGTCCCCAGTCGAGGCAAAAGGGCCGGTCGAGGAAGAAGGCTTTGTGCCGCTGTTCAACGGCAAGGATCTGACCGGCTGGAAGACGCATCCTAGCCAGCCGGGAGGTTGGTCAGTAGAAGACGGTTGCCTCGTCGGTCGTAGCTCCACCAAGAACCACTTATTCAGCACGCGCGGAGATTATGAGGACTTCCACCTGAAAGCGGAGGCGAGCATCAACAAGTTCGGCAACAGCGGCATCTGGTTCCGAAGTAATTTTGGACTGCCCCGCGGGGGAGTCCTTCCGGCCGCTTATTGTGCCCAAATCCTCAACAGCTATCCCAAGCCCGACGCTCAATTGACTGGCAGTTTATACGGCTTCTCCTCCGTGCAGAAGACATTAGTAATGCCGGACGAATGGTTCACCCTTGAAATCCTCGCTGAGAGCAACCGTATCAACATCAAGGTCAATGGCAAAACCACCGTGGCCTTCCAGGACAAAGACCACACCTACCGCAAGGGGCACTTGGTTTTGAAAGCGATGTCGGATGAAGTCGTCAAAGTCACGACGATTGTGCGATTCCGCAAGATCGTAATGAAGGAATTGCCGGCCGTCCCTTCATCCGATCGCTCGGGAGACAGTGTGTCCCCCGAAGCCAAAGAAGTGCCCAAGGCCTATGAGAAGGGGTGCGCTGAAGCGCGCGCGAAACTTCTCGCTGACTTCGATCTGGCATTGAACCGATTGGCGAAAATGAAAGGATCGACCGAACAGCGTCTGAAACTGATTGAGGCGGTCAAAGAAGAGAGGAAGCGGTTTGAAGATAATGGCTTGATCCCGTGGTCTGCACCGATGCGGCCATACGTCGATGTATACCTCAAGTCACTCGGCGCGGAGCAGGGCAAACTTTCGCGCCACTACGAATCGCTGATCGACGCCCAATTGCGCGCCAAGAACGACAGTAAGGCTGCGGAATTACGGGAGGAACGCAAGAATCGACTGGACATCCGGGTGCTGGCCAAATGGCGTTTTTTCTTCAACGGAAAGGAAGGAGACCATCAAACTCTTTACTCGGACGGCACGTTTTCGAACGGGAAGCCCAATAACCTTGGTAGTAGTACTTGGCGTTATGACAAGGGCGTGTTGACGGTGATATCGCCGAGCCGCAATGCGCCCGGAGGTTCTTGGATTAATATCCTTAAGCTTTCCGAGGACGGGACAGAGTTTGACGGGGCCAATAACAATCGCCCTCCTCACAAGGTCTCGGGTGTTTATCTGAAAGACAATTGATTAAACCCACCAATACGGCCCGGAACATTGAAATGAGAAAATCAATGCAGGAGTAATGGATCATGCCGCCTTCCCCTCAGCCACCGCAACCACCAGCCGGTCCGGAACGGCCCGGAACTGTGCTCGAAACCGACGATGACGTTTTGCAAGCGTTGCGGAATAAACCGAACGTCGAACTCGTTCCCGTGCCTCAGCAGCCTCCAGCTACCTCTGCCAGGCCATCGATGAGCGCCAAACCCTATCGTCCGACGCAACGCCCGCCGATCGCGCTGCTCATAATCCTCGATGACGGCAAGGGAGAGGGCGAGATAGTTCGTCTGCGCGGCGATCGCTTTGTGATTGGACGCACGGAGGGCGATTTGCTCATCCCACATGATCCGCAGATTTCCGGCCGGCACATCGAGATCACGCGCCAGCGCTCCGGCGAAAAATATCGCTGGGTGGTGACGGATCTGCAATCGACCAACGGCCTGTTCATCCGCGTGAGTCGAACCGTCCTGGCAGATAAAGCGGAGATCCTGGTCGGCATGGGCCGCTACCGCTTCGAGACACCTGGCAGCAATTTCCCGGAAACGGCGGATTCCCTGTCTCCCGATTCTCCACCGGCCGCGACGCGGCCGGTTGGCATCGATGCGGCCTCCCTGATGCATCCGGCGCTGGTCGAGCTGGTTGGAGGAAGAATGTTATCGCGGCTTCCTCTGGCGACGTCGGAATACTGGATTGGCAGCGATCCGACTTGCGCGATTTGCCGCGGCAGCGATCCTTACATCGAGCCGCGGCACATTCGCTTGTACCGCGAGACGAACGGAGCCTGGTACGCGCAGAACAATAAAACGTCCAACGGACTTTGGATCAAAGTGCCGCAAATCAGCGTGACTGACAGCTGTTCGTTTCAGATCGGCGAGCAGCGCTTCCGTCTGAACACGGGAGGGTGAACATGCAACTTCGCATTAGCAATCCCCAGGGGCAGCCGACAGACCGCACAATTAGTGCCAACGTTGTCCGCCTGGGCCGCGATCCAGCCTGTGAAGTAGCATTCGATGCGGCCAAATACCCCAAGGTATCCGGCGATCACGCCCGCATTGAAAGGACAGCGGCTGGGCTTGTCCTGACGCCACGAAGCCAGAGCAACAAGACGCTGCTCAACGATCAGCCGATCTCGGATCCGGCCACACTGAAAGTCGGAGACCGTATCCGCCTTGGCTTCACAGGCCCGACAATCGAAATCGTGAGCGTCGAGGCGCCGCAGAGCGAGGAATTCTCCTCCACCGTCCAGGCCGGATCGGGGCATCTGAATCTATTGCGCGGCAGCCTGGGGGTGGATCGCTTCGAGGTGGGCAACGGCGGAATTCTTGGCCGGGAGAAAGACGCTGTGCAATTCCTGCTCGATCATCCCAGCGTATCCCGGCGACATGCATCCCTGAAGGTAGAGAAAGGGAGCGTGGTGTTGACCGATCTGGACAGCGCCAACGGGACCCATGTCAATGGCCGGCTCATCACCGAGCCAACTCCCCTTAAGCCGGGCGACCGTATCGACCTGGGCCCGTTTTCGCTTCGTTTTGATGGCCAGGCCTTTGTCAGCCGATCCCGCTCGAACAACATCGAGTTGGTGGCTCGGAGATTGTCTCGTGTGGTCAAAGACCAGGCGACGGGCCATCCCCTGACGCTGTTGCAGGACATCAACCTCGTCATTCGACCCAAGGAGTTTGTCTGCTTGCTCGGTCCGAGTGGTTCGGGCAAGTCCACTTTGCTGGCTGTACTCAGTGGCCGCGTCGCACCGGACAGCGGCCGCGTCACCATTAACGGTCAAAATCTGCACACCCATTTCGAGGCGCTGAAGAGCGATCTCGCTGTCGTTCCGCAAAGGGATGTCCTGCACGATTCGCTGGCTCTGGGTGCTGCCCTGCGCTACACGGCGGAGCTACGTTTGCCTCCGGACACCGAGAGTGACGAGATCGAATCTCGCGTCGCCGCCATTCTCGAAGTGGTCGGATTGAGCCAGCGACGTGCGACGCAGATTCGCCATCTCAGTGGCGGACAGGTGAAACGAGCCAGCCTGGCGAACGAAATGATGGCGGGGCCGAGTTTGCTGTTCGTCGATGAAGCCACTTCGGGTCTGGATGAACAGACCGATCGCGAGATGATGGAGCTGTTTCGCCAGGTCGCGGACAGCGGCAAGACCGTGGCGTGCATCACCCACAACCTGGCCAACGTCGAAGCAAACTGTCACCTGGTTGTCATCTTGACCGAAGGGGGACGGCTGGCATTCACCGGCACTCCGGACGAGGCCAAGCAGTATTTTGGCGTAACTCGGTTGGGAGATGTGTACCGCAAATTGGCCGAGCGAAAACCGGAGGAATGGCAGGCGGCCTATCAATCAAGCCCGTTCTATACTCGCTATATCCGCCAGCGGATGACTGACGAGTCAGAATCCAGGGACAAGGAGCGTGACGAAGGCCAGCGGGTCGAGCGACCGGCGGTAAACCCGTCCCGACAGACGTGGATCTTGATTCGCCGCTATGTCTCGATTTGGCGGGGCGACGCGCAGGCAGTGCTGGCGATGCTCGGTCAAAGTCTGCTCGTTGCTGTTTTGCTCGGCATTGTGTTCGGCCGTTTGGAGAGCGTCTCCAACCCTCAGGAGCAAGTCCTGCGGACCATCAACCTACTTTTTCTGCTCAACGTGTCCTGCTTCTGGTTCGGCTGCAACAACGCTGCGAAGGAACTGGTGAAGGAACGTGTGATCTACCGGCGTGAACGTGATTTCAACTTGCGGATCGACAGCTATTTCGCCTCGAAGAGCGTGGTCCTGCTTTTGATCGCCTGGTGTCAGGTGTCACTCTTGTTCGTGATCATTAAGTTCTGGTGCGCTCCTACTGGGTCGGCGACATCTCAGTGGGTCGTTCTGGCCGCTCTCGCCGCGGCTGGCACGATGCTGGGTTTGCTGATCTCCGCCCTGGCCAACACCGAAGAAGTGGCGGTCGCGCTGGTGCCGATTGCCATCATCCCTCAGATCGTTCTGGCAGGGGTTTTCGCCCCCTTGCATGGGTTGGGAAAAGCGCTGGCTGACGGTCTGATTACCTCACACTGGGCAGCGGGAGCACTGGAAGCGCTCCTGCCAAGGGAATGGCTGTTTGGTCTGCAAAGGGATCGGCCTTCGTATGGCGTGCAAGTTATGGTGGTCGTCTTTCATGTCCTTGCGTTCGCCGTCGCTACGCTGATCGTTCTTGCGAAACAAGGTCGCCAGAAGCGGAGTATGTAACACGGGAGACCCGTCGCAAAATAACAGTCTTGTGGCAAACGCCCGGCGGGACTGTTATTATGTTAATGGGGCGCAAACGCCCTGCGTGATGACTCGCATACTGCTGGAAGCGCGGATCGCCGGTGATCGCTCGGCAGTCGGCTGACCGCACATGAGAAGAACTCATGTCTGCCAACCATTCAACGGTGAAAGGGCCGCCGGGCCGAGATGAGGATCGCACCCTTCTCACACATGCCTCCGCTGAGGCGGAGCATGCCCGCGACCTTCCACATCTGCCAGAGTACGTGATCCTTTCGGAACTCGGGCGCGGCGCCATGGGAGTCGTGTACAAGGCCCGCCATCTCGCCCTCAATCGCATCGTGGCCTTGAAAATGCTCCACGTCTATCGCCAAGGCGACGCAGAGCACCGCCGCCGCTTTCGAACCGAAGTTGAAACCATTGCTCTATTGCAACATCCCAACATCGTGCAGGTTTATGATGTCGGTGAAGCCAACGGTCGGCCTTTCTTCACGATGGAGCATGCCGATGGCGGCAGCCTCGCCGAGCGCTGTCGAGGGCAGGCCCAGACACCGTCGGTAGCAGCCGAATGGGTCGAGATACTGGCCCGCGCCATACACACCGTCCACTCCAAGAGCATCGTTCACCGCGACCTGAAACCGTCCAACATACTGAGGACAGCCGAGGGTTGTCTCAAAATCGCCGACTTTGGCCTGGCTCACCAGGAATCTTCCCATTTGACGATGACCGGCCAGGTACTGGGAACACCCTGTTACATGGCTCCCGAGCAAGCGGCCGGAAAAGTGCGCGAAGTCGGCCCGGCCGCCGACGTGTATGCCCTGGGCGCCATTCTCTACGAATTGCTCGCTGGCCGGCCACCCTTTCGAGGGGCAGCGCCGATGGAGGTGATTCGGGAAGTCCAGGAGAGCGATCCGCTGTCGCCGCGACGCCTGGAGCCGCAAATTCCACGCGATCTGGAGACAATCTGTTTGAAATGTCTGCGCAAGGAGCCGGGCCAGCGCTACGGAAGCGCCCGAGAGCTGGCGGATGACTTGCGACGATATCTCGGCGGCGAATCGATCCATGCTCGTCCGCCGGCTTGGCCGGAACGGGCCGTGCGCTGGCTGCGGCGCCGACCTGCACTCGCCGTCGTCCTTGCTTCCGTGGTCCTTACCGCTCTCGCCGTGCCGCTCGCCCTCCTGGGCCATACGCTGCGGTTGCGCGAGGCTCTCGGTCGAGAGCAGCTGGCTCGGGATGAAGCCGATGGGGCCATGCAGCTGGCGCGGATCAAGGAAGCGGAGGCGCGCGCAGCGCTCTATGCCGCCGATGTCAAGCTCGCCCATAACCTATTCAAGATCGGTGATGTCTTTCAAATTCCGCGCTTGCTCGATCCTCATTGTATGCCGGAGGAAGCGGACTCGGATCCTCGGGGGTTTGTTTGGGGGTATTTGCAGCGACATGGACAGAAGGCGGAGCCGCCTCTGCCGGCACACGATGGCCCGTTGCATTTGTTGGCCTACAGTCCGGATGCCCGATGCCTCATCACAGCCGGAGGAAAGCCAGAACGTCCTAATCTCCGGGTCTGGAATCTGCAAACCAGGAGTTGTCGCTTTCGCCAGTCGCTGATCGAAGACTTGCCCAGCCATGAACTGACGATCGCGGCCTATGCCCCGCGTCCGGGGCTATTAGCGGGATGGAGCAAGGATGGTTTTGTCACTCTGTGGGACTTTGCCTCCGGCCAAATGCGATCGCGTTTCCGAATTTCGGCGGATGTCAAACATATCGCACTTTCGCCGGACGGCCGGTGGCTGGCAGTGAGTGAAACCAGACGAACGGCCCTTTGGAACTGTGCGACAGGACAATTACACAGACTTCTAGCTATTCACGACGGAGCGCGTTTAGCATTTGCGCCTGATGGCCAGATGCTTCTTTCGGTGCATCAGTCTGCCGCGTTCCGTGGAATCCAATGGTGGGACGTGGCGACCGGAACTCTCCGCGAGCAACGGGCTATGCCCGACGGGACGAATCACGTCCTCTTTTCGCCCCGGGGCACATTTCTACTCCTCATCGATGGAAACGGCCAAGGCGCGATATGGTCAGCCGAGGAACGTGTTGCATTACATTGGTCGCACAATCTCGGCAAAGTTCGCTGTATGGCCATGTCGGAGGACGAACAGAGTCTGGCGACCGGCGATACCGAGGGTCGAGTACGGATCTGGGATATTCCCAGTGGCCATTTTCGAGGTCAGTATCGCTGGCAACCCAATGCAATCGTTCAACTAGCTTTCGCCCCCGATCATCGAACTTTGGCCGTTGCTACTGCCGAAGGGCAGGTCCATCAATTCGACGTCACAGTTCAGCACGTCCCGGATCGCCTACAGGCCGCGGCCATGAGTGGCCGAGCCATCGCCTGGTCGTCGGATGGCGAGATCGTGGCGGCGGCGGGCGAGGGCGGCATGGTCTTCCTGTTCGATCGCCGGACCGGAGCGAGCCGGGGCATCCTGCGCTGTCCGGTCCAGGAGATCCGTTGTCTCGCATTTGCTCCCGATGGCCGCACGCTTGCCGTCGTTTGTCAGGACGAGCGGGTGGTGCGCTTGTGGGACGTGGCGGACAGACGCTGGCGGGCCGTCACGGCGACTGATACTTCGGCCATAATAGCGATCGCCTTTGCTGCGAACGGACGGCGGTTGGCCTCTCTGGCCGGAGATACAGTTCGCTTCTGGGACACGACGACAGCCGCGTCGCAAGGCTCCCTCAAGGCCGAGCCCAACACACGAGCGCTGACATTTACCTCGAGTGGCGGCTTCTTGCTAACGGCCGGTTCGACCCTGCAAGTCTGGGATGTTCGGAACGATGAGTCGCCCGTTCGTCCCGTCTCGTCTATGGCTGCGGACGCAACGGCCGTCTGTCTGTCGCTGAACCGGGAGGGCCGGCTCGTTACCGGCGGCGACGATGGGCGCGTGCGGTTGTGGAAAGTCTCCCCTGACGGCACATTGACGCCTGACAAAACGCCCTTCCTGCGCCCCCCTAGCGGAGGGACCGTGCGGTGCCTCGACCTCGCCGCCGACAGCAAGACCTTGCTCGTGAGCCAGGACGGCAGAGTGGAGTTGTGGGACCTGACTTCGCGCCATATTCGCGACACACTGGACGATCCGGTTGAGCGTGCCGCTTTTTCCCCTAACGGAGGCGTTCTCGCTACGTTGGGACGAGAAGGAGCGCTGCGCTTGTGGGAGCCGGAGACGTGGCGAGTGGCTCGACCGGCGGGGCAGTCGTTAGAAACCGTGACGTCACTCGTTTTCTCGGCCGAGGGGCGGACCTTGGTAACCGCAGGCCACGGTCCTCTACGGACGACACGCCATTACCGCGGGAAGGTTACCTTCGATACGTCAGCCTGGCGTCGGACTTCGGAAGCACTGCGCTTTTGGGACGCTGCTTCGGCTCAAGAGCAAAGCGCCGATGCTCCCTCCGAAGATGTTGTGGTTCCGCCTCACCTCGTCGCTTGTTCGCCGAACGACCAGCTTCTGGCGACCGGCGCCGGCGACGGCAGCATCCGCATCCTGGATAGGCAGCGAAAACAATGGCGAATGCACGTGTCTGTGAGCGAACAGGCTCGGCTGTACGCTCAGAGTTTCGAGTTGGCGCGCGTATTGTGGACGAACTCCGCTCCGGATTATCGCCGCTACGGCGAGGGCGTGCTCGCCCTGGCTTTTGCTCCGGATGGCAAACGGCTGGCGGCGGCTGGCAACCGGGGTTCGTTCCGCGTATTCGACTGTGAGGACGGCTCAATGTGTTGTCACTGGCAAGGTAACGCTGGAGGGTCCACCTGGCTCGCGTTCACAAATGATTGCGGGGTCATCGGCAGCTGTGGCAACCGAGTCTGTGTTTGGGATGCAAACACGGGGATGCTCCGGACGACCCTCGGCGCCGACACGGATTCTCCCGTTCTCTGCGGGGTTCTTACACCCGGTAAGGACATTCTCGCCCTCGGCTCGAAAGACGGCCAAATTCGCCTGTGGGATCTACAAAGCGGCGAGGTGAGACACCTGCCAGGCGGTCATCAGAACCGCGTCACCTGCCTGGCGTTTAGCCCGGATGGAAAGACGCTGGCCAGCGCCGGGTGGGACCAAACCGTGCGTTTGTGGAACCTCGCAGCGGGCCGCGAAGTCGCCGTTCTGGAAGGTCACAAAGGCCGCATCCATGCCGTCGCCTTCTCGCCGGATGGTCAAACGCTAGCCAGCGGCGGCGAAATCGACGGCGAGCGAGGCGAAGTCTTACTTTGGCGTTAAATCTTTGTGTCAGGGCGCGCAAAAAATCCGGCGCTCTCGCAAGAGAGCGCCGGAGGACCAGACTTACTTACGGGTCCCGTCCATCCCTTCGGTAGCCTGGCAGCCTTATCCGTCCCCCCTCGGACGGTTAAGAGCCGATCGGTTTGCATCCCCGTCCAGCGACGGGTTTGCTCTTCTCAAGGACGGCCCAAATACGCCGCCCTTCCTTTCACTGCTGCCGATCCTGTCGTTACCAGAACCGGCTACACCTGAACTGTAGAACGCATTTGTCGGATGTGCAAATCTGGCCCGATTTTTTTTTTATTCCTGCTTTGACGATCAATTGATGTGCAACACGAAAACAGGGACCACCTGTGCTTGCGTTGCGGATTGAAGAGGTTTCTATTCGCTGGAGGAACCGTCGGCGTTATCCAGCTCGATAAGGAAATCGCGCAGAGTGCCGCTATCGGTCAGATGTATCTCGTCCTGTTCCGCGAGTGGAACTGTCTCCACGTCAGTTTCTTCGATCACTTCCAGCGGCTGCTCGCTCGTCGGCGGCGGTGATTTCTTCTTCTTTGGCGATTTGTTCTTTCTGGGCTGTGGGGCAGGTTCTTCGACCATCTCGACATTGTCTTCGGGCACCAGGGGCAGATGATCAACTGGCTCCGGTTCGGCGTCGGGTTCGACAAGCTCCAGGAGATGGACGTCCGACTCGGTCTCGCGGTCGGAGGGCTCCTCCTCGTCCTCCAATGGACGTAGCGTCGTGGACGACAACTCGTATTCCACCAGGAACGAGACGGGACCCACAGCCAGATTATCGCCCGGATGCAGGATCTCTGGTTGGCGGACTCGTTTTCCATTAATAAACGTGCCGTTGACGCTTTCCAGATCCTCGACGGTGACAACTCCGTCTTCGATGCGCAGACGACAGTGTAAGCGGCTGACCTGGCCAGAGGGAATTCGAATCGTGCATCCGACCGCGCGCCCAAGCGTCGCTTCCTTTTGACTTAACTGAGCGGTCCAAACGCGCTTGCGTTTCCGCATGAGTATCAGTCGAACAATCATCAGTGGAACCTTCCCGACGAGAGGGCGGCTGGTTCCAGAATACGCAGGGAAACGATTCCGAGCAAGACGGATGCACACCACACCGGGCGTATGCAAGGAGCATCCTTGCTCAAATTGTAGAGCCACTGTTGCGCTGGCGATCCTGCGCGTAGCCTCTGTCGAGGGAGCTGCGAGGCAGACGGAAGTGTGAGCCTCCGCGGCTGTCCCTGCTGCCCTTAGAGAATGTCCTTCTTCTCGTCGGCCAGTACTTCCTTTTGCTGAACTTCCTCGGCCTTCTTCTGAACAGCCTCGGCGACCTTTTCCATGACGATTTCTTCAACTTTTTCCTGCAGGTGTTCCGCCTCCTCCGCGTGAACGGCCGCCGCCACTTGTTGCTGGACTGTTTCGAGCACTTGGGCGACTACCTTCTCCGCCACCTCTTCGTGGACCTCCTCTGCCAGCTCGACGGCCTCGGGTTTGTCTGCCTCCTGAGCGACCAGGGCGCTCACCTTGATCACGCCGCTCATTCCGCCCCTGAGGACCTTTTCCGGCTGTACGGCGGTGAAGCCCTGCATCAGGAAGGCGATAATGCCAGTCCAGCCCGTCTGATGGCTGGCTCCGATTCCTTCCCCATTGTCCCCGTTGAAGTATTCGTAGAACAGGACATGGTCGCGCCACTGGGGATCGTTCCACCTTGAATGGCTGCCATGCGCTGGCCGGCGCCCTTCCTTGTTACGGACGAACAGGTGCGACAAACGGCGAGCAATCTCCTGGGACACCTCCAGGAGGTCCATCTGGCGGCCCGAACCGACCGGGCACTCGACCGTGAAATTCGGGCCCAAGTATGCAAACTGGTTAGCCAGGCCGCGGAGGAGCATCAGCTGCATGGGCATCCAGATGGGTCCCCGCCAGTTGGAATTGCCCCCGAACATGCTGCTGTCTGAATCTCCCGCGACGTAGGCGACCCGGTATTCCTGACCGTCGGCGTTGAAGACGTAGGGATGGTCGGCGTAAATGCGCGACAACGACCGAATCCCGTAGGGACTCAGAAACTCCTTCTCATTGAGCATGTAGCCGAGCATCCGGCGGAGCTTGTCTGGATTGACTAGCGAGAGGATCCGTTTGCCGCCGGCCCCGACGTCCAGGGGCGTCGCCATCAGTGCCGCCGTGTGCGGATGCCGTTCCAGAAACCACTGTGCCTCCTCAAAAAAGCGTGGCAGCCGTTCGTGCAAGTTGGCCGGCAGCACGGTGGTCGCTGCCAAGGGCAGCAGGCCGACAAGTGAGCGGACCTTGAGCCGGGTTCCATTGCCGTCGGGGAAGCGGAGCACATCGTAATAGAAGCCGTCCTCATGGTCCCAGAGTTTGACGCCTGTGAAGCCCAGGTTGTCCATCGCCGAGGCGATCCACAGATAGTGCTCGAAGTATTTCAGCGCCATCGACTCGTAAAGTGGATCGTCCTCGATTGCCAGTTCGATCGCAATCTGAAGCATCACCGAGGCATAGATCGCCATCCAACTTGTGCCGTCGGATTGCTCGAGATGGCCGCCCGTAGGCAAGGCACTGCTTCGATCAAAGACACCGATGTTATCCAGGCCGAGGAAGCCGCCGGAGAAGATGTTGTTGCCACTGACGTCCTTGCGATTGACCCACCAGGTGAAGTTCATGGACAACTTGGTGAAGCAAAACTTGAGGAACCGCAAGTCACCGCGTCCGCCGCGCAGCTGTTTCTCGTAGTTGTACACCGCCCAGACGGCCCAGGGGTGTACTGGAGGATTAACGTCGCCAAAGTTCCACTCGTACGCCGGCATCTGTCCATTGGGGTGCAAATAATGGCGGCCAAGAAACAGACTCAACTGCTCCTTGGCGAAATCGACGTCCACCAGCGACAGCGGAATGGTGTGGAAGGCCAGGTCCCATACGGCATACCAGGGGTACTCCCATTTGTCCGGCATGGAGATCACGTCCGCGTTGTACATGTGAAACCAGTCCCTGTTGCGGACCTGAGCGCGAACGCCTTCCTCGGGCTTGTCGCCATGCTCCCGCAGCCATTCAGTCACATCGTAGTAATAAAACTGCTTGTTCCAGAGCATCCCGGCAAGCGACTGCCGCATCACACTGGCCTCATCCTTGCTCAGTGCTTGCGGTGTGAGGCCGTCATAGAAAGCGTCTGCCTCCATCTGTCTGAGATCGAAGGTGTCCGACGCGTCCTCGAATGGGTCCCGCAGACGATCCGCACCCTGATCTGTGAGTCGCAGCTGTATCGTGTGGCTTCCCTTGGCAGGCACAGTCAAACGATAGTGGGCAGCTACTTTGGTGCCTTGTAGCTGCGGATTAACCGCGTTCTTGTCTCCTCCGACAATGTAGTTATTGATTCCGTCCTTGCAGTACGGTTGTTTATTGGGTTGATTGAAGACCCGTTGCGTGTTCGTCTCGTTTTCCGTGAACAGAAGATTGGCATCGCCCTCGCAATAAAGGAATCGTTCTCCAAGCAGCGAGTGCCGTGCGACAATGCCCCGTACGCCCTTACCGGAATCGAGTTTCTTCAGGCTCGGTTTCTCTCCCTTGCCATTCCACGACCAGGTGTTGCGAAACCAGAGAGTGGGCAAAACGTCGATCTGGGCAGGTTCGGGACCCCGGTTGCAAACCGTGATGCGGATCAGGATGTCTTCGGTGTCTCCCTTGGCGTACTCGATGAGAACGTCGAAGTAACGGTCCTGATCGAAAATGCCGGTATCGAGCAGTTCGAATTCGGGTGCCCGTTTGTCGCGAGTCCGGTTGGATTCGAGGATGGTCTGGTAGGGGTACTCGGCCTGCGGGTATTTGTAGAGGTACTTCATGTACGAATGCGTCGGCGTGTTGTCGAGGTAGAAGTAATATTCCTTGACATCCTCGCCGTGGTTGCCCTGTCCGTTGCTCAGACCGAAAAGTCGCTCTTTGAGGATCGGGTCTTTGCCGTTCCAGAGGGCCAGCGCGAAGCAGAGCAGCTGTCGATTATCGCAAATGCCAGCCAGCCCATCCTCGCCCCAGCGGTAAGCACGAGAGCGGGCCTGGTCATGAGTGAAGTAGTTCCAGGCGTCGCCGTTTGAGCTGTAATCTTCGCGGACCGTTCCCCACTGCCGTTCACTCAGATATGGCCCCCACTTTTTCCACGCCGCTCGTCCTTCGCGCTCGTCCTGGAGCCTGAGTTGCTCTGCGCCCGGTTCGATCGTTTGATGTGTCTGCATGGCTGTTTGTCCCTGGAAATGGGCTGATGGCGATGGCTGAGACGTGCAATCCTAGCTCGCCACAGGCAACTCTGCCCGGCCTATCCGGCCACAATTCCCTTTCGTGTCGCCAATCCCCGAGGACTGGCGTCGGGACTCAGCAATTGTACGCCAGGTGGTCCAGGCGGGGAAGGAAAAAAGAGCAGTGGACGATCTTTAACTGCATGAAACATCAGCTGTCTGCTTGATTGACCACATCAATCATCTGTCGCAACCGGCCGAGATTGCGGCGATCAAAACGAAAGCGCAGGCGCGGCAGCGTGGCGATGTGCGTGTCCATAGCCTCTTCGGGCAGCGCTTCCGTTTGTTCGATGGTTCCGGCGACCACGATGTCGGCGAATTCCTCGCGAATGCGCCGCATCACATTGTCGGAGAGCCAGTGTTGCAGACGCAGCACGAGGTCGCCGTGGACATAGCGCATGCTGTGGTAGACGCGGTAAAAGTTCAGCACCTCGGCGACTGCCTCGTCCACCGAATCCGTCACTTTGAAAAGCGACATGTCGGCAGGCGAGATCAACTCACGCTTGAGAAACTGGTCGATTATGTAGTCGCGCCATCGCAGCCAATAGTCTCCGCCCGGTTCGTCCACCATGACGATGGGGAAAATCTGTGATTTGCCGGTCTGCACCAGCGTCAAAACCTCAAAACACTCGTCTTGCGTACCAAAGCCCCCAGGGAACAGGGCGACGGCGTCAGACTCCTTCACGAACAGCAGTTTGCGCGTGAAGAAGTACTTGAGGTGCATTAGCTTAAGGTCCCCGCGAATGATGGGATTGGCCTCCTGCTCGAACGGCAGCAAGATGTTGACGCCGATGCTTTTCTCGCGTCCGGCCCCGACGTGTCCGGCTTCCATGATGCCTCGGGCCGCGCCGGTAATGACCATCCAGCCCTCCTCGGCGACACGGCGACTGAACTCGACCGTGGCGGCATAGGCCGCATGGCTCTCCGGCAAACGCGCAGAGCCGAAAATCGTCACCTTGCGTAAGTGGCGATAGGGGGTGAATACTTTGAAGGCGTAGCGCAGCTCCTTCAAGGCTGTGCTGAGCAGCTTGATGTCGCCGCGCGTTGCGCCATCACGGAGCAGCTTGTCGGCCGTCTCGCGGATTTGTTGTGCCAGGTGCTCGACACCGATGGATTGGCGATCGTCGGCCGCCGCATCATCGTGAACATGCTGAAACGAACTGTGAAACGAAGGCCGGCCAGAGCCGGGAGGTGGATTACGCATGGGAGAATAACTCAACAAGAAAAATCCGAAACTCGAAATCCGAATTTCGAAAGAAACCTGAAACCCGAAATCCGAATTCAAAACCACCCGCCGAAAGCAGTTCCCTTTTGGATTTGATGCTTGAGTTTTCCTTCGGATTTCGGATTTCGGATTTAATCACCCGCGAGAGCGGACAGCGCCTCTGTGCGGCTGTCGTACAAAGCCCACAAAGTGTCGAGAGCGGTCATGTGCAAGAGTTCGCGGGCGCGCGGCGAAGCGCCGGCGACCACGACCTCGCTGCCGTGCTCCTTGACGCGCTTGTGGCAGCGCAACAGGAACGACAGGAACAACGAGCCGACGTAATCGACGCGGCTAAGGTCGAAGATGAGACCGGCGGGTGGATCGGAGCGCAAGGGCGAAAGCACCATCAGCGCCGCTTGCTCCATCAAGTTCTCCGGCATCTTTTCCACTTCCGGCGAGGGAGTGATGATGGCGATGTCGCCATGCCGTTCGATGTGAAACGATTGGCTCTGTTTGGATTCGTTCGTCATGATGTTCGCCGTTTACTAGTGACAGAATGATTGTTGCTGTCTTTAGGCTATCATCCCGTACCGGCGATTCAAGCCGAACAGTGCGCGAGAAGTGAAGAAGCTGTGTCGAGGGTCAGGGCAATTTCCCTGGCAAGTTGAAACCCGTGCCCTTTGCATTATTCGGCGAGGGTGCCTGTTTTGAGGAGGGTTGGTTATCAAACGGAAGTCCGCCGATCGGCGGCGTGCCTGCGGAGCCATAAGGCTGCTGGCCGCTGGCCGCGGCTCCGTCGGGCTTGACTTCGATGTGTTTGATGCGCGGGATTCTCAGATCCGTTTTGACGGTGTCGTGCCACTGATTCTCGCCCGTGTTGCCAGCCTCATCTGTAGCTGACACTTTTAGTTCGAATTCGTAGCGAGCCCCAAGGTTCAAATCCTCGAGCTTCTGCCGCCAGTGGCCAGTGTTGGGCAAGCCCTTGGCAACAGGATTCCAATCTCCGCCTTTAGGAGTCGAGCCTAGAAAGATCGTGATTGGCATGGAGTGCAGAAAAGCGTCGTCCGCCTTCCAGTAGATGGTCAAGTAGCCTCCGTCGGCCTCCTGAGTGACGGTCACGTTTGTGATCTTGACGAGCGGCGGCCTGTCGTCCACTTCGACCCAGATGTCGGGAGTGTCCCCCGGTAGTGGATCGCGCTCCTTCATTCCGACGCCGCTGACCGGGATCAATCGGAACCCCCAGCGCCCCGCTGACTCCACGCTGACGGTGGCCGGCCCGATTCGCTTGCCTTTTTCCGCGCACTTTATCCAACCCTGTCCTGGTCCCGGATGTAGCTTCCAGATGTCCACGCTAGCCACGTCCGACGGGCCGACGGTTTGATCGTCAAGGGTGTAATTGAGCTGGAACGTCTTGCTTCGGACGAACAGGACTTTGCCGGTGCCAGCCTGATCCTGCGAAGGCGGCATCCGCGTCACGTTCTTGCCGACGCTTAGGCGCACCGTGCGAACTTCGGAGCGACGCTCGGCTTTATCAATCGCCATCATGCGCACTTCCAGTTCGCCGCTCCAGTAGGGCTTCCAGGGGTGCGCCCCCTCTTCCTTGGCTGGCAGAAACAGCGGCACCCAGTCGCCGCCGGTGGTCGAACGATAGTCCGCCAAGACCTCCTTGAGGTTTGGTTCTACGATCTTCCATCGGATGGTGGGCAAAGCGCTGTCGGAGGAAGCGTCGGCAGTGAAGGACTCAATCGCCGGATTCTGAGTATCGACGCAGACGCGGATGTTCGGCGCAACCCCTCGGAGATTCTCTGGCGTGAGGGCGCCGCTGGCATCCCGTGTTTGCACGATGAAGGAATACCAACCGTCCGCCGGGGCCGTGAAATGGAAGCGACGATCGATGGGCCTTGCCGTTGCGACATAGCGGTAAGTTTGTCCATCGGTAGAAACGTTCAGGATTTCTTCGATGCCCGGATCATTTTGGGGAATCGAGAACGGGATGTCGAAGGATCGAGCCGGAAGATAGTAGGTGCGCGTGTTTTCGCTGGTTTGTGCAAACGATCCCACCGGCGCGGCGACAAAGAGGACGCACGCCAACAGCACGAACCTGACCGCCTTGGTGCGGCCCCCGTGCGATCTGCCGCCTCGTGGGATGAATAGGCCCATGTTGCATTTACCCGTCTCCGACCGAGGCACCCTGGGCCAACTCGGTGGAGAAGTCGAATCATCGGATTTCCACAGGATCCGTTTGCCTCATACGCAATGTTCCCCCGCGACGCAAGGCCGTTCCGTTCTCTTTTTATCGACGGGCGCGGAGATATGCTTGAGGCAAAGTCTGCCCATTTCAACAGCAATCCGCAGCCCACGTAGTCGCAGGTTGAAGCCCGCTTCTACAAGCGCGGCGGAATGGTGAGAGGAATCTATCGTGATAATACTACTTGTGGTCCTGCTTTACCGCCGGCCTGCTTGGTCAGACCTTGTCGCAGCGCCACGTTCCACGACTCGATCGTTTGGCGAATTGCCTCCGGTGGAATGAACGCCAGGACCAGGACCAGCATCGTCAGGCTGAAGGTCACCAGGCCCATGAGCAAAGCGATCATGGTGTGGAAAAGCACAGCACCGCATACCATGAGCCAGCGCGTGTGGCGGTTCCAGACGAGGAAAGGAAAGCCCAGTTCCAAGCTGAGTGTGCCGACGACGCCCAAGGTGCCGAAAAGCTCCCACAGCCAGCGATGCGCGACAAGTCGCTTGAGGTTAGTGACATAGGCCGGCACATCGAACGGAGCGAAGGAATAATTGAGGAGAAAACCGTTTGGTGCGGTGGCGCTCCACCACGAGGTTCCCAACAGCTTTGATGTACCGGCCGCGAAGTAGATCAAACAGAAATTCATTTGAATCAGCCGCGTAGCGAAGGTGGCTGACACACTCGGCTCCGGTGGTTGCGGCACGTAATTAGAACCCAAACGTCGGCGCTCACGGCGAACCTGGAGCCACCGATCCAGAGACAAGGCTGACCCACACGGTGAGATCATCAGGTAAAACAGAGAGATGTTCGTCATCGTGTCCATGCCGAACAACATGCCCGGCTGCATCACGCGGTGGAGATACATCAACGAGCCAATCCACGTCAGCACACTGGTGACGCGCGTCCACAAACCGAGCGTGAACAGCAGCATGAATAAGGTGATGGTGAGGTGAATCACCCAGACCCACATCGGGTCCTCGACGTGGTAGTAAATCGACCACATCCATTGGTCTGTGAACCATTCGCCGTCGGATTCCCCAAAGCCATCCTTCCAGTTGGAGGCGGGACCTTGCATGTAATTCTCTGAGCGCACATACCGGGTCACGTCGTTGCTTATCCAAGCGTACGGACCGACGTAATCAGTCAGGCCGATGCAATAGACAAGCTGTATATAGAGGACGAGGATGCCCGCAGCGATGCGCATCAGTCCCAGCGTTGTCGGCTCGGAAGGCTGAAAAAAGAAGCGTTCGACAGCGCGAGCGGTGCACAGAAATGGTTGCTCTTCGCTCTCGGATCGATCAGCCGCTTCAGCATCTACGTTGTGAGAACTGGTAGTTTTCATGGTGTAGCACCTGTGTCAGAACGAGCCCGGAGAGGGCGATTTCTGGGCCAGACATTTCGGAATCGGCATCACTTCTTGGTCGTTTCCGTGCGAAACTTATCGCTCTGCTCGGCGTGGATCTCGACGAAATTCAGGAGCTTCCCTGGATCCTCCGGAGTCGCCTGAAATCCCGATAGCGACATCATCGGGATCGGGGAGTCCGGCGGGCCTACATATGTGCCCGGTTCGGGATAACGCCTCGAGACTCGGACGATGGGCACATGCCAGAACAAAAAGGGATCGTCCGGATCCAGCAGTTTGCCTTCGGGGCTATATTTGCCCTGGTAGTAGGGCAGGAAACTGGCTGGATCAAGCGGATCCTTGCCTTCGTCAAGCTCGCGCGGCGTCATCATCTTGTGAACCAGGCGGTAGACACGTACGGCCTTGACCGGATTGGAGGGATCAGACTCGGTATGGGCTATATGCCGAGCGTACGATGCCATTAGCCGCCGTCCGTACTCAATCGGCTCTGAATACTGCGTCATTAAGGTCATCATCGGCGCACCCGTTTCCTCGAAGATGAGGTAAAGCGGGGCAGGCCTCGGCCGACCATTTTTGTCAAGGTCATCAGGATCTACGAATTTGTGTGTCTCTGCGCCCTCTCTCCGCCGTTTCAGAATCTCCTCACCGGACGCGTGCGGGATGCCGGGGAGTACTTCATAGGGGCGCGGAGCTTTCTGTTCGTACAAATCGATCAGTTCCCGCCTAATAAGCGGAGGTGTCGGCTGGGTCCCGGCGCTCTCCGCTGCTGCCAACATGCGCTGGTGGTGCAGGCCGACGGGACTTTCCTCACGATTGGGGATCTTTATCCAGCGGGCATTGCCATCCTCATACTCGACGTGGAACCACAAGAGCGTCGCCGGTCCCGGATCGGGCGAGTAGAAGTGATAGGCATTTGTAAAATGCGTGAAGAACAAATAATAGCGATAAAACTTGCTCCAGATCATCATGGAGATCCAGGGCGGCTGGTCCTGGCGCGGCGGCACGGAAGTAACGGCCGTGAGAATGCCGCAGAAGTGGAACAACACGAATGCAAGGGCAGCGATGCGACGTCCGGTTCGCGGCAGCATCACGATGAAGGCCCCCACCACGGCGACGATCATGAACACCCTGACGAAAAGCTCTGCGGAGTCCCACTTCGCATAGATGTCCAGGTAGGTGAGCAGCGCCACAATGGCAGAGACCGCCAGAACGGCGGCTGACTCCACGCGATCTTCCAATTCCCAGCTCGTGGTTTGCAAGCGACGTGCTACCGCGATGCCTGCCACAAGCAATCCTGCACCGAGGAACGTTACACGCAGAGGAACGAGGGTTGTCTGCGAGAAAGCCAGTCCGAGGACCGTGCAAGCCAGGGCGACACCCATGATTGGCCAGGGCCGGCTAAAGGTGCGCCGGGCTTTGGCAAGCGATGCGTCTCTGGCACCAGGATCGCGCGACATGGAAAGCTCCTCTCGATGCGGTCGCAGCCCCCGTGGCGGCGCAACCGACTCCCGGAAGCCCGGACGGGACTGCTCTCTATCTTTCAGGATACCTGATCGAGTCGGGCAAGCTACGGAGGATGACGAAAAAACTCCGCCCGCGGGACGGCTGGCCGGCCACTCAGAATGAGAACGCCCAATTCAGCGATCCTTGCGCCACAAAGGGATATTCGCTTCGGATGAAATCTTACGAAAGTGCATATCGTTTCGGAATCTCCGCGCCGGCGACATAATTCAGTTTGCCGAGCTTACACATCTGATAGACGTGGATGCGGAAATCGGGGCAGGTGCTGACCAGGCAGTACGCATCCGTCGGTGTGAAACCGAAATCGCGGATTAGCCAATCGATCAGGTTGATTGTCGCGGTCTCGACCGCCACTTCCAGGGGACGACACGCATAAACGGAAATGATCGACTGCGGTTTCTCAATGCGCATCCAGGGAATGCGAGTGCCTTTGATGAGATCGAGATGTAGACGAACGGTCGCATTCGTCTCCGCAGCGATACTGGTGAACTCGGTATCGCCTTGACTGGCGTGGACATCGCCGAGATAAAACAGAGCGCCCGTGTGGAAAACCGGTAACAGAATACGGTGGCCAGGACACACATCGCGGATGTCGAGATTACCGCCCCACTCGCCTTGGCCGTCGATGCTTGTAGTCACTTCCCTGTCGGGAGCCACACCCAGTGTCCCGATGAATGGCGTGATCGGCCAGGAAAGGCGTTCGCTGAAATGCAGCGTGCCGTCGCGCAGAGTGCCGCTGGGGCCGGGAGTGTGGCGAAAGATCTTCGTCGTGTAATCGCCGGATAGCTCCGGCCAGCGCGTCGATTCGCCGAGTGGGCCACGCCGCGGCCCGATGGCAATCCAGGAAAAATCGCCGACAATGATTTCTTCAATGCTGACCACAAGCGTGTCGCCACGCTCGGCCCCTTCGAGATATACCGGTCCGCCGATTGGATTGGCCAGCGGCGGACTGCGGTCGAAGCCAGGACGGCGAGCGGGAATGGCCTTGTCCGCCGGTGTCTTGAAATACCCGGTGCTGGCGTCCCATGTCTCGATCTCGAAACGTTCACCGGGACGAACGCGCAAGAGGGCTTCGTCACGCCAATCGAAACAGTACTTGCGAGCCAAATCGCGCGCGATGCGTTGCATGGATGCCTCACGAGTGTGAAGAATTCGGCGGGATGACTGGGCGTCGTTTACTGTATCCCTAGAGTTGCGTGTGGCGAGGGGCGAGGATCAGCAACGACAAGAAAGGGGGATCGAATGAGACGCTATCGAATGGGACTGATCGCCGTGTTCTGTTTCGCCGCCGGCATGCTGACGGCCGTATGGTTTCTCCGCATCGCACCGTCTGCCGTGAAGGCGGAGGCGGCAGGTTTGCAATCGCCTGCACGCAGCTCTCTGCCGCCGGAAGACGGTAAATTGCGCATCATCTGCTTCGGAGCACATCCCGACGATTGCGAGTTACAGGCGGGTGGTGTGGCGGCGCTGTGGGCCGCCCAGGGTCACCACGTCAAATTCGTCTCGGTTACGAATGGCGACATTGGCCATTGGCGCGAGGCCGGTGGCCCGTTGGCGCGGCGACGCGCCGCCGAGGCCGAACGTGCCGATCGTATCCTCGGCATCACCTCCGAAGTGCTCGACATTCACGACGGCGAATTGTTGCCGACGCTGGAGAATCGCCGCACACTCACACGCTTGATCCGCGAATGGAAGGCCGACATCGTCATGAGCCATCGGCCCAACGACTACCATCCCGATCATCGCTACACCGGCATTCTCGTGCAGGACAGTGCATACATGGTCACGGTGCCGTTCTTCTGCCCCGATACGCCGATCCTGCGGAACAATCCCGTCTATTTCTTTTATCCCGACCGCTTTCAGAAGCCCAATGCGTTCCAGCCCGACCTCGCCGTGTCGATCGATTCTGTGATTGATCGTAAGCTCGATGCGCTGGATGCGCTCGTCTCGCAGTTTTACGAGGGCGGCGCCAATGGTTCGGTGGAATTGCTGCCGAGCGAGCCGGACAAACAGACGGAACGACGGCGCAAAGTGCGCGAGGGCTTTGCGGCGCGGAATCGGGACGCGGCCCAGCGTTTTCGAGCCAAGTTGATCGACTGGCATGGCCAGGAGAAAGCGGCAAAAGTGCAACACGCCGAGGCGTTTGAGATTTGCGAATATGGCCGGCGGCCAAACAAGGCAGAGCTGGCTCGGCTATTCCCGTTCTTCGAGAAGTGACATGCAGAATCCGGGCCGCGCCTGTAGCGCAGTGAAGTAAGCGGTAGCGCTGGACGGGCCGCTTACTCCGCTGCGCTGCGTGCGCGGCTCGGAAGCTATCGATTAGAGGATACCGGCACCGAATCCCTCGGCTCGTTTGTCCTCTCGACCACCTACGGGACTCGACGCTTCCTTGCGATTACCACCGTTGCCGCGGTAGCCACGCGAGCCGCTCATTTCGCTCACGATCTGCGTGTAGCTGGCAGCAGCTCCGTCGTAATCGCTGTCGTAATCGTCGTAGGTGCAGACGTAGCCGGGCTGCTTGGAACGTTCCTTCTCGGCCTGGAACGCCTTCAAGACCGCCGTTTGAATGACTTCGCGGCAGGCCGAATTGATCGGGTGCGCGATGTCGGCGTGCAGCTTGACGCGGCCATCCGCGTCGCGGGTGGCGCGGTCCTCGTCGAGCTTGCTGCCGCACTGATTGCAGAAGCGGGCACGCAGATGGTTTTTGCAGCCGCAACCGGGACAACGATCCGTCAGCTTGCGGCTGGGCATGGCCACGAACGAGCCTTTGGTTCCTTCGATGATCTTCAGGTCGCGAACGACAAAAGCATCATCGAACGTCACCGAGCAGAACGCCTGCAAGCGCTCGTTCTCATTGCTGTCTTCCATGAGCTTGATACGGACTTCGGTGATGACCACAGTTGTTCTCCTTTTTTCTGTGGCACACTCAATGGCAACTCCCAACGACAAAGGCACGCGCGCCTTTCAGCTCATTCCGTGCTGAGTCCAGGGCGCGTGCGACAGACAGGGCCTCGGCGGGGTTGCGACAGAGGGCGAACACGGTGCTGCCGCTGCCGGTCATCAGCTGTCCCGCAGGCCCGAGACCGACCAGTCGTGCGAACAGGTCGACCACAGCAGGACAAAGCCGCTCGGCCGCCGGCTGCAAGCGATTGTGCAGCTGCCGGCCAAGTTCACTCACATCTCCCTGCGTCGCGGCCTGGCGAACTGCCGCGCCGGATCGCGGCTCGGCGGGCACACTCACGCCGCGAAAGACCTCCGCCGTGGACAGACCCGTCGGCGGAACGATCAAAACCAAATCGAGCTTTCGGCCCAGCTGCACAGGCTCGATTTGTTCGCCGCGTCCGGTACACCAGGCTGCCGGGGCGGCGAAAAAAAACGACACATCACTTCCCAACAAGGCCCCCAGCCGTATCAGTTTTTCCCGATCCCAGCCGAGTCGCCAGAGGCTATTGAGTCCAACAAGAGTAGCGGCCGCGTCACTGGAACCACCGGCCAAACCTGCCGCCATCGGAATGCGCTTCCACAAGCGAATGCCCACTCCATCCGATCGACCGGATTCGCGCCGCGCCAGTTCGACAGCGCGGCAAATCAAGTTATCAGGCCCAGTCGATAAAGAAGGGTGATCGCAACGAAGCGCCGTGGCTTCCGTGCTTTCCTCCGTGAACTCCAGTGTGTCATACAGGCTGACGGCCACCATCAAGGTCGCCAGCTCGTGGTATCCATCGGGCCGCCGTGCAAGCACTTCCAGAAACAGGTTCACCTTGGCCGGCGTCCAGATGCGGACGACCGACGCCGAGCGTTGCATCAACATGAAATTCGCTTCGGGTGAGGTGCCCGTCCATGGGTGACTGACGAGTCAAGCGGCAAACCTTGGTGCGTCTCAATTCAGGATTCAAAAGAGGAGGCCAGCAATCCGCTTTTTACTGCGTAGCCCACCTCGATCAAACCGGCATCGATAATACCGACGCCCAACCGCAGCGTCAAGTCGGCTCTTTGGAGGATTTCGGAAGCGCAGAAAATTGCCCCGCTCTATCGAAAGGACAGGCGGGGCAGGTTCTCCAGAAGACTCGGGAATATCCGGGTTTTGTTAGCGGTTGCGCGGCTGATGGATGTCCTTCTTCAAAGCGTCGATCTCCTCACGCAGCTTCTTCAGCTCCGACTGCATGCGCGTGTGTTCTTCCTTGAGCTTGGTGACGCGTGGATCCTCGCCGGCCAACTCGCGCTCCACTTCCTGTTCTTCCTTGAGTAGCTGAATTTGCTGGCGGGCTATCCTCAATTCCTTTCGCAGCTCGTCATTCTTGAGTTGCCACGAGTCGAAACTGGCTTGATCCCGGCCCGCTCGCCCAACTGGACGAGAGTTTGCTTCTATTCTCGAGACATCCATCTGCATTCCATCGTTGATGGTGATTGCGAGGCGCAGCTGTTTCTTGTTGTAATTCTTGGTCAGCGTGTGGACCGATCCATCGGCGAAGGCGGCGTGGATGACGTTGGGGAAGAGACCGCCGAGTTCCGGCAACGGTTCATCGTCGGCGTAGCGCAGATCCTCCGGTTTGGTCCACGGCACGGGATTGCCCGCTTCGATGATGAGGATGATGTTGGACGTGCCATCGACGAAGCTGGCCGGAAACATTGTCGTCTCGCCTTTGACAAAAGCCGGAACAGTTCCGGCCGGAGGGAAGATGGCACCAGGGGGCATCATGCCTGGTCCTCCTGCTGGGCCGCCGGGAAGTCCCGGCATCCCTGCTCCTCCCGGAGGGCCACCCATACCAGGGGGGCCTCCACCTCCCATCGGCCCCGGGGAAGCACCCGGCTTTGTCATTTTGCCTGGGCCTCCTGCCGGCGCGTTTCCTTGAGGAGGTCCACCGCGCATCCCGCCCATCATCTGCGCCATTCCTCCTCCTTGCATTCCTTGCATCATGGGCTTGGGACCAATACCCGGCCCCGCCGCACCTGGCATTCCCGCACCTCCGGGTGCGCCTGCTACATCCGCGGAGGGGGCCGCACTGACGAACACCTGATAGTAGGTCGAATGCGGTCGCGAGGTCTTGACGCCGGGCGGAGCGAACACCGCTGGCATCTTGGTAATTAGCTTCCGGTTGTGCGGGCTATCCCACGGCTCATCGCGCTTGAACTCGTTGTAAAGATCGTTTTCGCCCAGGAAAGGCAGCAACTCGACGCGCCAACTCAGAAGCGCCCTTCCGTCCTTTCCTACAGAAGCCGCCAGTGGGAGACGCCCTTCATAAGTGGCCGCGTAATTCTGCATGGCCGCTGCTAGCCGTTTCAGCTTGAGCCGACTTTGCACCATCTCGGCCTTCAGTTTAGCCACATCTTGAGGCGGATTCTCCTCGGCAGGCGGATCTACTGCCGGCTCGTCGTCCTTATCAACCTGGCTGACCTGGACTGGTTCCGATTCGGCCATGTCTGCAACGGGCTGCGACCAAGGTTGCGTCGATGCCAGCATCGCATTCCTCGGTGTGGCGACTTGATTTTGTTCTTGAGTCGCCAGCAGAGTCACACCTGCTCCTCCCAGACTGGCGAGGAACAGCACGATCACCGCGATTTTCGCTTTCGTCCAGTACATCGTTTGCAACACTCCTTCCGCCAAGGCGGCGACATGGGGCAAGACAACGGCGACAGTTGTCTGTCCCGTAGCCAGCAGCCGCGCCGTGTGAATGACCGAATCAACTAAGCCCGACAGCGCCGCCTGTGCAGTGCGGACGGTCAGGGACGCAACAAGTGCCCCCATCGTCAGCGTCACTCCGCGACGCAGTAGTCGGTGACGCAACAATTCTCGAGCGCGCGCCACGCGACCGGCCACTGTGCCTCGCGGCCAGCCGAGTTGCTTCGCTGCTT
Source organism: Gemmataceae bacterium (assembly GCA_036557565.1). GTDB lineage: Bacteria > Planctomycetota > Planctomycetia > Gemmatales > Gemmataceae > JAJPHU01. The sequence goes on from DATBHJ010000152.1 coordinate 44,622, forward strand.
CCTCGTGCGTTTTGCCCTCGAAAAAACAAGCCACTACAGCCGCGCGATAATGCTCCGGCAGACCATTCACTTCTTCGCAAATGATCCTCCGCAATTCGCGCTCGTCGGCGTCCACGACTTCCGCGGCTGCGATGCCATCCAGCTCTTCCGACGTGACGGTTCGTGTTTTGACCTGAGCACGCGCCTTGAGGGCGATGCGATACGCGACACGATAGAGCCAGGAGGCCAGTGCTTCCCCGCGACCGATCGATCGGGCCTTGCGCACGAAGACGAGAAATGTCGCCTGAAAGGCATCCTCCGCGGCGTCGGCATCGCTCAGCACTTGCCGGCAGACATGCAATACCATCGCTGCATGTCGCCACAGCAAGAGTTCAAAAGCCGCCTCGTCGCGCTCATTTACGAAGCGTCGAAGCAAATCGGCATCGCTGACGCCTCCGCTGGACGCTTCGCCTAGGACGCGCCGCAGATAATGCAGGATCGGATGCTGTCGCGCATTCGCCATCGGATGCTTCGCCTTTTTCAAAGGTCTCCATCTAATATAGAGCCGTTTATACCCCTAACGCATACACTATTTTTTTCTTGTTCACACACGCGGCAGAGAGATCACGATGAACACCTACGTCACCCATCTGGAAAGCGCACTCGACGGCACAAGGTTTCCCGCAGGACAGGTTCACACCGTACACCAGGGACGGCCCTTGTGGGTCCGTTACGATCTCGCAGCCGTGAAACGCACTGTTTCTCCGGATACCTTTGCTTCTCGGCCGCCAAGTTTGTGGCGCTACAGGGAATTATTGCCCTTACCTTCGGACGCCGAGCCCGTGACACTCGGTGAGGGGATGACGCCGTTGTTGCCCTGTCCTCGCCTGGGGCAAGCACTGGGACTGCGGCGCTTGCTCCTCAAGGATGAATCACAGTTGCCGACCGGCAGTTTCAAGAGCCGAGGTATGACAACGGCCGTCAGTATGGCCAGGCATCTCGGACTGCGTCGTCTGGCCATCCCGACAGCAGGGAACGCTGGCGGTGCGCTCGCTGCATATGGCGCTCGTGCTGGCATGGAAGTTTACGTGTTCATGCCGCAAGATACTCCGATCATCAACCAGATCGAGGCACACCTGGCCGGAGCGCGTGTTTTTCTTGTCAACGGTCTCATCACCGATTGCGGTCGCATTGTGCGAGAGGGCACGCCAAAGCTCGATTGGTTCGACGTGTCCACGCTCAAAGAGCCGTATCGTCTTGAAGGCAAAAAGACGATGGGGCTGGAACTGGCCGAACAAACCGAGTATCGCTTGCCTGACGTGATTCTCTATCCAACCGGCGGAGGCACCGGCCTCATCGGCATGTGGAAAGCGTTCGCCGAACTGCGCGAACTGGGATGGCTGCGCTCCGAGCGTTTGCCGCGACTAATCAGTTGCCAGAGCGACGGGTGTGCTCCGATTGTGCGTGCCTTCGAGAAGGGTGAGCGCTTCGCCGAGCCATTTCCCAACGCGCACACGATTGCTAGCGGTTTGCGCGTGCCTGCTGCGGTCGGCGATTTCATGATGCTCGATGCCATCCGTGCCAGCGGCGGTTGTGCAATTGCCGGAAGGGAGGATCGCGTCGTCGAATGGATGCGCCGCAGTATGAGCCTGGAAGGAATCTCCGTCTGCCCGGAGACGGCGGTTTGTTTCGATTGTTTGGAGCAACTTATCGCGGCAGGCAAGGTTGGCACCGATGAGGAAGTGGTTGTTTTCAACACGGGCGCGGCGCAGAAATATCCGGAGATTGTTTCTCTGAATTTGCCGCGGCTCGATAAGGGGCGCCCCGTCGATTACGAGGCGCTCATCAAGTGATGTCTCGTGATTAGTGCCCCACTAGCGCGACCCGCCAGGCCAAGATAGCCAGCACGAAGTAAGTCGTCAGCGTTGCGGGCCACGATTTCGAGAATAATTTTAAGGCACTTCCAGCGTACTTATTCAGACGCAACCGCGCCCCCATGAAATCGACGCTGTAGATTTCGTCGAGAATCAAGTGCGACAAAAAACCGATCACTACCGCCCCGCTCAGGAACAGCCGTAGAATTGCGTTGTCGCTGGGATAGATCAGAAATGTTGCTAGGCCGGCGATCGCGAGCGCCGGAATGCTGTGAAACATCCCGCGATGGACGGTGAGACTCTTGAAAAGAAATGACATCACATAGCGGATAAGTAAATAGGTCACCGCGAGCATAGCGACGGTTTGTTCGCTGGATCCTTGGCAAAGTGTCTTGACGCGATCGAAAAGCAGTATAGGTGCGATGGCAGCCGCGACGCCGAACAACTCGCGGACCGGTACACCGCTGTCGCTATCGAGATCCGGCAAAAGTCCGCCCAGGGTCGTCAGTCCTGCCGCGATCAGGGCCGATCCCCAATCCCAGCTCCCCCCAAGTAAGGCGAGGCTGCCGTAGCCTGCGCCGAGTAGGCCAGCAAAAGTCAGGTGTCCACGATAACTGGCCATCGCGGGATCCTTCCCTCGCCGGGCGAACCGCCGGATTTAGGCGGCACGTCAGGATTTCGTTTCGTGTGGAACCACGCCTTGGTCTTACACCAGACCAAGATCGAAGGTCTCATTGAGCCACCGCCATACCCAGTGGATGCAAGTCTCCGGCTGGCAGTAGATCTTCACCTGCGCCGCGGTGCCGGGCAAGATCGATTCATCGGCATCCAGAATCTCGACGTATACCAGGTATTGCTGCGTGGAGGGAACCAGTTGTTTATCGCTGCCCATCGTTGCCTTGACGGCCACGGGGCCACCCTGGCGATTGGAGAGCATCGGCGGTACGGTCTTGGCTTCCGATTCGGGAAGTTGGCGGATCTTGCCCTTCCACGTCTTGATATCGCGGCCCTTGACGCGGATGGTCACATCGAGATCGGCCAGCGGTCGTCCGCCCTGCGGTTCGCCGCGCTCCGAGCCAGGACGGATCAGTAAATGGCCGTCCTGCGAGCTGTCCGGATCCGAGATGATCACGAAGCCCAGACCCATGCGATCACACAGGGCGTCGAGAACCAACCCCAGGCGTTGTTCGGACTTGGCCTGATAGGAAACTGTCAGATCCTCGATTGCGCCGGCGTTTTTATCCGTCGTCCATTGCAGTTCCTTCACTTGTTTTTTCAAGTCCGCAAGCACATCGGCCAGGCGTGTGTTGTTGTAGGCGACCTTGACGTAGCGTTTCATGAGCTTACGCGTCTTGATGGCTGCGGGGGTTAGCTGTTCAAGGTCTTGCCGCAGGCGATTGAAGTCAGGGGTGATAAGGGGCATACATACCCGGACTTGACCTGGGTTGTTGATGGTGCAGAAAGGGTTGACTGGATCGGCGGGGAAGGAGCGTGTGACGTCATCGATAGATGGGGCCACGCCGACGGTGCCCGAACAGGGCGCGCGCAACACCAGATCCTCATCGCGAACCCTCTCCAGGCCCTTCACTCTCGCCTTCGCGGTCTCGAATTTAGTGTTGAGCTTGCTCATCTCCGCCGCGATCTTGTTTTTATCGTCGATCTCGATGGCCTGCCGCAGTTTCTGTTGCAGAGCTTCCAGGTGCCACTCCGCATCGTAGCTCTCGATCTGGGCCTGGACCATTTTGGCATCCATATCGGGATCGCGGAACTCGGCGATAACTTGACCTTTCTCGACGGTATCGCCGGCGCGAACGTTCAACTTAGTCAGAATGCCATCGTGCAGGACGTAAACTTTGCCGGTGACGGTCGAGTTCGGGTCGGCCTGCACGAGGGCCGGACCGCGAATGCGGCTGACAGGCACCGGCACCAGGCAAGCGAACAACACCAGACCGATCACGACCGTAGCGCTGACCAACACACGCCATCTCTTCATGTCAGGGACTCTCCCACGCTTGTAGATCGATTTGCCCAGTCGGTACAGCGGCCAGCCGGCCATAGATGCCGCTGCGCCCAGGGCCAACATCTGGCTGATAACTTCGAGTTTGTAGGGGCGAAGGAATGAGTACAGAAACCACAGGATGGCGAATGTCACTACCCAGCGATAGATGTAGCTGCCGACGGCATACGAAATGAACAGGATCTTACGCCACAGCGCCATGTACGGCTCGGGCGTCACCTCGATCCCGAGGCAATGTTCGAGCATCAGATTCTTGAGGAAGCGGTTGGAACGCTCGCGCAGGTTGGGAATCTCGAGCCAGTCGGCCAGGACGTAGTAGCCATCGTAGCGCATCAGCGGGTTGGCGTTGAAGACAACCGTGCTAACGCTGCACACAACCATCAAGCTCAACGACAGGTTGTTGATAAACGGATACGCGCCGCTATTCCACCACACGAATGTGGCGATGGAGGCAATGACCAGTTCCACGTAGATGCCGGCGGCGCTGATGATGATGCGGTGCCATTTGCTCGGCAGTGTCCAGGCGTCGGAGACGTTGCAATACAATGCCGGCGAGAGGCACAGTAACAGCGCCCCCATTTCGTGGACCTCGCCGCCGAAGACCTTGCAACTGAGTCCGTGGCCGAATTCGTGGATGATCTTGACTGCGCCCAGTGCCGCCCACATGTAAGCGATCGTCTGGAAGCGGAAGAACATATGTTGTTCGGGCAGCTTTGAGCGAAACGTTTCGAAGTGCGTCGCCACCAGACCCGCCGCCGACAACATCAACAATACGCTCAGGGCAAAGAACCAAAGGCTGAAGATCCAGCCCACCCAGCGGAGCATACGTTTGAGCAGCCAGTCTGGATCGAATACAGGGATTTTGATGTAAAGGATGTTCGTCAGCGTTTGCATCCATTCGCTACGCTTGCGTTTGCGGCGCTGCTCGTATAGCTGCTTGCCGGCGCGCGGCGACTCATTCTGAGCCAGGCCGGCGTTGATGAGCTGCTGACCGAACGCCTCGACATCCTCCAGCTTGAGCCGGTCGGGACGATAGCGGACCTCGTATTCTTTCTGCGCTTCTTCGAGAGTGTGCTTGCCATCGAGGAAGGACAACAAGAAATACTCGTTGTCCTTGAGGCGGTAATAGCGCAGGCTGACGGGATCTTTAACGACGTGGAACGTTCGGCCTTCGTATTTCTGCGCTTCGATGACGAGATCGCGGCGCAGCCGAAGGCGTAGTTGTTTGCGCCGTTCGAGTTCAGATACAGGAGTGGTGTTATCCATGAACGATCACTCAGAATCAATTTGCCGGCGAGCGGGGCGTGTTAACGCCCCGATCCTTTTCACCGGGGTGTTAACTCGCCCCGCTCGCCGGGATGAGATCTACTTCTTCGGCGGTTGCACGACCATGGTGGCTTTCATGCCGGGAATGAGCCATTCGGGAGCTTCCACCTCGGCCCAGACGCGGACATCGCGATTTTGCGTGTCGATGTATTTTTCGACGAGCGTCAACTTCGCTTCCAGGCGGCTAACGATCTCTTCCTTGCTCGGCATTGCCCAGACCAATACCTTATGGTCCTCCGTACCGGTGACGGCAAACGAGCTGTCCAAAGCGAAGGCGCCGCAGGTGGCCGCTCCCTTCCAGATGAACTGGCGCAACTCCGATCCACGTGGTTGTGTCACCGGCGTGCGCCACAGTTGCAGCTTCTCGGGGGACGAGCCCGAGCGATTGGTCAGGATGGTCTTACCGTCAGGCGAGAACAAGGCCATGGTCGAGAAATTCATCTGTCCGCTCGGGTTCTGCAAGCTCCCGACAATCTGCTTGTCTTCGAGTGTCAACAGACGAATCTCCTTGCCCTGATCGAACAGGACCGTTTTGCCGTCGGGACTGACCCCCAGGCGCAATACTTGACCGCCGCGGTGCTCGAAGGTCGGCGCGATCCTGCGCGCCCGAGTCACGTCCTCCACGTCCCAGACGTGCAAGCGATTGTCCTTTCCGGCCGATACGAGCCGCGTGGCCGAAGCGAATTGTACAGACGTGACCGGGCCAGCATGAGCAGGCAGGGGCCGCAGCAATTCGCCGGTCTCGGTCTTCCATAAACGAATGAGGCCGTCGTCGCCGCAAGTGGCGATCACCTCGCCGTCAGGGCTGAACGCCACGCCGAGGACAGCTCGGGTATGGCGTTCGGACATCTCGCGCAGATTCTCCTTGTCCGGATTTTTCAGATCGATCACTCGAACCGTGCCGTCCGCGCAACCGAAGCAAGCTAGATTGAATTTGCTTTTCGGCGGCGAACAGGCCACGGCCCGGACCGACGAATGTAGCGGCCAAATCGTCCAGAGCTTGTCTCCGGTGAGAGAATCCCAACCGCGCAGCATTTCGTCGTCGCTACCGGAAACGATGACCGGCCGATCCCCCTGGCTCACGGCCACACAGTTGACCGGTCCGAGATGGCCGCTGAGGACGAATTTTGGCGCTTCGGGACGGCTGGCCTCGATGACGGCCGTCATGCCCTCGGAGAGCTTGAGCGCTTCCTCGATCGGCAGGCGACCTTCCGCTCGCAAACGCGCTGCGTTTTCGATTCGCAGAATGGACTCGTACGGCTTGATGGCATCACCCTGGTGATTCTTGTAAATCTCCTTAACGATGCCATCGATGGCGGCGCGGACCTCGTGCATTTTCAGGTCCGTCACCGCGGCGTTGAGTGTACGTTGAGCTTCGACGATTTCTGCCTGCTTGACCCGTTCTTCCGATTCGGCTTTCGTCTTCTGTATTTCGGTCTCCATCAATTGGTCGGTCTGGATTGTGCCCGGTTGCCGGCGATTGACATCGTAGTAGGCCACGAGGCGGCGAGAGTATTCATTCTTCGTCTTGAACGCCGCCTGACGTGCCCGCTCGACGCCGTTTAACTTGGCGATTTTCACCGCCACATCATCAGACGACTTGTCTGGATTGACCTGCGCCAGCAATTGATTGCGCTTGACCCGATCGCCGACCTGGAGCTTTCGTACCGTACGTCTTTCCTGTAGCAGAGAGATCTTTTCCGGTTCAAATGGGTCCGTCGCGCGGGCTCGCCGGTACCAATTCTTGTCGTTAGGTAGTTGGAAAGAATCTTCTCCTTCGACAGCCTTGTCGCCCACGATAATGGCCAAAAAGCCCAATCGAGCTTCAGGTAACTGTTTCTCGGGCGGGACACTCTCTCCCATCTGCACGTCCGTGCCGATGAATAAGAGTAGGCCTTCCTTCTGGCTGGCGACCTCCTGCTTCTCGACGATGGCGAGCGGGCAGTCCGGAATGAGCACTGGTTCGGTCAAGAGTTCCGAAACGCTTTTGGGATAAACATAAACCTCGGGCTGTCCACGCGTTCCCGACGATGCGGACGATTGGCGCTGAGGCCGGGGCGCCTCTTCTTGACGTGCAGGGACTGGCTTTTTTTTCTCCGGTGCATCGCCACCCGAAGCAGGTTGATTCTGTGACGCGGGAATCACATGTGGGACTGTTAACCACACGGCAGCAACGGCGCTGGCCGACAATAGAATGGTAACGCATATCCAGCGAAACATAGCTTGAGCCTCCAGGAGCAGCAGCGAGAAACCGGCGAGCGGGGCGTGAAACCACAACTC
>DATBHJ010000153.1:0-3904 GCA_036557565.1 Gemmataceae bacterium
CAACCGCTTACTCCGCTGCGCTGCGTGCGCGGCTCGGTTTGTTTTTCACCTCTTCTCGCTTGACATTCGGCGTACGAACGTTCACACTATTACCAACGGCTTTGCCGTCCCGCCTACCATTGCTTAGTCCTACCGGCTCACCTGATTCGACCAGCCATGCAAACCTGTTTGTCATCTGAATCTAACTCTCGCCATCGGCTGCACGGGACGATGCTCCTGTGTCTGTGCTTCTTGTTCCTCACCGGCGAGGCCGATGCCGCGGGTGGACGTACCGGCGAACAGATTTATCGGCAAGAATGCTCCTCCTGTCACGGAGCCAAGGGCGAAGGCAGCGACGACTACGAGCGTCCTCTCACGGGCGATCGCTCGGTGGACCAGTTAACACGATTCATCGCCAAGTCGATGCCCAAGGACTCGGAAAAGAAGTGTACCGGCGACGATGCTCAGAAGGTGGCCGTGTACATTTATGAGGCGTTCTACTCAAAGGCGGCCCAGGCTCGCAACAAGCCACCGCGCATCGAACTGTCGCGTCTGACAGTGCGGCAATATCGTCAGGTGGCCGCTGACCTGATCGGCACGTTTCGCGGACCTGCAAGCTGGGATAATCAGCGAGGTCTGAAAGGCGAGTATTTCAAGTCGCGGCGACTCGGACGCACAAGCGAACGTGTTATCGAACGGAACGATCCAGTCGTCCAGTTCGATTTCGGTGTCAATGGCCCGGAACCTTCAAAGTTTGAACCCGATCAGTTCTCAATCCGCTGGAGTGGTTCGGTGCTGGCCCCGGAGACGGGAGAGTACGAATTCGTCATCCGCACGGAACATGCAACACGCCTCTGGGTCAACGACAACAAGCGTCCGTTAATCGACGCCTGGGTCAAATCCGGCAAGGACAACGAGCATCGCGCCGCCATCTTCCTGCTGGCCGGCCGCGTCTATCCGCTGCGTCTGGAGTTCTCCAAGGCCAAGCAAGGTGTCGATGATTCCAAGGACAAGAAAAAGAAAAAACCAGAGGTCAAGGCATCGATCGTTCTGGAGTGGAAACTGCCACACCGCACGCCGGAGACCATTCCACAGCGCTGCCTGTCGCCTCAGTCCGTGCCAGTTTCGTTCGTCCTCGACACGCCGTTTCCTCCAGACGATCGCAGTGTCGGCTATGAGCGCGGCACTTCAATCTCTCGCGCATGGGATCAGGCGACGACAGATGCGGCCATCGCAATCGCCGAGTACGTGGCAAGCCGTCTCGCCGAGTTGTCGGGTGTCCGCGACGATGCCACGGATCGGCAAGCGAAACTGCGTGAATTTTGTCGTCGTTTCGCCGAACGTGCTTTTCGTCGGCCCCTGACGGATGAGCAGAAGCGGTTGTATATCGATCATCCGTTCGCCAGCGCGCGCGATGTCGAAACTGCCGTCAAGCGAAGTCTGTTGCTCATCCTCAAATCGCCGCGTTATCTCTATCGGGAAATTGGCAGCGGTCGAGACGGTTACGACATTGCTTCTCGTCTTGCGTTCGCCCTGTGGGATTCGTTGCCCGATTCGGAGCTATTGCAAGCTGCGGGGTCCGGCAAGTTGACCACGCGCGAACAGGTGCTGCGTCAGGCCGAACGCATGGCGTCCGATCGGCGGACGCACGCCAAACTGCATGATTTCTTCATGCAATGGCTCAAGGTCGATCCCGCTCCCGACCTGGCCAAAGATCCCTCCCAATTCCCTGGCTTTGACCGCCCCGCTGCTACAGACCTGCGCTCTTCTCTGGAGCTGTTCCTGGATGACGTGTTGTGGAGCGATACTTCGGACTTTCGCCAGCTTTTCCTCGCTGACTCCTTGTACCTGAACGGCCGGCTGGCCCGCCTGTACGGCGTCGATCTCCCGACGAATGCTGCGTTTCAGAAAGTCCCGTCGAAGACCGGCGACCGTGCCGGCATCCTCACGCACCCTTATCTCATGGCGACATTTGCGTACACCGCGTCCAGCTCGCCCATCCATCGCGGCGTATTCCTGGCGCGCAGTGTCCTTGGCCGAGCGTTGCTGCCGCCTCCCGAAGCGTTCACGCCACTGCCAGCAGAGTTGCATCCACGATTGACCACGCGCGAACGTGTTGATTTGCAAACCCAACCACAAGCCTGTCGGACATGCCACGGCATGATTAATCCGCTCGGCTTCACGCTGGAGAATTTCGACGCCATCGGCCGCTTCCGCGAGAAAGAAAAAGACAGGCCGGTCAATCCCACGGGCAGCTATTTGACCCGAAAGGGCGAAGAAGTGAAATTCACAGGCGTCCGCGATCTCGCATCATTCCTGGCCGCCAGCGACGAGGTTCAGGAAGCGTTCGTGGAGCAGCTCTTCCATTATTTCGTCAAGCAGCCGATCCGAGCTTACGGATCAGGGAAGATGTCCGAATTACGGCGATTTTTTGTTGACAATCGCTGCAATGTCCGCAAACTGATGGTGGAGATTACCGCGGAGTCTGCCTTGCTTCCAACCGAAGATAAATCGAAGGTCTTGAAACGCTAACCGGAGAAGTGACGAGATGTTGAACCGAACGCGACGCGACTTCCTACGCGACCTGGGCATCGGTGCGGCAGCCCTGCCGTTCATTCTCAACTTGCCCAGCCTTGGCTTCGCCAATCAGCGGCAGCGCAAACAACGACTTGTCTTTCTCTTCAGCCCAAACGGCGTCGTTCCCTCCGCGTTCTGGCCTGACGAGGAAGGCAAGCTCGCCACGCTCAAGGAAACCCTCAAGCCGCTGGAACCGTTCAAGGAACGCACTCTGACTCTGCACGGCGTGTGCGACAAAGTACGCGGCGACGGCGACAATCACATGCGCGGCATCGGCTGTCTCTTGACGGGCATCGAGCTGTTTCCCGGAAACATTCAGGGTGGTTCCCACACGCCAGCCGGCTGGGCAAGCGGCCTGTCCATCGATCAGGAGATCAAGAGCCACCTGCAAGCCAGTCCGGCGACACGCACGCGCTTCGGCTCCCTGGAGTTTGGTGTCATGGTCCCCGATCGCGCCGACACCTGGACGCGCATGATTTACGGCGGTCCCAACAAACCCATCGCACCAATCGACGATCCCTATCAGATGTTTGCCAAGCTCTATGGCCGCATGAAGGATCAGGAGCATCTCAAGAGCATCCTCGACGATTTGCAAGAGGATCTGCGTAAGGTTCGTTCCGTGGTAAGCAACGAGGATCGTCGCTTGCTAGAGGAACACACAGGTTTCGTGCGCGAGATGGAGCAGGAACTGAAATCAAGCAAGGACCAAGATGTCGGCCACGCCGTCCCCGAACTGGAGCCGGGCGTCAAGGCCGAGAACGACAACATGCCGCGCATCAGCAAGATGCAGATTGACCTGATAGTCAATAGTTTCGCTGCCGATTTCGCGCGACTGGCGTCGCTGCAAATCACCAATTCCGTCGGCGGAGCGCGAATGCGCTGGCTCAAGATCAACGAGGGCCATCACGAGCTGTCACACCATCCGGACAGCGACAAGGACGCGGTAGACAAGCTAACGCGCATCAACAAGTGGTACTGTGAGCAAATGGCTTACCTGGCGAAGCGCCTCGCCGAGACTCCCGAACCAGGCGGCGGCGGCAGTCTGCTCGATAACACGCTGCTGGTCTGGACAAACGAGCTGGGCAAGGGGAATTCGCATACACTGGACAACATCCCGTTCGTGCTGGTTGGCAACGGGCTGGATTTCAAGATGGGCCGTTCGATCAAGTATCCAAAGCTGCCGCACAATCGTTTGCTCTTGTCGCTGGCCCACGGCATGGGCCACCGCGTCAAGTCCTTTGGCAATCCCGATTTCTGCGGTCAGGGTCCGCTGCCGAATCTGACTTAATGAGTCGAAAAGAGCTGTTTAGCGACGCTTCGCAGTAGCGTCAGGAACTACGACGCTACT
>DATBHJ010000154.1:0-15362 GCA_036557565.1 Gemmataceae bacterium
CAGCCGGCTTACGCCGGCCGTTCGCCACTACCCTATGGAAATCGTACAATAGGGCCGACTTGCGAGCTTCGGCCGACATCGCTCCGTGGAGAGACACCCATGAGTTACGACCCGTACGCTTACAGCTCCGAACCGCCCGACGAGTATGGCGGCCCCCGTATGCCGCCGCCGGGTGATCGGGAGCGGATCAAAGGCCGCGTTCAGGCGCCCGCCATTTGCCTTATCGTCGTGGGCATCCTGAATCTGTTCTGGGCGTTGTACATGCTAGTCAATGGCATCGCCTGGACGGTCGCTCCCGACTGGATTATTGAGAGCGAAAAGAAGCTTTCCCCGGCCTTTCAAAACCCCAATGCGACGCGCGAAGAGCAGCAGATGCAGGGGATAATCATTAGCTATCCCACCGCCGTCCTCGCCTTCGTTGCCTCTGTCCTGCCCATCGTCGGCGGCGCTCGCATGTTGTCGCTCAAGTCCTACACGCTCTCGGTAAGTGGGGCGATTTCCGCGATGATCCCTTGCCTGTCGTGCATGGCGTGCTGCGGTGTGGGCGAAGGCATCGGCATCTGGGCACTCATCGTGCTGATGAATCCGGACATAAAGTCGGCATTCCAGTAGCCGGCTCGGTTGCGCCGTGCCGATGCCTGCGGTTCTCTCCTGGATTCGCCCGAACCTCCACAATTTTTGGCGCTGCATGACCAAGCAACTGATAACCGTCGGCCACAGCCCCGATCCCGACGACGCCTTCATGTTCTATGCCCTGGCTCACGACAAGCTGGACACGGGCAATCTGCAATTCCGTCACGTCCTGCAAGACATCGAGACGCTCAACCGCCGCGCCCTGCGGGGCGAGCTGGAAGTGACGGCGATCAGCATTCATGCGTATGCGTCGCTGCTCGATAAATACGCTCTGTTGCCCAGCGGATGCAGCATGGGAGATCGCTACGGCCCCATGGTCGTGGCGCAACGGCCGTTGACGATCCAACAGCTCAAGACCGCGCGCATCGCCGTCCCCGGCACATTGACCACAGCGTTTTTGACGCTCCGCCTGCTTCTGCCCGACGGTTTCACGTATGAAGTGCTGCCATTTGATCGCATCCTGGACGCGGTGGCGGAAGGTCAATTCGACGCCGGACTCATCATCCACGAAGGGCAGCTGACGTTCCAGAATCAAGGACTGCATCTGGTCGTCGATCTGGGCGTATGGTGGCAGGAGAAGACGGGTTTGCCGCTGCCCCTGGGCGGCAACGTGGTCCGCCGCGATCTGGGTCTGCCGACGATGCGCACCATCAGCCGTTTGCTCAAGGAGAGCATCTGCTATTCACTGGAGCACCGCGACGCTGCCCTGGAGTATGCGCTGCAATACGCGCGCGACATGGATAAATCGTTGGCGGATCGCTTTGTGGGCATGTACGTCAACGAGTGGACGCTGGATTACGGCGAGCGCGGCCGCGAGGCGGTGCGGCGCCTGTTACAAGAGGGCCATCGAGCCGGCGTCATTCCCAATCCGGTGAATGTGGAATTTGTGGAGTGAGAGGATCGCTTATGGCCGAGGAATGCCCAATTGATCGCAAATCCGCCGAGCGGTCGTTTCCTTGATCTCTCGATGTCGAGGTACAGCCGTCTGGTTGCCGTTTGCAGCGTTCATGTAGATTTCATGACGGCCGCCCTGGCGATGCAGGATGCACCCGTGCCGAGCCAGGTGGCGGATCAGATCCACATGCTTCATGACGCGGGGAGATCCACGACAAGGGTTTCCACGATTGCGCCCGCCGGCACATGTCGCAGGGCATCTTCGCGGTAAGATTGAAGCAACAACTCGACAGCGTCCTTGATGTTTTCTCGCGCTTCGTCCAGCGTCGCACCCTGCGTTACCGCGCCGGGCAACTCCGGCACCGTGGCCATGATCCAGCCGTCTTCGATGGGTTGATAAACGACGGTATAATCGTGTCGCATTTCCATCCCTCCGCGCAATTACCGCTGGCTGTCATAGTACACCTTTTGTCGAGGGAATGCCGCTCATGCGTGGATCGAACTCGACTGCCTGGCGCAGCGCTCGCGCCGTCGCCTTGAAAATCCCTTCGACAATGTGATGCGTATTGCGGCCATAATGGCAAACAACGTGCAGCGTCAATGCGCCGCTGGACGCCACGGCACGCCAGAATTCCTCGGCCAGGGGAGCGTTGAACGTGCCGAGCATTTCCAGCGGCACCTCGGCACGCCAGACGCAGAACGGCCGGCCACTCAGATCGATCGCCGCCGTCACCAGCGTCTCATCCATCGGCACGGTAGCGTCGCCATAGCGACGGATGCCGACCTTGTCGCCCAGCGCTTGTGCCAGTGCCTTGCCGTAACAAATGCCCACGTCTTCGACCGTGTGGTGTGCGTCCACGTGTAGATCGCCCTGTGCCTGCACGGTCAGATCAATGAGGCTGTGACGGGTCAGAAGCGTAAGCATGTGATCGAAGAAGCCGATGCCGGTGCTGATGGATGATTGGCCGGAGCCATCGAGGTCCAGCGCCAGATCGATCTTGGTCTCGCCGGTTTCGCGGTGAATGTGTGCGGTTCGCGCCATGAAATACTCCCGGCGAACGGCCGGCGTAAGCCGGCTGGTGGAAGCCGCAACCAGCCGGCTTACGCCGGCCGTTCGCCTGATATCGCCGTCAGCTCCGCCAGCAAGCGATCAATCTCTTCATCTGTCCCAACCGAGATGCGCAGGCCGTCGCCGTAGCCTTCGTAATTCATGTAACGCACCAGGATGTTGCGATTTTTCAACTCCTCGTAGATCGGCTTGATGGGCCGATCTGCCCGCCGACACCAGACAAAATTCGCCTGACTCGGACAAACATTAAACCCGAGATCCGTCAGCGCCTTCTCCATACGGCCGCGTGTTGCCAGGATGCGTGCGCGGATCGTCTGGAAATACTCTTGATCTTCAATCGCGGCAGCCGCGGCAACCAGACTGAGAGCATCACAATTATAAGAATCCTTCACTTTATATAATTGTCGAATCAAAGCAGGTTCGCCCACGGCAAAACCGAAGCGAATTCCCGCCAGACTATACGATTTGCTGAATGAGCGCGTGATTACAACATCTTCCGCCCCGCGTTTGAGAAGATCCAACGCATTGCTCTCGGCAAAATCGGCATACGCCTCATCGACGACCAACGGGCCTCTGACATTGGCGCGTACCTGGTCGATCTCCTGCAGCGAGATCGTCGTTCCGGAAGGCGAGTTGGGATTGGCGAGAAATGTCAGGTCGGCGAAGCGCACGGGCCACGGATAAGGCAGTTTCCAATCGGGCGTGTACGACACGGTCATGAACCGTGCGCCCTGCAAATTCGCCAGGGTGTGATACAGCAAGTAGCTCGGAGTCGGCGAGACGATAAGCCCGCCTTCCGGCACGAAGGCGCGCGTGAGGATGGTCAAAATATCGTCGGAGCCGTTGCCAATGAGAATGCCGTCGGGATCGACGCCAAGCACGCGGCCGGCCGTCTGGCGGAAGTGCATGCCCACGGGATCGGGATACTTGCGCAGCTGATCGCCGGTCAGCGCCGCGCTCAGTGCCTCGAAGACGCGCGGCGAGGGCGGATAGGGGTTTTCATTGGTGTTCAATTTGATGAACGTCCCGTCGCGCGGTTGCTCACCGGGAGTGTAAGCCGCCATGTGGCGGATACAGGGACGAAGCGAATCGAACAAGGAAACCTCCAGGCGAACGGCCGGCGTAAGCCGGCTGGTTACGGCTTCAACCAGCCGGCTTACGCCGGCCGTTCGCCAATGCGTACTTCGATGCTGGCGGCGTGGGCGGTCAGGCCTTCGCGCTGGGCCAGGTGGATCACGTCCTCGGCCATACGTTCGAGGCCCTCGCGCGTGAACGATAACACGCTGCTCTTGCGCAGGAAATCGTTGGCCGACAGGCCGCTGGCGAACCGCGCTGTGCCGCCGGTCGGCAGGACGTGCGATGGCCCGGCCGCATAATCGCCCAGCGCCACCGGCGTGTAATGGCCCAGGAAGATCGCGCCGGCATTGTCGATGCGCTCGCACAGCGCGTCGGCGTTTTCCGTGGCAATATGCAGATGCTCCGGGGCCAGTTCGTTGACGCAGGCGATGGCTTCGTCCTCGTCGCGCGTCAGCACGAGAGCGCCGAACTGTTCGAGGCTCTCGCGGGCCAGCTCGCCGCGAGCCAACTGTTCCAGCTGCGATTCCAGGGCAGATTCGACAGCATCAAGCAAGGGCGCGTGCCAGGTGACGAGGATGCTGGCGCCGGGGGAGTGCTCGGCCTGGGCAAGGAGGTCGGCGGCGACGAACGCCGATGTGGCTGACGTATCGGCCAGCACGACGATCTCGCTCGGACCCGCGATGCAATCGATGGCCACCTGCCCAAAGACGTAGCGCTTGGCCAGGGCCACGAACAGATTGCCCGGTCCGACGATCATGTCCACCGGCGGCAGGCCGTCGATGCCGTAAGCCAGCGCGGCCACCGCCTGAGCGCCGCCGATGCGATACACTTCACGCACACCCAGCTCGTGACAGATGGCCAGCAAATCCTTGTTGTAGGCGCCGGATTGCGTCGGTGGCATGACGACGGCCAGCTCCTTGACACCCGCGGCCTGGGCCGGGCAAATGGTCATCAGCAGCGTTGAGGGATAAGCCGCCGCGCCGCCAGGCACCATGACTCCAACGCGCCGCATTGGCCGATAACGCAGCCGCAGCTCGTGCCGTCCGGCCACAACCAACCGCGCCGTCTGATGCAGCAAACCCAGCTGAAACGCCAGGATGTTTTGCCGCACGCGCCGCACCGTCTCCAGAAGCGCCGTGTCCGCCGCCGCATGTGCCTCGGCCATCTCTGCGCGATCCACCCGCAGTGTGCCGGCATCGAGACGGACGCGATCGAATTGTTCGGTGTAGTGAAAAACAGCCTCGCGGCCGCGCTTGCGCACGTCTTCGCAGATGCGTTCGACCACGCGAACCGGCGGTAGCGCCTCGCCGAAGACACGCTCGGTCAGCTCGCGGCCGCGTGTGGAAACGACGTTCCCCTGGGCGCTGAGCTGATCGCGCAGACGGGCGAGCT
Source organism: Gemmataceae bacterium (assembly GCA_036557565.1). Classification (GTDB taxonomy): domain Bacteria; phylum Planctomycetota; class Planctomycetia; order Gemmatales; family Gemmataceae; genus JAJPHU01. The sequence continues at coordinate 5,066 of DATBHJ010000154.1, forward strand.
GCTCGGCAGCGCCGGCCCGGCCAAGCTGGATGCGACGCAATGTCAGAGCAGGCATAACAATCCTCGCCTTCCTCGCCCGATGATACGATTGAACTATAGAGACAGGGGCAGAGGATTGCAAGAAACGGGCCAGTGCTTGCTCCGGCAGCCGAGATGTTGAACGTTCTTGCGGTGGATTGCAGGCGGCGATACGATGCCGGGTAGTGCGGTATAACACACCTGCAGAGGGTGTTATGTAGCTGAGAGCCGTAAAGTCACTTGTTCGTCGGCGGAGGGTTCATGCGATCGTTCCTGGAATGGCTCGTTGAGCAACGTAGTGGAGTCGCGATTGGCCTTGCCGTGGTGTTGTTCGCCATCACCTTAATCCTCCGCTATGGGTTTGATTTGTGGTGGCCATGGGGGATCGGCATGGCGACAATTTTGGGCTTGGTGGGCCTGTTCGCCGGAAAGTCCAGATGAGCGCCGCGGAGACTCTCCGGGCAGGAAAGCGGTTTCGATGGAATGGAATGGAATGAGCCATGTCTCAACCCTGGTACAAAGACGGCTTGCAATTCACCTGCACTCGCTGCGGCCATTGCTGCACAGGTGAGCCGGGTTACGTCTGGGTCAATGACGACGACCTGGCCGCCATCGCCCAGGAGCGTGGCGAATCACTCGACGAGGTCAAGGCGCTGTACACGCGCTGGACGGCGCGCGGCCGGACCCTGCGCGAGAAGAGCAACGGCGATTGTGTGTTCTACGACCGCGAACAGGGCTGCACCATTTATCCCGTGCGACCGCCGCAGTGCCGGACGTGGCCTTTTTGGGAAAGCAACGTCGCTACGCCGAAAGCGTGGCAACACGCCTGCGATGTTTGTCCCGGCTCCGGACAGGGCGAGTTAATTCCCGTCGAGGAAATCACGCGGCGTCTGAAAGTCATCCGGCTTTAACCGAGCGATTGGAAGGGTAGTCACGCTCGATTCGTCAATCCGCGAGGATACCGATAACGATCACGGCAACGAGGCCCACCAATACCAGAAAACCAATGACAACGCCAAGCACGGCAAAGGGCTTCTTGCGGTCTCGCTGGAACAGACCAACGATGCCAAAGAGTATCCCAAGTAAATTGACGAGAAGTCCGCCGAACATTGCCAGGCCGAGGAGTATCGCGATTGGCGAATCCTCATCCATACCTCCGGGACTTATGGTTTCGAGTATGCCCGCGATCGCAATGAGGACAAATTCCAGTGCGCCCGCAGCCAGGACGATGAGAAAAGAAGCGATACCGAAGCCCGAATGCTTCGAGATGCGATGCTCTTCTGGCTCCCTATAATAATCCTCGTACATGATCGATTTCTGTTCCGTCTTCAGGAGATAAGGGAGGGTTGAACTCGACATTGCCCTCCTGCAGGCGTTGGGGATGAGGATAGTCTACTTGATGGGAAGGCCATAGGAAATCCCGCAGATCGTGAATGGGCCGAGAGGACACGGTCCTCGTCCTGAAGGAAGGTGCCGGAATGTCAGAATCGCTTCGCCGTCAGGTGCTGGAGCTGTATCAGGAAGTCGATCGCGCTGTGGCCGAGGCCGGGCCGGTGTGCGTCGCCAGCGGGCGCTGCTGTCGTTTCAAAGAATATGGCCACACGTTGTTTCTCAGCAATCTCGAAGCTGACGTGCTGCTGCACGATGCTCCGTCCTACGATCCGCAGACCGTCACTCCGGATTTCTGTCCGTTTCAAAAGGGCAATCTCTGCACGGCGCGGGAGCCGCGACCCCTGGGCTGTCGTGTCTATTATTGCGATCCCAATTATCAAGATACCTGCCGGCAAATTACGGAAACGTATCTGCACCGTTTGAAAGAATTGGCCGTCACTCATGATGTGCCGTGGCACTATGCCCCGCTGCACCATTTTCTGCGCCATCCCGAAGAAGCAGCAGGCGAACGGCCGGCGTGAGCCGGCTGGTGCATCTCCCACCAGCCGGCTCACGCCGGCCGTTCGCCGCGAAAGGAGGCTCTCTATGCAGGCCCTGAGTTCGTTTATGTTATGCGTGCTTGTCTGTCTCTTCCCAGCTCTGCCGGTTTTCGCTGAGGATTGGCCGCAGTGGCTCGGTCCTCGCCGCGATAATTCCACGATGGAGAAAGTGAAACCGTGGCAGGGCGAACTCAAGGTGCTGTGGCGCAAGCCGGTCGGCGAAGGACATAGCTCGCCCGTCGTCGCCGACAGTCGCGTCTTCATCCACGCCAAGGTGGCCAACAAGAACGAGGAGGAAATCGTTGCCCTCGATGCCAAAAGCGGCGAGGAATTGTGGCGAACCCATTACGAACGCGCTGCCTTTAAGAGTATGTTCGGCAGCGGCCCCCGCGCCACGCCGGCCATCGTTAACGACCGCCTCTACGCTTTCGGCATCACCGGCATCCTCACGTGCCTGGATGCAAAAAAGGGCGACAAAGTCTGGCAAGTGGATGCGCTGAAGCAGTTCCAGGCCAAGAATCTGTTCTTCGGCATGGCCTGTTCGCCGCTGGTCGTTGGCGAGCGCGTCCTGGTCAACATCGGCGGCAAGGGCAGCTCGATTGTCGCTTTTGATCGGGGCAATGGCGAGGTCGCCTGGAAGAGCATGGACGATCCGGCCAGCTATGCGTCGCCGGTCGTCTTGGGCGAGGGCGGCCAGCGCCAGGCCGTCTTTCTGACCGGGGCGAACCTGGCGTCGCTAAACCCGGCCGACGGCAGCGTGAACTGGCGCTTTCCTCTGGTGGATCGCTTGATGGAAAGCTCGACGACGCCCATCCGCGTCGGCGATTTGTTGCTGGCCAGCTCCATCACCTACGGCAGCGTCGGCTTGAAGCTCGAGACAAAGGACAGCAAGCCCGCCGTCACTGAAGTGTGGAAGAACAAGGAGCTGACTTCCTATTTTTCGACGCCGGTTGCCATCGGCACAGAACACATTTACATAATAACCGGCACCATCAGCCGGCTTACGAAACCATCGGCCGACCTGCATTGCATCGAAGCAATGACAGGCAAGGAGTTGTGGAAGCAAGCGAAAATTGGCACGTATCATGCTTCCCTGATACGCACCGGCGACGATAAATTGCTGATGCTGACCGACGGCGGCGAATTGGTCCTGCTCGAACCGAGCGCCAAAGAATACCAAGAGCTAGCACGAGCGAAGGTCAGCGGTCCGGAAACATGGGCGCACCCGGCGCTGGTGAGCGGACGCTTGTACGTTCGGGACAAGACGGAACTGCTTTGTTTGCAGTTGGTTCCGTGAGAAGGCATCCACAACGGCGATCATTCCACGGCGAACGGCCGGCGTAAGCCGGCTGGTGCAGATATACCAGCCGGCTTACGCCGGCCGTTCGCTCTTCCAAAATGTATTTTCCGCCTCAATCGAAAGAGAATGTAATGTAATCAAGCTGACGGAAAAGTAATCCGAATGATTGTGGCGTGTTGCACAGATGTCGTGTAAAATTACAAATTAGATATGTCGGCAGCTTAGAGAAGGCAGAAGAAGCCCTCCCTCCCAAACGCCCTTTCTGAATTCTCGCGGAAGGACTTTACGAGATGTGGTTAATCAAGGCGGCGCTTCGTAACCCCTACATGGTGGCTACGATCGTCTTCATGATCCTCTTCCTGGGCATCCTTTCCCTATCGCAAATCCCCATTGATATTTTGCCGGTGTTCAAGTCGCCCGCTGTGCAGGTCATCACCTATTATCCGGGCATGCCGGCCTCGACTATCGAGAAGACCATCACTAATCGCATCGAGCGCTGGGTCAACCAGACGCCGGGCACCATGAGCGTGACCTCCAAGTCGGTGCCGGGCGTCAGCATCGTCCGCGTCTATTTCCGCGATGACACCGATCCCAGCGGCGCCTTGACGGTAGCAGGACAGTTGGCCCTGAGCCAGCTGCCGACGCTGCCGCCCAATACCCTGCCGCCCGTGGTGCTGCCGTTCGATCCGACGGCAACGATGCCGCTGGGTCTGCTCACGGTGAGCAATCCGTACATGGATGAGGCCAACGTCAAAGACGTGGCCCGCATCCAGGTTCGTAACGCCCTGGGCGTCGTCAAGGGCTGCATCGCTCCCGTGGCCGTGGGCGGCAAAGACCGTACCATCCTCGTTTATCTCGATCCCAACAAAATGGAAGCGCGGAACATTTCCGCCACCGACGTGGTCGAAGCACTCAAGAAGGGCAACATGATGACCACGCCTGGCATCGCCTACCTCGGCGACAATCAGCTGTTGCTCGATTCCAACATGATGGCCGACCAGATCAAGGAGCTGGACGATCTGCCCATTCGCATGGAGACAGGCAACCAAGTCTATCTGCGGGACATCGGCGAGATTCGAGATTCCGCCAGCATTCAAACGTCGCGCGTCCGCATCGCCAGCAAGGAGAGCGGCTGGGAAGGCAAACGCCAGGTCTACGTGCCTATTTATCGCGTGATGGGGGCCAGCACGCTGGACGTCATCAACGATCTCAAGGCCAAACTACCCGACATTCAGGACCTTCAATGTCCTCCAGGAACGAAGCTGGATTTGGTGGTGGACCAGACCATCTTCGTGCGCCAGGCCATTCACAGCTTGATTCAGGAAGGCATCATCGGCGCCATTTTGGTGTCGATCATGATTCTGATTTTCCTGGGCAATTGGCGGATGACGCTGATCGCCAGCATGTCCATTCCGCTGGCCATCCTGGGAGCCATCACCTGCCTGTACCTCACCGGCAACACCATCAACTGCATGACTTTGGGCGGCCTGGCCCTGGCCATTGGGCCGCTCGTCGATGATGCCATCGTCGAATTGGAGAACAACCACCGTAACTACAGCATGGGCAAATCGCGTATCCGTGCGGCGCTGGACGGCTGCGCCGAGGTGATGGTTCCGGTGTTGGTGGCGACGTGTACGACGAACATCGTGCTGGCGCCAGTGGCCTTGCAGCCGGGCATGGGCGGTTTCTTGTTCCGTCCGTTGGCCCTGGCTGTCACCTTCGCCATGTTCAGCTCGTTTTTGCTGTCGCGCACCTTTGTCCCCATGATGTGCGCCAAGTTCCTGCCCGACGAGCACGTTCGCGGCCACGGCGCAATTGCTCACAGCAAATGGAACTGGTTCGCTCGTTTCCATCACTGGTTTGAAGGCTATCTCGATCGGGCCAACCAGGCCTACGAGCGGCAGCTGCTGGTGCTCATTCGTCATCGCTACAAGTTCCTCGGCTTCGTCGGCGCCCTCATCGTACTGGCGGCGCTGCTGTTCCCGAGCGTGCGCCGCCAGTTCTTCCCGGCCGTGGACGCCGGCCAGATCACCGTCTATTTCCGCGTTCCTTCCAACCTGCGCCTGGATGCCACCGAGAGGCGTGTCGCCGATTTCGAGCACTTCGTCAAGAGCGTCATCCCTACCGAAGACATGGAAATGATCGTCAGCGAGCTGGGACTGGACCCGGATTGGTCGGCGGCGTACACGGCCAACTCCGGCCAGCAGGACGCTATCGTCCGCATCCAGCTCAAGGAGGAGCGCCACAAAAGCTCTCAGGAATATGCCATCGCGCTTCGGCACAAACTGGCCGATGATCCTCGTTATAACGACATCCGCGTCAGCTTCGACACAGGCGGCCTGGTCTCCAACGCGCTCAACAGCGGCGCTTCCTCGCCCATCGACATCCAGGTCGCCGGCGGCACGCGGCAAAGTTCCCTGGAGTTGGCCAAGCAGATCCGCAGCCGCGTTGCCACCATCAAGGGCGTCGTCGATGCTCGCATTTTGCAACGCCTGGACGCGCCTTACCTGGTCATCAACGTCAACCGTCCCAAGGCCGCCGAGTTGGGTCTGTCGCCCGCCGACGTCATCAACCAGGCCGTGGCGGCGATGAACTCCAGCATCTCCATCAACCGCAATTTTTGGGTCGATGCCAAGACCGGCAATCAATACTTCGTGGCCGTGCAGTACCCGGAATATCCGAGCATGACCATCAATGACTTGCTCAACATCCAGGCGCGCGGCACGAATCAGAAAACGCCGATCAAATTGTCGGAAGTGGCGTCGTTCAAGCGCCGCGACGGCGCGGTGGAAATCAACCACGACAGTCAGCAGCGCGTCTACAATGTGCAAGTGAACCTGGAGGGCCGCGACATAGGACACGTCGCCGCCGAAATCGAGCAAGCGCTCAAGCATTTGAAGGCGCCTGCCGGCTTGCGCTGGGAATCGAGGATCGATCAGACCATCGACGCCGAGATCACCAAGCTCGTCAAGACAACACACAACGGTGAGGCGCCGAAAGCGGGTTATCACTGGGAAACCGGCCGCGACGGCACGGCCAAGGAAATCAAGGACGTCAAGAACGATTACGCTATCACCGAAGGCATGCGCTGGCAGATGCGCGGCGAATACGAACGCATGAACGAATCGTTCATTAACCTGGCCAAGGGCCTCGCTGGGGCCGTGGTGCTCGTCTACTTGCTGCAAGTGGCGCTGTTCCGTTCCTGGGTGGGACCGTTCATCATCATGTTCACCGTGCCCCTGGGACTGATCGGCGTGGTCTTCATGCTGTGGCTGACGGGTACGTCGCTCAACGTGCAGTCGGAAATGGGCGCCATCTTCCTGGTGGGCATCGAAGTCAACACCGGCGTGCTCATGGTTTCGTTCGCCGACGAGCAGCGGCGGGCGCACAACCTGACGGCCAAGGACGCCATCATCCGTGCGGCCACGATTCGCTTTCGGCCGATTTTGATGACGTTTTTCGCGTGTTTCATCGCTTTGATCCCGATGGCGATTGGCATGGAGCGCGGCAGCGAAGCGAATGTGCCGTTGGCGCGGGCGGTCATAGGCGGCCTGCTCTGCTCCACTTTGTTGTCGCGGTTCGTTCTGCCGGTGCTGTATACTATGTGGGTACGCGATGGCGCACCGCCGGAGATCGATTTCGAGGCAGAACTGAACGCGGATGGGGCCGCGGTGCCGGCCGACGGTTAGCGACGCTTCGCAGAGGCGTTGCAGGCAACGACGCTTCTACGAAGCGTCGCTGACCGTCGGCGGAAACCTCATTGAGGAAAAGCGAGCGCATATGAAAGCCATCCTGACGTCGCAGGGGACGTTACGCTTGGGCGTTGCCCTCGTGGTAGTCCTGGGATTATTGGGAGGCGGCTTCGCTGTTATTCACCACGGCGTCGATAAAGCCACGGCCGGAGTCAGCGAGCCGCCGGACAGCGACGAGCCGGCCGAGGCCGAGATCCCCGTCAAGATCGTCCGTCCGCGCTACGACAAAGAGTTCACCATGACCGAGAAGCGGCCGGCCGACGTGCTGCCGTATTTCGAGACCGATTTGGTGACGCGCGTGCCGGGCTACATCGAGTGGATGCCCTACGATGTCGGCAGCAGAGTCAAGGCAGGGGAAGTGTTGGTCAGGGTGGCCGTGCCGGACCTGGTGGCGCGGCGGGACCAACGGCAGGCGGAAGTCAAACATGCCGAGTCGGTGGTCGAGCAGAAGAAAGCCTCCGTCAAGGTTGCCCGGGCCACCTGGGCGGCGGCCAAGTCCCGCATCAATGCTGCCAAGTCGCGCGAAAAAGCCGATCGGGCCTACTTGGCCTATCGCGACAAGCAGACCAAGCGCTACGAAGGTCTTCTCCGCGATCAAGCCATTGAAGCCCGGCTGGTCGATGAGCAAGAGGACGAGCGGCATGCGGCGTTTGAAGCGGTCAACGCTGACGTAGAGAAAGTAATCTCGGCCACCGAAGACGCCAATGCGGCCGAGGCGCACATCGATCAGGCGATAGAGGAGCAACACGAAGCCGAGGCCAAGGTCAAGGTCGCCAAGGCCGAGCTGGATTTCGCCCAGGCCATGCTCGATTATGCGACGATCGAGGCGCCCTACGACGGCGTCATTGTCCACCGCAACGTCAAAGTCAATCCGGGCTTCTTCGTGCAGAATGCGGGCAACGGCCATGCCGTCCCCCTGTTGACCATCCATCGTAACGACATCGTCACCGTGGTCATGCGTCTGCCGGATAACTTTGCGGCTTACGTCACGCCCCAGACCGAGGCCATCTTCGAGACGCCTTCCCTGCCGGGCGTCAAGATTCGCGGCAAGGTCACGCGCTATCCGCCCTCGCTGGTCACTCCGGAAAAAGACCGTACCATGCTGGTGGAAGTCGATCTCTGGAATCGCTCGCCCCAACGAGTCAAGGAGAAGCTGAGCGATAAAAAGTTCATCGACGGACTCAAGAAAGGCATGCCGGGCGATCCGCGCGGCGGCTTGCCGGTGCTGCCGAACATCGAGGGCAATCTGGCAGGTCGGGAAATCCTGCCGGGCATGTTCGGCGAAATGACGCTGGTGCTGCACAAGTTCGAGAACGTCTACATGCTGCCCAGCCAGGCGGTCATCAACAAAGGCGGCAACCAGTACATCTACGTCGTCAAGGACGGCAAGGCCCAGTTGCAGCGGGTCAAGGAACAGGTCAACGACGGCAAGCTCGTCTACGTCGAGCTGCTCGACAAGGAAGGAACGGTCCTCGGCGATCTGACGGGCAAAGAGGAGGTCATCATCAGCAACCAGGGCGAGCTAAGCGAAGGCCAGCCGGTCAAGCCGTCGATCGTCGATGACTGGAAGGGCCTGGTTCCGGGCGGCGACCGCAACGAGAAGCGCTAAGGCGCTCGCCACACCGCGCTTTTCTTTCCGAGCCGCGACCGACGCGCTGGGACTTGCATTGGCGAATGTTCGGCGCGGAGGTTCGCATTCGTCCCATTTTCTGGGCCTCGTGCGTGTTGCTCGGCGTCCTCTTTTACCGCGATACGGACATCGGCGGCATGGCGATGTTCTGCTTCTGGATCGCGGCCGTCCTGATTTCCTTCTTGACCCACGAAACCTGCCATATTCTCGCCGCTCGTCTGTTCGGCTCGCATGTGCGCATTGTGCTATCGGGAATGGGCGGGACGGTGTTCGGCCTGGAAGAACGCAAGCGCTGGCAGCGCATGCTGATTCTCTTGGCGGGACCGCTGGGGAATGTGCTGATTACCGGCATTTTGTGGGTAATGACCGATCCACAATGGAATCCCTTGCCTATTGATCGACTCGGCCAGGACTGGACAATTTTCATCGCCAACGCCGCCAAAATTGCACTGTTGCTCAACGCCTTCTGGGCCTTGCTGAATGTGGTGCCCTTGTGGCCGCTCGACGGCGGGCGCGCTGCCGTTGAACTTGGCGAAGGGTTTTTGGGACGGTTTGGGAAGACGCTGGCCCTCTTGATGTCGCTACTTGTTTGCCTGCTCTTGAGCATCACAGTCGTCGGCTGGGCGCGCCAAAATCTCACAGATCGATTTGACCCGCGCTATCCCCTTCATCTGCTCTATTTTTGCATCCTGGCCCTCTACTGCTATTTCTTCTGGATCAGCGCGTTCCGCGCCCTATGGGGCGATTCTGTGTCGCTCGATGAGCCTGGCAAATCCGGCCGCGCGGCGTAAGAAAACATCAAAGGCGTTAGCCCATGCTTTGGTACCGCGATTTGTTCCGTGACAAATCGCTATCGAAAGAGAGGAACATCGTGTCGCTTGGGAACGCTTACCTCGAAGACATCCTTTTCAGTTTCCGCAAGCAGAAGGAGCTCGCCGAGAAAGCATTCCGGCAAGTTCCCGACGAGGGTTTCTTCAAGAAGCCCGGCGAACACTCCAACAGCATTGCCATCATTATCAAGCACGTCGCCGGGAACCTGGCCTCGCGCTGGACCGACTTTCTGACCAGCGACGGAGACAAGCCCTGGCGAGACCGGGATGCCGAGTTCCTGATCGGCCCGGCAGACACGAGGCAAAACCTCCTCGCCGCCTGGGAAAAAGGCTGGACCGCCCTCTTTGAAAACTTGGGAAATCTTCAAGAAGCCGATCTCTTGAAGAAGGTGACGATCCGCCGCGAGGAACATAGCGTCTTTCAAGCGATCCATCGGTCCTTGACTCACACCTCGTACCACGTCGGCCAGATCATGTATCTCTCGCGGTTGATGACGAAGGAAGGCTGGGAGTGGATCACGATTCCACCCGGTCAAAGCCAGCAAGCAAAGGACAAGGGCGGGAGGTATTTGAAGTAGCGCTGAAGCAGAGCTGGCCGATGCGCCAGTCCCTGCTGTGCCCGTCCCGGCCGTGCGGGCGCCGGTCTCAGGGGTCGTTGTCGAGCTTGCCGAAGATGAGTCGCGCCATCCGGTCACGGCAGGGCCGTTTAATTGTCCGGCTCTGGAATGAGCAGTGCGAGGGCTTCTCGTGGGTAGATGGCGAATCGCCGGAGGGCCGCCGCCTTGCTGGTCGCCTCGACCCCTTCCAGTAAATGCACCACGGCGTTGCGCAACGCC
>DATBHJ010000155.1:0-51120 GCA_036557565.1 Gemmataceae bacterium
GTCTTGGAAGAGCAGTTGCGTGTCGTTACAGTGTGTCATGGCGCGGTGGTCTCCGAAGTTGGTAGCAAGAGGTTGTTGTTATTCTCTTTATGCCAACTGCGGAACCATCGCGCCAGTCCTTTGGTGAGAAATAGGGGTTAGCGGCGGCGAGGCGGCTGTAGCTATCGCTTCCGGCTCGTTATCTGTTTCTCAATATCCACTCCGACTTTCGCGCTCCACGTGTGCAGCAGGAGCCGTGTCAGTGCACCGGGCCTGCCCTCGCCGATCTGCGCGCCGTTGATCTTCGTGACCGGCATCAGACAGAACGTCGTGCTTGTCAGGAAGGCTTCATCGGCGCTTATCGCATCGTCGACTTGCAGATCTCGCTCCAGGAACGGGATACCCAATTTTCCCGCCAGTTCAATCACCATCGTCCGACTGATACCCGGCAAGATGTTGACGGTCGTCGGCGAAATGATCGTACCTCGCTCGACGATCAGAAAGTTGGCCGTACTTGTCTCGGTGATGTTACCGGCCAAGTCGAGAAGCAATGCAGTCGCCTCCGGATCGACCTGCCGCGCTTCGAGGTCGGCCAGGTAGAAGTGCATTCGGCTCCGGTATTTGACTTTTGGGTCATAGCACTGTGGTGGAACGTGTCGGATCGAGGGCGTAATGACGTGTGCTCCTGTGAGCATTTTCTTCGCCCACAGTGCGAACGGCAGCGGATATGTATGGACGCACACTGTCGGCGATGTGCGAGGCGGCCTTTCGGAGATACCTGCGTATATGGGGTTCTCGCCCGCCGTTACGAACTGAATAAGGCCAAGTTCGCCGGATTCATCGAGCAAGCGAGTGTTGTGTTCGATCAGTTCCTGGGAGATGCAAGCTAGTTGATCTTTGGAGAGACCAATGTCGATGCGAGTGCAGCGCAAGGAGCTAAGCAGTCGATCGAGGTGCTCGTCCAGACGCCAAAGGCGTTTATCGAAGGTGCGCGTTTGCTCCGCGACTGTCGCGCCCAGAACGATGCCCGCGTCGAAGATCGAAATATGGGCCTGCGACGCCGGCATCACTTGATCGTTCAAGAATACGAGTGGCTCATCCTTCATCGATCATCCTTCGTGTCAGGCCGGCCAGCACTGGGAACCGCCGTCCACTCGGATGACCTGGCCGCTGATAAACCGTCCCTCCTCCGAGGCCAGGAAAGAGACCACCGACGCAATCTCGTGGGGCCTGCCGTAACGGTCCAGCGTGCCCTCTTCGATCAGTTTCCCCTGGTCGATGCTGTGAATGACAAGGAAGCGATTCGTCACCGTCCCGCCCGGCGCGACGCAGTTGACCGAGACATTATAAGGGCGCAATTGTACGGCGAGGCAACGCGTGTATTCGTGGACGGCTGCCTTGGCGACGGCGTAGATCGCACCGTCGTCGCGGCCGAAGGTCCCCGCGATCGAACCGATGGTAATAATTCGGCCGTGCTTACGCTCCATCATGCCTGGGGCTACAGCGCGACAACAGAGGATGCACGAGAGGAGATTGCGGTCGATTACGGCTCGGATGTCAGGCAGGGGGATGCCGATGCAGTCGTCGGGATTAGGTCGGCCTCCGCGGCCGATGCCGGTGCCGCCGGCGCCGATGTCGCCACCGGCATTGGCCACCAAGATGTCAATCGGACCCAACCGCGACCGCACTTCTTCGGCCATCCGCTTCACTTCCGACTCGTCGGTGACGTCGCCCCAGACGGGCGTGACCTTACCTACGGCCTCAGCGGCAATGTCTCGTGCCACTTGCTCCATCGACTCGCCTTCGCCAAATGAGCGCGGTGAGTCGAAGCGCGTACCGTGAATGGCCACAGCCGCACCAAGTTGGCAGAGTTTCGTGGCCATGACTCGGCCAAGGCCGCGTGAGGAGCCGGTTACCCAGGCGACTTGTCCGCTCAGCGTTTTGTCCTTCACATTTGCTTCTCCGTTCACGCTAGGATGTCGCGCACTACTTCGCCGTACACGTCGGTCAGGCGGAAATCGCGGCCGCTGTAGCGGAACGTCAGACGCTCGTGATCGATGCCGAGCAGATGCAATATGGTCGCATGCAGATCGTGAACGTGAACCTTTTTCTCGACAGCGGTGCTGCCAAATTCGTCGGTGGCGCCGTGGACGTAGCCGCCCTTGACGCCGCCGCCCGCCAGCCACATCGAGAAGCCCTTGCTGTTGTGATCGCGGCCCTTGCTGCCTTCCGAAGCGGGCGTTCGGCCAAACTCTCCGCCCCAGATGACCAGTGTCTCGTCGAACAGCCCTCGCGCTTTCAGATCCTGTAACAGAGCGGCGATCGGCTGGTCCGACTGGCGGGCGTGGTTGCGGTGATTGAGGATGTCGGCATGATCGTCCCACGGCTGGCCGTTCCCGTAGTAAACTTGCGTCATGCGCACGCCGCGCTCGGCCAGGCGGCGCGCGATCAGGCAAGCGTTGGCGAATTGCCCCTCGCCGTAGCGCCGACGCGTATCCGTCGTCTCACGGCTCAGATCGAATGCTTCCTGCGCTTCGGTCTGCATGCGGAAGGCCATCTCCAGCGAGGCGATGCGAGCTTCGAGCTGATTGTCGCGGACCCGCTCTTGCAGGTGAACCGCGTTCATTTGCTGCAACAGATCGAGCTGGCGTCGCTGGGCTCCGCGGGGCATGTAACGATTGGCAACATGCTCGATCACACTCTGCGGATCAACGCGAGTGTTGTTGATATGTGTTCCCTGGTAGATGCCGGGCAAAAAACTGTTACTCCACAGCTGCGGACCAACCACAGGCTTACCCGGACAGAGAACCACATAGCCGGGCAGGTTCTGGTTCTCCGAGCCGAGTCCGTATGTTAGCCACGATCCCATGCTGGGCCGGGTCGGCTGCGTCTCGCCGGAATTCATCATCAACAGCGACGGCTCGTGATTGGGCGTGTTGGTGTGCATGGAACGAATGACGCAGATTTCGTCGATGCAGCGGGCAACTTGCGGGTACAACTCACTGACTTCGATTCCGCTTTGCCCGTATTTTTGGAACCGGAACGGCGAAGGCATCAGCTTACCGGCTGCCTTCTGTCGTGTCGTTCCCTCCTTCGACTGGCCCGCGTACTTCTGCAGAGCCGGTTTGGGATCGAATGTATCGACCTGAGAAGGTCCGCCATTCATGAAAAGAAAGATGACGCGCCTGGCGCGCGGACGGAAATGCGGCGCTTTCGGCGCCAGGGGATTGCTCGCACCGCTCGCCTTCGCAGTCGAGCCGAGCACACCCTCGGCGGCCAGCACACTTGCTAGACCCAGTGCGCCAAAGCCGTTGCCCAAGCTGCACAGCATTTGCCGACGTGTCATACACGGAAGTTGAGGCGTGAACATACAGCAAGGCTCCGTCTTCAATCCACAAAGGTGAATTCATTGGCACTCAGCAACACCTGAGCATATTGTTCCCAGGGAGTGAGCGAGGTTTTTTCCGCATTGCCCAGGAACGACAGGCCCATCTCTATCTCGCGTTCACTGGCATTTCGCCCGTATACGCGCATGAATGCTTTGCGGATGCGTAAAGCATCGTCCTTCTCTTCTGTCGTCAGTTTGGCTGCCAGGCTCCGGGCACGCGCGATCATGAAATCGCTGTTAAGCACAAACAGTTGTTGCAACGGAACGATGGTCACCGGCCGCGCGTCACTGGTGATATTCGGATCGGGGAAATCGAACAAACGCAACAAACTGTCGAGATTGTGCCGGCTGATCTTGCCATACAGAGTGCGCCGCTTGTTGTTGACGTTGCCGATGTCCGCCGGAGGGCCGCCTATGTGCTGGTCGAGTTCCCCCGAGACGGCCAAAAGCGAATCGCGCCAGGCTTCCACATCGAGGCGCTGGCGGTTCATCCGCCACAGCCAGCGATTGCTCGGGTCAGTGGCAGAATTGTGTTCGTCGTGATCGCAGCTCATGCGGTACGTCGCGGAGAGCAGGATTTCTCGGTGTAGAGTCTTGATCGACCAGCCGGAGGCGATGAATCGCGTGGCCAGGTGGTCGAGCAGTTCGGGATGTGTCGGTCGCTCGCCGAGTTTGCCGAAATTGCTCGGTGTGCCGACGATGCCCCGGCCAAAATGATACTGCCAGACTCGATTGACCAGCACACGTGCCGTTAACGGGTTTTTCGGGCTGGCAATGGCCTTAGCCAACTCGAGCCTACCGCTACCTTGCTTGAACGGCGGAGGATTATCGCCAGCAAGGATGCGCAAGAAACGGCGCGGCGCAACGTCTCCCTCTTTATCGGGATTACCACGCAAGTAGACGTGCATGTCGGCGGCTTGCCCCTCGCCCAGCGTGTGGACCATCTCCGGAGACGGCGGGGCCTTCTTCTTCATCTCGTTGAGTTCGCGGCGCATGCTGGCCAACTTCTGCTTGGCCGCGTCCTCGATTTTCTTGTCCCCCTGTCCTTTGCCCTGCGTCTTAACTAACTCTTTGATCTTCGTCTCGAACGCACGAATTTCCTTCTGTGACTTGTTGTAACGCTCGATCACGTCCGGCGGTCCCAGTGGCATTTCCTCGTATTTCGTGCTCTGGAAGACGCCAGCCAGCGAATAATAATCGCTCTGGGCGATTGGATCGAACTTGTGATCGTGGCAACGAGCGCAGGAAACTGTCAGCGCGAGGAAGCCTCGCGTCAGGGTATCGATGCGATCGTCCAGCTCCGTGGCCTCGACGAACTTGCGTGCTGCCCCGTCCAGATAGTAATGAGGCCCAAGGGAGAAGAACCCCAGCGCGGCCTTATGGGCCACGGGATCGCCCTCCTTGATCAGATCGCCAGCAATTTGTTCGACGATAAAACTATCGTAGGGCATGTCATTGTTGAATGCCTGGACCACCCAATCGCGGTAGCGGTAGCCGTAAGGAAAAAGTCGCGGTTGGAAGGAGTGAGCCTGATCCTCGCCATAGCGTGCCAAATCGAGCCAGTGCCGAGCCCAGCGTTCGCCGTAGTGGGGACTGGACAGCAGACGATCCACCACCTTCTCGTAAGCATTGGGCGAATTGTCGTTCAGAAACGCCGCGATCTCATCCGGCGCCGGGGGAAGGCCTGTCAGATCGAATGTAACGCGACGGAGCAGTGTTTGTTTGTCGGCCGGTCGTACAGGACGAAGGCCTTGGGCTTCCAGCTTCGCCAGAAGGAAGTGATCCAGTGGCTTGCGGGCCCAATCCGCGGGGGCTTTGAGTGAGGGTAACGGCGGATCGGCAATCGGCTGGAAGGCCCAGAAAGCGCGGTCCTCACCGCTGATGGCCGCTCCAGGAGTACGCAAGACATCTCCGCCTGCTGGGGACGCAGGCCAGGGAGCGCCACGTTGGACCCAGGTAGTCAGAACGGCGATGTCGTGATCCGGCATCTTTTTCTTGGGAGGCATCCGAGTCTCGCCTTCGTAGCGGATGGCCTGAATGAGCAAGCTGCCGGCAGGATCAGAAGGCACGACCGCTGGACCGGAATCGCCGCCCTTGAGCATGACTTCGCGCGAGGTAAGACTCAGACCACCTTTAGTCTTGCCGTTGCCGTGACACTGGTAACAATGTTCCACCAAGACGGGCCGCACTTGCTTTTCAAAAAAGTCCGCCTCCGTCAACTTTGGCGATTCTGCCCGTAACACCGAGGCAGACCCAAGGAAGATGGCCAGGCTGAGCAGTGCTTGAGCTTTCATGATAATGTTTCGTTGAAACCAATCGCTTTTGGGCAGGACTTCGCCCGCGGTACATCTTCCGGGCGGGGCAGAGGTAGGTAATGTGAATGTAGCTGTTTTGGAGCGCAGGTTCAAGCAAAATCACCAGCGCAACTGTCGCCCGAAACGCGCCGAGTATCCTTTGAAGTGTTAAGGCGCGTTCTTACGATCCCTGCAACTCGATTCCGGCCTCGCGGAGCCGTTCTCGAAACGTCGCCACGTTTTCCTCAGCCACGGCTAGCGCGGTCGGACCCAGTCGTTCCGCAATCAACTCGCGGGTTTGTGGCCATTGCTCCAGACCATCCGCCAGCTCCTCGGCGGGGAGGTGCAGCACGAGATGTCGTCGCAGATGCGGCGCTTGCATTTGATCCGCCGACATCAGCAGACGAACCGCCGGGGGCAGCGGCTGTCCCGCGCGATGATGGAACCATATCTCCAGGGTTGTCAGTGTCATTCCTCCTGCTCGCGCCGCGCTCAGCGATGCCGGTGTCAGCCGATACTGGCGCCGGCCGCTCGCCGGGGAGCCGCCGATGAGTTCGGCAAAGCGCGGCAACTCTGTCTCAAGAAGGAGGTCGGACCGTGAGAGGTCAACGGACAACGTGACGCCGTCGTCCTCAACCTGGACGCACTTCTCAGGAGGCAGAGCGTAGTCGCGCGTGCCGGTCAGGCGAAAGTGGCGAAACTCGATCGCTTCCTCGCTGGCAGTGACCGCCAAGCGCTCTGATAGACGAATGGCTGGCAGACCGCGCGCCAATGCTTCGTTCAGATCCTCCGAACTGCCGAATTCCAAGAGCGTCGCCGACGGATACACGGTGATGCGGTCGCGCTTATTCGACCATGTTCGGAGCGAGTCGAGCACGGCCGGGGGAAGGCCGCGGGTGCTGTGTTGTTCCAGGGTCATGCGAATGCTGTCGAATGACTGTCCTGCTTCCAGAGCGCGATACACCGTCTCCGGTTGCAGTTGCAGCGTGCAAGCCGCTCCCAGTCCCTCCCACGCCGCGAACTGCGTCAGGCGAGTGATCAGGCTGCTGGTTAACCCCTGGCGGTAGGCGATAATCTGCAAATTCGGTTGCACCAAGAGCGTCTGTGTGTGGATCGTCTCCAGGTTGGGCATTTCGCCCAATCCCAGTAGCCAGTGGCCCGTGGCAGAGAGCCGAACACGCCAGGCTCCGTCTTCTCCGCGCATTGCCTGCACCAGCCGCAGCTGGTAAGCGACGCCGAGCAAGAACGATTCCAGCCAGGGTTTCTGCCGCGAGGGACGTAAGGACTCGTTCGTCCAGTAGGGGTGCTGAGCGATGATCCATTCTTCGATGGTCTCGGGCCGGACTGACGCTTCCTCGGGCAGACGAGCCAGCAACAGAAAGGCGAGCAAGTACGCTGAAGGGAAGGGGTTTCCTGATTGCTCTTCGGCGCCGCGCCAACCATCCAGCGGATTCCATTCCGACAGGCGGGGCAGGTCCATCCACAGCGATTCCAGCGCCGCCGCCAAGCTTTTGTCCCACGCGGCCGGCAGGGTCTCGGCCCGCAATTCGCCATCGATGACGGCGAGAATCCCGTCTTGTTCGGCCAGTGCGATTGCCAGAAACGCCGCGTCAGGCACCTGTGCGAGCTGGTCCGATGGCGCTGCATTCAGCGACGGATCTTGCGACAGCCGCTCGAAATCGCGCTTGAAGAAATCGCCCTGCTGCGTACGGCGCAAAGGCGAGGCTGCTACCTGCTGCCACATCACGGCCAAACGCAGTAGCCACTCCAGACCATCTGCCTCTTGCCAACCTGGCCGCGACCGTAAGGCAGCGGTATCGTTATCCCCTCCCTTACGGTCCTGGCTTGCATCATTCTCATTCTTGGAGAGATCGGGCAAACCGAGGTCCTCGCCGAGTGCACGAGCGGTTATGGCCGGCGGTGCGAAAACCAGCAAACCCGCTGGGCCGGGCGCTGCCATCCATTGCTCGAAGCTCTTGAGTTTTCTGGCGGGCACTCCGTTTGAACTGGGCGCTGCCATCGCCGCCTTTAGACTCGGATAGAGCAGGCCCGCTTCGAGCAGCTCCAGGACAGGTTGCAAGCCATCGCCGTGCCCCAGCGCAATCGTGAGTTCGACGAGATTGCCGAGATTCCAGTAGGGTTGCCGGCTATGGCCAATCAGGGACAGCACACGGCGAGCGGGCGGCGTCAGGTCTTGCAGGCGCCGGTCTATGACGGCGGGGTTGGAAATAATGGCAGTGCCGCGTTCGATGAGATCTGCGAGCGGCCACTGATTGCGCGGCTTGACCAGTCGCGCGGCTACCTGGCGCAGCAAGGCTTCATCGTAGCTTGCCAGCGTGTCCCGCTGTAACTCGGACCAGTAGGAAGGATCGACAACAGGCATTCAGTCCATCACTGACTACGAACCTGGGGGGTGTGTCCCATCTTTTGCAGTTCCTGGATCACCAACTCGACCCGGCCCGGACGAATGAGCAGAACTCGATCGGTCAATCGGCCAACGATGTCGTTAGCGAGTTTCTTTCGGGCCAGCAACTCCTCGGCCAGCACGGCATCTTCGGTCTGCACCAGACAGACGCGCCGGTGCAGCTTGACCGGGATGCGAGCGCCCGAGGCAGGACGAACGGGATCATTTAACATGACTTTATCCTCATCCCGCAGCGCGGGCATCTTCCAGCATCTCCGCTCCATCGAGAATCTGATAGCTGTATCCTTGTTCCGTCAAAAACAGCTGGCGATGATGGGCGAAATCCTGTTCACGCGTATCACGGCTAACCAGAGTATAAAAATGGGCCACCTCCCCGCCGCTCTTGGGCCGCAGGATGCGCCCCAATCGTTGAGCTTCTTCTTGCCGCGAGCCGAACGTCCCCGACACTTGAATCAACACATTGGCATCCGGCAAATCGAGTGCGAAGTTGCCCACCTTGGAGAGAATGAGCGAACGCACCTCGCCCTTGCGAAACTTGTCGTACAAATCCTCGCGTTCGCTATTAGCGGTTTGGCCGGTGATGAGCGGGATGTTGAAGCGCTTGCGGAGCTGCCGCAATTGCTTTAGATACTGCCCGATGATGAGCACTCGACTGTCCGAGTAGCGATCAAGCAAACAAGCGATCACATCGTCCTTGGCCGGATTCTCGCTGGCAATGCGATATTTGTTGCGCCACTCGGCGACGGCGTACTCCATGCGCAATGGCTCCGGCATGGCGACGCGGATCTCCGCACAAGTGGCTTCGGCGATCCAGCCCTTGGTCTCCAGCTCGCGCCAGGGCACATCATACTTCTTCGGTCCGATCAGACTAAATACATCGGCCTCGCGGCCATCCTCGCGCACCAGCGTTGCGGTAAGACCAAGACGTCGCCGCGCCTGAATGTGCGCCGTCACACGGAACACGGGCGCCGGCAGAAGGTGGACTTCATCGTAGACGATGAGGCCCCAATCGCACTGGTCGAACAGCTGAAAGTGTGGAAATTCCTCACTCTTGTCTGGTCGATACGTGAGAATCTGGTAGGTGGCCAGCGTTACGGGTGCGATGTCCTTGGTTTCGCCGGTGTACTCGGCAACCTGATCCTCGCTCAAATCAGTGCGCTCAAGGATCTCGCGATGCCACTGCTTGACAGCTGTGATGCCCGTGGTCAGAACCAGCGTGGAGCGCTGCATCAAGGCCATGACAGCGATACCGACGACGGTTTTGCCGGCACCGCAGGGCAGCACGATGACGCCGGAGCCGCCGCGCACATCCCCGCCCGCATAGAAAATGTCGGCGGCATCGCGCTGATAATCGCGGACATGGAAGGGAAGGCCGGAGCGCGTGAGACTGCGCAGTCTCGTCGGTAAGGCAGCGCCTTCGGTGTAGCCCGCCAGATCCTCCGCCGGATAACCAACGGCGATGAGGGCCTGCTTGAGGACGCCGCGATAGCCTGGCTCGATCAGAAAACTCTGTCGATCCAGTCGTTCGCCGAGATAGTCACGCACTCGAGGTTGGCGGGCCAGTTCTTCCAATAAAGGAACGTCGTCGCAGACCAGCCGCAGGGCTGGCGGTCCCTCACCCGTTTGGACCGAAGCGCGAACGAGTTTGACGCGTCCATAACGGCCTACCAACTCGCCGATATCGGCGGCGAGATTGGAGGGCAATGGGAACTTGCTATATCGGCTCAGCACGTCGAGCATGGCTTGAGCGCTCATGCCGGCAGCGGCCGCGTTCCAGAGCGATAAGGGCGTTAGACGATAGGTATGGATGTGCTCAGGGCTTTTCTCCAGTTCGGCGAACGGGGCCAGCGCGTCGCGGGCCTCGGAGTAGCGGGGATTGTCAACTTCGACCAGGATCGAGCGATCGCCCTGGACAATAAGTGGATTACCGGCGTCGTAATGCATTCCAAATCAACCTGTTGAGACAACTCAGACCAGCGGCGCCGCGTGGCCCAAAAAGCGCAGTTTAGTGGCTGGCGGAAAACCACGCAAGGCGAGATGACCCGCGCACCGGGTGCGCCCTACGATCAGTAGAGTAAAGCGGCGCCTTCTCGGCCCGCGCGGGTAGCTAGCGCAGGCATGATCGCAGCTGCCTAGTAGGCGAGAAAATGAATGCTCTCGCCTCAGATGCGCGTCCCATTTGAGTCGGCGGATTTCCTTCAAGACATATGACATGACATCGTCGTTCAGCTCGATGACCTCCACGAGTTCGCCACGTTCAAGGCACTCCTCAACTCTCTCGGAGGAGTTGCCCGTCACAAGATCGAGACGGCACAAAGAAGGTATCTGACTGCCGAGAAACGCGACCTCCGCCGCCGTCGTCATTTAAGTGACCAAACCGTCGCAAACACGTCAGCAGTGGTCGTTGATCCACATCCTGAGCCAGCTCAGGAAGCGGCCTCGAATGAGGTCAGGTCACGCTGGCTCCTAACGCTATCTCCTCGTCAGCGACACATTGTTCTCATGCTCCGAGATGGATTCACCCACCAAGAGATAGCCGCGGAGGTTAGTTGCTCGGAGCGAGCCGTCTCACGGCTGGTCGCCGCGATCCGTGACACGCCCATGCCTGAGGTGTACGGCAAAAAAACCGCGTTAGCCAGCCGTAGGAGCGTACTTGACAGTAGGCATTTCGTCGCCTTAGATGAAATCACCTTGTTTTTGCGTTCGATGTTAGGCAAACGCCACCGAGCCGAAAGCCATGTCTTTTCGCTTGTTCATCTATTACTGTGCTCTTTGTGGCGGAGGCGGGGCCTTTCTCGGATGGATGCTCGGTCGGCCGATCAATCTCAACAGCAGCACTCTGACGCAGGGACTCAAGGGCATGTTCCTTGGACTCTCCGTCGCCTGGGCGCTGGCCCTCGTGGACGCACTGTGGATGTTTTCGTGGCGCCGTGTCCTGTCGATCGGTCTGCGCGTGCTTACGGCGATGGTTGTCGGTACGCTGGGCGGTTTGCTCGGGGGCCTGGTCAGTCAGTTGCTCTACGGTTGGAAGGAGTACGATGCGTTTTTGGTTCTGGGCTGGACCATCACGGGTTTCTTGATCGGTGTGTCACTGGGCGTTTTCGATCTGCTGTCCAGCCTGGCGCGTAGCCAGGATACGGGTGCGGCTCTGCGGAAAATCTACAAAGGGATCCTCGGCGGCACTCTCGGCGGCGTGGTCGGGGGCATCCTGTCGTTGTTGCTTTTGAGTGGTTGGACGCAGCTTTTGCGTCAGTTTGGCGGAAGCCTACACCTCGAGGATCGATTATGGAGCCCCAGCGCTTGGGGCTTCGTTGCCCTGGGCCTGTGCATCGGTCTGTTGATCGGGCTGGCCCAGGTCATCCTGAAGGAAGCCTGGCTTCGTGTGGAGGCAGGTTTCCGCAAAGGGCGTGAGGTCATTCTCGCCAAGCCCGAGATCACGATCGGACGAGCCGAGAGCTGCGATGTCGGTCTCTTTGGCGATCCGCAAATCGAGAAATTACACGCGCGCATCTGCCGGGAGGGAGATCGCTACGTTCTGCACGACGAGGGCGCCGGCACCTATGTTAATGACGAGCCCGTTTACGGTTCGCGCATCCTGCATTCGGGGGACGCCATCCGCATGGGCAAAAGCGTGCTGCGCTTCGGCGAGCGCCAGAAACAAACAAGTTCGGGGCAACCATGACTCTTGTCTGCCGGAATTGTTCGCGCGTCAATCCGCCGGAAGCCCGCTTTTGCTACTGGGACGGAGCGGTACTGGACGGACGCGGACAAGCGCATGGTCCCATCGCCGTCGCCGCGCAGCCGTTCCACTGTCCGTTCGTCTTTCCCTCCGGCCGGCACTGTCGCAATTTCGACGAGTTGGTGCTGGGCTGCTACAGCGAATGGAAGGACGCGCGTGAGCTGCTGCGCGAGGGCTATCTGGAAAGCTTCTTCGGCGCGCTGGGGCGCATGGATTTGGCGATGGCAGCCAAGCAAGCCGTCCGCGCTGCGGACGCGGATAGCGGACTCGACCAGCTCTTGAACAAACTGCCTGCCAGCAATCGTGAGTCGCCGAAATTGTTCGTGCAACCCCTGGAGGTCAATCTCGGCCAGTTGTCGTGCAGCAGCGATCGACAATTCATGCTACATATTGAGAACCAGGGTATGGGACTGCTGCAAGGATCAATCGCCTGCGAGGACAGTGCCTGGCTAATGCTCGGCGAGGGCGCGGGTTCGCCACGCAAGGTCTTTCAGTGTTTGCACGAGTTTGCGGTGCCCGTGCAGATTCACGGCAAGGCGCTGCGGGCCGGCAACAAGCCCTTAGAAGGACGGTTAACGATCGAATCCAACGGCGGAGCCACGATCGTCGTCGTGCACGGCGAGGTTCCGGTGCAGCCGTTTCCCGAAGGCTTGCTGGCCGGCGCCGTCTCGCCGCGCCAGGTCGCCGAGAAGGCCAAGGCCAATCCAAAGGCTGCCTCTCCCTATTTCGAGAATGGCGCCGTCGCGGCCTGGTACGAGAGCAACGGCTGGACTTATCCTGTCCAGGGTCCAGCTTCTTTTGGACTTGGAGCCATCCAGCAGTTTTATGAAGCGCTGGGGTTGGTCAAGGCACCCATCGTGGAGATCAGCGAAACGGCGGTGCATTTGCAGGGACCGCCCTGTGCTCAACTCGAACGCGTCTTGCAGGTGCGCGCTCAGGAAAAACGTCCCGTTTTCGCTCACGCGATGTCAAGCGTGCCCTGGCTGCGGATCGGCCCCATCCTCCTCGAAGGCCGCACGGCGCACATCCCGATCCAAGTGCCCAGCGTCCCGCCTCAACCCGGCGAACTACTGCGCGGCAAGGTCCACATAACGGCCAACGGCGGGCAGCGGTTCCTGGTCGAGGTCGCGTTGACTGTCAGCGGGCGCTCGCACAGCGGGTCACAGGTCGCCGCTGTTCTGCCGGTGCTGACGGTTGCCGATGTTGTGCATGGGAGGGAAAAGGTCCCAGAGATTGTTGCCGTCTCCGGTCCGGGTCGGAGAGAAATCAAGGACGTACTGCCTGTTGATGATAGCGACGAACCACGTGCCGGATTTCGTAAACATCTGCTGCCGCTTGGCTTCCTCGGCTTGTTGCTTTTCTCTGTGGTTGCTCATGATCTGGCGATGATCTTCTTCAACCGTAACCGGACGGCGGGCGGCGAGGCTGACGAGTCTGCTCTGATTGATCCGAATCCGCATCTCTTCATCCGCTTTCACGACTTTGAGGGAGATAAGTATCTCCCCGATCCAACTATGCGCTTCGGCTTGTTGGCCAAGGATTCCGAACGCCCCGATCGGACGAAAAAACTGACTTTCGATGAGCACGGACTGTCGAACAACACCGTGATTCGCTTCGATCGTCGAGAGTACATCTTCGGTCAGCCGCCCGGCGAGTGGAGCGACATTAAGAGCAAGCTGCAAGGCGAGACGGCAGGACGACCACGCGAGGGATTGGCCTCGATATGGTCTGTGGCCAACGGCAGGCTCCGGGTGACGCAGGAGGTCGAGATTGTGCCCGGGACACAGTCGCGCCGTTTGGATACCTGCCTGGTCCGCTATCTCCTGGAGAATCGGGACGCTCTCCCTCATCGGGTAGGCATACGCTTCATGCTCGACACCTTCATCGGAGGCAACGACGGAGTGCCCTTCACTATCCCTGGCGCATCAGGTCTTTGCGATACAAAAATGAGTTTCTCCAGCCCCAACCTCGTTCCAGATTTTATCCAGGCACTGGAAAAGGACGATCTGCGCAATCCGGGCACCGTTGCCTATCTGCAATTCCGCATCGGCAACAACATCGAAAGCCCCGGCCGCGTCCTGCTTGGTGGTTGGCCGAACCTGGAATTGAGAAAGCGCGGCATTCGATCCGCTCAGGCACAGCTTACGGGCTGGGAAGTACCGTTCATTTCCATGAAGGAACAGATCGGCCCTTCAGAAGCCGATGACTCTGCCGTGACCATGTACTGGAACGAACAGATGCTGGAGGTGGGAGCCTCGCGCGTGGTTGGCTTCACCTACGGCCTTGGCAATGTTGACACGCGCGAGAGCGGTGGTCATCTACTCTTGACGGTCGGCGGGCGGCTGGTGCCCAACGCGGAATTCACGCTTACGGCCCTGGTCCATGATCCGAAGCCCGGCGAGTCTGTGACGTTGGATCTTCCGGCCGGCATCGAAGCCGAAGGGCAGCAGAAGACTCAGATGGTGCCACCGGTACCGGCCAGTGCCAGCCGGCCGGACAGTCCCATCACCTGGCGCTTGCGCGTTTCCAAAGACGGCAGATATGAACTATCGGTCCGCTCAAGCACCGGAGCGACACAGAAACTTTCTCTCACAATCCGCA
Organism: Gemmataceae bacterium; assembly: GCA_036557565.1. Classification (GTDB taxonomy): domain Bacteria; phylum Planctomycetota; class Planctomycetia; order Gemmatales; family Gemmataceae; genus JAJPHU01. Next base: position 14,427 of record DATBHJ010000155.1, read on the forward strand.
CTCGCGGTGTCTTCGATTGATCCGACCTTACGGGAACACAGCCACCAGCGTGAGGATCGTGCCGACCTCGGCGACGAATCCTGTGGGGCTGACATGCAGCGGATACAGCAGCAAGGGCACTGGATCGCCGGGTAGACACCAGCCGTTGTTGTACTCAAAGTGACGACACGGCTCCGTTGCCAAGTGATAGGGTAAGGTCACGAAATCGTAAAGAAACGCAAGCCCCGAGAAAATCGGTGAAAAGGGGCCGATATCCCAGCCGTAACGCTCGAAGTTGATCTGTTGGAAGAACAATCGCCCGTGACAGAGATAATAAGGAGCAACTTCCATCCGTGTGGGATAGAACTTGCGGCCCTGATAAGACTCGGTGGAAATAACGGGATCATTGGGGAAAACGACACGCTCCGGTATCTTGCGTTCGCGGTTCTCCTGGCGGATTCGTTCTTGCAACTGTGCGTCGGACTCCACTGAGATGGCCACGCGATAGATCGAGGGCGGCTCAAGCTGAATCGTATAAGGTGCGGGCTGCTCCCAGGGTTCTGGCGCACGCAGTCCACCGGGCAACGGCAAGGCATCGCCGGGTAGCGGCTGCGGTTGCTGTGCGACGGCACCGGCGGAGGTCGATGTCCACGGTACGTAAGGCGCAGGCGCGGGCGGCGATTGCTGAGCGCCTGCGATGCCGGCCAGCACTAACACCAGGCTACAGGCTGTCGGAGCTGCCGTGCTCCCACCGCGAACTGTAATTGGGCGCTTCTTGGGTAATGGCGATGTCATGCGGATGACTCTCCTGCACCGAAGCTGCGCTCACCATAATGAACCGTGTGCGCGAGCGCAGCTCCTCGACGTTCCGTGTCCCACAGTAACCCATCCCGGCCCGCAACCCGCCGACCAACTGATAGATAAACGGCGCCAATGGTCCTTTGTAAGGCACTCGGCCCTCGACGCCTTCGGGCACCAGCTTGTCGCGCTGCGTTTCCGCCTGGCGATAGCGATCCTTCGAACCGGCGACCATCGCGCCGAGTGAACCCATGCCGCGATAAATCTTGAAGCTGCGCCCCTTGTAGATGATGGTCTGTCCTGGGCTTTCGGCCAATCCCGCCAACAAGCTGCCGAGCATTACACTGTGCGCCCCGGCCGCCATCGCCTTCACAATGTCGCCGGAATAGCGAATGCCGCCGTCGGCAATGATCGGCACTTCTGCGCCGACTCCCTTGGCTGCCTGGGAAATCGCGGTAATTTGCGGTACGCCAACTCCGGAAATTACGCGCGTTGTGCAAATGGAACCGGGGCCCAGACCACATTTAACGGCATCCGCTCCTGCTTCCAATAGTGCCCGCGCCCCCTCGGCCGTGGCGATGTTGCCGGCAATCACGTCGATCTGGAAACTCCGCTTGATCTCGCTTACCGTCTCAAGCACATTGGCGGAATGGCCGTGTGCCGAATCGACTACCAGCACATCCACACCGGCACGGATTAGCGAATCGGCGCGCTCGAAATCGTGGACGCTGACGGCGGCGCCGACGCGCAACCGGCCGCGATGGTCCTTGCACGCATTGGGGAAGTTGGCGAGTTTGTCGATGTCCTTGATCGTGATTAGACCACGTAGTTTATAGTTATCGTCAACCAGCAGCAGTTTCTCGACTTTATTTTTCGTCAAAATCCGTTCGGCCGCTTCCAACGTCGTATTCTCCGCGGCCGTTACCAGATTATCGCGTGTCATCACTTCGGCGATGCGCTGGTTATTGTCGGTCAGGAAGCGTAGGTCGCGGCGGGTCAGGATGCCTTTCAGATAGCCGTTCACGGTGACGGGTACGCCGCTTATCTTGTTCTGCTCCATGATGCGCCGCGCCGTGCCCACCGATTCGTCCGGAGGCAGCGTGATGGGATCGGTGATGATGCCGTTCTCGCTTCGCTTGACCTTGTCCACCTCGCGCGTTTGGTCGGGGATCGAGAGATTCTTGTGGATGATGCCAATGCCGCCCTCTTGGGCCAGAGCAATGGCCAGGTCGCTTTCCGTTACCGTGTCCATGGGCGAAGACAGGATGGGCAAATTGAGACGGATGTTGCGTGTCAACAGCGTGCGGACATCGACTTCGCGGGGCACAACATCGCTGTACGCAGGCTCGAGGAGAACATCGTCGAAGGTGATGCCCTGGTAAGCGATCCGATCCTGCATGGGGGAGGCTCCTTGAGAGAAGGCTTTCTTCGGCATTATAGGCGTTTCTTCGAGACAGGTGGAATAGCAACCGTTCTCAACCGTGCAAGCCCAAAATCACCAGGAACACAGAAGGAGGACTCTCACGCTTGGCGGCGCATTGCGGCTAGACTTCGGGACGGCCGGGAATTCTGGGCATCCTTGTACATTCGTAGCGTAATAGCGTAAGCGGGCAAGGATACGAACAGAGCGCAAGCTCGTTGAGCGTGGTATCGGGGAGGGAGTTTCGATGCGCCTGAGCTAGCGAACAGCTGATTTGGCGGGTGGCTGCTGTGGGCGCGGTGCATCTTTCTCCTCGACCAAGAAGGAAAAGTCGGTTGATTTCAGCCAGCGCTGTATCTCGTCTGCGTGAGCGTAATAGCCCTTGCCTTCATTAACGCCGCTGGCCACGCCTATCACTCGTCCCTGCCGATCGAGCAGCGGTCCTCCAGAGCGCCCCGGAGATTGCTCGCTGTCCGACTCCCAGCACAATGCAGGCTTCATCCTCTCGCTGCGCCGGATCTGCTTGGTGCCTTTAATGTTCTCAACGAGACACAGGGGAATGGCTCCGGCTCCGCAGCCAACGCTCAAGGCTTCAAACTCCTTATCCTTGGGTAGGAGTTTGGGGGGACAGAGCACAAGGCTCCCGGCAGGAGGATTATCGATGGTCAGACGAATCAGGGCCAGATCTCTCATGTCTTTTGCGAAAGCGACAAGCTCGGCTTTGCTATAGACCTTATCCGGATCCGGGTAAGACTTCACGGAGAACGTGGAGATTTCCAGACGATCACCGCGCTCCAGAAGGTGGCTGGCCGTAAGAATAAAAGTTGACTTGTCCTTGCGGCCGATGAGGACGCCGCTTCCTTCGATCCGCCGAGTTCGATTCACGATGCGCACTGTTGCAGCCAAGGCGCGCTCCTGCATGGCCTTGGGGAAATCCTCCGAATCGGCAAGCTGTCCAAAAACGAACAAGAGACACAATGCTTGAGCCATGATTCGTTCGCCATCCACGAGGTTGAGGAAGGTACAAGGAACCGCGCACACCGATGCATCCAATGGTCTTCTATGCCGTGAATCTTACGCACTGTCTCCACGAGGCTCAAGATCCGGAAACGACGAGCCGACGCGCCTCTTGCTCGGGGAGATCCTTGAAATAGTCCCTGGGGGTGAGTAAACTCACAGTCGAAAGTTGCGGGCGAAGCTCCAGTGGGGCGTTTGCGAACGATCGATAAATGGAGTCTTGATGGTGAGTTCAGATTTTGGCCATGCATTGGCCGAGGTATTGCGCAGTCCGGTACCCACCTCATCCCAGGAACGCTTGGCGCTTCTGCATCAACTGATCGGTGAGCCAGCGTGTCGCCAACTGGGCATTTATAAGATTCCTGACGGATTCAAGCTGTCTGTGGTCATACCTGTTTACAACGAAGAGCGCTGGTTGGCTGAGATTGTGCGGCGCGTGCAAGCAATTTCTATTCCTAAAGAGATCGTCATAGTCGAAGATTGTAGCACCGATAATACGCGCGAGATACTTAAGCAACTCGAGAGCGATGAAGTTCGTGTTTTTTACCAGCCCTACAATCAAGGAAAAGGCGCTGCCTTGCGCCGCGGCTTCCAGGAAGCGACCGGCGATGTCGTTCTCGTACAGGACGCCGACCTGGAATACGATCCCGGCGAGTATCCGCGGTTATTGCAGCCGATTCTCGAGGACCGGGCCGACGTGGTCTACGGTTCACGTTTCATTGGCGAGACTCATCGCGTGCTGTATTTTTGGCATTACGTCGCCAACAAAGGGTTGACCATGTTATCCAACATGTTCACCAATTTGAACTTGACCGACATGGAGACGTGCTACAAGCTCTTCCGCCGTGAAGTGCTCCAAGGTATCGCCTTGAAATCGAATCGTTTCGGCTTCGAGCCGGAGATCACAGCCAAGATCGCGCGGAGGCGTCCAGGCCAGCCTTCCTGGCGCGTCTATGAGATACCCATTAGCTACTCCGGACGAACTTACGAGGAAGGCAAAAAGATCGGACTCAAGGACGCCTTCAACGCACTCTATTGTATTCTGCGCTATCGGTTCTTCGACTAACGTCCCTGAATCTTGACTTCATCGGCCCAAAAGCGACAGCATATTCTCCGCGCATTCTGTGCTGCTGTTGCGCGAGGCGATAACGGCGAATCGCCACAGCTCCTAAACACTAGCACTCTGAAACTCCGGATCTTCCCGGTCTGCTGTGCGCAAAACGGCCCCACTTGGGAGCTTTGTTGGAGGCAGCGGTGTATCGGAACTGTCGGCCAATAGGGACACGTTGTCCTCGAAATCCTGGACCATTTTGGCCAATACGGCAATTTTATCGCCGAGAGCTTCGTCTTTGCGGCGCCCACTGATCTCGAGTTTGCCAATCGAGCGACCTTTGAGAGTCAAGGGGATCTGGGCGCGCCACAAGGCCTCGTCCTCTTCATTGATTTCATGGCCTCGCTCCCAGCGTGCATGATAGCCCTCCCCCAGGGATGGTGCATTTACATCCAGACGCAGGCAGCAGAGATTGAGGGCTTCATCCCAGTCGAGGATGCGAAGCCACAATTCCCGCCAATCCACATTGCCGTGGAGCCGCATTTCAATTTGCCGCGGTTCGTCGGGAGAGGGCATGCGCAGCAAGGATACAACCAGGTCGCGGGCTCGCTGGACAGCCAGAAGCGTCTCTGTGTGGCCGAAGAGACGCGATCCGATGAGGACAACAACCACGGTTAGCCCGGACAGGAGAGTCACCCACTCGTTGTGAAGCACGCGGCCGGCCAGCACGCCCGCGCCCGTCACCAGACAGCAGAAAGCAACGACGAAAAGGACCAGACGGGGGTCGCCTAAACGGCGAAGCAAGCAGTGGTGGAGATGGCTCCGATCCGTATTGTAGATGCTTCGTCCTGTGAGTTTGCGGCGCAAGATCGCAGCGCCCGTGTCGAGAATCGGAAGAATAAGCAGCACGATCGGCACAGCCAGTGCAACCACTTCTGCTTCTTTGGGATGACCCACAAGTTGCTTAATGAGCGAAGATTTAATTGCCAGCACACCAATAACCAATCCGATCAACATACTGCCCGAGTCGCCAAGAAAAATCGTGGCGGGAGGGAAGTTATAGCGGAGAAAGGCCAATAGCGCTGCCGCTGTGGCGAACGCAGCATAGGCGCTAAGGGTCAAGTGATAATTGTTCGTGATCAGGTCAAGACAGCCAAGGACGAGGCAGAGGAAAAAGGCGACGCTGGATAATAGTCCATCCATCCCATCGAGCAGGTTAAGCGAATTGATGGCGCCCAGCAGGAAGAAGATTGTGAATGGAATGGCCCAGGTTCCCAATTGAGTATCGACGACGCCATTGAGCAGGTAGACGTGGTCAATGCGGATGCCCGCGGCAATGACGGCGCAAACAGCAATCAATTGCCCCAGGAGTTTGTGGCGGCCGCGCAATCGTCCGAGGTCATCCAGAACGCCGACAGCGCAGATCACGACCGCGGCCAAAATCATACCCGTCAACGGAGTGACCTTCTCCGTCATCTCTTTTTGTAGATCGCCCGATCCAAGGAAGGCGGCGAGCAAGGCGACACCGATCGATAACAAAAGCACCGGACCGCCGGCCACAGGTATGGATCGGCCATGGAGTTTTCGTCGTCCGTCGGGCCTATCTACCAATCCCAGGTGAACGGCCCACTTCCGGACCGGGGGAATTAAGAGAAAACATAAGCCAAAGCTCCATACCATCCCGATACATAATTCGACCATCGTTGGTACCTGATCAAGGTGCAAGGCTCAAGGAGACAAACGTTGTCAACAAACCGGATTCAGCAACCGTAATTCCTCGTGTCGGTAAGAACTCATACTCGTTCATACCGTCAGGTCTAGGCGTCACCAAAGGTGGCATCATACCTCCATTTCGATAGACGCGCCGCGTCGCGTGAAAGAGATCTCACTGTCGAAATTCCATCCGCGCGCAGGTCACGTTGGTCCGTTCCTCTCGAATCATCTCGTCCGAATAGGAATCAGTAAGACCTAACCACTCAACGATTCGGATGAACAATCCGTCCACCCGCTCGTTTTGCCAACACAAATCCTGGTTTGCGGGCGAACGACACGGAGAGGAACGCATTGCTCGGGGAACCAACTTCACTATTGAAGGTCTCAACTTTGACTCTTGCTGGCTGGACATAGTTCCCAAAAAGATCTTAGGTAATCCTAAATTACCACCACAACCCATTTTCGTCCATCGCGCCAGCCCATTCAACACATCAATTTCACAATCCACCTTCAGTAGCCCACTGACTTAGTTGATTATTGTTAACCTCCGTTAACACCCGTTAACGCAGGTTAACCCGAATCTCGACCCTCAAGCTCAACACTTTTTCCGTCGATTGACCTCAATAAAACAATGATTGCCACTAGAATTATTCACGTTTTGCAACCAAATCACAATTAACAGTGCCAGGAAAGAAACACATACTCTGCCGCGCAAAAGTCGTTCCAACTGCCACTCAGGCGGCCCTGGGTTCATGTACTCCGATTCAAGCGGTGGCATGCCTTCATCGTGTGCCTTTATTGATGCGCAGCGTCGGCCGGACGATTCAGACCACCATGCACTTGTACGACGCAATGACGCCGCTTAGACTCTCCTTGAGCCGCTTACATGTGACTTTGATTCGCTCGGCATTGTAGAGCGAGATCCTTCCACGATCGTAAGAGCACAGGTTTTCAGCGGTTCGGCTACGGCGGATTTCGGAGAGAATCAGTTGTCTTGTCCGCTCGCAGAGCCAACCAGCATACTCGTCCATGAGATATTTCGACGAGTCCGCTGAGAGGTTCCTCAGGCGACACGAACAACTCACGATTTAGAAGGGGCATTCCGTTCCTCTTGTAGTTCCGGAGAGTTCGCTTTTCTTTCTTGACGCAAAGTACATGCCATCATGCCCTCTGAGTGACTTTTTTGAGCCTTCTTGTGCCATAAATCACCTTAAGTAAAAGACTTAGGACGGGAAGCTCAAGTGAGAAACCGATGGGAACTGGAACAGCGGGATGTTAAGGATCGGAAACAGTATTGCCGTTTCGTGTTTCCAATAGTTAACATCGCTGTTTCTGCCGGTGGTCCAGGAGGGAAGACCATAAAGACCAACCGTACAACACAAGGTAGCTGATTTAAGGCGAATCGTCAGCCCCTGGGGAGGGCCGAAGCCGCTCGCCGTCGCCGTCGCGCCTGAACAAACGAATTTACACACAGGGCTACAAAGCCCGCACATAATAGCGCCATCAGCGACAGACTCGTACCGCCGACCCCCTGGACGTTTCCCGTCATTGCAATGCGTGCGACCGCTGCTACGAAGCCGAGGAGTCCGATCATGGCAGCACCGTGCATGGCATGCTTGAGTAGACTTTCCTTTAAGGCGAGTAGGCCAAGCACAACGAGTGCGGCTCCAACGTAGGCGGGGATCAATGCCGTGCCGCTCAACCTGCCTGGGTCCGCGAAACCCAGGCGTTCCCACAAACCCAATGTGCCTCCCCAATAGCCCCAGATGCCCAGAGCGATCAGCAGAAGCCCAAACACAACGGAGACAAAAGGCACGCAGAAACTCCTCAATAGGTTTTCGGCTCTCGGGCTCCGCCCACAAATCGGCGGGCAAAGATCGTCTAACGGATGCCCATTTGTTTCATTGTAGAACTCGATGCCTGCTCTGGCGAGGTTTTCGACCGCCTTGCATCGGGTGGATCGAGATGGTACATTCTTTCTGTGCGACTGGCGACAGCCGTACAAACCTCTGCAGTGTTCGTGAACCGGCGGTCCTTTTGACGAACCGATGGAGTACCCGCTGGGAGCCAATAGCGAGGCCGGCGCTTGCAAGCCCACCACAAGTAGTGGGATCCAAAAACCGGCCCTGAGGCGCCCCCTGGTCATTGCGGGTTCTCAAAAGCGCCGACACGGCACAGGTGGAGGTTTTTCTTTGCGCAGAATTGGCCTGCTCGAACGAGGAGAAAAAAAGATTTTTTTGCGTCCCGTAACGACTCCGATGTTCGGTCCCCAAAAAAAGCCGTCGTCTCAACCCGCGCTCTCAAGGGCACTTATGGTTGAGCCTCACTCCAATAGACACCAATACTTACCTTTATTATCTCCAAACTAAACTTTTTCCCAAGATGTTGCGCCTGTCGTTGCGCGTTGGGAGATAACGGTTTCCGCCCACAGAAAAGTGACCATCAAAACGCACCGGGGTTTAGCATTGACTCGCGGACGGAAATGATTAGTGTGTGGTTACTGCTCGTTCATCGCTCCTTCACAGGAGAGTAGAGCGGAGCCTGACCTTCGGGGTCGGGCGGGCAACAAAAACGGAACCTGTAGAATTCGTCGCCGCAACAAACCATTCCTGGACAGCGGAGACTGCGCGCCGCGCCAGGAGGAGGACCAGACTTCAGTTATCCAACAGTACCCGCCCGGGCCAAGGATGGCCCAGGATAAGCGACCAGCGGATGGTTGGGGTCAGGGGTGGGTTCGACTAGGGGACCTTCCTCAACAAGCGGTGCTGTTGGATGCTGAGGTCTATTTCGGAACATCCGTTCTTCACCGTTTGCTGCTCGGTTGCAAGCGGAGGAGAACGGATGCTCTTGGCCCGCAGGGATGTTCGTGGCCAAGGCCGGCTGCCCCAAGGACGCGAGGCAGCCGGCCTTTTTCCTTTCTGCCATCCCCGAAATCCTTCCTATCTATTAAACTATCCGCTATCCGCCGCAACAGCCGGATCTTGAACACGCAAGCGGCGAAGTGTCAAGGAATGAATGATGTTGGTACCCGCTTACACCAGTACCCGGGCCGTCCTGGAAGAACTTTTGGCTCAGCGCATCCTGCTTTTGGATGGCTCGATGGGTGCGTTCATCTATGCCCGAAGCCCCCAAGAAGAGGATTATCGGGGTACGCGCTTCCGCAATCACCCCAAGCTGCTCAAGAACTGCACCGAAGCGCTGGTGTTAACGCAGCCCAATTTGATCGACGAAATTCACCGCGCCTATCTTGACGCCGGCGCCGACATCATTGAGACTTGCACCTTCAACGGCACACCGGTGGCGCTGACTGAGTTTGGTTTGAACGAACACGCCGCCGAGATCAACCGAACGGCCGCCGAGCTTGCACGCCGCGCCGTCGATGACTTCAACAGCCGCGACCCGGATCAGCGTCGTTTTGTCGCCGGGAGTATTGGCCCGACGAACAAGACACTGTACATCGAACCCGGCCATGAGCCGCCGGATACACGTTCGCTTTCCTTTGACGATTTTGTGACCAACTACACCGCCCAGATCGAGGCGCTGGTCGAGGGGGGTGTCGATCTCTTCGCAGTCGAAACCGGCAACGACATCCTCATTCTCAAAGCCTGCCTGTTCGCGCTGGACAAGTATTTTGCCGAACATAGGGTCCGCCTACCGGTGATTGTCTCGGGCACCATCTACGACAACGGCCGCACTTTGCTGGCCCAGACACCGGAGGCGTTCTACGTTTCCGTGGCGCAATTCGATGCTCTGGCGGTCGGTTTCAACTGTGGCGTTGGAGCCGATCTGCTGCGCGGTCCCGTCGAGAGCCTGGCGGGTGTTTCACGCAAGCCGATTTCGGTATATCCCAACGCCGGCCTGCCCGATGGCATGGGCGGTTTCACCGGCGATCGTGAGCGCACGGCGGCCCTTCTCGGCGAGTTCGCCCGCAACGGCTGGGTCAACATCGTCGGCGGGTGCTGCGGCACGACGCCGGAGTGGATTGCCGCTATTGGCCGGGCCGTCGAGGGTGTCGCACCACGGAAGGTGCCTGAATTACCCGCCTGGTCGTACTACTCTGGCAATGAGGTGCTGGTCGTCCGGCCCGAAACCAATTTCGTCATGATCGGCGAGCGCTGCAACATCACCGGCTCGCTCAAGTTCAAGCGCCTCATCAAGGAAGGAAACTACGAAACGGCTGTGCAAGTGGCGCGAGAACAAGTGCAAAACGGTGCCAATATCCTCGACATCAACATGGACGCCGACCTCATCGATTCCGAAGAGGCGATGACACGCTTCCTGCGTCTGTTGGCCAATGAGCCGGACCTTGCCCGCGTTCCGCTCATGATCGACAGTTCCAAGTGGTCGGTCCTGTGTGCCGGATTGAAGTGCGTCCAGGGCAAGCCGATTGTTAATTCCATTAGCTTGAAAGAGGGCGAGGAGAAGTTTCTCGAACAGGCTCGCCTTGTCAGACGTTATGGAGCGGCCGTGGTAGTGATGGCGTTCGACGAAGAAGGGCAAGCTGTCACCGCCGATCGCAAAGTGGAGATCAGCGCCCGGGCTTATCGCTTGTTGACCGAGCAGGTCGGTTTCGCGCCCGGCGACATTGTCTTTGACGTGAACATTTTGACGGTCGGCACGGGCATGGAGGAGCACTCCAACTATGCCGTGGAGTTCTTCGAGGCCGTTCGACGGATCAAGCAGATGTTGCCGGAAGCAAAAACGTCCGGCGGCGTCAGCAACGTCTCGTTCGCCTTTCGCGGCAAGGAAAATGAGGTTGTGCGCGAGGCCATGAATTCGGCGTTCCTCTATCACGCCATCCGCGCCGGACTGGACATGGGCATCGTCAACGCTGGCCAACTGCAAGTTTACGAGGACATCCCCAAGGATCTGCTGGAGCGCGTCGAGGACGTGCTGCTCAATCGCCGTCCCGACGCCACCGAGCGTCTTGTCGATTTCGCCAAGACGTTGGAGGCAGGCAACTCACCAGCCCGAAGCGCAAGCAAGGGCTTGTTCTGGCGTGAGCTCTCCGTGCAGGAACGACTCAAGCACGCCCTCATTCACGGTATCGTCGATCACATCGACGCAGACGTAGAAGAGTGCCGCCATCTCTACAATCGGCCTCTGGAAATCATCGAGGGGCCGCTGATGGACGGCATGAACGTGGTCGGCGATCTCTTCGGCGCCGGCAAAATGTTTTTGCCGCAGGTCGTCAAGAGCGCTCGCGTCATGAAAAAGGCCGTCGCGTTTCTGCTGCCGTTCATGGAGGAGGAGCGAAAGAAATCCGGTGTAGAACACAAGTCACGCGGCAAGATCCTGGTGGCCACGGTCAAGGGCGATGTGCACGACATCGGCAAAAACATTGTCGGCGTAGTTCTTTCCTGCAACGATTTCGAGGTCATCGATCTCGGCGTCATGGTTCCTTGCGAGGCAATCTTGCAGAAGGCACGTGAGCTTGCGGTAGACATGATCGGCCTATCCGGGCTCATCACTCCATCGCTGGATGAGATGGTGCATGTTGCGAAGGAGATGGAGCGGGAAGGTTTTCAGTTGCCGCTGTTGATCGGAGGGGCAACGACGAGCGCCAAGCATACCGCCGTCCGGATCGCGCCCGCGTATCATGAGACCGTCATCCACGTGAAGGACGCTTCGCGCAGCGTCGGCGTCGTCGAGCGTCTGACGCGAGCCGAGGAAAGACGCAAGCTCGACGAGGAGAACCGTCGCACGCAGGCCAAGGAGCGCGAAAGTTTCGCCCGCCGTCGTCAGCGGAAGCTCGTCTCCTACACCGAGGCGTGCAAACGGCGGTACCAGATCGATTGGGCAAAGACGCCCGTTGCTGTGCCTTCCTTTCTCGGTATCCGCGTTTTACGAGACTTTCCCTTGACGGAGATCGTGCCCTACATCGATTGGTCGCCTTTTTTCATGGCCTGGGAGATGAGCGGCAAGTATCCACATATCCTCTCGGACGCTAAAGTCGGCAGTGAAGCGAGAAAGCTGTTTGAGGACGCGAACCATCTGCTCAAGCGCATCATTGCCGACATGGCGTTGTGCGCTCATGCTGTCTACGGGTTCTGGCCCGCGAACAGCTCCGGCGATGATATCGTCGTGTTCGCCGATGAGACGCGGCAGCGCGAACTGCTGCGTTTGCCGATGCTGCGCCAACAATGGGAGCGCGAGGGACAAACCTCCTTCCGCAGTCTGGCCGACTACCTCGCTCCGCTGGACAGTGGACGGGCCGATTATCTCGGGGCTTTCGCTGTGACGACGGGGCTGGGTGCCGAAGAACTTGCGGCTCGCTTCGAGGGCGAGCAAGATCCCTACAACGCGATCATGACCAAAGCGCTGGCCGATCGTCTGGCCGAGGCGTTGGCCGAGCTGCTGCACGAACGCGCTCGCCGCGATTGGGGCTACGGTCGCCAGGAACATCTGACGAAAGAGCAGTTGATCGCCGAAGAATATCGCGGCATTCGTCCGGCCGCCGGCTATCCCTCGTGTCCCGATCATACGGAGAAAGCGAAGTTGTGGGCGCTACTGCATCCGGAAGAAGTGGGCATTCGTGTAACCGAGAGTTTCGCGATGACGCCGGCTGCATCGGTGAGCGGTTTGTATTTTTCCCATCCCGAGGCGACGTATTTCGCAGTCGATCTCATCACGCGGGATCAGGTGGAAAGCTATTCCGCACGCAAGGGCATGAGTCGCGCCGAAGTCGAGCGCTGGCTGGCGCCAAACCTGGGGTATGATGTGGAGTGAGTACTCGTTTCATTACCAGCCCGAAGCGTGAGCGAGGGCGGCCCTCGCTTACACTTCGAGTTGTGGGGGCTCATTTTCTAACGCTCTCCAGACGGTCGAGTCGTTTTTCCAAGTGTTCGAGACGTTGGAGAATCTGGTCGAGCTTGTCACCGTCCAGCTTCCGAGCCGGGGGGTAAAGTCTCTGTGGATTTCCTGCTTGTTCCCGCTTAATCCGAACTTCTATGTCCGCCAGATTCTCGACTTGTCGCTGGAACTCGACTTGCAGCTTTTTCAGCTCCGTGTCCAGTTGGACTCGCGCTCGCTCTACAACCGCTTGCTTCGCCTCCACTGCTTGTCGCTCTGCTTGCAGTTTCTCTCGCTCAACGTCCATCTGTTGTAACTTGGCCCGCAGAGCCGCGAACTGTTCCTGGTATCTCTTCTTGAGATCATCTTGCATTGCTTCCTTCTCTTCCAAAGTTGGATTTGACCCCGGCTTTCGATCCGTTTTGGTCGCTGCCTCTGCCTGGAATATGGTATTGGCGTGGTTATTTACGAATGTGATTAGTTTCTCGCGATACCCTGCTGCCCTATCTTGCTCGTGCTTCACCTTTGTCCTCAGTAATTCGTTTTCCCGTTTCAATCTGTCGATTTCTCTATCCCCCGAATCGGAGGTGCTTTTGTGATTGTCCTGGACCACACGATCCGCCTCCGGCGAATCGGCGGCCCCAGCTCGCGTCTGATAATACACGCCGCTTGTGCCCACACTTAGCGCGACGACGCCACACAAGACCAGTGTCGCGGTTTTGACTTTTGCGATGAACATGGCTTTCAAGACTCCTTCCGTCAACGTACTTACTGTCGCCGAGACACTCCCGGCGCTGGCTGTTGGACCCAGTGCGGCCACCAGAGCGGCTTTCGTCGTGGAGGAGAGCAGAGTGAGGGACAGACTCGCCGTCGCAGTCTTTTCGGTCAACAGAGCCCCTAGCGATGTGACCGAGATGGCGAAACCGTAACGCGCCAGCCGTAAAGCCAGCTGTTTGCGCGCCGTTGCCAGGCGGCTCGATAACGTTCCTTCGGGAATGGCCAGTTGCCGAGCGACTTCCCGGCGGCTACGGCCCTCCAGATCACACAGGACGATCGGCAAACGATACTTGCCGGCCAATCGGCTCAGTTCGCGGTCGAGGATCGGCCACAGTTCTCTGCACGGTTCGTCCGGCTTGCTCTCCGGCAGCACATCGCTTAACGGTTGCTCTTTCGCCCGTCGCCGAACGAGCCGGCTGCGCGCCTCCAGGGCTGTGCGGTAGGCGACGCCGTACAACCAATTGCCGACGGCTTCGCGCGGCCGAATGGAATTGGCCTTGCGAACGAGAACAAGAAAGGCAGCTTGAAACGCATCGTCGGCATCCTGAGCGTTGCCGACGACGCGCCGACAAACACTCCAGACCATCGAGCCGTGTCGCCGTACCAACAGCGTGAACGCCGCCTCATCCCGCTTGGAGATGAAATGCTCCAGCAGTTGTCCGTCGGTTTGCTGTTCGCCCATCCCTTGGGTGGCGATGAGACGGATGTGATGCAGCAGCAAATTATTGCGCTGAGTCATCAGATTTGCGGCTCGCGCCGCCCCTCGCAATGTCCTCCTCTAACATATTGGTCGGACCGGGCCGGGCGCGTCGATTTATTTGGATGAAAAGAGACAACGATCCACGTTTTTTGGCGTTGCGGCGATCGAGTCAACGCCGCGATGAAATCGGTTTTCCCTGCTGTGCCGGAGTTGCATTGCGATTGGGCGGTTCGACGCCGAGGAGACTACGAACGAAAAAATCTTGTTCGCGTCGCCGAGAATAGCCGCCCGGCGTGCCGTGGCCCGCGCCGGGGACGACGATCAGCTCAAAATCCTTGCCGGCTTTGATGAGCGCGTTGACCACTTGCATCGTCGATGCGGGATCGACATTGCGATCCAGCTCGCCGACGGTCAGAAGCAATTTGCCTTGCAGCTTGTGAGCGTTGGTGACGTTGGATTGCTCGGCGTAATGAGGGCCGACCGGCCAGCCCATCCATAATTCGTTCCACCAGATCTTGTCCATGCGATTATCATGGCAACCGCAATTCGCCGACGCGGCCTTGTAAAAATCGGGATAGGACAGAATGGCCCCCAGAGCGTTTTGCCCACCCGCGGAACCGCCATAGATGCCGATGCGATTGAGATCCATGAACGGGTACTTTGCCGCAGCTTCCTTTATCCACAGAATGCGATCAGGCAATCCGGCGTCGCCGAGATTCTTGCAACACACGTCATGGAATGCCTTGGAGCGATAGTTCGTGCCCATTCCATCGATCTGGACAACAATGAAGCCAAGTTCTGCGAGCTGCTGATGATAGAAGTAGGCGAGAAAAGCCTTGGGCACAAAAGCTCCTTGCGGACCCGCATAGATTTGTTCAATTATGGGATACTTTTTGTTCACATCCAGATTGGTGGGTCGGAAGATGACACCGAAGATGTCGGTCTTGCCGTCGCGCGCCTTGGCGACGAAACGCTCTGGCATCTTCCATCCGGTCTTCTGAAGAACACTTATTTCGGCCCGTTCCAGCTCGCAAACGCGTTGACCATCGCGCACGCTGCGAAGTTCAATGACCGGTGGCATGTCCACGCGGGAATAAGTGTCAATCAGATAGCGGCGATCCGGCGAATAGTCGATATTGTGCGTGCCGTCGCCCTGCGTCAAACAGACCAGATCGCTGCCATCGAAATTGATGCGGCAATAATGGATGTAATACGGATCCTGATCCGGATGAATGCCTCCGGTACGGAACCAGATCTGGCGGGCTTTATCATCAACCTCAGCGACGCTGCGCACCACCCACTGGCCCTTGGTGATCTGATTCTTGACCCTTCCCGACGCGGCGTCATAGAGGTAGAGATGGTTCCAGCCGTCGTGTTCGGACATCCAGATGATTTCGTTTGTCGAATCGAGAAAGTGCAAGAAGAATTTGCTGCTGTAATCGATGAACGTCTTGCTTTGCTCGTCGATGATGGCACGGGCAGTTCCGCTCTCCGCATCGACGGCGACGACGCGAAGCGCTTGGTGGCCGCGCTGGTTGTAGACGAAAGTGAAACGCCGTGAGTCGGGCGCCCAACGCAGGTCCTCGATGCTCCACGGATTGGTAAACAGGTCGTCCTTGACCGGGATTTCCTTTCGTGCATCCACGTCAAACAGATGCGGTTTCGGGATGGCGATTCGATCGCCGGGCTTGAGATAATCGAGCGTGTGCAGTTTCGGCTGCAACTGATCGCGCGGCGAGGACTCGATGAGGTGAACTTTATGTTCTTGCCCCTTCTTTGTGCGCATGCCTACGAGTTTCTTGCTGTCGGGCGACCAATAAACACGCTCGGAATAACCATCGTCGGCCTTGCCGTCCCGGCTCAGGGCCGACTCCTTCCCGGTCCCTCGTTCGCGGAGATACAAGTTGTGATCCTTGACGAGGACGGTCCATTTGCCGTCGGGAGAGTCAAGACGTGGGGGGGCCCCGCGGCGTCGTCTTGGCGGTGTCTCTTGCGCCTTTTTCGCAGCGGCGGGACGTGGTGAGTCGTCCTTCGCGAGAGCATAGCCTTTCAGATTGCACTTCCAGGTTTTTCCGCCAGCGCGGAACCACATTGTGCTACCATCTTCGGAAAAGTCGAGATTATCAATCGACAGATGCGTACTACGTTGCTCTTCACCCAACTCTTTGGTCAGCGTGGCGGCCAACCGCTCATGATCGAATGCAAGACGGCGTTCTCCCTTGACCGCATCCACGAAGATGAATTCACGAGCTTCGCCTGGTAAATCGTTGCGGTACCAGAAGCGGCGATGGTCCGCCAACCAGTGAGCATTCACGCGGTCCTTGAAAACCTTCTTCCGCGTGAGCTCGGACAGTTTGCTTGCGCGCTCGTAATCCGCAGCGGTCCCCTGGCCGCAGATGTACGGCGTCGCAGTAGACAGGTAGAGTGCAACGATGGCGAACAGTGGACAATGGCGCAGCATGGCAGTGTCTCGTAAGGAAGGAGGAATCAGTGGGCCGAGCGCACACAACGAAAGCCAGTGTGGGATAAGCCTGTCTTCGGCTCTCCCTGTCCTCGGGCACCGGCACGGTAACGAATGCAGTATTTGTCGCTGCACAAAAAAGAGCCGCCGCGCTGAACGCGCTTCGGCTCGCCGCGGCCGTCAGGATCGATACTCGAATCAGGGCCTTGCGGATTTTTTTGGGGGCTATCGGCGTAGTAATCCGGACGATACCAGTCGGCGCACCACTCCCAGACATTACCGGCCATGTCATACAGGCCGAAAGCATTGGGCGGATACGATTTGACCGGAGCAGTACCCTTGAAGCCGTCGTCAGCGCTGTTCTCGGTGGGAAAGTCGCCCTGCCAGATGTTGGCCATCCATTTGTCGTTTGGCCGCAGCTCATCGCCCCAGTAGTAGCGTTTGCCCTCCAAACCGCCGCGAGCCGCACGTTCCCACTCCGCCTCCGTAGGCAGCCGCTTTCCGCCCCAGCGAGCGTAAGCCGCTGCATCTTCCCAGGCGATGTGAACCGCGGGATGTTTCTCGCGGCCGCGCAGGTCACTGCCCCGCCCTTCGGGGCATCGCCAGCAAGCGCCTTCGCGGTAATCCCACCAATTGCTGCAATCACGACAGGCTTCGCCCGGGGGACACTTGGACCCATCGAAGACACCCGCGCCCGGTGGCGCGCCGGCAAACGGCTTTTCAGCGTGAGTCACATAGCCGGTCTGCCGCACAAATTCGGCGAATTGTTCGTTCGTCACTTCCGTCTCGTCCATCCAGAAGCCATCGACGTAGACATTGTGCAACGGCTTGGCCTCGTCGAAGCCTTCGTCTCCCATCGTGAACTCGCCGGCGGGTATCCACACTTCTTTCATGCGTTCCGGCGGCGACTCGGCAGCGAGATTGAGCAAGGCGAACGCCGCAACGGCCATCGCTCCCAGGCATAGCAGGCCTATGAGAAGACGGCGTCGTTCGGCGGAGCGATTCCGAGACAAGGAACGAACTGGAGCGGCTACGGGTCTGCGATGGGTTATGGAGTGCTTCATCGGAGTCTCGGTTGCATGCACGGGAATACTTGTATCTCTACGTAGCATGGTATCATTTCGCCAAGAGATCTCGCAGCAAAAAGTCACGCTTTTGTAGACATCGCAGTTCGAGGGAGACACACGATAGCGCTGCGGTAAGGATTTGCGCAGGTCGAGTTGTCAGATTCCTCACTAGTTCCTCTTGCGGCGATTCGCGGGGACAGGGTACATTACGCGAGCCTTGTGGATCGAGGCAGAGAGTCTGTGAAGCGGAAAGGACTCCCGTGAACGGATCACAGTCGCGCACGCGGCCGATGCCGCGACCGCAAGATGCCGGTCTCCAACATGTCGGCGAACACTCCTCTCCGCTGCAACGCGCTATTGAACGCGCCCTCCGTTGTTTGCTCGACAAGCAGCAAGCCGACGGCCATTGGGTTGGTGAGCTGCAAGGCGATACTATCCTGGAATCCGAATATGTCTTGCTCATGGCATTTCTTGGCCGCGAGGATGAGGATGTGTGTCGCAAGGCGGCGAACTACATCCTGCGTCAACAGATGCCCGAAGGCGGCTGGAACAACTATCCCGGCGGTCCGGCGGACCTCAGCGTTTCGGTCAAAGCCTATTTTGCCCTGAAGCTCACGGGCCATGATGTCAACGCCCATTACATGCGCCACGCCCGAGAGGTGATTCTGGCTCTCGGCGGCGCCGCCGGATGCAACAGTTTCACGAAGTTCTATCTGGCGCTACTCGGCCAGTTGCCCTATGCCAATTGTGCTTCGGTACCGCCGGAGATGGTGTTGCTGCCGCGCTGGTCGTACATCAATCTCTATGCTATGTCGAGCTGGACGCGCACGATCGTTGTGCCTCTCAGCATCTTCTCGGCGTGCAAGCCGGTGCGAAGTCTTTCAGCAACAAAAGGGATCGCCGAACTCTTCCTCCAGTCGCCGGAGACTCCGTTCTGGCCGGCCAAACCGTCGGGACGCTTCCTGAGCTGGGCTAATGCCTTCCTCGGCATCGACTGGCTGTACAAGAAGATCGAGCCGTGGTTGGGTCCGGTCCGGCGTCTTGCGTTGAAACGAGCCACCGCGTGGATGCGCGAACATTTGCAGGAAAGCGACGGTCTGGGTGCCATCTTCCCGCCGATGATTTACACGGTCATCGCTTTTCGCTGTCTGGGAGTCCACGACGATGCGCCGGAGATGGAGTGGGCGCTGGCGCAGCTGAGCGATCTCATCATCGAGGAACACGACACAGTACGACTGCAACCGTGCTTCTCGCCGATTTGGGACACAGCCCTGACCTTGAACGCGCTCGCCGATGCGGGTTTGTCCCACGATCATGTGGCGATTGAGCGCGGCGCTCGTTGGCTGTTGGCCAAGGAAGTGCGGAAGAAAGGCGATTGGAGCCTGCTCAATCCGGGGGTGGACGCGGGCGGATGGTTCTTCGAGTATCGCAATGCTTTCTACCCCGACACCGACGACACAGCGATGGTCTTGATGGCCCTGGCCAAGACAGGGGAGGCGGACACGCGCCACGGCCGACCCGCTGTCGAGCGCGGTTTGCGATGGCTATTGGGCATGCAGAACGGTGACGGCGGTTGGGCAGCATTCGATCGTGATATTAACAGGGAAGTGCTTACGCGCGTTCCCTTCGCCGATCATAACGCCATGCTCGATCCGAGCTGTCCAGACATTACGGCGCGCGTCCTCGAAGCACTCGGTCATTACGGATACGGCGTTGAGCATCCACAAGTTTGCCGCGCACTGGATTTCCTGAGAAAAACACAAGACGAACGCGGTTGCTGGATTGGCCGTTGGGGTGTCAATTACATCTACGGCACGTGGCAAGTGTTGTGCGGTCTGGGGAGCATCGGTTTCGATATGCACGATGCCATGGTTCGTCGCGCCGTCGCCTGGCTGCAAAAGGTGCAGCAATCCAGCGGCGGCTGGGGCGAAACCTGCCGCAGTTACGACGATCCGTCCCTCGCAGGCCACGGCACACCGACAGCGTCGCAAACCGCGTGGGCCTTGCTCGCTCTCCTCGCTGCAAGAGAAAGCGACAGCCACGCCGTTCGTTCTGGCATCCAATATCTGCTGAAGATGCAAGACGCGGACGGCAGCTGGCGCGAGGATCTTTTCACCGGGACAGGTTTCCCGAAAGTTTTCTACTTGAAATATCACCTTTATCGGTTGTACTTCCCGCTCATGGCGCTGGCCCGTTATCAACAGGCCACCAAGACGCAAGTAGCGAAGCAGAGCTTGGCAAATGGGCGTTCCCAAGCAGAGCTTGGGAACGAGGCAGGATCGGCGTCTTATTACACCTGATTGCTGTGCTTTTAGTCCCTGGCATCTCTGCAGTTTGTTCTCTTCGGAGGAATGGATTCATGCGTTTCCCGCTGAGTCTGACGACGAGCATGGTCGGTTACATGGCGCGCAAGAAACTAGCTCGCCAGGAGCGCTTTCCGCTGGTTCTGATGCTAGAACCGCTGCACGCCTGTAATCTGACTTGCACTGGCTGCGGTCGCATCCGCGAGTATTCGCAGACCATCAAGGAAAAGCTGACCGTCGCCGAGTGCCTGCAATCCGTCGATGAGGCCGGCGCCCCCATCGTCAGCATTTGCGGTGGTGAGCCGATGATTTATCCCGAAATCGGCGATCTGGTCCGCGGCATTCTCAAGAGGCGCAAGCACATTTACCTTTGCACCAATGGCATGTTCATTCAGAAACGCCTGCACGAGTTCCGACCAACTAGCCGCTTCTTCTTTAACGTCCACCTCGACGGCCTGGAAGAAACACATGACATGGCCGTGGAACGACAGGGTGTGTTCAAGGCCGCTGTTGAGGGCATCGTCGCCGCCAAGCGAGCGGGCTTCCTCGTCTGCACCAACACCACCATCTACAAGGAAACCAATCTCGACGAAATCGATCGTTTGTTTGCCTACCTGACGAAGTTGAAAGTAGATGGCTTTATGCTGTCGCCGGCCTATGGCTACACTGCGGTGCAGCGGACCAACCCCAAGGGCGCCGCAGAGATATTCCTGACGCGCGACGACATCCGGGCCAAGTTCCGGGCAGCCGAGAAGCTCCTGAGCAAGTATCGCATGATGTCGTCGCCGGTTTATCTGGAGTTTCTCAGTGGCAAGCGTGAGCTGACCTGCACCGCCTGGGGCAATCCGACGCGAAACGTCAAGGGCTGGAAAGGACCATGCTACCTCATCACCGACGAGCATCACGAGACGTTCCACGATCTGATGGAGAACACCGATTGGCACAACTACGGCTACGGCAAAGACCCACGCTGCGAACACTGCATGGTACACTGCGGCTACGAACCGTCCGCGGCCCTGGGCGTCAACAAGCGAATGGGCGACACTCTTAAGATGCTGATGTGGCAGATCTCCTGATGTCGGCAGATAGCGTCCTCTCCGTTCCCTGTGTGGTCTTCGCCATGCGCCGGGAGTCGATGTACTTCCGTCGCGCCCATCCGGTTCGACAGCATTTCCCTGGTGCCCCTTGTCGTGCTCAATTTCGTGGTGCACGGGAGCCCCAGAATCCGCGCACGACAACATCCATGCTAATGCTGGAAACAGGCATCGGTGCGGCGGCGATGGAGACGGCCCTGCGCTGGTGTCTCAGTGAGCCACGTCTCGGTAACCAACGCTATCGACCGTGTCTGCTGTTGTGCGCCGGTTTTTCTGGCGCGCTCTTGCCAGATCAACGGATTGGCGATCTCGTGCTGGGAACGGAAGTGGTCGATCAGCAAGGCGATCACTGGCAGGCGATAATTCCCAACTCATGGATAGGCCAAGGCATCGCCACCGGCAGATTGCTGACGATGCCGGAACTGGTCAGCGATCCCGGCGAGAAACGGCGGCTAGGAAAACACTATGGAGCGCTTGCCGTGGACATGGAGAGCGCCATCGCCGCGCGTCTCTGCCACCAATACAGTATTCCCTTCGCCTGTCTCCGCGTCATCTCTGACGATTGGCAAATGGCGCTCTCTCCTCATCTCGTCGAGCTTCTTCGCCAGGAGCGCGTTTCCATTTCGCGCCTTGCGAGGCACGTGCTGAGATATCCGAGGCTAATCGGCGAATTCTGGCGGCTGGCGGGACAGACGCGCTGCGCGTCGTGGAGTCTTCTGAATCCGTTATCGGCCTTGATTCGAGATAGTCTGCGGACAGGAGCTTTCGGGTAGCAGAGAAGAAACCCGACAGACCGAGAAGCAGTTGCGTCCGCTGTCCTTGGCGTCCTTGATCGCACTGGCAGCCATTCGGTACATGGTATCGAATTCGACTGGCGTATCGATCTCGGCCACGGCGAAGCTGACACTGACGGAGATGTGGATTATTTGATCGCCGTAAGGGATCGGAGTCGCGGCGACCGTGGCTCGGATACGCTCGGCTAGCCGTTTGGCTCCTTCCTCACTCGTCTCACGAGCGATAATCAGGAACTCATCGCCACCGATGCGGCCGACCGAATCTACTTCACGCAGCGAACTGCTCAAGATGCGCCCCAATCCTCGAAGAGCTTCGTCGCCCCCTGGTAGCAAGTAGCGCGTATTGATTTCCTTGAATCGATCAATATCGATCAGCCCAATCGTCAGGGCGCTGGGATAGCGCGCATGGCGCTTCAACTCGAAGAGAGCCAAATCGACCATGGCGCGTCGGTTGAGAAGGCCCGTCAGCGGGTCGGTCAGTGCCAGACGTTCCAGCTCTAGGGCACGCTCCTCCAGCAGTTGGTTTGCCTCTTGCAGGTCGCGTGTCCGTTCGAGAACCCGTTGCTCCAGCTCGCTGTTGAGGACCCGCAATTGTTCGAGAAGTTGATCGCGGCTGAGTTCCAGGGAGCGCTTCTCAGCAGCGTTGCGGACAATCTGCAGAAGCTCTTCTGTGCGCCAGGGTTTGAGGAGGAAATGATAAACTTGGCCGCGGTTGATGGCATCGATGGTATCCTCCAGCTCTGCATAGCCGGTCATCAGCAGGCGGACGGTGCGCGGATGATGCTGGCGGACCCATTCCAGAAGCTGGATGCCAGACTGTTGGGGCATATTCTGGTCGGTAAGGATCACATCGATCGGATGGCGCGCGAAAACGGCCTGGGCAGTCTCTGCGCAGTTGGCTGAGTGGAGTTCAAAATCCGACGCCAGCAAGGCCGTCAGCATCGGCAGGATGTACGGCTCATCATCGACGATCAACAGAGAGCACTTCGGGGCATTCACAAGCGACTCCTGGCAGCCTCCGGTGCAACGAATGCCGAAGAGGGGGGTTTGACAATTCTAGCCTATTCTGCGGTGAAAGCCAAACGGCGGACGAGGTTCTCTTGGCGGAGAGTCGCGCCCGTTCGTCGGCTACATCGGGCGCATCGCCAATTGTGAGAAGAAGCGTTCCCAAAAGTCTTTTCCGACTTTTCGATAAAAAATCTTGATATGGCGTCAACGGCACTTTACAATACTGCGGCACGTTAGGAAGATCAGGGAGAACCCACCCCTACGCCCTCACGTGGCCGCAAAGGATTGCGAACCGACAAGGTGGACTTCTCTCAAGGCGCGAGATTCCGCGTCTGGGCCCGCCACACGCCAGCCCGAGTTGGGCTGTTCTCACGGATGAGCTTGGTGCGTTGTTATGGCAGCCCCGACAGGAGCGGTGTGTTTTTTGTGCTCCGGACCGTAGCCGCGCCGAGAAAGAAGCCGGCCCCATGATGCTGTTGGCGCAACGAAGTCGTGTTGAGCCTCGGCTAGTTGGGGGCAGGGCTTAATGTTGTCGTTCATGGGGAGCGACAGCAAGTAGTTATTGGGGACGAGATACGATCAGCCTCTAGACGTAGGAAAAGACGGCCATGAAGACGCGACGCCGGAAGCGCCAACCAGTGATCGAAGAGACGACCGCCGTGGCGCCACCCACCACCATCTTCTCTTCCGATCTACTCACTCCCGAGGAAGAGCGCGAACTGCTCGCCGACTTCTGGGAGATCAAAAGTGAACTGGTGCGGGTGCTCATCCGCAACTTCTCCCGCCTCCGCCAGCATCGCCCAGCTCTGGAGCCTTGGCCCATGGCTCAGTTCATCCGCGACCACTGCGACGGCGACGCCCGCCACGTCGTGGCGGTTCGTCGCCTGCATGATCGCTACATTCACCTCAAGCATCGCTTAGCTTCGGCCAACATTCGCCTGGCTGCCCATGTCGCCAAACGCTTCCGCCATCACGCGCTAAGTTACGCCGATCTCCTGCAGGAAGCTGTCTGCGGATTGATGCAGGCCATCGACCGATTCGACGTGAGTCACGGCACTCGACTGGCCACCTATGCAACCTGGTGGATTCGCCAGACCTTGCAGATCGCAGTTGCTCGCCAGAGCCATCTGGTCAGCCTGTCGCCGCACCATTTGCAGGAACTCGGTTTGCTGCAACAGGAATCCGAAGCGCTGGCCCACGGCGGCAAGCATCTGCCCAGCCCGCAAGAGTTGGCCTCGCGCACGGGCAGTAGTCTGGAGCACCTGACCCATCTGCAAACGGCCACGCGCACGCCGGTTTCGCTCAACGCTGTCCTCGATGACGACAGCGATTTCAAACTGACCGAGGCGATGCCGGACAACGACAGCACGACGCAACGGACGAACTCCGAACGCCAGGAAGCGTTGCACTTTCTGATGGAGAATCTGCGGCCGCGTGAACGCAAAGTGCTCGATTTGCGATTCGGCCTGACCGGCAACGGTACGCACAGCCTGCGTCAGATCGGCCATCTGCTCCGGATCAGCAAGGAGCGCGTGCGACAGATTCAGAACCGAGCCCTGGAAAAGCTCCGCGCTTCTGCGGAGCGAGTCGGCTGGGAACCCAGCCTGCTACTCGGCTAGATGCTCATTTCCCTGCGTCCTCGGATCGGCCGTGACGAGCCAGCACGCTCGGCACTGCCGATCCGAGAAAACGCCTCTTCCGTTTCAAGCGACGAGAGCCAATCGCACCATTGGCTGCCGAATGACCGACCGTCTCGCCTATCCTGCCGTTTTCCCAGATCGCAGCGGAACGAGAACCTCGTTATAATGGATGTCGTTGAGTGAAGGGACTCCAGAACGGGAGACGATCTGTGCATGACGAAATCACGCCTTTCATCTTTCGCAATCCCGTCAGTGCCGGAACACATCTGCTGTGGTGCATTTTAGGTATCTACATTACGGCCCTTCTGTGGCGGCTTTGCCGCGGGGATCGGCTGCGGCAGCTCAGCACGGGAACTTTCGGCCTGAGTATGGTCGTGCTCTACGGCGCTAGCGCCCTGTATCATGCCGTGCTCGGACCAAAGCAACTACTGCCCTACTTACAGAAGCTCGATCACAGTGCGATCTACGTCTTGATCGCCGGCACTTATACGCCGGTGTGCGCCGTGCTATTGAGGGGGCGGCTGCGGATCATCTTGTTGGCGCTCATATGGGGACTGGCCGGCGTGGGTATCCTGGCGAAATGGCTTCTGCCGTGGCCACCCTATCAGTTGACGGTGGCGCTTTACATCGCTATGGGCTGGCTTGGCTTGCTGCCGATCGTGCCGCTGATCCGTGCGGTCGGTGTTCAAGGTATGTCGTGGGGGCTCCTCGGCGGCTTGCTCTATACCTTCGGCGGCGTCTGCGATGCAGCCAAATGGCCCATCCTCCTGCCTGGCATTATCGGCTATCACGAAGTACTGCACGTCGCCGACATGGGCGGCACACTGACGCATGTTTTCTTCGTTGTCCGTTACGTCCTGCCGTTTCAGCGCTAAATTCGTGCATAGTAATCGAATCACGATCATTCCTTGCCCTTCTGTCGTGGCAATTCCGGCTTGTTCACCGCAGGGAGGAAGCGCCGTAAGGCATCCTTCGCCCCAGCCTGCCTGGGATCTCCGGCGACGTTCGTCCACTCATACGGGTCTGTGTCGTGGTCGTAGAGTTCCTCGCCGCCGTCGGCGTAACGGATGTAACGCCATCTGTCCGTGCGTATCGCATGGTTATTCTTGTGAAACGTTGTGACAGCGGGTTGGCTCCAGGCGGCCTTGGAGTCGCGTAACAGCGGCGCGATTGTCACTCCCTCGACGTGTTTAGGCGTGGCTAGGCCACATAATTCGCACAGCGTCGGATACATGCTCATCAAGTCCACCGTACTGTCGCAGGCGCTACCCGGCGTAGTGACGCCCGGCACGACCCAGATGTAAGGCATTCTCGTGGCCTCCTCCCACAGGGCGAATTTCCGCCAGTGTTCCTTTTCGCCGAGATGCCAGCCGTGGTCGCCCCAGAACACGATCAGGGTGGTCGCTTTGTGCGGCGAGTTGTCGTAGGCGTCAAGGAGTCGGCCGATCTGGGCATCGCAGTATGCGATGGCCGCAAGGTACGCCTGTACCGCCTCTTTCCAGCGGCCGGACTTCAAGATCGCGGCGTGGTCGCCGTTCGGCTTTGCCATGCGAACGCCGCCTGGGGGCACATCATCCAGATCCTCCTTCCTCGTCGGAGGCAACTCAATGGTTTCGAGCGGGAACAAATCGTAATACTTCTTGGGTACGTTCCAGGGCATGTGCGGTTTGTGCAGACCTACCGCCACGAAGAAAGGCCTGTCGTGGGAGGCCATTAACTGCTTGATTCCGTAATCGACGATCGACTCGTCGGAGAGCTTGGAGTCGTCCGTTAGCGGCTTGAACTTGATGCCGCCGACGCCGTCATCTTTCGCGGTCGGATGTGGTCTGCTTTTCTCCCTGCCGCCAACGAAGTAATCGGTCCATTCACCGGGCCGGTGAGCATTGGCATGATAGATTTTCCCCGCTCCATAGACGTTGTATCCGGCGTTGAGGAACTGCGTAGTCAGTGTCTGCTCCTTGGGAATGACTGGCTTCCAGTCCTGACCGTTGTCATACACTCCGGTGCTGCCGGGTCGCAGACCGGACATGAGAGCGGCTCGCGACGGGTTACACACGGGGGCAGCGCAGTACGCCTTTGTGAAGGTCATCCCCATCCTCGCCAGCCGGTCGATGTTCGGCGTTTTCGTCTGCTTGTTCCGACCGAGGTGGCCAACCCAGTGGTTCAGATCGTCCACTGCGATGAACAGGACGTTCACCTTCTTCGCCGTGTCCGCGTGAGCAGCAGCCGTTACGATCGTCACTACCGCCAGAGAGAGAACCAGCCGGTTCATTTCTGCTCCTTCGCGCTGAGCCATGGGGTACGGAAACCCGAGGTCGGATTACTTTTTTAGAACGAGTTCGACGGCACGGACATCGGCCACCTGAGTGCCGGGTACCTTAATCGACCGCAAGGTCAGCGTGGCCTTCCCCGTCGGTAGTTCTACGATCCCCAGCGACAAGGGGCGGAAGTCCTTGACGTAAGATTCTCCTCGCCGCGGCACACGGTCGTGCTCCTTGCCGCGAAGCGGCGGATCATGCGTTTCTGCAATCGTGCCGGTCCACTTCGCCGTGTCCAGGGATAACTCCACCACCGATCCTACGTCCGACTGTTGGCACGTGTAGTGGAGAATGGCCTCGTAGCGCCCCGAAGTGTGTACCTCGATATCCCATGTCATGCGATCCGTCGAGTCTGTCCATTGCGTAAAGTAAGAGCAATTCGGGGCCGGCGCACTTCGCTTCACGCCGCCATGAGGTACGCCATCTCGGGCTGGCAGCACACTCCGTGGGAATTCGGCGTAGCCCACAGGGAACAGTCGCCGGTCGGGCCTGGGTAGCTCGCTCAGCACGTCGCGTTTCCACTGTGAGACGGCGTCGGCCAAGCGCTTGGCGGTATTTGGGTGCTCGGAGGCGACATTCTTCTGCTGCTGGGGATCATTCACCAGGTCGAATAACTGACCAGCCGCGTCGAGGCGGAATCGTTGTTCGCGGGTACTCACCCTGCCCGCCCAGTGTTGGAAGAGGAGACGGTTAGGTATCGGGGCGTCCTTTCCGAGCAACCACGGGGCGAGGCTGATGCCATCCAGCGGCTTAGCACCCACACGAGCGACGTTAGCCAGTTCGAGGAGCGTCGGATAGAGATCGATGGCTCCGGCGATGGGAGTGATTA
Organism: Gemmataceae bacterium; assembly: GCA_036557565.1. Classification (GTDB taxonomy): domain Bacteria; phylum Planctomycetota; class Planctomycetia; order Gemmatales; family Gemmataceae; genus JAJPHU01. The sequence continues at coordinate 42,188 of DATBHJ010000155.1, forward strand.
CAGTTCCCGGACGGACCTTGGCTGGCCAACGGATGAGCAGGGGGGCCCGTACGCCGCCCTCGTCGGTGCTGCCCTTTATCCCCTTCATACCTCCATTCCAACGTGGACCATTTGGGCCGTTGTCGCTGAAGTAAAGGACGATTGTGTTGCGATCGAGATTGTTCTTGTGGAGGAATTCAAGCAGCCGACCGACGTTGTCATCGATGTTCTCACACATGGCAAGGGCCGCCCTTGTGTGACCTACGTTTTCGTTGTTGCCGCCGTGAAGCTTCAGAGCAACATCCTCAAAGCGCTGCCAATACTTGTCGGGCACCTGCATCGGCGAGTGCGGCGTGTTGTAGGCGACGTAGCAGAAGGACGGTTTGTCAGCAGCTGCGTTCTTGTTCAAGTATGCAATCGCGCGATCCGTCAGATCATCGGTGATGTACCCTCGTCCCCGGACAGCTCGGCCGTTGTGGTCTAGCGGCGGATCGAAGTACTCGCCCCAGTGGCCGGAAGTGAAGCCATAGTATTCCTCGAAGCCGCGGCCGTTGGGGTGGTAGGGATACTGCGAGCCGTTGTGCCATTTGCCGAAACACCCCGTGGCATAGCCCGCAGCTCGGAACGACTCGGCGATGGTGCGTTCGTCGAGGTCAAGACGTTCGGCGCCGGTCGAGACGCCGTGAACGCCACACCGCGGGTGCCATCGGCCGGTCAGCAGCTCAGCTCGTGTCGGCGAACACACAGGCTGCACGAAGAAACGCTCGAACCGCGCGCCGTCCGCGGCCAGTGAATCGATGTGCGGGGTCCGTAGATTCGTGTTGCCATTCAGACTCAAGTCGCCCCAGCCCTGATCGTCGGCCAGAATGATCAGGACGTTCGGACGAGCGTCGGCCGCCAAGACGACGCCCGGGACCAAAGTTGCACCAAGGATCGCCAGCAAGAGAGGCCGCATCATCATCACCCTCATTTTCAGAACTATGCGATCAGCTCCCTGATGACCTGACCACCTGTCTGGCTAAGTTGCTTGTAGCGCCCTTCATGGAAATAGGTCAGCTTGTTATCGTTGAGTCCGAGCAGGTGAAGGATCGTCACGTGCAGGTCCTTGACCGGATGAACCACTTCGACAGCCCGTTCGCCCAACTCATCGGTGGCGCCGACGACGCGTCCAGCCTTGACGCCGCCACCGGCGAACCAGATGCTCATGGCCTTGGCGTTGTGATCGCGTCCCGCAGCGGTGGCTCCGCCGCGCAGGCCGTTGTCCGGCGATCTGCCGAACTCGCCTCCCCAGATGACGAGCGTGCTGTCGAGCAGTCCAACTCGTTTCAAATCCTTAATGAGCGCGGCAATCGGCCGGTCCACTGCGCGAATGCGGGCTGCGTGGGAGCGCTCGAGGTAATCGTGAGAATCCCAGCCCCCAGCGTAAATCTGTACAAAGCGGACCCCTTTTTCCACCAACTTGCGCGCCAGCAAACAGCGCCGGCCGAAGCTATCCGTCTCGGCTTGACCGATGCCGTACAGGGATCGAGTCTGGGCGGTTTCTCCGTTGAGATCGATGAGGCTGGGGACCTCGGCTTGCATGCGAAAGGCCAGTTCGTAGGCTTCCATTCGCGCGGCCAAGTCGCTGTGGTGCGGATGCTTGTTCAAATCTGCCATATTCAACTTCGAGAGCAGATCCAAATTGGCTCGTTGCTGAGTGGCGCTGACACCGGCGGGCGGGTGCAAGTCCAGGATTGGCGCGCCTGTTGGCCGCAGGGGAGTGCCCTGAAAAGAAGCAGGCAAAAAGCCATTCGACCAATTCGCCGCTCCGCCCTGGGGAAAAGCGACTTCGGGCAGCACCACGAAGGCGGGCAGATTGGCGGACACAGAACCCAGACCGTAGGTGATCCACGCGCCGACGGCGGGGTCCCCGCCGAAGCGATTGCCCGTGTTCATGTGGTAGCAAGCAGTCGGATGATCGATCGACTCGGCGACACAGCCGCGGTAGACGCACAGTTCATCGGCGACATCCGCCAGGTGCCGAAAGTGCTCGCACATGGCGAGGCCCGCTTTCCCCGTTTTCCGAGAGCGAAACGGACTCTGCACATAATAGCGCTTGCCGTTTGCCATTGTTGAGGCGAACGGGTCGCTTCGGACAAACTCTTTCATGTGCAGATCGTGCAGCCGGGGCTTCGGATCGAAGGTATCGATATGACTGGGGCCGCCTTCCATGAACAGAAAGATACACGCCCTGGCCTTGGCCGCATGATGAGGCGAGCGCGGAGTCAACGAACTCGCTGCTTGGGGACCTGCTACGGCCCGGTCGCTGTGGAGCAGAGTATTGAAGGCGACCGTGCCGAGTGTGGCGCCGAGTCCGTACAAGAACTCTCGGCGATTGGCAGGCCCTCGGAATGTGCCGTCGGCAATCATCCACAACTCTCCATTCAGCGCACGTAGAGGAATTCGTTCGAATTCAGCAAGACCAGACACAGATCGGCTAGCGCCCGCGTTTGCGGCCCAACGTCCCAGGGCTTGGCATCGGGTTGGTAGTTTTGGACCCTGTCCAGTACTTCATCCCATTCAAACTCCTCGCCGGTCATCTCTTCGACCATCTTGCGCGTCACGCGAGCCGGCGGTTTGCTGGGGACTTGCTTGTGACGCTCGTGATACTCGGTCAGCCTGCTCAGATGTTCCCGGCACATTCTGTACTCGTCGGCAGTAGGGGCGCGTCCGTAGCACCATCGGAAAGCTTGCTCGATTCGTCCATCCAAGCTGTCGGCCCTTTTCTGCAAAGCAACGGCAAGAGCGAGCGCGCGATCCTGAACGAAGGCGCTGTTGAACAGGGCGAACACTTGCGGCGTGACCGTCGTCTGTTCGCGGCCCTCGCAGGACACCTCGCTGCCCGGCTGGTCGAAAGCTTCCAGCATCGGTTCGGATAACGAACGGCGGCGAAATGCGTAAATAGTACGGCGATTGCGCTCTTGTGGTCGTGGCGAGGGCTGGTACGCCGGCGCAACCGACCCCATGATGTGCCGCGGTTGGAGAGCTACTTCCCAATTGATTTCCGGAAAGACGCCTGGCCCACCCAGTTCCCCGTTTAGCTCGCCGCTGACGGTCAACATGCTATCGCGGATTTCTTCCGCTTCGAGACGGCGCGGCGAGAAATAGGCGAGCGACTCATTTTGAGGATCGATTTGTTGCAGTTTCTCCATGTCCGGATGCTGGCCGCTTTGTTGATAGGCTGCCGAACTCATGATTAGTCGGTGGAGCTTCTTGATCGACCAACCGTGTTCGATGAACCAGTTGGCCAGCCAATCGAGGAGTTCGGGGTGTGTGGGGCGTTTGCCCATCTTACCGAAGTTATTCGGTGTGCCGACGATCCCTCTGCCGAAGTGATACTGCCAAACACGATTCACCAGGACGCGCGCAGCGAAGGTGTTGCTCGGACTGACGATCCAGCGAGCCAAGGCGAGCCGGCGTCCCTGCATTGTCGTAGCACTGGGATCGGCCGAGGCGTCCTTTGGACCGACTGCGGCGCTGAGCACGCCGGGAGTCACTGGTTCGGCGGGCGATTCCAGAGAACCGCCGCGAAGAATGTGGACTACCTGGACAGTCCCGTCCCGTTTGGCTGGTATCGGGTTGAGAAGACGATTGGAAATGTATTTGTTTACCGGACCGTCGTAGACGGAGAAAGCGAAGGGCTGATAGCGCATCAGTTCACGCTCGAAGTAATCCACGCGCTTCTGATACATTTTCTCGAGACTAAGCTCCAGTTTACTCAGACCGAAAAATCGCTTCTTGGGACGCTCGTGAATCGGTAGATCGGTGAGTTTGGTGATGCCTCGCTGCTTCAGATATGCGGCGATAGCATCGTCGCTTTTCTTGTGCAATTCATCGAGAAAGGCGCGAGCCGACTGCAGCCGTCCTTCTGCCGCCTTTATGGCTTCTGCGAAACTGGACGTATTCTCGTAAGACTGATAAGGCACCGGGCGCTCGGCAAACTGAACGGGGGCGAAAACCGCCTGGATTCGGTAATAATCTTTGGTGGGCACTGGATCGAACTTATGGTCGTGGCAACGGGCGCAACGCAACGCCTGACCGAGAAACACGACGCCAACCTGATGCGTTATGTCGTCGAGAAACTGTTGTCGCGTCTCGGCGGCGACACTCATCGGCGTGTGTTCCCAGGGACCCATGCGCAGGAAGCCGACGGCAATCAACAATTCTGGATTTTCCGGATCGAGTTCATCTCCGGCCAGCTGTTCCAGGATGAAGCGATCATACGGTTTGTCCTGATTGAAACTGCGGATCACATAGTCGCGATACCGCCAGGCGTTGGGCCGCTCATAATCATTGGCGAAGCCGCTTGTGTCGGCATAGCGTACCACATCCAGCCAGTGCCGTGCCCACTGCTCGCCATAGTGGGGGCTGTGCAATAGTCGCTCGACCACGCGGTCAAGTGCGTCCGGGTCGCGGTCCTTTGAGAAAGCGTCAATCTCTTCGGGAGTGGGAGGAAGGCCAGTCAGGTCAAACGTGGCGCGGCGAATGAGCGTCAGTTTCTCCGCCGGTGGGGCCGTTCGTTGAATGCCTTTCTCGCTTCGTTTCTGCTGGAGAAATGCGTCGATGGGGTTTTTCAACATCGCTTCGTCCAAACCGTGATCGGGAATAGTAGAGCGTTGCATCGGACGATAAGCCCAAAGATCGTCCGGTTTGTACTTGCGCCGTGTCCACTCGGGTGTTAGTCCGCCACTTGTCGCCACGGTCACACCTTCCTTTGAGGAATCATTCCACGAAGGAGCGGTTTGCAGCGAAGCGTCCGGCCACGGGGCACCGGCGGCCACCCAGGCGCGGATGAGTTCGACTTCCGATGCCGTTAATTTGTCGTTTTCCTTGGGCGGCATCGCCAGGTCATTTTTCTGCCGCTTGATAGCGATATACAACACACTCTTGTCAGGATCACCGGGTACCAGCGCAGGCGAGCCGCTCTTGCCGCCTTTCAGCATTCCGGAGCGAGTGCGCAGATCCAATTCACCTTTGATTTTTTTGGGATCAGCTCCGTGGCAAGCGAAGCATTTCTGCGTCAGCAGCGGGAGGACACGTTGCTTGAATGACTGGGCGGCCTTGTCGGTCGGCGAAAGGACAGGCTTCGGTTCATCGCTTGGGGATTCAGCGATGCTCCGGGGGAGAATGCAACCTCCCAGAAGTGCCATCATCATCGCAATGCGTAATGTCATGGGGTCGTGAACGACTTCTAGATGCCCTTGGAAGCAGTATCGCTGTAAACGCGAAACTTGCGGTCGGCGACACCTCAGCCGGTGCTTCGAGTTATCCGGGTCTCGGTCTTGTGCAGCTACGTCCAGGATTGATTCTAATCCCGCAAGGATGAGATTCCAAGAATTTCACCAGGAACGCCTACCTGCGAGTGCAGTTCGTCATGACAGGATCCTCCGCCGATAAATCGGATCTGTAGAATGAGGCCAACTCACTGGTGCAGGTCTGGAACTCGATCAACGAGTGAGAGCACACAACGAAGAGTAAACGGAGATCATCTCATGGCGTTGAATCCGCTGGCAGGCAAACCCGCCCCCACTAACCTGCTCATCGATGTGGCCCGGCTCGAACGGGATTATTACGAACGTCGGCCCGATCTCGACGATCCGGCACAACTCGTCAGCTTCGGCACAAGCGGCCATCGTGGCACGCCGCTCAATGGCACCTTTACCGAATCCCACATTCTCGCCATCACACAGGCCATCTGTGATTATCGCAAGAACAATGGCATAGATGGCCCGCTGTTTATGGGCAAGGATACGCATGCCATCTCTGGTCCCGCTCAGCGCACTGCCCTGGAAGTGCTCGCTGCCAACGGCGTCGGAACCTTCATCCAGCGCGACGACGGCTTCACCCCGACTCCGGTCGTATCGCGGGCCATCCTCGTTTACAACAAGGGCCGCATGGATCATCATGCCGACGGAGTCGTCATCACGCCGTCGCACAATCCGCCGGAGGATGGCGGTTTCAAGTACAATCCGCCCAATGGCGGGCCGGCCGACACCGACATTACCAAATGGGTGCAAGACCGAGCCAACGCGCTGCTCCGCGCGGACAACCGGGATGTGAAACGTATTCCGTATAAGTCTGCCCTCAAAGCAAGCACGACCCATCCCGACGATTTCGTTCTGCCCTACGTCAAGGATTTGGCCAACGTCATCGATATCGAAGCCATTCGTTCCGCCGGTTTGAAACTCGGCGTCGATCCACTGGGTGGTGCGACAGTCCATTACTGGGAGCCAATCAAGGAGATTTACGGCCTCGATATCACCGTTGTTAACACGACGGTCGATCCGCGTTTCGCTTTCATGACAGTCGATCACGACGGCAAGATTCGCATGGATTGCTCCAGCCCCTACGCAATGGCGAAGCTGGTCGGCCTGAAAAACCAGTACCGCGTTGCCTTCGGCAACGATCCCGATTCCGACCGTCACGGCATTGTCACACCATCTGCGGGTTTGATGAATCCCAACCATTTCCTGGCCGTTGCCATCCGCTATTTGCTGGGCAATCGTCCGGGCTGGCCGGCGCATGTCGCAGTGGGCAAAACTTTGGTTAGCAGCAGCATGATCGACCGATGTGTCGAAGACCTTGGCCGGCGCGTGATGGAAGTACCGGTTGGCTTTAAGTGGTTCGCCCCCGGTCTATTCGACGGATCGATTTGCTTCGGCGGTGAAGAAAGCGCCGGCGCCAGCTTTTTGCGCCGCGACGGCTCGGTTTGGACCACCGACAAGGATGGTCCGATCATGGACTTGCTGGCTGCCGAGATCACCGCGCGAACGGACAAAGATCCCGGTGAACATTATCAGGCTCTGACCCGACGCTTCGGCACGTCTTACTACACTCGCATTGACGCCCCGGCGACACCAGAACAGAAGGCGACGCTGAAAAAACTCTCGCCGGAAATGGTGACGGCCACGACGCTGGCCGGCGAGCCGATCACGGCCAAGCTGACGAAAGCGCCCGGCAACAACGCAGCCATCGGCGGATTGAAGGTGGTGTCCGCCAGCGGTTGGTTCGCCGCCCGTCCTTCCGGAACCGAAAACATTTACAAAGTTTATGCGGAGAGCTTCAAGGACGAAAAACATCTGCAAGCCATCGTCGAGGAGGCACAGCAGATTGTCGCACGTGCCTTGTAGAGAGCTACAAAGAATGGTTCCGACACGACCACAAAGTCGATTGGGACGCGCAGCAAGGCCCCGACTATTTGCTTGACGTCGGCTACTCACACGGACAAGATAGCAGAGTGGGAAAGGGTGGAATTATGTGTTCGACTCAAGGATACGGAGGGCTCTAAACCACCGTCCCTTCCGAGAATAACTCCCGATTGAACGCCCGAAACAACGAGGCTCGCATCCAATGGATCAACGCGCTGCAACTCAAGAGGTTTCCTCCAAAGACCCGAATCTGTCTCCGATGCTCAAGGTTGGTGATCTATATGCACCCAAGGCACCGGCCGATATCGCCTCGGCCCGGCTACAAGAAGGCGTGCTAACCGACCTGGTTGTTCGGCTCGCTTATACCAACGCCCGACTCTCTACCGACTGGGTGCAAAAGCAGCTCCACTTCTCTTTGCCGCTCGCTCAGGATGTCCTGGATGCGGTGTGCCGCGAAGGCTTGGTTGAGGAGACCATGCGGGTTAGCGATGCTCGTTCCCACTACCGCATCACCGACCGTGGCCGCGAATATGCCGGTCGTTTGATGGAAGTGTGCGGCTACATTGGTCCGGCTCCCGTCAGTCTGGAGTCGTACACGGCGATGCTCCGTTGGCAATTCGCTAACGCTACACCGGTTCGCCCGGAGCACGTCGTCGCGGCTCTTTCCGGTATGGTTGTCTCGTCCAAAGTGGCCCAGTTCGCCGGCCTGGCGGTCTCCTCCGGACGAAGCCTGTTTGTCTACGGGCCTCCGGGTAACGGCAAGAGCAGCCTCGGACGAATGATTCGCGCTGCCTATCCGGACGATTACTGGATCCCCTACGCCATCAGCGTGGGCGACAACATAATCCGCTTGCATGACCCGCACGTCCATAATCGCATCGAAGTACCTTGTGAGCAACCCGACGCCATCGATCAACGCTGGATTCGCATTAAACGTCCGCTGGTCATCGTGGGTGGGGAGCTAACGCTCGACCTGCTCGACTTGATCTACATTCCTTCACAGCGCATTTACGAGGCGCCACCTCACCTGAAGGCCAACGGCGGCGTGTTTCTGGTCGATGACTTCGGACGCGAGCGTGTGTCGCCCGAACAGCTGCTCAATCGGTTCATCACTCCAATGGAGTATCAGATTGACTATTTCACGCTGCGCACGGGCCAAAAGATCATGGTACCCCTTCGCCACGTCCTCATCATTGCCACCAACCTGAGTCTGGAAACAGTGACGGACCCTGCCTTTCTCCGGCGTATGGGCTATCGTGTCTATCTCGGAGCGCCGACACCGGAACAGTACGTCAAGATTTTCCGCAGCTATGCCCAACAGCACGGCGCTGCGGCGGCACCGGAAGTTCTGGAGCAGCTCCTGGAGCGCTATCGCGTGGAGAACCGGGAGCTGCGAGCGTGTGAACCGCGTGATCTGATCGAACGTTCCCGGGACATCTGCCGCTTCCAGGGCAAGTCCCTGGAGTTGACGCCCAAAGTGCTCGACCTGGCCTGGATGGGCTATTTCGGCACGGAACAACTGAGGAGGCGAGATAAATCAGACAGCGCGAAAGAAGCTGGCGGAGAGAGCCGAAACGAACATCAATCCGGAAAAGCAACTTCGTAGATGCCGCTGTCTCCGGACCGATCAGGGCCGTTTAATTGTCCGGCTCTGGAATGAGCAGTGCGAGGGCTTCTCGTGGGTAGATGGCGAATCGCCGGAGGGCCGCCGCCTTGCTGGTCGCCTCGACCCCTTCCAGTAAATGCACCACGGCGTTGCGCAACGCC
>DATBHJ010000156.1:0-26179 GCA_036557565.1 Gemmataceae bacterium
TCCCAAGCAGAGCTTGGGAACGAGAGTTCAACGAGAGTTCAAACTGTCAGAGTTTGAACCACCAGCTCCCCCTTCACTTCTGATGGCCGCGCCCCTTGCCGGTGTAGGTGGCTTTCTCGGTGATGATTTTATCCATGAAGATGTCGTGAGCTTGCATGGGGATTTCAGGGAACAACTGACACTCGAATGCCAGTGCCACCAGCGGCGCGTCGGCGCGTGCATGTTCAAGAAGTTTGTCGTAATAGCCCTTGCCGTGCCCCATGCGGCCGCCGTTACGATCGAAGGCCACGCCCGGCACCATGACCAGATCGAGTTCGGCGGGCATCACACGCTTCTCGGGCGCGCTACGTAACTCGGGCCGCGGCTCAAGAATCTTGTACATGCCGATGCTCAATTCCTCCATGTCCTGGAGCAGAAACAATTCGAGTTCCTGATTGACGCAATAGGGAACGACGATTCGCTTGCTGCTCGCCAGAGCATCGGGCAAGGAATGTCGCGTGCGCACCTCGCTGCGGACATCGACATAGAACATCACCGTCCGCGCGGCGGCATACTCCGGGAAAGACATGAACGTGGCGCAAATCTGCCGGCTCAGCTCGTCCTTGTTCGGCTGCTGATTCCGATTGGCATGTGCTTGTTGGCGAATCCCGGCCTTGTGGCTCTGGAGTTCGTCGGAGTTATTGGCACTCATTCTCAATCCCCGTCTATCGTCTTACCGCCATTTGACTCAGTCGTATCGGCCGCTGCACTCGATCGGCCAGACATGTTCAACCCAACCGCGACGAACCGCCACGCATGTGCGGTGCAAGTTCATCGTGGCACAACAGTGCGCGGGCAGAATCTCGACTGCTTCTCCGAGCGCTGGCTCACCACTCGTTGTCTCGACGATGGTATGCTCTTCGCTCGTCCGAACGACGCGATCGTTGGGACGAGCTTTGACCTCGGGAGTGCCGAAATCCCGTGAGACCGCCTTGGTTCCAGCATCGAGGACATACTGCCCCGGACGGCGGCTGATGACGGCGGCGCGAACCGAGAGAGCGCAGCCAAATTCGGGACGAATGCGATGGTAGGCGGCGTCCATGAGCACGAACGAACCCGGTTGGATCTCGGTTACTCCAGGCACGGAGACCACAAACTCCCATGTCCCTGTCCCTGCACCAGTCACGATTGGAGTCGAAAGGCCGGCGGCCTCGACCATTTTCCGTGCCTGCACCAACTTCTCTGCCCCGGCCACTGCCTTGCTTCGCCGCTCTTCTTGATCCGCAAGCATCTGCAAGTGCCCGTCATAGCCTTGCAATCCAAGAAACCGCAAACCCGGTTCCGCTGCAATCTCACGAGCCAAAGCCGCGACGGCCGGCCCAACCTCAACGCCGCAACGATTCATCCCGATATTGACCTCAACCAGTATTCCAACCGTGGCCTTGGCCGCTCGCGCCGCTGCGGCAATCGCCCTGGCGTTGTCGAGATCATCCACGCAGACCGCCACGTTCCCCTCGCGGGCGATCCCAGCGAGCCCAGCGAGTCGGGCATACTTAATAGAACCGACGATCTGGTTGGCCAGGAGTACATCCTTGAAACCCGCGGCCACCAGCGCTTCCGCCTCGTTCAACTTGGCACACAGAAAGCGCTCGACACCCCGCTCGGCCAGGTACCGAGCCAGACCCGTACACTTGAGACTCTTGAAATGGACGCGGAGAGACACACCCGATTGTCGAGCCTTCGTCAGAAGGTGGCGGAGATTGGCGTCAACGATGTCCAGGTCGAGAAGCAACTGTGGGGTATCCAAGTCGTCGATCGATTGCCCAGCCTGGATTTTCGGCTCCTGGGTTCTTAAAGAGTCCATGATGAAATCGTATTCAATGTTGTGAGTTACGGCTAATGCAGCTCATACACTCTCTCCTAATTGCCCGTGGTCAGCTAAAATCACATCGCTCCGTCGAGGGGGAAAGCCATGACGGCACGGCTCCCACTTGTTGAACTGATTTTTGGAGGAGGTTCTCGATGGTTCAGGAAATCACGCCCGACGCGATCATGCAGCTCGGCTTCGGGTACTGGGGCTCCAAGACGTTGCTTAGCGCGGTGGAAATGGGTCTCTTCACCGAGTTGGCCAGGGGGCCGCTGGCGCTTGAGGACATACGGACCCGACTGAATCTTCATGAACGCAGCGTGCGCGATTTCCTCGACGCGCTGGTCGCTCTGGGCATGCTCCGGCGCGAGCGGGGCATCTACGCCAACACTCCGGCGACCGATCTCTACCTGGATCGAGCCAAGCCAACCTACATCGGCGGCATGTTAGAGATGATGAGTGCCCGCCTCTTCCGCTTCTGGGCCGATCTCACCGAAGGCCTCAAAACGGGCCAGCCGCAAAATGAGGTCAAGCACGGCGGCGATCTCTTCGGCACCCTGTACAGCGATCCCAGGCGCCTGGAGCAATTCCTTTCCGCCATGACGGGTCTCAGCCTGGGAGTTGCTCGTGCCATGGCTGACACGTTTCCGTGGTCCCAGTACCGATCCTTCGTCGATATTGGCGTGGCCCAGGGTGGGCTACCGGTCGTCCTTGCACAGACGCACAAGCACTTGACGGGCATCGGCGCCGACCTGCCGGTCGTCGGGCCGATCTTCCAGAAGTACGTCGCGTCGCATGGCTTGCAGGACCGGCTTCGTTTTGCGGCTCTCGACTTCTTCCGTGAACCGCTGCCCAAGGCGGACGTTGTCATCATGGGCCATATTCTGCACGACTGGGACCTGCCAACCAAGAAGATGCTGCTCGGCAAGGCCTACGACGCTTTGCCGGCGGGCGGAGCGCTGATCGTCTTTGAAGGCCTCATTGATGACGAGCGCCAGAGCAATGCCTTCGGGTTGCTGATGAGCCTGAACATGCTGATCGAGACGCCCGGCGGGTTCGACTACACGGGCGCCGACTGTTCCGCCTGGATGCGCGAGGCCGGCTTTCAGAAGACGCGCGTCGAGCACCTGAGCGGGCCTGATTCGATGGTGATCGGGGTGAAATAGAAAGCGGATGCGACGAACCGGCACGACACGTTAACTGTGGCAGCAAATGAGCCTCCACGTACCAAAACTGACGAACTTGCTGGCAACGGCGCCAAAGCCCGTCTTTGTTGCATACGCCATCTTCGCGGCGTTCGGCACCTATTTCTGCATGTACGCCTTCCGCAGACCATTTGCGGCCGCGCAGTATGAGGGACAGCATTTTCTGGGCGGCGACATTACGCTCAAGACCGCGTTCGTTGTCAGCCAAATTCTCGGCTACACCGTTTCGAAGTACATCGGCATCAAGGTTTGCCCGGAGGTGCGGCCAGGTCGGAGAGCCGGGATGTTGATTCTCCTTATCCTGCTCGCCGAGGCCTCGCTCATCTTGTTTGCGATTCTGCCGCGAGACTGGAAGGTCGTGGCGATGTTCTGCAACGGCTTGCCACTGGGAATGGTGTGGGGTCTGGTCGTGTGGTATCTCGAAGGGCGATTGACAAGTGAGCTTCTCCTGGCCGGCCTGGCGTGTTCGTACATTGTCTCCAGTGGCGCCGTAAAGGATGTGGGCCGGTTTCTCATGGCGGGCCACGGGGTCAGCGAAGCCACCATGCCCATGGTGGTTGGATTGTTGTTCCTGCCGCCGTTCCTTCTTTGCGTCTGGATGTTGAATCAACTGCCGCCACCCACTGATGGCGATCAGGCAGCTCGCGCGAAGCGAGCGACCATGGACGCGGCCAGCCGGCTGGCATTCTTCAAAGCACTCCTCCTGGGGTTGGTGCTCTTGCTCGTGGCCCGCCTCTTGACCACTGCGTTTCGTGACTATCGAGACAACTACGGCATCGAACTGTTTGGAGCGCTCGGCTATCACGGAGATACCACCCTGTTCACACGCTCCGAGATTCCCGTTGCTCTGGGCGTGATGGCCTCCCTGGCTCTCTTGAATCTCATCCGAAGCAACCGCGCGGGCGTGGTCGGCGCTCATGTCTTGATGATGTTCGGCCTGGTCTTGATGGCGTTGTCCACGCTGCTTTTGGATGCCGGCTTGCTGAGCGGCCTCGGTTGGATGATCCTTGTTGGGCTTGGCTCCTACATGGCGTATGTGCCTCACGACTCGGTTGTCTTTGACCGCATTATCGCTTCGACACGGGTCCCTGGAACCGCAGTGTTCGCCATCTATCTGGCCGACGCCATTGGTTACACCGGATCGATTGGTCTGCCGTTGGTTAAGGACCAATTCTTCTGGGGAGTCGATCGGCTCGCCTTTTTCCGGGCGTTTACCTACATCGTGTCGTTGGGAGGAATCGGCATCCTGGCCATCAGCTGCGTCTACTTCTACAGAAAACATCAAGAACCACCCGAGGCCGCGATGGCGCACAAAGATCCGGTCGGCTTCCTTCTGCGATTGTTCCAGGAAAGAGGCGACGCCGCCTATGTTGGCGAACCGGTCAGCCAGACGGAGCATGCGCTTCAGACCGCGTGGGCCGCGGAGCGAGTCGGTGCGAGCAATAGCCTCATTGTTGCTGCGCTATTACATGACGTGGGGCATCTCTTGCACGAACTGCCCGAGAACTGCGCGGATGCCGGCATCGACGATGCCCATGAAATCCTTGCCGCACGCTGGCTCGGTCAACACTTCGGTCCCGAGATCACCGAACCCGTTCGGCTTCACGTCGATGCCAAACGATTCCTGTGCGCCACCGATCCGGCTTACCTTGGAGTGCTGTCCGAGGCATCGTTGCGAAGCCTGAAACTGCAGGGGGGCCCGTTCACACCGGACGAGGCGGCCAAGTTCCGTAAGCACCCCCATGCCGAGGCTGCTGTTGCGCTGCGTCGCTTCGACGAACAGGCCAAGGTTCCCGGACTGCCCACACCCTCCCTGGAACACTTCCGCTCCTATCTGCAGGCCGCTTGCTTGAAATGGTAGAGGAGCGGTGCATTGGCAAAGGCCATTTTTTCGGCGGGATTAATCCTTCTCTTCGACAGGACTCGACCTGTTGCCGTCAAGCAGCGCTCCCTGGGGCGGCCGATCTGCCGCTTTCCAACACGAAGTCAATGGCCACACATCTAACGCTGAAACGACAGGGCTCTCATCCGGCCCGAAGAATTCTAAGGCACGGCTTTCCTCAGAAGGAAAGACAAGACAAGTCAATACCTGCTCGCCGTCGTTGACGAACACCTCGATAGAACAGGCATCTAGGAAGACGTGCAAGCGGACTCGACCGTCGGGCTTGCTCAGAGGGACCGCGGATACGCCGGAAAACTTCGGGTGAAACCCCACGTCGCCGCTTCGGGTTCGATCGATCGAGATCCGCCCTCGTCCGCGGTCAATGCTGAGGACCGTCTCTGCCTTCGCACTCTTGAATAATTTCAATCCAGCGACACCTTTGGAGGCGGGCGCAAACTCGAGCACCATTTCCAAGGGAGCGCCGTTGATTCCGTTCCGCTTTATCCACGCGTTCGCTTCCTCAACCGTGCCTCCCATGAAACGCCGCAGCGTCCCGCGGAGCTTCTCAAATTCCTTCACCGGCCTCTGGATCAGTCGAAGACCGTCGGCGGTGCTCTGTAGACGCAGTTCCCGTGGCATCGTCATCGCGCCTCGCCACGGCGAAGTCGGCACGTCGTTGGCGTATTGCCAGTTGCTCATCCAGCCGAGCGCCAGGCGACGGCCGTCGCGCGGCGGGACATCCGACCATGTGACCGCGGCATAACAATCCGGGCCGTGGTCCAGCCACAAGGCCGGTTCGCTTTTCTGGCTGGAACGCTCCTTCGGGGGCGATGAGTCGGACGCGAACGATCTTCCGTCAAAGTCGCCGACAAAATACTGGCATCCGGAGCCGCCGGCAGGGGCGCCCGAGCTTGTATTCACGATCAGTACCCACTTTGTCTTCTCGCCGGTCGCCAGGGGAAACAAGTCGGGGCACTCCCAGACCCCTTCGACGGAACCCGCCGGTCCGAAGTCACTGAGGTGATTCCAACTTTTCAAGTCAACAGAGTCATAAAAACGCACTTTTCGCTGGACGGGCCAGGCCACGACCATCACCCAATGGTTGGTCGCCGCGTGCCAGAAAACTTTCGGATCGCGGAAATCCTTCTCCTTGATGTCGAGCACGGGGTTACCACCATACTTGGTCCAGGTACGACCGCTGTCGTTGCTGTAGGCGATGTGTTGGTTTTGGAGCGGCCGGTCGGTGTAATGCCCCGTGTAGATGGCGACAAGCGGCGGCTTGCCGTCTTTGCCGAAGCCGCTGCTATTTTTCCAATCGACCACGGCACTGCCCGAGAAGATCATCACATTTTTGTCCTCCGGCAGCGCGACGGGCAGGTGTTGCCAGTGAACGAGATCGGGGCTGACGGCGTGGCCCCAGCTCATGTGGCCCCATTTGTCGCCGAAAGGGTTGAACTGGTAGAACAGGTGATACTCGCCGTCGTAGTAAACCATCCCGTTGGGGTCGTTGGTCCAGTTCTTCGCTGGCGAGAAGTGGAGTTGCGGCCGCCACCGCTCGCGGTAGGCCTGGCCACAGACCGAGTCCGGTGCATCCAGGCACAAGCAGCTCACGATAATCCAGGCTACAAGGCGAAGTCGAAACAGTCGTTTCATCGGGCTTGACGCTTTCCGAAAAGGATAATCGAGGTAGCCGAACCAGATGGCGAAGGAACAAGGCAACGTACTCGTGATCTTACGTCTGGATACACGACGGGTCGAGCGAATATCCTGTGAGAACTCGCGCCTGCCATGCGAACCGGGGTTGGTGGCCGGACGAAGGACACTCAGGCCGCTTCAACGGGCGAGATGGCTTGCTTCTTGTACGGTAGATCGAGGCAGTGACGGAAGGGGTTGCAGTATCGATTTTTGGGAGAACCTTTGCGATGGCTCCTTCAAGGGTTAGAATCAACCTTCAGCGTGAGAGCCGAGGTCCAGGAGAGAGCCACCTGGGAAAGAGCGCATAAGAGCTAGAGACCAAGATTCATTCGCATGCAGGCACATGGGAATGAAGGAAATCATCTATTTGGCCTCTAGCTTGGCCGATGCGAAACCGGCTCGCTATAGTGATCGAGCCAGTTGGTTATCTCTTTCCAAGGGAAATTGAGCGAGGGTGTGTTTCCGGAATCGAGGGCGATGCGGCCGGTTGGGTCCACGATAAGCAAACGCTTGGGATCGGCGCCGTACAGCTTTTGCACGACGCCTTGCGCGCTGTCGAGCAGGCAAGGCATCCGTAGATCGAAGTATTTTCTTCCCGCTCGAACGCGCTGCTCCAGGAGCCGTTGAGAACCCACCGGCGCGTTGGGAGGTTCTGCAAACGCGCTCAGCGCTTCGGGCAACTCATGATGCAATGCCGCCGACATCCCCAGTTCGCCGCTGTAGACAAAGAGAAAATCTGCGCGTTCACTATATTTCTCGACCAATTCAGGCAGGTGAACCACCTGTGAACAGAAGGCCGTTCAGTAAAAATTGCCGAATATCAGCACGATCGGCTTGTGTCCGTACAAATCACTCAGCCGAACGGTGCGATCCTCATCCAACGACGGCAGAGCAAAATCCGGGGCCATCCTCCCCATCCGGGCACCGCTGTTTTCCCTCGTATTCCGATGTGATTGGCGCCACTCATCTATTGCGACATCGATTGCGTCCGCCGCAACTGTGCTTAATCCAACATAGAACAACAAGGACATTGCCATTTGCCGGCCGCGTGCAAGGGCGGAGCGACAAACGATCCGCCGCCGACAAAGTGCACACCAAAGTCTCGGCGACATGGCGAGCAGACCAACAGCCATAACGAGGGGATGCATCCAGGCGAGCAAGTACATGCCTTCTCCGTTGAGAGAGGAATAGAAAGGGGGCGAAGAGGTTGGAGAGCCGGATAAGCCTTCGGAGCAATCTAGGAATAATGATATGAAAATCTTATTAGAAATAAAAATATGACAATATGGTAATGAGAAAATGACAGTCCGATGAGAAGGCATTTGTCGACTGAAGGACCATTCACTCAAATCAAGCCGGGTTCGTGAACGATCTGCCGGGTGTGTTTGGAGTCGCGGAGGAGGAGGGTGAGGTGGCCGTCTGGTCCTTGGAAAGGCGAAGTCGCATTATACGGTCCGATCTGATTGTACCTGGCAAAGATCGGACAGACTGTGTTGAAAGCCGTTCACGGGTAGAGGGTGGCAAGCGTACACTGATGCCAGGGTCGAGGCGATGGCTGGTCCGGGCGGTCCACATAGAATGGCAGGACGATGGAACTGTGACTGGACTGGCCAGCGGATGAATGCCTGAACTGATTTTCGCCGAGAACGTGGCCATCTTTTCGTGCAGGCCGCATTGGTTTCGATGCAGTCGTGAGTAATCCAGCAATCGGTCAGTTGGTGGCAATGCTTCACAGAGGGCTTGTTAGCCTTCGATCCGACTTGAAAGGAGACCTTTTCATGAAGTGCAGCATTTGGCTTCTTTTGTTGTTGATTGCGATTGCCATCCTTGCTCTGTCGAGATTTCAGCCAGCACCCGCTTGCTGTCCCGCTCCTCCTTCCGGCGAGTCGGTCGTCAATGCCGATCAGACGGTTATTATCATCTGGGATGCTGCCACGAAAACGCAACATTTCATCCGTCAAGCATCTTTCAAAAGCGACGCCAATGATTTCGGTTTTCTCGTACCAACTCCCGCACAGCCTGAGTTGAATGAATCCGGCAACGAGGCCTTTCCCCTGCTGCAAAAATTTACCGAGCCGGAGAGAAAAAAGGAACGGCGTGCGAGCGGCAGTGTGGGCTGCGGTTGTAGCCTCGACGAGAAGAGCGCTGGTTTAGCGGTAAAGGAACAGTCGGTGCGTGTACTGCAAGAAAAAATGGTGGCTGGCTTCCACGCTATTGTCCTCGAAGCTGACTCCGCCGATGTGCTGCTGCGCTGGCTCAAGGAGAATGGCTATGCCTTCTCGCCCGAGGTGCAAACCTGGGCGAAGCCCTACATCGATGCCGGTTGGAAAATCACAGCCCTCAAGGTAGCCAAGTCCGCGGACGCCAAAGACACTCAGAACGTGGCGGCTTCCGCGTTGCGCATGAGCTTCAAGACCGATCGGCCTCTGTTTCCGTACCGCGAGCCAGACCCGGGAAAGGCCGCCCTGGCTCTCGGGGCACGCAGTCGGTTATTGCGGATCTATTTTATCGCCGAGTCACGGTATGACGGGAAAATGGCCGGCGACGTGGGCTGGACGGGGCGCGTCGCCTGGGCTGGCAAGATCCACGCCGAGGATCGCTCCAAGACGTTGCAGCTGCTGAACCTGCCGCAAACCACGGGGCCAATGGAATGGTGGCTGACCGAGTTTGAGGACGATTGGCCTTATCGAAGTGCGCCAGCCGATGTGTACTTCTCACACAGCCGAGACCAGAACCCTGTCAAGCGTCCCCCGATTATTGAATACGTGTCCGCGCCTTGGCCCGCCGATGGCATGGTCTACGTTCTCGCCGTTGCCCTGGTAGCTCCGCCGCTGATCCGTCGCCTTCGTCGCGGCAACAAGGCGTGAATGCGTACCTGTGTTGAGTTGCCGCAGTGAACCGGTACTGCTTCGTTGTTGGGGAGGAATGCCGATGTTCAGAGGCCTTATCGTTACTCTGGTCGTCGCGCTGTCGGGAGCCGAGGGGCCACCCGCGGAGCTGAACGACAGCACCTTCGCCTCCTGGCGCGACCTCATCCGCCCCAAGGTCGCGGAGCGGTGTTTCGAGACGGTCCACTGGCTGCCCACGTTCTGGGACGCAGTCATGACCGCCCAGAAGGAGGACAAGCCGATCCTCCTGTGGGCGATGAACGGGCATCCGCTGGCCTGCACCTGAAACAATGGCGTCATCGCCAGACAGTCTGTCTGGTCCGACTCCAAGGTGCTGACTCTGGCCGCCAAGTTCGTCCCCGCGGCCGACGAGGTCTACCGCATGCAGAACTTGACGACCGGCACCGACCCGGAGTGCCGGCTATTCCAGAAGTTCGCCGAGCTGGGTCACTACCGCCGGCCGGGCGCCACCCGGCAGGGCACCTACTGCGTTACCCCCAGCGGCGTGCTCCTTGGCTCCCTCAATTCCAACGATCCCAAACGCATCGCGGACCTGCTGGACCAGTCCCTCGCCAAGTGGGGCACACTCAAGCGCGAGGAGCGGCTCTTGCCCACCGACCCTCGGAAGCAGCAGGCCGACATCAAACGCCCGGAGCGGCATTACCCGGAGGATGGCCTGGTGCTCAACGTGACCTCGCGCGACATGCCGCGCGAGAAGGGACAGACGAACCCAACGAGAGCGGCCTGGCGAGAGTTTGCCTGGAACCAGGACTTCGCGTGGTTCACCAAGGCCGAGGCAAGGCAGTTCGTCCCCGCGGAGGTGAAGGTGGGGAACAAGCAGGATCTGCCCGTTGAGCTTCTGCACCGCATCGTCTGTGCCCACTTGATCGACAACGTTCGCGGCCAGACGTCGCCGTTCGAGGAAAGCGAGGTGAAAAAGGCGCGGATAAGCATGCAAGTGACTGCGGTGGACGGCGACGTGGTCTCGCTCCGCATCGAGGGCCAGACGCGAACGGCCAGGGAGGTCCGGCGCGAGCACGGCCTCGACATGCGTCTGCTAGGTAAAGCGACGTTCGATCGGACCAAGGAGCGTTTCCTGACGTTCGAGCTAGTAGCCGTCGGCTCGCGCTGGGGCAGCACTCAGCTCAACGGCCGTCGGGGCGACACAGACGCGGCACCGATCGGCATCCTGTTCACGCTGGCCGAGGACAGCCCGTGCGAGCGCGTGGCTCCGGCGTTCACCCGCCATCCGTTGTATCGTCCGGTCATGTCGGACGAATAGCGACTTTCGGAGACTCAACGATGAGCACTGATCCCAAGCAGAACCCAACACCGCGCGAACGAATCAAGACTTGGTTTGGCAACCTCGTCGATGATCCCATCGGCACGCTCATGGAATCGGCCGTCTGGCTTTTCCTGCTGGCCATCGGCGTTTCCCTCTTGGTCATGTTTGCCCGCATGGGTTGGGACATGATTCGATCATCATGGAGATGAAAGGGGCAAACATCTTCAGTCCCGCGATCCCTGCCTTGCCGCGGCGTTCTGCGCAGCTTTCATCACAGCGAAGAAGGCAGCTTTCGGCTTTCCCTGGCGATCGAAAAGCAGAGGATAGTCCGTGCGGCCACGAATGGGAAAATTATTCAGCCAGGATCGCCCGTCATGAGTGCCCCAGAGAGTGACGCGCCCGATAACGTTCTTGTGACGCAGGAACAGCGCGAAGGCCTGTCGATAACGCTCGGCGTGCTGCTGCACCACGCTATCCGGTAAGCCTTGGGTGTAGGAGTTCATCTTCTCGCGCTCTTCCGCACTGGGGCGTTCCATCTTCGCGATGTCCGCGCCCTCCTGCCGCCTTGGCAGCACGCTGATGTCCAGCTCGGTAATCATGACTTTCAAGCCCAGCTCGGCAAACTGCTTTATCGATTCTTCGACCTCAGCAAGATCCGGTTTATCCAGACGCCAGTGACCCTGGATGCCCACCGCATGAATCGGAAGCTTCTTTTCGAGAAGCGATCGGAGCAGCTGCAGCGCCTTGCGGCACTTGTCCCGTTGCTCGATGTTGAAATCGTTGTAGATGAGAATCGCGTCGGGATCGGCTTCATGGGCGGCGCGGAACGCCTCGGCAATGTAGTCTTCGCCGATGGCCTTTAGCCAGGGAGATTGTCGCAATAGTTCATCCTTTGTGTCGCTGATCGCTTCGTTGACCACGTCCCACTGTTTGACGCGGCCTTTGTAGTGTCCGACCACGGTGGCAATGTGTTTGCGCAAACGGGCCAGGGCCAAATCGCGACTGGCCGGCTGGCCGTCAGGCCCCTGGAAGAACCAGCGCGGCGTTTGCTCGTGCCAGACCAGGCAATGGCCGATCGGAGTTGCCCCGCACTTCTGGGCGAGTTCAACAATGCGGTCGGCATCGGCGAAGTCGAAACGGCCCTCTGTCGGCTGGACGAACATCGGTTTCATGCTGTTTTCCGGCGTGATGGCGCTGAAGTGCGTTGTGGCGAGGGCGATCTCCATGGGGGACCGCCGAGAGTCCAGAACGGTGCCAATGAGAAACTGGTCTTTGAAAGCCTCCTTCAGGGGCAGGACATCGGCTTCCGCGGGCACCGCGACGGCGAGGCTGCTGAGAACCGCCAGTCTAATCATGGGAGAGTGCATCATGACTCACGGCGCCTTAATCCAACGGTTCCACGGTGACGGCCATCACGATCGGGGCAGTGTCATCAGGCCCCTTGACGAACTCGATTCGCTCAATCTTGTCCTTGCGTTTCGGTTCGATCGCCAGGTAGCGGACCTGGTGGCCGTTCAGATTGAATGCGAACTTGGAGCCGGGCACATCGACCCGTCGGATGTAGTCCGCGAACTGTTCGCCATTCTTCAGGGCATGGTCCTCCGTCGCGCCATCCGCATAGTGCAGGCGCACGATCATCGAGACGGTGCCCTTCTCGGTGTAGGAATAGCCCCAGCCGCTAATGCCGCCCAGCAGGTGGATCGCCCGGGCCGGTACATTGCACGTCAGGCTGATCGACCTGGGCATCTTGGGCGGCTGCGTGCCTTGCGGGCTGTACAGCATAATCACGTTAGGAGCCCGGTCTCCTTGCGGATCGACCAGATGGAACGGCACGCCCTCGAATGTCTTGGGCTTCCAGTCGCTGAACACCAGCCGTTCGCCTCGGGATTGCTCGCCATAGAACATGCCCTTGGTGCTGACGATGGTGGCGACCTTGTCCAGGGGCAGCGGCAGGTATTTTCCGCGAGCCGTCAGGAACTCAAGCAGGTTAGTCAGGTCCTTGCGGCTCAGTAATTTTTCGAAGCCGTCCGGCATCAGCGATTTGTTTGTGGCAACCAGCTCCTCAACGTCTTGGCGGAGGATAGTCTGCTTCTTGCCCTCGGCGTCGAACAGCTCGATCGTCGTTTTCGATTCCGAGGCCAGCAAACCGGTCAGGACTCGCCCTGCCGAGGTGGTGACCGTGTAGGCGCGGAAGTTGGCCTCGACGCTGCGGCTAGGGTCAACGATGTCCGTGAGCAGGTGGTCCTTGGGATGCACCGCCATGCCGGTCAGGTCCGGGCCGATGCGGTTGCCCTCGGTGCCGTGGACGTGGCACTTCGAGCACTGGTTCAAGAACACGGCCTTGCCTGCGACCGCGTCGCCCTTTTCTTTGGTCACAGGCAGAAACTCCTGGAGCACATTCTGCCGGTCGGGATTGGGCAGCGCGCCGCCACGTCTGAGGAGCCCCCTCGCCCGGAAGCGGATGCGCGGGTCGGGGTGGTCGCTCAGCGCTTGTTGCTGATCGAGCGCCAGGTCCGCGAGCCGGACCTCGTTCTTCTCCGCACTGGCCAGCAAGTCGCGCGTCCATTCCGGGCGGGTCAGCAGAATGGCCAGGCCAGCCGCACGAGTGGCGGGGGTCAGGGCAGGCAGCCGCTCCAGGATGAGCTTGCCCGTATCCGCCGCTTCGGTCACTTGCAGCGCTTGCAGAAATCCGACGGCGACCTCCGGCGGGGTGCGCGGCGTGATCTGCTCCAGCATTGCTTCCACGGTGGCTTTGTCCCCACTGCGATAACCGGCAAGTTCGCGGGCCGCGGCGATGCGTTCCGGGGCCGACAGTGACTCATCCTTGACCTTGGCCAGGAGCGAGCGCGACACCTCAGCCGCCAGTCGTTCAAACTTCTTGCTACCCCAGGCGATGGACAGCTTGATCAGCTCCCCGCGCCGCTCCGGCGGCAACAGGGAGATGAGCTTTTCCAGATTTTGCTCGGTGGGTTCATCGAGTTTCGGCGCTTTGTTCGCCGGCCAGCCTTTCGACAGCCCACGCACGATTGCGCCGATAACCGGCGCGTCTGCATCTCCCAGACTGGCAATGACGGTCCCCACGGAATCCACGGGAGCGCTACGGGCGTAATGCTCGGCGACGATGCCAGCCACGGACAACAGTTTCGAAGAGGGCCCTTTCTTGGCAGACAGCGCCTTGAGGAAGGCTTCGCTATTGTTGGCGGCCGCACTGGTGGCGGCATCGGGAATCCAGCGATCTCTGGCGTTCGTGGGATCGCTGAGCACGGCGACGATCGTCTCTGCCGCGGCCGGTGTGGACGGCTGGTCGGCCAGCGCCAAGAGGCTCATCAGTCGCACCTGGGCATCCGAGTCCCTGGTCAGGCCGGCGTCGAGGATGGCCGCGACGGACTTCGCATCATGGGGCAACACCTGCACGGCATTGCGACGAACGCCGGCCGCAAGGTGTTTCAGTGCGGTCATCGCAACGGCGGTCGCCTCGGCATGGGAGCCGTCCAGAGCACCCAGGCCATGCAACGTCCACAGGGCGTGAATGACGCCGACGTTCAGGCCGATGGCATCGACGCTGGGATCGCGGGCCATTTCCAGCAAGGCAGGCACCACGTCCTGTTTGCCGCGCTCCACCAGCAGCCGTTGAGCATGCCGCCGCCAGAACAGGTTGTCGTTCTTGAGCGTGGCGACCAGTTTCTCCGGCGTGGCATCTTCCAGGGTGAATTGTACCTTGCTCTCCTTCGCGCCAGGAGCGTTGTAGACGATGCGGTAGATGCGGGCGTACTTCTTGTCGCGCAGGTCAGTTTCGTAAGCGGCTCCCTTACCCGTCTTGAAGCCGACGGGTGTCGGATTGTGCTGGACAATGTAGTTGTACCAGTCGATGACCCAGACGTTGCCGTCGGGTCCGACCTCGGCCATCGTCGGCGCCGTCCACTCGTCGTCGCTGGCCGTCAGGTTAAACGAGTTGTTCGAGTGGAAGTTGCTGCCGTCGCGGCGGATCACGAAGGTGCCGACGAGATGGCCGGTCGGCTCGGCCACGAAAGCGGTGCGGTTCCAGTATTCCTTGGGGTAGCGGCGCGCGGTGTACAGCGAATGGCCGGCCGCAGCGGTGTAGCCGCCGTGCTGGTCCACTTGCCGTACCTTGTCGGTGATCGGCTTGAACAGATACGAATCGGCGATCATGTGCAGCTGCAACGAGGTCGTCCAGCCGCGCACCCGTTCGTAGTAGCGGTTGGGGATGGGCATGTACACGCTGGGGTCGCGGTTGGCCGTCGAGCCGAAGATGATGCCTTCCTCGCTGATGCCCAGGCCCCAGGTGTTGTTGTCGGTCGAGCGGAGGAACTCGAACTTCGAGCCATCCGATTTGAAGCGGAAGAAGCCCTGATTGAAGTACTCTGTCTGTTCGCCGCTCTTGAGCGTGATGCGCGAACGGTTGTAGCCCTGCATGCCCCAGATCCAGTTATCCAGCCCATACTGCATGTTGCTGGCCGTGCCGTGCGTGTCGCGCATGTTCCAGGTGCCGAACAGCACTTCGCGGACGTCGGCCTTGCCGTCGCCGTCGGTGTCCTTGAGGAAGATCGTTCGTCCGGCGTCGAAAACGATGACGCCGCCGCGGGCAAAGAAGAGGCTGGTTGGGATGCTCAACTTCTCGGCAAAGACGATTACCTTGTCGGCCTTGCCGTCGCCGTCGGTGTCCTCGCAGCAGACGATGCGGTCGTGGCCCTGGTCGGGCGGCTGTAAATTGTTCGGATAGTCGTACGTCATCGAGATCCAGAGCCGGCCGCGCTCGTCCCAGTTCATGCAAATCGGCTTGCCGCCGCCCAGCCGTTCCTCGCTGACAAACAGCTCGGGGTGAAAACCCTTGGGCATAACCAGGTGTTTGATGGATTCCTCCGTCGGCAGCGGCGCCTGCATCTTGCTGAACGGCTCGCCCTGTACGCCCCACGTTCGGCTGGGTGTGTAGTTGGGGATTTTCTTGCCCACGTCCACGTACTCGAACGGCTTGACATCCGTGCGCTTGGGGGTCATCTCCGGGATCGGAAACGGTCCTTCCTGGGCGTTCGTTTGCTCTTTGGGTGTCGCGGCCACCGGGTCTTTGCCAACCGCCCAGCGAATGCCCCGCTCGACCAACACCTGGAAGCCGGGGTTGCTCCAGGTGCGATGATCGTGGCCCCAGGCTGTGTAGAACACCCGGCCCTTGCCCTGCGTGCGCACCCATGTCCACGGCTCTTTCTTGTCGCCCTCTTCGCGGTATTCCAGGACGGTGCGATCCTTGTCGTTGTGTTTGGTGTGAACGTACGTCTCGTCCCAGCTCTCGAATCCTGCGAAGCCTTTCATGATGGGGTGATTCGGCTCGGCGATAGTCGTGCGAAAAGTGCCCGTGTTGTGCCTCTGGAACTGGGCGCCGACCAGGTCGATGTACTTCTTCGAGTTGCGGAAGCAGAACGAGGCGCAGTGCAGAGGGATAAAGCCCTTGCCGCCCTCCACGAAGTCGCAGAGCGCCTTCTCTTCTTCGGGGGAGATGCGGTCGATGTTCGCGTAGACAATAAGTCCATCGTAGCCGGCAAGCACCTTGGGATTGAGAGCATCGACTTTGTCGGTGTAGGTCAGCTCGATGCCGCGTTTTTCCAGGACCGGCTGCAACTGGCGGTAGCGATCCATGGGCCGATGATGGCCGTTATCACCCAAAAAGAGGATCTTGATGGTCCGGATCGGCTCATCCGCGACGAGCGGCGTTACCAAAAGTCCAAGGCAAAAGACGGCAATGAATAGTCGTTTCATGAGGAGCTACCCAAAGGGAATGGGCGGATGCTAGACACTTGACGGCATTATTGTTGTACGCCTGCCGTTGCTTGTTGGCGGGGTCATGACTTCGGCAACACCGAAGGGATGCTTCGTCAGTGGAGGCTTGCCACCACCGCGACAAGGATGCCGATCAACAGCGCACACCCCAGCAGGATCGCCGCAAACCTGCCCCACGGCCGGGGCACTCCTGGAGCATAGATCTGCTGCTCGCTGCCGTATATCCACAGTGATTTGGGCGAAGAGTTTCGGTAGCGATAGCGGACTTCTTGAATACCCACATACTCGATGTGTAAATCCTGAAAAAGAAGCCGGGTCTGGCCCTCCGGCACGGCTTGCGCTTTCTTCAAGAGCTTTGCCGTGTGCTCGTCAACCCGAGGCTCGATAGTCGGACACGTCGCCGCCGGCGTCGCACGGTCATCCACCAGTGTTTCGCCGTGTACTTGTTGAAGGAGTTTGTCCGGGATCTTCGTTGCGTGGATCACTTCGACCTGGGAATCGACTCGGAATCGTACCGTGAGCTGCTCGAATGTTTTGACCCGGCCGCTACCCTTGCAATCGCCGCAGACCACAGTACCCTGGCCTCCGCAGGCCGTGCAGCCGACCTTGCCACTGAAACAAGTGCAGTTTTCGCGCACCTGCACCGGCTGCATGACCGTGTTGCCAAAGGAATCCTGCGCGTTACGCATTTCTGTACGCGTGCGGTATCCGCTGCCATTGCATGACGGACATTTGACCTTCCCGAATCCCTGGCACTGCGCGCAGGTCATTCGACCGCGACTGTGGCAGCGCTCGCAGTTTCGGACGCGATCCGTGTGGGGGACCGGCAGTTCCTCCGTACGCTCCTCAAAATCCGTAGGTTTGGCGACAGGCAGATCCCATGCACTCGGAGCTTGGCCCCAGTCATCGACGGCACCGCCGGTGTACGGGACCGTCTTCGCGCTCACTTTACGGTCCTCGTATTGCGACCGCAGGCGGACCGTGTAGGACGAACAGGGCACGATGTCCTCAACCGTGATCTTGCCGCCAAGACCGCGCACGCGGAAGAAACCGTGGGAACTCCACTGATTGATGAGGTGGCGCGCGTCTGCACTGTTGAGCGGCGGCGCCAATTTGTTTTTTGGCTCCATACCCGTCTTTCTTTCAGTAAATCACCACCCGCTTTGGGTCGATCTCCATTCCTTTCCAGATCTGAAACCAGCCGTTCTCGCTGTCCATTTCCACGAAGAGGAACTCGCGCCGAGGCTGTCCCGCCTCATCCTTGATCTCGCGTCCGTAGTCCCAGTATTCGACTCGCCGCTTCTCGATCTCATCGCGAGTCACGTGTTTGTCGAGATTGACGTCGCGCACCGTCGTCACCTCGGCCTGATAGGGAGTGCTCAGGTCATTGATGCGCTCGTACTCCGCTTGCACCTTATCATCTTCGACCACCTGAAACTTCTTCGTGCCGTCGTTGACGACGTTGTGTAGCCCCTTGTCATAGGGCCGATCGTCGTCGAGTCGAAGCAGCAAGACGTCATGCCCCGCGCCGGCCTGCTCCGGATCGTCCACCGGCATTAGCCGCAAGCGGACGAGAATCTTGGCACAACCCAAAGGCCGGGCCAGCAGGGCGTAATCGACGAAACGAAATTCCTGTGGGCCGATGGTGCGTTTGTATTCGTGGATCGACAGGACGAAGAAATTGAAGTCGCGCCACTCCAGTTCGTCGAGCGTGACGGCGCTGCCGACACGGGCGTGCAGGGGATTGTAATACTGGAACTCGATCGGACCTCGGATCTTGTCCAGCAGCATTTCCCAGAGCGTTCGGCCCTTGGCCATGGTGGTATCTCCTCCTCCGGCTGCCGAGCTATCGAGGCAAAACTGAATCACGAAAACACGAAAGTACGAAAACATGAAAGAAGAAAGAATAAAACTGAATCAGTAACCAAACACTTCTCTTTTTGCCGCTCATGGTTTTTTTTCGTGTCTTCTTCCTTTCGTGTTTTCGTGATTCTCTTTAGTTCAGTGCACGACGGATGCCACGATGTAGCATACTCCCAGCACGATCGCCGCGCAAACAATGGCGACGGCCAGGTTCGCCTTCTCCGTCAGTTCTTTCTGGATGTCCATTTTGGGCGTGATCCAGTCGAACACCTTGAAGCCGAGCACGGCCAGCACGATGCCGAGTGGGCCATACAAAAGCGCGGCCAGAAAACCGGGCCAGAACGTCTCAGGCAACTCCATGATGATCGGTCCTTTCAGTCGCCACCCCAGCGCTTGATGAACACCAGCCACACAAGGAACGCCATAACAGCCAGGACAAGAAAGATTTTCCACACTGCTCTCGCCAGTCCGTGGGAGTGGGGAGGTAGCGACGGAGGCGGCGGTTGCGGGTTGATCGCCGCATCCACGAAGCCGTCGTCGTACATCAGATCGCGATCCACTCCCGGCGGCGCGTAGGTCGGATCGCGCGGTTGCTTCTTGGCCTCCAGCTCGCGGATACGTTGCTCGAGTTGCGCGTCCTTCGCCAGAAGATCCCGATAGCGAGCCGCATCCATGTCGCTCTGGTGATGGTACGCCCACAAGGCGCGTGTGTTCAGATCCTGCGTCAGCAGCCACCACCAGAACCAGTTGCTGAACGGATCTTGATAGATCACCACCGGACGGGGCAGTGGATTGGGAAAGACGGTGCGACGACGTTGCTCTCGCGTGGCCCACCGTCCTGGATCGACGTCTCGCCGAATCTCCTCGACTTTTTTGTCCCTCTCGTCGAGCGGGTGTGTTTTCCCATCAGGGGTCGTGTACGTCGGTCGTGGTTTGGTTCCCAGAGTGAAAGCCGCCTTACTTTCCTGCTTGCGCTGGGCGGCCGCTGCCGCGCTGTCAAAGGAGCCACTGGCAGGCCGTTTCCCCGGACTGGACGGGTGGGTCCAGCCGGCTGAATAGCCCCTTCCTCCAGACGAGCCGGAGGGTGAGCTGGCGGAGTAGCTTCGTCCCTGCGGCGAGAAACCGCCACTGGAAGGTTTGCTGCGAAGGTCGAAGGACCTCTTGCTCTCCTGCCTGTGCTGGGCCGCTGCGGCGGCACTGTCAAAAGAAGGACGCGACGATCTTTGTACGGCGGGAGGCCTGCTGAAGCTCGGTGCCGGCGAACTCCTACGGACGGAGGAACCGCCGCTGGAGTAACTGCGGCCACTAGAACGGGAGGACGAGCTGCTATGGGAGCTCGACGAACTCCTGCTGGACGAGGATCCGCCGCTAGAGTAGCTGCGGCCCTTGCCCGCCTCGACGGGGCCTGTTAACACAGGGGCCAGCGTCAAGCTGAATGCGACGAGCAGGATCAAGGGCGTTCGCTTCATGATCGATCTTGTTTATCCACGAAACTGGGTCTTGGGCCGGGCTTCCTGAAGGCTGTGGAACATCTGCATGATGTCGTAGGCCGTCAGCTCGCACAAGAGTTGCGTGACCTTGGTGTGCGCATTGTCATCCAGGAGCGGCTCCACCTTCTTCATCAGGGAGATCAGCCGTTCCTCTTGCTCTTTGATCTCGCGATCCTCCACGATGCCGTCGGCCATCGTTTGAATGAACGAATCGAGCTGGCGAGCGTACTTTTCGATCAGCGGTTCGTGGGAGTTTTCGTCGAACCACCTCTGCCGCCGCGTCGGTGCTTTTGCTTTAGGCTTGGCTGTCGGTACTTTTGCTTTAGGCTTGGCCGCCTTCTTTGCTGGCTTTTCGGTCGTCTTCTTCTTGGCCATGGAATGGTTCCTTCTACGATAGTGCCGGGTCATTGCTGCAACAGCTGCCGGATCGCCGCCAGGCGCTCCTGGAGGCGAGTCCGTCCGTCGGGCTTTTCTACCTTCTCACGCCACGGACGCGGAAGGAAGTTGAGCTGAGTACACTCCAGAACCGCGGACAATTCCTGCAGCTCCTTTTCCAGTCCCTGCGCGGACGGGATGAAGTTGATCAGTGCCTCTTCGAGGTCTTTTTTGCCTACCTTGGTTCGTCCCGCGGCGAGTGCGTTCCGCCAGGCGATGATGATGATGCTCTCGATGTCCGACCCACTGAGATGCTTTTCCACACTGACCGCGGGGAGCGCTTCGTTCGGCAGCGGTACCTTGTTTTTGCGGGCCATGACGAGGAACATCTCGCGGATTTCCGCCTCGTCTTGCGGGTAGAACAGAGGGATATGTACTTCGGCGCGTCCCTGGCGTTTGAGGTCGATCGGCAGCAAGTCCGGCCGCGATGTCATCAACATCCAGACGATTCGGCCGCGATAGCGCGTGTCGCCCATCTGGCTGGCGATCATCGAGAAGACCCGGCTCGAAGTGCCGGAATCGCCCTCGGCCTGCCGCGTGCCCAGTGCGGCGTCCGCTTCATCGATCAACACGACGACCGGCCCCAACGAGCGCAAGACCGTTAGCACTTGCTCCAGGTTGCCTTCGGTCTCGCCGACGTATTTGGAGCGAAAGTTGCGCAGCACGACGCACGGGATGCCGATCGAGCCGGCGTAACATTCGGCGAGAAAGGTCTTGCCGGTGCCGACAGGACCGCACAGCAAATAGCCCATCGGCGCTGCGTCGAGATGGCCGCTCGACAGGAGGGTTGCGTCTTGCTGGAGTCGCTCCTTGGCCGCCAGTTGGCCGACGACGAGGTCGAGCGTGTGCTTGGGTTCGAGGAATTCGAGCAATCCGCGACATTGTCGTTCAATCAACGACTTTTTGAGCTGACGAAAGCGCCCGGCGTCCACGCGCCGGCCCGAGAGTTTGCCCTGGGCCAGGAGCACATTGAGACTCGACAGACTCAATCCGTTAGAGAGTTTGGCCAGTTCTGCCGGTGTAAATTCCATTACTTTGCTCAGTTCCTCGGTCTTGCCTGCGGCTTGCTCGCAGAAGCGTTGGCGTTCGTTTGTGTCCGGCAGCGCCAGGTGCAGGGAAGCAACGTGAGGGCTTTGCACCAGGCGATCGTTGACCTCCGCAAGCTGGTCGGCGAGCAGGCAGAAGGTCATGTTGACGCGCTTGATGTAGGGGTTTTGGGCCCAACCGAGGAGACGGACCAGGTTCGTGCTCGGACCGCGCCCCAGGCTGCCCAGTTCGCCGGGCGGCACCAGGTACTGGGCATAGTCGAAGACGACCGCGAGACTGGGCCGGGTCTTGTCCTCTTCGAGAAGGGTTCGCTCGATGAACCTGTCCAGCCAAAGGAACACCGCATCGGGGTCGCGCGGCCAGGAGGCGGGTTCTCCCAGCGTGGCCGTCAGCCGCCGCATCATGTCTTGCAGTCGTTTGGCGTCGCTGCCGGCCAATACCCGGAGCCCCCGCGCCAGGTCGTAGTGCAGCACCAGATCCCACGAACCAAACAGCTGGGTGGCCAGGAACTCCGGCAGGTTCGTGTACGAAAGCGGACTATTCTGGGGGCCTGGAATCAGGTCATGAACATTGCCGTGCAGCACAAACAGGCATGTGGTCCGCGAGAAATACAGGTCTGCCAGCTCACGCGCCCAGGCGGGATACCAGTCGGGAAGCGTCCCTGGGCCGCTTGCCGGAGACGGGGACAGTTTCTTCGCGTCCTGGGGCACGGGCCGGTCTCCTGCGCGGTTCATTGCTGCTTGACGGATTGTTTGCTGGGACCGAGTTCCTTGGCAGCCTCGCCGACCTGGGCAACCTCCGGCGTGACCATGCCGGCCTTGGTTTCGAAATCGCGCAGGGCTTGCTCGGCGAGCGCCTTTTCCATGTCCTGCTCGCGCTTGATGTCCTCGATGCCTTCTCCGGAGAGGTCGGCAGCGACGCGGGCCTTGGCGCGGTTGAGGCCGATTTGGTCCTGGATGATTTGCTCGGCCTGGCCGAAGTCGGTGGTGACGTCAAAGTGGAAATCCTTGGCCAGCTTGGCCATCTCGGCCTCGGCCCGGCTCATCTTCAGATCAGCGTCGTATTTCTGGATCTTCTCGCGCAGCGTCGCCAGCTTGCCGCTGGCGTGCTTGATTTTCGTGAGGTTGTTGTTGTAGGCCGTTTCGTGCATTTGCAGCTGGTTTTCATTCTCGGCCAGCTCCTTCTTCGCCTTTTGCAATTCCAGGGCATAACGGGCGGCCGTTTCGCGATCGCCGCTTTGCAGATACGCCTTGACCTTGGCCTCAAGGGTGTTCACGTTGGTTCGATTGCCTTCCACTTGCCGCATGACGCGCTCGACGAGTGCCCGGTACTGTTCGAGTCCCTGGCGGCCCTCGCGCAGTTGATCGACCGCCTGGTCGTACTCCAGCTGCATCTGGGCGACCGGATCGGAAGCGTAAAACCAGTTGGCCATCTGGTTGACCTTGGCCTTGAGAACCCGCCAGAGTTTGCCGATGATCATGGTCGGGTAGCCCTTTCATTTCAGGAAGTTGCACGGTTTTATCGAAGAGGATGCGGCGAAGGGCCGCGTTCTGTACGTATATCGTTCCGCACTCGGCTGTCAATTCTGCAGGGGTATTTTTGGGTACAGGCAGGAATGACTGTGCCACCCCAATTTTGCAACGTCCACTTATTATTTATAATCCTCAAGGATTCATCCTCAGAAGGAATGAGCGAAATGGTCAAAACCACCTACCTGCAAATGTTCGCCCGCCCCCAGCGGGTTGTTCCACCACCCCGAGACCGACTAACGGTCGTCCACGCCATGAAGCCGACCGTTTCCTACTATCGATTTCTGTACGACACGATAGGGCAGCACTACGATTGGCCCCGCTGCAAGAAGATGTCGGATGCCGAACTCACTGCCCTACTGCACGATCCTCGGATCGAAGTCCACGTCTTGATGGCCGAGGGCGTTCCATCAGGCCTTGCTGAGCTGGACCGACGCACGCAAGGTGAAATCGAGCTGGTGCATTTCGGACTGATGCCGGAATTCATCGGGCAAGGCCTGGGACGGTACTTTCTCCAGTGGACCATCGACAAGGCATGGAGCTATGTTCCCCGGCGCTTCTGGCTCCATACCGACACCAAGGACCATCCAGCTGCCTTGCCCAACTACTTGAAGGCGGGGTTCGAGATTTACAAGGAAGAGGTCAAGGAGCAGGAGTGAAAGGATGACCAAACAGTACTCTAAAGGACAGATTCAGGCAGCCCCCTCAGGAGGCGAGCAAGAGACGAAAGCCGGAAGTGAACGGAGCCTCATGCGGGGAAGCGGCTTCGGTTCGTGTTGCCATCCGAAGTCAATTCACCCGCACCAGGCTCCGCCACTGGCTCGAAAACGCCCATACACGAATCAGACGAGGTCGAAGCGGTCAAGGTTCATCACCTTGGCCCACGCAGCCGCGAAGTCATTTACAAACTTCTGCTGTCCGTCGTCGCAGGCATAGACTTCCGCGATGGCTCGCAGCTGAGAGTGCGAGCCAAAGACGAGATCGACAGCGGTGCCGGTCCACTTGACCTTACCCGTCCGGCGGTCGCGCCCTTCGTAGAAGTGCTCGCACTGGGAGGACTTCCGCCACTCCGTGTCCATGCCGAGCAGGTTCACGAAGAAGTCGTTGGTCAGCAACCCGGGCCGTTCCGTGAAGACGCCCAGGTCGGACTGTCCAAAGTTTGCCTTGAGCGCCCGCATCCCGCCGACCAGCACCGTCATCTCGGGAGCGGTCAGCGTCAGCAGGCGCGCCCGCTCGACCAGCATCTCCGTCGCCGATCGATCATCTCCCTTGCGCTGATAATTGCGGAACCCGTCCGCCGTCGGTTCGAGCACGGCAAAAGATTCCACGTCGGTCATCTCCTCCGATGCGTCGGCGCGTCCCGGTGAGAAGGCAACCTGCACGCCATGCCCGGCCCGCTTCGCCGCCGCCTCAACGGCGGCGCACCCGCCCAGAACGATCACGTCGGCGAGCGAGACCTTCTTCCCGCCGGATTGCGACTTGTTGAAATCCTTTTGGATTTTCTCAAGGGCCGACAGGACCTTCGCCAGCTCGGCCGGCTGGTTGACTTCCCAGTCCTTCTGCGGCGCCAGGCGAATGCGCGCCCCGTTTGCTCCACCGCGCTTGTCGGTACCACGGAAAGGAGCCGCTGAGGCCCAGGCAGTTGTCACCAGTTGCGAAATCGACAGTCCGGAAGCCAGGATCTTGGCCTTGAGCTGAGCAATGTCTTGCTCCCCAATCAGTTCATGATCGACGGCGGGCACTGGGTCTTGCCATAGCTGCGGCGGGGGAACCAGCGGGCCGAGGAGCCGCGAGACGGGACCCATATCGCGGTGGGTCAGCTTGTACCACGCCTTGGCAAAGGCCTCTGCCAGCTGGTTCGGGTTCTTGTGGAAGCGCTTCGCAATCGGCGCATAAATCGGGTCCATCCGCAGGGCGAGGTCCGTCGTGAACATCATGGGGGCGTGGCGCTTCGAGGTATCATGCGCATCGGGCACGGTGTCTCGTGCCTTCGCATCCTTGGGAGTCCACTGGTACGCACCGGCCGGACTCTTCGTCAGCTCCCACTCGTAGCCGAACAGGTTCTCGAAGTAGCCGTTGTCCCACTTGGTCGGGTTGGAGGTCCATGCGCCCTCCAGGCCGCTGGTGATCGCGTCGGCGCCCTTGCCGGTTCCGAACCTGTTCGTCCAGCCCAGACCTTGCTCTTCAAGGCTGGCACCCTCGGGTTCGGGACCGCAGTGTTGAGCCGCGTTGGCAGCCCCGTGGGCTTTGCCGAAGGTGTGGCCGCCCGCGATAAGCGCCACGGTCTCCTCGTCATTCATGGCCATGCGGCCAAACGTTTCCCGAATGTCCTTGGCCGCGGCGAGCGGGTCCGGTTTGCCGTCCGGACCCTCCGGATTGACGTAGATCAGACCCATCTGAACGGCGCCGAAGGGTTTCTGGAGCTGCCGGTCGCCCTCGTAGCGCTGGGCCCCAAGCCACTCGATCTCCGACCCCCAGTTGATGTCGGATTCCGGTTCCCAGATATCCTCACGTCCGCCGGCGAATCCGAACGTTTTGAACCCCATCGATTCCAGGGCACAGTTGCCGGCGAAGACCATCAGATCGGCCCACGAGAGTTTTCGGCCATACTTCTGCTTGATCGGCCAAAGCAAGCGCCGGGCCTTGTCGAGGCTGGCATTGTCGGGCCAGCTATTGAGAGGCGCAAAGCGCTGGGTGCCGGAGGCCGCACCGCCCCGGCCGTCGGCGATGCGGTAGGTGCCGGCGCTGTGCCATGCCATCCGAATGAACAGCGGACCGTAATGACCGTAGTCGGCAGGCCACCAGTCTTGCGACGTGGTCATTACCGCTATGATGTCCTTTTTCAGGGCATCGAGGTCGAGTTTTTTGAACTCCTCGGCGTAGTCGAACTCCTCGCCCATGGGGTCGGACAGGGGAGAGTTTTGATGGAGTATCTCCAGGTTCAACTGATTGGGCCACCAGTCTCGATTCGACCGGGCTTGCGGCGTTGTCGTTCCGTGTGCCCCGTTCATCACCGGGCATTTGCTTTCGCTGGTCATATTTCCTCCGACGCAACTTTCTTGGATGCACGCTCTTTGCATGCGCGGATTATTTCCTGAAAGTGAGTTTATTGCTGCGGAGAGCTGAGGACAACCGTTCTTCCGCCCAGCCGCCGTAGAGTAACGGCTTCTGGGGCTGCCTTCTTCCTCCCTGCCCCCTTGTGGGGAGGGTTGGGGTGAGGGGGA
>DATBHJ010000157.1:0-26626 GCA_036557565.1 Gemmataceae bacterium
ATCGCGGTGGCCCGGCGGCTGCTGGGCATCCTCAATGCGCTGATCCGCAACCGAACGCCATGGGACGAAAAACGCATCGCGATCGCTTGACTTTCAAGACAGTCACTTACTCCGCTGCGCTGCGTGCGCGGCTCGGAAAGAATGCGCGGTGCGGATAGCGTTAGGTCACTCTTGGCCGATCAACACGCCGGTCAGGAATACAAGCAGGCCGCCAATGACTACCTGAAAGATCGCCGAACCCCACGGCGTATCCATGTAGCGATGGCGAATCCAGGCGATGACGTTCAACTCCACCAACACGACGGCGATGGCCACACCCGTTGCGGTGTAAAAGTGAGGGATGAGGTAGGGCAGTGCGTGTCCCAGCCCGCCCAGGGCAGTCATTACTCCGCAAATCACGCCACGTACCCAGGGCCGACCGCGGCCGGTCAGGCTGCCGTCGTCGGACAGTGCCTCGGCGAAGCCCATACTGATCCCGGCACCGAGACTGGCCGCCAGGCCGACCAAGAATGTCTGCCACGTATCTTTCGTGGCGAAGGCGGCGGCGAAGAGCGGTGCCAGCGTCGAAACCGAGCCGTCCATGAGCCCCGCCAGGCCCGGCTGTACCACTTGCAGCACGAACTCACGCTTGCGGGCCGCCGCCTCGGCGTCCGGCTCCTCGATCTGGATGCGCTCGGCGATGCGTTCGTGTTTGCGTTCCTCCTCGGCCAGGTCGCCGAGCAGCTGGCGCACGCTGGCATCGGTCGCTCGCTGGGCCGACTTCTCGTAGAAGCGTCGCGTCTCCAGCTCCATCAGCTCTGTCTGCTTGCGCACGGCATCCAGTCCGAGCGGACGCACCAGCCACACGGGTTTGCGGCTGACGAAACCCTTGACATCTTGCCGGCGGATGAGCGGAATGTGCTCGCCGAACTTCTCGCGATACAGATCGAGCAAGCGATGACGATGCCCGTCCTCCTCCTCGCGCAGACGGCGGAACTCCTCAGCCTGGGAGGGATAAGTCGCTTGTAGCCCATCGGCGAAATCGTCGAAGATACGGGCGTCTTCCTCTTCCAGCGAGATCGCCAGGGCCAGAATCTCCTGTTCGCTGAGGCTCTTGAAGCTGCGCATGCTCGTTATCCCTCTAGTGTTCAGTGTTCAGTGATCAGCTTTCCGTATACTGAACACTGAAAACCGAACAGCGAAAACCGATTTCACATGAGGACAGTATATATGCGACCGCACATCTGGTTGATGGTTCCCCTGGCCTCTCTCGTTCTCGCTTTTTCCGTGCTCCCCGCCCAGGAGAAGAAGAGCGACGACACCGGCATCACCTGGAAGAAGACGGTGCTCGACAAAAGGTTTCTCTCCGAAGGCGTCGCCGTCGCCGATGTGAACCAGGACGGCAAGATGGACGTTCTCAACGGCGAATTATGGTACGAAGCGCCGGACTGGAAGCCGCACCGCATGCGGCCGGGCAAGGACGATTACCGTGAAGGCGACAAGAACGTGTACAGCAATTCTTTCGCCTGCTGGGCCGACGACATCAACGGCGACGGCTATCCGGACTTGATTGTCGTCGGTTTCCCCGGCGCGCCGTGCCACTGGTACGAGAATCCCAAGGGCAAGGAGGGCGACTGGCAGGCGCACGAGATCTGGCACAGCGCCTGCAACGAGACGCCGGCCTATGTCGATTTGCTCGGCAACGGCAAGCGCGTTCTGCTCATGGGCTGGCAACCCAGGGGCAAGGAAAACGAGGGGCAGATGGCCTATTTCACGCCGAGTGACGATCCGGCGCAATTATGGAAGATGCATCCCATCAGCGAGCCGAGCACGAAAGACCACGTCATCCCCGGCACGTTCAAATTTGCGCATGGCCTGGGCGCCGGCGATGTCAACGGCGACGGCAAGCCCGACGTACTCTGTACCGCCGGCTGGTGGGAGCAGCCGACCACGCTCAACGACAAGCCGTGGAAGTTTCACTCCGCCAACCTGGGTGAAGCATGCGCCGACATGTTCGCCTACGACATCGACGGCGACGGCAAACCTGACATTCTCAGCAGCTCCGCCCATCAGTATGGCATCTGGGCCTATCTGCAACGGCCCGGCAGCGACAGCTCGCCGTCCTTCCTGAAAGAAGTGTTGTTTCCCAAATTGGTCTCGCAGACGCACGCCCTGCACTGCGTGGACATCAACGGCGACGGACTCAAGGATCTGGTCACGGGCAAACGCTACTGGGCGCACGGGCCGCACGGCGACGCCGATCCGAACTTGCCCGCCAAGCTGTACTGGTTCGAGGCGAAAAAGAATAGCGACGGCCTGATTCGCTTTGTGCCGCACGAGATCGATGACGATTCCGGCATGGGTACACAGTTCACCGTAACCGATGTCAACGGCGACAAGCTGCTCGACGTGGTGACATCCGACAAGAAGGGCGTTTTCGTATTCGAGCAAGTACGGAAATAAGGCGAACGGCCGGCGTAAGCCGGCTGGTGGCGCCACCGGCCGGCGTAAGCCGGCCGTTCGCCGTTACCCTCCCATGACGTTGTAGCCGCAATCGACGTAGAGGACGTGGCCGGTGATGCCCGAGGCTAGCGGGCTGCACAAAAAGACGGTGGCGTTGGCCACTTCCAGTGGCGTGATGCCGCGCGGCAATGGCGAGCGCTCGGCGGCGTAATCGATCATTTTTTGAATGTCGCCAATGCCCTTGGCGGCGCGCGAAGCGTAGGGGCCGGCCGAGATGAGATTGACGCGGACGTTCTTGCCGCCGACGTTGTGGGCCAGCTGCTTGGCGTCGATTTCCAGGGCGGCCTTGGCCGTGGACATGCCGCCGCCGTAGTGCGGCACCACACGCACGCCGCCCAGGTACGTCAGACCGACGACCGTGCCGCCGTCGGGCCGATTTTCCATCAGCGGCAGGGCCGCCCGCACCAGGCCGACCAGCGAATACGCACTGATGCTGAGGGCCGTCCAGTAACCCGCCCGTGTCGTATCGACCAGCTTGCTCTTGATCTCCGGCGCGAAGGCGACGCTGTGGATCAGTATGTCGATGCCGCCGTGCGATTCCTTCACTGTCTTCATCAGCCCTTCGATCGAGTAATCGCCGAACTGCTCCTCGACACGCTTGTAACGGCGATCGTTCCGCATTGCCTCTGGCACATCGGCCATGCTGTCGTAGCTGACGTCGCAGGGCAGCAATTTCTCGATTTTCAGGCTGCCGGCACCGTAGGGAAGTTTTCGGCTCTCCACGTCGTCGGGGGCATCGCCGCTGAGGAACCCCTCGACAATGCGGATCATGCGCGGATGAACGGCGAGCACCAGACGCGCCCCGGCCGCTTGCAGTCCCTTGGCGATGAACCAGGCGAAGCTCTCGTTATCGCCGACGCCGGTGATCAGAGCCGTTTTGCCGTTCAGATCGATTGGAATCATGTCCCCCTCGCTTCCTGGAATTTCGTAAGGTCTAGCACAAACGGGGGCTTGGGACAAGATGAAAGCGAGTTCGTCGTTTTGCGCGAAACGAGAAAGCCACCTCCGGTCTTGCCGACCTTGTGTCTACGGTGCTATGGTGGATCATTCCTGCGTTCTCTCAAGGGATCGCGACGTATTGATGGATGGATGTGCCATGCACCTGGATCACGCCACATGGGAGCGAACGGCGCCGGCAGCTTCGGCGCTGCGCATCTACCTGCTGGGCGTGGTCGAGTTTGAAACAGCGTTGACGCTGCAGCGGACGTTGGCATTCGAGGCGGCCGGCCAGCGCGATTCGGCTGCCCTGGTGCTGTGTGAGCATCCGCCAATCCTCACCGTTGGGCGCGACGGCTCTCCCGCCGACATCCACTGCGATCGGGATGAGCTGCGGAAACGAGAGTGGCCGGTTCGCTGGGTCAATCGCGGCGGTGGCGCACTCTTACACCTGCCCGGCCAGCTGGCGATCTATCCGATCCTGCCCCTCGATTGGCGACGTCTGGGCCTGGCCGATTATCTCGTGCGCTTGCAGCGCATTCTCGTGGCCGTGCTCGACGATTTCAGCGTGCCGGCCGACACGCGGCTGGGACAGCCCGGTGTCTGGGCCGGGCGGCGGCTCGTCGCCGGTGTCGGCGTGGCTGTGCGCGATTGGGTCGCTTATTATGGCGCCTATCTCAACATAAATGCCGATTTGATCCCTTTCCGCATGGTCCGCAGCGGACCGGGCGAACACGAGCCGATGACCTCGCTGGTGCGCGAACGGCGTGCTCCCTTGCGTCCGGCCCTTGTCCGCGAACGATTGCTGGAACATTTCACCGCGGCGTTCCCTTTCGAGCGCACCGCTCTATTCTCGCAGCATCCTTGCCTGGGAAGCCGGTCCGCGCGGGCGGGACGACTGTCCCTCACTTAAGAACCACTAACTTTTTGGCGAGCGGGGGGCGTAAGCCCCCTGGTTGGAAGCAACAGGGGGCTTACGCCCCCCGCTCGCCAAAAAGTTAGTGCATTCAATCGCTGCCCGAAGGAGAGCGCACCAGCTCGGTCTCGCTCGCCTTTGACTCGCGGCGAAACGATCTGTTGCCTGGACGCGGCAGCCAGCACTTCCACGTCAGTGCCAGGCCCAGCGCCATACCGAAGTGATCGATGAGGACATCGTTGAACATGCCATGCCGGCCAGGGACGAACTGTTGAAAGAACTCGGTGCCGGCCGCGTGCAGCGACAGAAAGGCCAACAACAGCCAACGCCCGCGCCCGATCGGCAGCCACTTGAGATACACGGTCAGGAAAGCGTAGACTGAGACGTGCAAAAGCTTGGCGGCGGGGAAGTGCAGGGCCTCCGGCGTGACCGCCTTGCCCACGTGTACAGGAAAGAGGGTCAACAAAGCGACCGTCCACAAGACGACACACAGGCACCAGCCCAGACTGCGCACCATCAATTTCCGCATTCGATCCCGGTCCCGCATGTCAGCCATAATTCTCTCCTGGGCGCAGATGAGCGATTGTAGTTGTGTAACAAGTACTCGGCGGCGCTGTCAATACAGTCCGCGACGCAGGCGCAGTTGTTCGCAGGGAGATTTGTTAGAATAAGAGAAGTTATTATTCATCGATTCGCATGGCGACGAGACAACCATGATTGAACCGGAAGAAAAGGACCACTGGAGCGCCCTCGCGGAAGAATTGGGATTGCCGCCGGCCTCCCCGAATGCGCCGCCTGCCTCCGCCGCGACCGGGGCGAAACGACCTGCCGTAGCCAAACCTGTAGAAGAGCCCGAACCGCCCGCCCCATCTCCACCGTCGTCCGAATTGCGAGAGGGTGCAGAGGAGGAGCCTCCCACGCGCGGCCGGCGACGCCGCGGCGCCCCGGCCGCCGAGACCGCCCCTCCAGAAGCAAATGTGGAAACCGCCGAAGAAACGTCTTCTGGCGAAGAGCGTCCTCGCAAGCGCCGCCGCGCTCGCGGCAGCAAGAAGCCCCGCAAGTCAGCGACAGGCGAGGCGCGGGAAGCCTCCGCGGAAACGGAGCAAGCCGCTGAGGAAGACCGGCCGCGACGACGCCGGCGCCGCCGCGGCAAGAAAGCCGAAAAGGAGAGCGAAGCCGCACCCGTCGCCGAGAGGGAAGAAGAGAACGTCGAGGAAGCGCCCGAAGAAGGGCCGATCCTTGGTGAGGAAGAAGACGAGGAAACCGAGGATTTCTCGACCTGGAACGTGCCCTCGTGGGCCGAAATTATTGCCGGACTTTATCGTCCCGAACATTAAATTGTTATCTCTCTACCAGCCCGAAGCGTAAGCGAGGGTCGCCCTCGCTTACGCTTCGGGCTGGTAGAGAAATCAGATTGAGGTACCCGGCTCATGGCCGACGCGATTATTGATATCGTTGGGCCGGAGGATCTGGAGGAGATCGTCAAGCTCTTCAATCAGATCTTCCGTCCCACGCGCGATGCGGAGTTCTTCAACCGTCGTTATTTGGGCCGGCATAACGTGCTGCAAATGGTGGCGCGTATCGACGACCGGCCGATCGGCTTCTTTCTTGGGTTCGAGCTGAAGCCGAGCGTGTTCTTCGCCTGGTTTTACGGCATACTGCCCGACTTCCGCCGTCAGGGCATCGCCTCGCAACTCATGGAAGCGGTCCACGATTGGGCGCGCGAACATGGCTACGAATCCATCCGTTTCGAGTGCCACAATCAGCACCGTCCCATGCTACATCTGGGCATCGCCCTGGGATACGATATCCTCGGCATTCGCTGGGATCCCGATCGCAACGCTAATCTAGTGTTGTTTGAGAAGACACTGGTATAGAAGAAATCATCTCCCTACCAGCCCGAAGCGTAAGCGAGGGCCGCCCTCGCCCACGCTTCGGGCTGGTAGGGAAATGACTTCTTCTAAACAGGGAGATGCGGATTTGTAATCGAGGACTTCGCGCACCTTGGCAAGCAAGGTATCGGGAGTGAACGGCTTGTGCAGGAACGGTACATTGTCGGCGAAGACGCCGTTGCGGACGACGGCGTCATCGGTGTAACCGGAAACGTACAGCACCTTGGTTTCGGGACGCAGCCGGGCCAGGCGGTCGGCCAACTCGCTGCCGCTGAGGATCGGCATGACCACATCCGTCACCATCAGATCAATCGGTTCCTCGTGACTCTGACAGATGGCCAGCGCTTCCACCCCGTGCGCCGCCTCCAGGACCGTGTAGCCGTGCTTGTGCAAGACAATGCGTGACAGGTTGCGCAGCATCTTTTCGTCTTCGACGAGCAAGATCGTCTCTTTCCGCGTCAGGTGGGCGGAGTCTTCGAGGCCTGCCCAGGGGGCGGCGGGCCTCGAAGACTCGGCCCACCCGACAACCTCACTCGAAGCCACGCGCGGCAATTCGATGCGGAACGTCGCTCCCTCTCCGGGCGCGCTATCTACCGTAATGCTGCCGCCCGACTGCTGGACGATGCCGTAGACTGTGGCCAGGCCCAGGCCCGTGCCCTTGCCGACTTCCTTGGTTGTGAAGAACGGCTCGAACAGATGAGCGCGCGTGTGTTCGTCCATACCGTGCCCGGTGTCGCGCACCGTCAGAATAACGTGTTCGTGCTCCTGGTGCGTCTGGATGGTCAAAAGGCCGCCTGTCGGCATGGCGTCGCGGGCATTGACGACCAGGTTAACGAGCACTTGCTCCAGTTGATGGCGGTCGGCCTTGATCGTGTCGATATTTTCGGCGAGATCGGTGTGCAAACGGATGTCCTCGCCGATGAGCCGGCGCAGCATCGGCGCCAGTTCGCTGACAATCGCGTTCAGATTGAGCACGACAGGCATAAGAAGTTGTTTGCGGCTAAAAGCGAGCAGCTGGCGCGTCAAGGCGGCGGCGCGTTCGGCGGTGGCGCGGATGATGCGAATCCCCTCGTGAATGGGATCGCCCGGCTGTGTCTGCTGCAAAAGCAGCGAGCCGTGGCCCAGGATGACGGTGAGCAAGTTATTGAAGTCATGCGCGACGCCGCCGGCCAGTTGACCGACTGCCTCCATTTTCTGCGATTGCCGCAGCTGTTCCTCCAGCTGTTTGTGCTCGGTGATGTCGCGCGTGATGCCGAAGGTGCCGACGATCTTCCCCTTGACGTCGCGCAGCGGCGATTTCGTGGTAGATACCCAGTGAGTCTTGCCGAG
Organism: Gemmataceae bacterium; assembly: GCA_036557565.1. Classification (GTDB taxonomy): domain Bacteria; phylum Planctomycetota; class Planctomycetia; order Gemmatales; family Gemmataceae; genus JAJPHU01. The sequence continues at coordinate 7,576 of DATBHJ010000157.1, forward strand.
GCGGTCGGTGAATTGCTCTTCCTTGGCGACCAGGGGTTGGCCGGTTTCCATCACGCGCTGTTCGTCGGCCCGAATCTGCCGGGCGAACTCTTCGGGAAAGTAGTCAAAGTCGTTCTTGTTCGCGGCCTCGTCCGGGCTGCTCAAGCCGTGCAGCTGGGCCTTGGCCCTGTTGATGCGTATGAAGCGACTCTTTTCATCCTTGAAATAGATGCGATCCGGGATGTTATCGAGCAAGCTGTGCAGCAGATGGCGTTCGTACAACAGCGACTCTTCGAGCTTCTTGCGTTCGCTGATGTCGCGGGCGGTGACCAGGCCGAGCGTTTTCGGCCGGGCGTGCAGCAGCGTCACCGTCAGATTGACTGGCACCCAGACGTCGTCCCTGGCATGACGCAGAAGAAAATCTTCTTGCGAGTGAAACAGGCCGGTGCGGTGATACGCATGGCGAAGGCGCTGCAAACCACCGGGACCGCTGGAGCGGAACAAATACGTCACCTTCATGCGCAGCAGCTCGCCATAGGGGAAACCGCTCAACCGCTGCGCCATGGGGTTGACGTCGATCATGTCCTCGCTCATCGGATCGAACAGAAACAAAGCGTCGCCGCTCTCCTCGAACAGCGTGATGGCTAATTCATCTCGATCGTAGTGACTCACTCCGCATCTCCTTCATGCCGGCCAAGGAGAGGGCGTCACTCCGTATGCCGAATCGATCCCCGCCGCTCTCCGCTGGGGAGAGCGTTCGGAGTCGTACTGAGGAAACTATAACTTATGAGAACGCGGCAAGTGGGATTACTGTCAATGGATTGTCACAAATTTCCTTCAATGCCAACGAGAGAAGGCATCCTCGCCGCGGGTATAAGTGATGTCGCCGTGCAGCACGCCGCGCGTGGACAGCAGGTCCTCGCCGAGATGGCGCACCTCAGCTGCCAGGCCGCGCAGCACTGATACTTCCAGGCAATGACGTTCGCCGAGATGGACGTGCAAACTGGACACGCACAAGTTGTGGTGGTGATGCTGCTTGTCGATCAAGCGTGCCGCCAGCTCGCGGGCATGATGGTCGTAAACCAGCGTGACGACGGCCACCACCTGATCGCCCGAGTCTTTCCTGGCGTCGCTGGAGCCTTCGTGGACCAGGTGAGCGCGAATCAAATCGCGGATGGCCTCGCTGCGCGTGGCGTAGCCGCGCGACGTGATGTCGGCGTCGAATGCCGATAGCAAGGCGCTTTCCAGCGAGATACTGATGCGAGTCAGCTCGGCCATGATAAGTCGCTTCTTTCATCGAAGGGATGTATAATCGATCCATCCTCTATTGTCCGCATATTCAGCGCAATCGCCAATGCCGTCGATATCGCCCCACGCCGAAGGGTTGATTTTTCTTTCCATTAGCGGAACTTTTCCCAGGAAGGGGGGTCTAATGTCTATAACCCCCTTTTTGCCCGCACAGGGGTCGTCCAGGAATACCTTTGTTTCGCCCTAAGCCGGAGGGGAGCGGCGAAAGGAAGAATGTTTTTGGGCGACTCCTTCGGATACAATGCGTCCCAATCGGCCCGGATTCCTGTGAGGGATCGCACATGCGCACTTGTGCTGGAATTGGTTTTTGTCTGTGTCTGGCTGGTCTGAGCACTTCCACAGACGCGGCTCCTCCCAAGGGAAATCCCACGCCGGCCCCCTCGAAAGTGGATGCCGACGTTCTCCCTCCGGGTCAATTCGTCGGCACCATCGTCAGCGCCCCCAATAGCGATCGCATGCTCACGCTCCGGATCACCTCTCCCGAGCTGCGCCTCAAACCCGGAGCGCGGAATCCGCAAGTCGTCCCGGTAGCGCGCGAAGTGAAATTCCAGGTCGATGCCAATGTCAAGGTCCGCATCAAAGATCTACCCGAACAGTTCGACGATAAAGGCAACATCAAGAAGCACACCGCCGCGGAATTGTCGGTCCTGAAAGGCAAGGACAAAAACCTCATCGGCTACGAGAGTTCTGTGGAAGCCCTCCAGCCGGGCCAGATCGTCATGCTGTCCTTGCGCAGCCACAAGAAAACGAACGCGGCGACGCCCGACCCACCCACTTCCCGCCAGGGTAGGACCAACGACAAGGGAGCGGAACCTGCGGTCGAACACAAGATGCAGGTGACGATGATCGTCATTCTCAAGGACGGCGACGCCCCACAAAGCGCGCCCCCGCCGACGAAGCCGAAGAATAAGTAATAGCGGATTCACCTCCTTCCTGGCACTTCCTGACGATCGCGCCGTCTCGGCCGATGGTACAATTAAATAGTAAGGACGCGTCCAAGAATAACTTCGTGGGACGATTTGAAAAATCGTCCTACGAAAATCCTTACTGGTAGATCAGGAGACGTCCGTCATGCGCCGATTCGTCTTTCTTGTGCTGGGAGGGCTAGAGCTACTGTCGGCCGTCGTCCTGGTGTATTTCGCCTGGTTGGTGCCCGGCCGCGGTGAGGTCGAGGACGCGGCAGTTCGGGCCGAGCGCGTCACACGCCACGGCGGAGAGCAAGTGCAACGGCTGCGCGATCAGCTCCGCATCCTGTCCGAGCGCCGACCGCAGATGCAGCAGTTGGCCGGGCGCTTGCAGTCGGAGATGCGCATTGTCAACGATCATCTAAAGACTCAACAGATCGATTATGAAACCGTAAAGGCGCTCCGTGATGCCCTGGGGGATGCGGCCAACGGTCTGGACGGACTGTCGGAAACGCTCGATCCCAAGGACATGAAGCAGTTCAGCGCGGGCATGAAGGCGGCGGCTGATTTCCTGGAAAACCAGGTCGGACCCGCCGCCGCCCAGGCCGCCGACGACCTCGACAAAACGACTGGTTCCCTCCGCGACGATGCCAAGCGCCTCAGCGCTCTACTGCGCACGGCGCCGCCCGACTTGAAGGCCGCCCGTGACATCCACGATGGTCTGGGCACTTTCGATCAAGGCCTGGAGCGCATGCAAGAGCTGCTCAAAATCGAGCGCATCGACACCATGCGCGAAGGGTTCAAGGGCCTGGAGCAATCGCTGAACACCGGGGCCGAGCAAGTGCAACGACTGTCGAACTACACGTATCCCGTGGTGCGCTTCAACGGTTGGAATCCGGCGATCGAACAACGCGCCTTCTGGCCGCAGGGCGGGGAAATCGCCGACGGCATGCGCAAGGCTGCCAAGGGAGCCTCGGCGGCAAATGAAGAGCTGCAACAACTCGCCAAAGATCTGCCCAAGCTCCGGCAGGCCCTCCAGGAAAGCCGCAAGGCCGCCGGCACGACGCGTGAAACGCTGGCCGCCGCACTCAAGCAGCAGGACAAGGTCGAAGGACTGCTCAAGAGCGTGCCGGACTACGCCGCTCGCTTGACCGAGCAACTGCCACAATTGGCTGACTCCCTGGCGAAAATCCTCCGCGATACCTCGCGACTGAAAGAAGTCGGCAAGCTCTTGCGACAGACGCAGAAGGGCATTGACAACGCCATCACGCGCTGGCCCGAACTCCGCAAAAACCTGGGGCGTTCTTCCACTCTCCTGCGCAACACTCGAAACCAGCTCGATTATGTCCTGACGCATCGCGATGAGTATGAGGCATCTTTGCAGAGCACTCTGCTTCTGAGCCGAACAATCTCGGCGTCGCTGCCACTGCTGTCCGAGCAGCTGGAGATGGAGCTGGACGATCAGGAACGCGCCCTGACGAACCTCGACGACAGCATCAACGACGTGCACGAGGCACTCCCGAAGTTTGCCCGCGGTGCCTCGAACATTCTGCAAACGACCCGCCTGCTGTTGCTGCTGTTGGCGGCGATTTTCGGATTGCACGGCGGTTACTTGATCGTCGGTGCCCACATCCGGCCAACGAAATGCCACCACGAATCACACGAATAACACGAATAACAGACAGAACGAAAAGCAGAGAAAAGCAGAGGAGCGCATCCTCTCCTTTGGATTTTGTCTTTTGTTCCTGTTCGCTCTGTGATTCGTGGTGGCTGGTGTGCTTTTTGTCGATATAGTGCTTGTAAGTCGGAGAAAGCCGCCGCTAAAATGAAGAAACGGTTATGTTGCGGGCCGTTTCGCGTTCTTGGAGCGGCCTTTCGCACGACGGGGGTTGAGCATGAGACCGTTTCAAGTCCGCGCAGGCGGGCAAAGCGCCCAGGGAATGCGTCCCAACAATCAAGACCGTTATGTAGCCGACACCACCCACGACGTTTTCCTCGTCGCCGACGGCATGGGAGGCCAGGAACACGGCGAAAGAGCCAGCAGCATGGCCGTGGATCTCATCCCTCGCGCCGTTTTGGTGCGTCTGGGTGCCCACATCGATCCCCGGCAGGCGGTGGTCCAGGCGTTGTTTGAAGCCAATCGCGCCATCCTGCAAGCCAGCAGCAGTCAAGTCACCGGCCGGCGCATGGGCACCACCGCCGTCCTGGCCGTTCGCCAGAACGATCAGGTCTACGTGGCCGGCCTGGGCGACAGCCGGGCATACCTCATCCGCGACAACCGCGTCGAACAGCTCACCATCGATCATACCGTCGCCGAAGCTCTGCTCCGCAACGGCGCCCTGACAGCCGAACAGGCTCGGCACAGTCCCTACCGTCACGTTCTTTACAAATTTCTGGGTTGTGCCGATCTTTCCGATTCGACCGAGGTGCGTCCGTTCACACCGCAGCCGGGCGACTATCTCATCCTGGCCAGCGACGGCTTGACCAATTTCGTGACCGCCGACGATCTGCGCTCGGGCGCCGGCCGCCACAGCGATCCTCAACAATGGGCCAACGAACTGGTGTCACTGGCCCTGAAGCGCGGCTCCAACGACAACGTCACCTGCGTCGTCGTGGCATTTTCGTGAAGGGCCATTGCGAGAGCGATCCCATTTTCTCCAGAACTATGGCGTGGATACCGGCGGCTTCCAAACACCGAGCCAAGTCACGGAAAGGCCGGCAGCCGTAAGTTTTTGCTCCAACTTCTGATCGGCGGTTATAAACGGTAGACTCAGTTGCTGGGCCAAGGCCACGTAACAGGCATCGTAGGTCGTGATGCCTTGCGCCAAGGCCAAGGGCAAGGCATTGTCAATCAAATCAAAAGTCGGCGTGCGCTGGAGAGGGAGCGCCTTAAGCGACGCCAGGTAGCCGGTCACCTGGGCCGCCGTCGCTAAATGGCGTTGTACATACTTCCAAAAGATGTTCGCGCATTCGGCGTAAAACAAATCGGGGACGTGAAACACGTTCGCCGGATCAGTCAGCAATCCGAACAGGGCGATGGCTTCCGCGGCCAGCGGTTCGGCGAGATACAGCTTGACGGCCACACTGGCATCGACGATGCAGTGAAACGGCGCTGTCATCGATTGCGATCCTCGCGCAACAACTCGACGCTGTCCGGCGTGCCCGGCGTGGGCACGATGGGGTTTTGCCGAATGCGATCGAGGATTTCGGGCACCTTCTGCCGTTGTTCTGTCCCTTCGCGCGGCACCGTCTCTTCCAAAAGGCGGATGATTAGTTCTTCGGGCGATTGCCGCACCCGTTGGGCCATCCGCTTGATTCGTTGCACCAACTCTTCGGGCACGTTTTGCAAATGCAAAACAGACATGAACGTTCCTCCTTCCAGGCGGCGGCACTCGCTCCAATTACCGTTATAGCACGAATCCCCAGCTACGTTGAATCCGGGCCGTTGGGGCTGAGCTTGGGGCGATCAACGGATGACTCCGCGTCGCTTTCCAGGAGGCACACGCCTTGTCGAATCGCTCCTTGAGTTGTTTATCCACCTGGGCGACCCTAGTACGCACAAAGTTCAACTGATCGGCGGTGAGGCTGGCGAAGCCCATTGCGGTAGGCGCCCACTTTATCCAGATTTCCTGTCATCGGTGCAATCCTCGTCGCCTCCCGCGCTCCCACAAATTCTCTCCATCCAGCCACGCCGATAACCAATCAGCCACAGAGTCCGCCTCAGGGAACAGACAGTCCGCTAGCGTCGCCTCACCGACCGCCCGATCATTATCGTAGAAGAAGACTGGGCAGAACGGCTGAGAACAGTCGATGCCCGAGAAGTAGTTACATCCCCAGTCGACAAATACAACGAGTCGCTCAGGCCATAACCACTCCGCTGAGGTCTCCTCGCTCGCCTCGATTCCCTCGTTCATTCCCAAGCGGCTTTCGACAAGCGCGTGCGGGTGGCCAGCGAGTTGGGTAATTCCATACCCGGGTCCATATCCGCCATCCGCGACCTGAGTATAAAGAGCGCGGATCAACGGCGGTAAGGCGAACCCAAGATGGGCCTCGGCATGTACGAGAGCTTGTTCGCTCACCGGGGGACGTGGACGGATCGGTGGACAACAGAACGCAAAGTCCACGGTCGGTTCCGATTGGATACGCCGTTGTAGTCGGCGAATCAGGTATTCGGAATTCACGACTACCTCTTTTCATTCACGAAGAGCCGATCACCCACCGTACTTCCGGTCCCTCCGCGTCTTCTGCCCCGGCTGTCGGCGGCACGCACGGCTCGTGGAGCGTTGATTCCGGATCGTGGACAAACACCACCAGCGTGCGGCATTTGCGTTCGCGCCGGTAATAGGCCGCATCTTCCGGTACTTGCTCCAGGATTCGCGGACGTGCCCATTTGATCGTGAGGGCGATGTTTTCTGGGGCGAGCAGGAAGTCCGTGCGCGTGCCGGCGGCGTAACTGGGTGTGCGGCATTCGGGGCGGATGTCGTCGAAGTGCAAGGGGAGAAAGGATCTTAACAGGTCTTCCAAATCTCTTTCGTCCGTCACGCGGAAGGGTGGACGATCACCGTGGCGCACACGGAGTTGACGGATCACGCGCGGCAGACGGTGCAGTAGATTTTCGAGAAGTGCCAGGCATTCGCGTTTCGGTGGGCGTCGCTGGCGTGTCCAGGGGAATGCGGCTCCGCAGTTCTCGCAGTAATGCGGCGCCGACCGTGCGCCCACAGGGTGCAGGCCCGGTACGACGATGGCACCTGGCAGCTCGTGGCCGCAGGTTGGGCAGCGGTCCATCGTGACGGCGCCACAGCGATTGCAGTGCGTCAGGGCGCGCTCCGGGAAGGTCCGCAACAAGTCCGTGATGACGTGACCGTTGCGGCAGACCTGCATCATGTCTTGGACGATCGTTTCGGTTGGGGACATCGTAATCCTCCCCGGTTAGCCGCGACGCGCAGCGGAGCGCGAACGCGCTCCCCTTCGGGTCGCGGCTAACCGAAGTTGTTTGGTTACTTCTTGGCCGGGCCGTTGGCCGGGGCCAGCGACGCCTGATGCAGCGACTCCAGGGCGTCGCGCGTCAGACGTTCGCTGATTTCCTTGAGGCCGCTCATTTCGCCGGTGTCCACCGGCTGGAAGCCCGATTTCTCGGCCACCAGCAGATTCAGCAGCATGCCCAGCATGCCGGAGACGCCGGCGTTGCCGCTGCTGTCGCCCTGAGCGCCGGCCATGAACACGCGCTCGGGCACCAACGGCTGCTTGCTTTGTGTCAGTTGTTCGGTGACGACCGACAGCGCGTACAAGCGCGGATCGCCAAAGGAGGCGATTTTGCGCATCAGCACCGACGCCTCGGACAAACCAATTTGCATGACGCGCTGAGCCTCGCCACGGCCGGCGAGGATGCGCTGCCGACTCTCGGACTCGGCGAGGACGACGGTTTGCTCGGCCTGCCGCCGGGCACGCGCCAGCTCCGCTTCCGCATTGACCACGGTTTGCTCGGCTTGCTTTCGCGCTCGTGCCAGGTCGGCCTCGCCCTGGCTCTCGGCGATCTGGATCTGCACGCGCGAATTGGTCAACTGCGTCTGCATGGTCGCCTGCGCCTGGGCCTCGTTGAGCATGCGCAGCTTGTCGGCAGAGGCGCGTTGACGCTCATAGGTTTCCAGTTGCTCGATCGATAGCTGGCGGATGCGCAGCTGTTCCAGCAGCGTCTCGATCTTGCCGCCGGCCTCGGCAGTGTCCGGCTTGCCGATCAGGACATCGACGCATTCGATGTCGAAGTCGTGGAACTTGCGGCGCAGCTCTTCGCGGGACTCACCCTGAATGGCGTCACGCTGATGCAGCAGCTCCAGCATCGTCTTTTTGTGGGCCACGTCACGGAAGTAGGCGCTCAACATCGGATCGAGCGTTTGCGTAATGAGCTTTTTCACGTCGCCAAAACGCTGAATGACGCTCGGCGCCTTCTGATAGTCGATGTGGACCACGACCGACAACGGCAAGAGCGGCTCGTAGGCGTCGCGGGTGACGAGGTCGATGGAGCGCAGCGTCTCGTCGTAGCGGTGCGCTTCGGTCTTGCCGGTGATCCAGTGCAGGACGAAGTTGGTCGTCGGCACCATAACGATCTGGCCGGCGTAAGTGTTGAAGGGATATTTCCCCGGACCGAGCGGTCGTTCCCAGACGCCGCGCTCGCCCTCGGCGACGCGCTCGCCGTGGCGGAAGGCCTCTCCGGAGAGATCGCGGCCGACGCGGCCATGGTAACTGACCACCACGCCGACGTAGCCGATGGGCACCACTGTTTTCGGGATCATCTCGACGGTGGCGAACCAGCGGTTGATGAAATAAGTGCCATCGGTCAGCGGGATGTATTGCCGGCCGCGGCGGCCGCCGGCACGCAGGAACGCCTCCGGATCCTGGTAGTTATTGTGATAATTCGGATCGCTACTGTCGTTGCCCACGGCGGGAGCGATGATTTCTCCGGGCGGCAGAGACGGGCCGTCGTGGACCGTAACAATAGCGATGGTGTCATTGGGCACCTCCGTTCCTTCGGATACCTCCTGCCAGGAGGAGCGCGGCTTGCGAACCCGGACGGCATCCGCCGCCATCACCGTCTGTCCCTGCTCGGACGCATCCGAGACGTCGGCGACATACTGGATCGGGGCGCCCACGATGATCGGGCTGAATCCGTCCATGCGCTTCAACTCGCGCTGCCAGCTTACCAGCCTCTCCCATTCGCGCTGTCCATGAATGCCGAGCTGATAGACGGCATCCTCCGTGATGACCACGAATAGCGCCGGATTGATGGCGTAGACGCCCTCGCGCAAAATGGCGCGCTGCCGACCGCGCTGGCCGCGCACGCTCTCGCTTTCGCCGGATTCCCCCAGGAACGTCCGCGCGTCCTGGAAATTGTTGCACTCCACAACACGGCCAAGCGTCTGGCTGGGCGGCAACGGTTCACCGTCGCGCGCATAAGCATAGCCAATCTTACCTTGGGGGATGGTGACCAGAGGCATTTTATGGACCCGGTATTGCCATCTCCAAAGTCCAAAATGGATACCGCCGCGGAGCAGGTCGGCCTGGTAGCCGGCCTCGCCGTTCAGGGCAATGATGCAGCCTTCCGACACCGAGCCGCTGTTCGACCACAGTTTCTCGACGACGCCGACGCGCTGGTTGGGAATGTAACGCACCGTCAGCCAGGCGGCCAGCAACAGCAGGAACAGGACGATCAGCACTCCGACGAGGATTTGCGCCACGAGCGGAGAGAACGCAAGCGTACCTTCTCCAACATCGGCAAACAGACGCAATGTAGACATGGTGACACCTGTGGCGCTAGCGCCACAAAATAAGAGTGGGGCTTCACATCGTCTTGAGAGCGAGACGGGCATGCCCTTTCACATTGGCCCGGACAACGTGACCGGGCCGGCCTACGAGGTTAGCTGACGGGCTAGGATGCGAAAGTATCCCGATCCGCATGGATCTTCGCCCCGAGAGGCCGACTCTCACCGGCCTGATGGGTCCCCCGTTCGCGTCTCTTGTGAGACGCAATTCGGCTGCACTGAATACTTATTCTATTCCGCGGATTGGTTCTTGCCAAAAAAATCGCTTTTCGCCAGTGTGCGCATGTATAGAAGAGGATTCTGGGGTTGAGAATAGAACGCGGATGACGCAGATTCAGCAGATCTACGCAGATCAGACAAAACTCAGATCCGCGATCATCCGCTATATCTGCGTCATCCGCGTTCTATTCTCGTTTGCATGTTTTCCGGTCATTACAGAAGATCTTTCTCCGGAACTCAGGCTTGGGTCCGAAATTCAACAGTAAACCCACTTCGATGTCCGTAGCCTTCAGATAGTTGACTAACTGCGATTCATGTCCGGAACAGATCGACTCTGCGGTCTTCAATTCAAGGATCACTTTCTCGGCGACAATCAAGTCCGCGAAATACTCACCGACTTCCTCTCCTTCAAAGTACACTTTGATTGGCTGCTGTTGGCTGACCGACAGCCCCCACTTCCTTAAAGTGATCTTGAGAGCATTCTCGTAGACTTTTTCCAGAAAACCATAGCCGAGCGTGTTGTAAACGTGGTAGAAACCCTTGAGGATCAGAGCGGTGATGTCGGCATGGAGAAGCTCGCTATTGCTCATTGGTGATTTCTCTCGAATAGAACGCGGATAACGCGAATTATACGGACTTTCGCCGATCCGATCCGCGTTGATCCGTTGTATCTGCGTTATCTGCGTTCTATTGCCGGATCAGTCTAGGAGCGGTATCATCGCTTGCGGATACTTCCCGCCTTTAGGTTTGACTTCCTTCCTGCGAGATCGCATCATGAACCGTTCGCGTTGCTTCCCCGGATATATGTGCTTATGGATCGCTTTTGTCCTTATTTTGGTCTGCCGCGGTGACGGACAAGCCCAAAAAGCGCCCGCGCCGGCCATCAATCCGCAAGCTCCGGTGCTGAAGCCGGCGCTGCCGACGGGCATGCAGCGCGGCACGACGCTCGATTTGACCCTCACAGGCACTAACCTTGCCGAGCCGACCGGGCTGTGGACCAGCTTTCCCGCCAAGGCGACGATCCCAACCGAAAACAACAACGGCAAGGACAACGGCAAATTGCTCGTCCGTCTGGAAGTGCCCAAGGATGCGCCGCTCGGCTTCCATGCGATCCGCCTGGCGACGCGGCGCGGCATGTCGAATTTGCGACTCTTCTGCATCGACGACCTCCCGGAAGTGATCGAAAATGCGACGAACCATACGCCGAGCACGGCCCAGGTCGTGTCGGTGCCATGCGTGGTCGTCGGTAAGACCGATGTCGAAACGACGGATTATTTCAAGTTTCGCGTCACCAGCGGGCAGCGGCTCAGCTTTGAGGTGCTGGGCCGGCGTCTGGGGAGCCAGTTCGATCCACAGCTGCAACTTCTCGACGCCAACGGGCGCGAGCTGCCCAGCGCGTACAGCAACGACGCACCCGGATTGCAGACCGATGCCCGGCTGACCTACACCTTCAAGACGGCGGGCGAATATCTCGTGGCCGTGCGCGATGTCAGCTATCGCGGCGGCGAGGATTTCCTTTATCGGCTGCGCATCGGCGATTTTCCTTGTGCAACCACGACGCTGCCGCTGGCAGTCAAACGCGGCAGCAAGACGGCCGTGCGCTTCGCTGGCCCCAATGTGGACGGCGTCGCTCCCGTCGAGGTAACGGCGCCGGCCGATCCGGCAATCGAGTTTCTGTCGATGGCACCGCGCGGGGCCAATGGTTTGCATGGCTGGCCGGTCACGCTGGCGCTGTCCGACATCGAGGAAACGGTGGAGAACGAGCCGAACGATGAGCCGGCGAAGGCCAATCGCATACCCGTGCCGGGAGCGATCACGGCGCGCTTCGAGAAGAAGGGCGACCTCGACTCATTCATTTTCGCACTGAAAAAAGACGTGCGCTACACCATCCAGACGCAGACGCACGAGCTGGGTTCGCCGACGGAAGTGTACATGACGCTGCGCGAGGCCGGTGGTTCCGGAGGCCAGAAGGTCTTGCAGGTGAGCGATCCCATGAAGGAAGCACGGCTGGATTTCACGCCGCCGCCCGAGTGCGATTACATGTTGCAAGTCGAGCACCTGCATTTATGGGGCGGACCTGATGAAATCTATCGCGTCAGCATCACGCCCTCTGAACCCAGCTTCGATTTGAGCGTGGCGCTGGATCGCTACAACATGGAACAGGGCGGCAAACTCTCGATCCCGATCCTGGCTCCGCGGCGCGATTTCAATGGACCGATCGAAATCAGCGTGCTCGGTCCCAAAGGCATCAGTGGCACGCTCGCCGTCCCCGCCGGCAATGCTCCGCCACCCAATCAGCCGCTGGGCACGCTCGTCGTCAACGTGGCCCCCGATATGCCGGTGGGACCGTATGCCTTTCAGATCCAGGGCAAAGCGACCATCAACGGCAAGGTGGTGACGAAGCTTGCCAGTGTTCGCACAATCGTCAGTCAGGGCTTGGCCAATCTGCCGTTGCCGCCGAAGAACCTGCTCACGCCGATCGGTCTCGCCATCACCGAGAGACCGCCGTTTACGCTGGCGACGAAGCTCGACGCGGCTTCGTATGCCCCCGACAAACCAGCGACCTTGACCGTCACGGCCACGCGCGCACCCGGCTTCACGGCAGAGATCGCACTGAGCACATCCGCACTGCCGCCCGGCGTCACGGCGATGATGAAGAACATTCCCGCCAATCAAAATGACATCAAGCTGACCCTGACACTGACACCGCAAGCCAAGGTCGGCAACGCCGCCATCACCGTCACCGGCAAAGCCAAGCACCAGGATCGCGAAGTGACGGCGACTGCCCCACCGGTCACGCTGGTTATCAAGAAGTAAGCTCGTGGTATAATCACTGGTGCCCCGTGAGACATTGTTTCCGCGAGGAGGATGAACAATGAGGACACTTACACCCAGTGGCACCGCTCACATTCTGCTCGATGAACAGGGCCGCGCCTGGATCGATGACACCAACGTGAAAGTTATTGAAGTGGTGCTGGACAAACTCGGCTATGGATATGGCCCCGAAGAAATCATCGCCGCGTATCCCGGGACTTTCACACTAGCCCAGCTCTATGCGGCCTTTTCGTATTACTACGATCATCAAGCCGAGTTTGACGCCGAAATTGAATGGTGGGATAAGGAGGTCAAGAGGCTACGAGAGGAGAACCTCAATTCGCCCATCCATCAGAAACTCCGCGCGCTGGGGAAGATCCCTTGAGCCTGTCTCTCTACATGGATCATCACGTCGATATCGCAATCACCCGCGGATTGCGTCGCCGAGGAGTGACGGTGTTAACAGCGGAAGAGGACGGAACGAAACAGCTGGCCGATCCTCTTTTGTTGGACCGCGCGATGGCCTTGGGTTACGTCCTTTTCACGCAGGATGCCGATCTCTTGGCCGAGGCGGCTCGTAGGCAAGCGGCGGGGGAAGCCTTCGCGGGAGTCGTGTACGCGCGCCAACAGGTGGTTCCTATTGGCCGATGTATCCAAGATCTTGAACTGATGGCGAAGGTGCTCGATCCAGTCGAGATGATGAATCGAGTCGTATATTTGCCCTTGTGACGGAGCCAACAGACGATTCCTTCGGCGATTGCTAGGGCTGGATAACGGATAGAGGGATACACCATCTGAGCGAGCGAGCCGAAAAGTTCGTCTTTATCCAGCGCTACAAGTTTCCGTGATCGATGTTCTCGATGCTCTCCGCCTCGTCTTCAAAATAGAAGGCAATATCGCCGTGAGCGTACTCGTGGAACGAGAAAAACTGCGATGGTATGTAGAGTTTGGTGATCTCTCCCAGGCCTTCATTCGGGTCCACAGGCCGTTCGGCGAAGCAGAAGGTGGGGAATACCTGATTGCCTGACAGCTTGAGCCAGCCGCTATCGAGGAAGACACCGTTCTCGAAGAAGTAATCCGTGCAAATCTCACGGCGAGCATGCTCTGGAATCTTGTGTCGCTTGAGGACTTCGTTGAGGCGGGCGATTTCAATAACCTGATAGGTCGCGGCCATCACCTCGTAGGAATCATCTTGCTCAATCGGAAATTCCTTCGTCATAGCCAGACCTCGACGATTGGGTGGGAACAACGAAAATTCACCCGATCAAAAGCTCGCAGGGGGCCTAGCAGCGGGTTTCCTCAAGGGGTAGCAGCTCGCCTTTCAGAAACCGGACACCTTGCCATTGATCCGGTGATCCGCCGCCCCGATGTACTTGCCCGTCTTGCGATCCAGGCCAATCGAGTGTGCGTCACCCTGGCGCGTGCCTCGGATCGAATGGCCCATCGCTTTCAGGCGCTGCACGGCGTCGGTGTAATCGTGAGCGCCCTCGAAACTGACGGTATCGGGGAACCACGCATGATGCAGGCGCGGCGCGTCCACGGCCGCTTGCAGATCCATGTCGAAATCGAGAACGTTGACGAGCATGCACAGCACGGTGTTGATGATCGTTCGGCTGCCGGGGCTGCCGGTGATGAGGACGACCTTGCCATCCCTGGTCACGATGGTCGGCGTCTGCGACGACAGCATGCGTTTGCCGGGCGCGACCTGGTTCGCCTCGGTGCCGATACGGCCGCCGCGCGTCGTTTCGCCGGGGAACCAGTTGAAGTCCATCATCTCATTGTTGAGAACAAAGCCGGCCCCCTTGACCACGATGCGCGAGCCGTAACTGTGTTCGAGCGTGTAAGTGTTGGCCACAGCCATGCCGTCGCCATCGAGGACGCTGAAATGCGTGGTGTTGTCGCCCTCGGCCGTGAGGGGAATGTCCTTGGCCAGGTCTTCACTGAGCGTCGCCTTGTTGCGATCGATCGATTGGGCCAGCTTGCGCGCGTATTCCTTCTCGGTGAGGAAAGCCGGCACTTTGACGAAGTCGGCGTCGCCGAGATAGCGGGCACGATCGCAATAGGCGCGGCGCATGGTTTCGATCATCAGGTGCAGTGTTTCGGGTGAGAATCGGCCCTGTTTGCGCAGGTCGAAGTTTTCGAGGATATTGAGCATCTCGATAAGGCACGTTCCACCGGAGCTGGGCGGCGGTGGGCCATACACGTCATAGCCGCGATAGGTGCCGTGGATCGGCCGGCGTACCTTCGCCTCATAGGCGGCGAGATCATCGATGGTGATGAGTCCGCCGTCGCGCTTCATCTCGGCGGCGAGCAGCTCGGCGACAGCGCCTTTGTAGAAGCCATCCGATCCTTGCTCGGCGATCAGATGCAGCGTCTTGGCCAGGTCCTTCTGTAGGAGCCGATCGCCGGCCTCCCAGGGGGTGCCGTCTTCCTTGCCGAAGACGCGCCGCAGTTCCTCGAAGCCCGGCGAGCCGGCGACGACCCAGTTGAGCGAACTGGCCAGCGGCGAATCGATGACGAAGCCTTCCTCGGCGAGCTTGACGGCCGGCATCACTAGCTCTTTCCACGGCAGCGTGCCGAACTGGGCATGAGCCAAAGCCAGGCCGCGCACCGTGCCAGGAACGCCGACGGTCTTGGCGCTATAGCGGCTGTCGCTCTTGGTGAAGATGGTTTTGTGAGCGGCCAGCGGAGCTTTCTCGCGGTAATCGATGACAACTGGATCGCCTTTGCCGCCGGCGGGATAGATGAGCATGAAGCCGCCGCCGCCGATGTTGCCGGCCGACGGATGCGTGACCGCCATCGCAAAAGCTGTGGCCACGGCGGCGTCCACGGCGTTGCCGCCCTTTTGCAGAATGTCGCGGCCGACATCCGCGCCCGGCGGCGATACGGCGACCACGATGCCATGTCTGGGTTGACGAACCGGCTCGGCACTGCCAATTAGCGTCAGCGCTCCCGTCAACAGCAGTGTCAAAGTTGTGAAAAGAACCGTGCTGGCGCGACAGCACACTCTGCGACCTCTGGCGGCGACAGAACCGAGCATGAAGAATTCCTTGCGGCGAGGACGGCGGTGCGGGAAAAATAGCGAGGATAGTCTGCAAGGAATATCGTATCGATTTCGGCGTCATCTTCACTCTCGTTCCCACGTTCTGCGTGGGAACGAGAAAGAGGGAGCATCTCCCGCATATCCCCTTCCATTCACATCCTGCTCGGATTCGCGCTCGCCAGAGGACGCCTTCGGGAGAGGTTCCCCAAATTTCACGAAAAAAACACTGTGCGACTAAAGTCCGCACATGGACTTGCCGATAGGGATATTACTTCCTGTCAGTAGCGTTCCGAGACTGTCGGGAGATTGTTCGATCGAGTGGCACGGATGCCCTCCGGACCGATCGATCGTGGGCAACCCATGTTCCAGCCGAGGGTTAGTGCTGTGAACCCGATTGCCATGCCCCGCCCTCGTAATGGGCCCCGCAGCTAACGCGTCTTCGCCGCGCCGCTCCTCTTGAGGAGCCTCGCCCCGGAATCTTCTCTTTGCGCGGCCAAATATCCCTGTATCTGCGTTGATTTTTTAACGCGCCCTGTGTAAAGCGACGCCTCGCGCTTTAGACCTCAGGTCTCGCCGGCGTCTATCGATCGTGGGACGGATTGCCTCCGTTCTGCCTGGTTGCCGTGTAGGTCCGCCACAACCTCAACGAGGATTCCCTACTCATGTCATTGCCACGCAACCGACAGGAAAAGAGACCGCGCCGGCCGGGCCGGCAGCCGCTGACGCTGGAAGTGCTCGAAGACCGCACCCTGCTCAGCACCACTCCCACCACCATCCTCGATCTGAACGGCGTTTCTGTCGATTCCAGCAAATACAGTTTGACAGACATCCTCGTGCATTTCGAGCAGACGCCCGGAACGCCCGGTGGGCCGGCAATCCTCGCGGGCACAACACTCGGCAGCGCGCTGCCCTTGGCCACCGGATACTACCAGGTCGAGCTGGGCAAGGGCATGACGGTGGACAAGGCGCTGGCCGAGTACCAGGCCGAGAAAGGCGTCCTCAGCGCCGAGCCGGACTACGAGCTGAAGGTCTCCACGGTGCCCAACGATCCGCTCTTGAGCCAGCAGTGGGGCTTGAAAAATGCCGGGCAGAGCGGCGGCACGCCGGGAGCGGACATCCACGCCGAACAGGCCTGGAGCGTTACCAACAGCAGCCCCAAAGTCGTCGTCGCCGTCCTGGACACCGGCGTCGCTTACAACGATACCGACCTGGCCGAGAACATCTGGATCAATCAGGCCGACATCCCCGCTTACTGGTACACCAAAACCAGCGCAGCCAGCGGCTACAACAAGATCGTTTACAAGTCGCAGATCAAGACGGCGACGCCCGGCATTATCACCTTCCGCGACCTCAATAATCCAGTCAACGCCGGCCTGGTGTGGAAGAGCGACGGCAACAGCCTCGTCGATGCCGGCGACCTGCTCCGCCTCACCACTCAGGGCGGCTGGGAGCAGTCGGGCAAGAGCAACGATCTGATTGGCTGGAACTACGCCGACAACAACAACAACCCGATAGACAACAATGGCCACGGTACCAACGTAGCAGGCATCCTCGGAGCGGTCGGCAACAATGGCGCCGGCGTGACCGGCGTCGATTGGAACGTGCAGATCATGCCGGTGAAGTTCATCGGCTCCGATGGCTTCGGCAGCGTCAGCAATTTCATCTCCGCCCTCAATTACGCCGTATCGCATGGGGCCAAGATCACCAACAATAGCTGGGAGGGAGCGCCGTACAGCCCGGCTCTTTACGATGCCTTCCTCAATGCTCAGCAGCACGGCGTTATCTCCGTGGCCGCGGCCGGCAACGAAGGCACCAACAACGACAACAACCCCGACTATCCGGCCAGCTTCAGCCAAAGCCTCAACAGCGTCGTTTCCGTGGCTGCCACCACCAACACCGATCAGCTGGCCTCGTTCTCCAACTACGGTGCCCACAGTGTCGATTTGGCCGCTCCTGGAGTCAATATTCTCAGCACCATGCCGGGCAACAAGTACCAGGACATGAGCGGCACGTCGATGGCCACGCCGATGGTCACCGGAGCGATGGCCCTGGTCTGGGGAGAGCACCCCACCTGGAGCTACTCGCAAGTCATCAACCAGGTGCTCAACACCACCGACAAGCTGCCGAGTTTGCAAGGCAAGGTCCAGACCGGCGGCCGGCTCGATCTGGCCGCCGCCGTTGGCTGGAACCTGACCACGCGCACCACGCCGGCCATCAGCAGCGTCAAGCCGGTGGGGCCAACCAGCAATTCGATGAATGAGATCGTGCTGACGTTCAATGAGCCCATCGACGTCAGCTCCTTCTCGTCCTCGGCCGTCACCCTGACCACTCCCAGCGGCGTCAAGATTCCGGTCACGGTTCGCGTGGTCAGCAACTCCGGCGACCGGCAGATCGAGCTGACCTTCACCAAGCAGACGCAATTGGGCACCTACCACCTGTACGTCAATTCCGGCGTGCGCGACTTGCAAGGCAACGTCATGCCGGCGTATCAGAGCGCGATCACGCTCCAGGCCCCAAAGACCTACACCGAGAGCACGGCGCAGTCCATCAAGCCGAATTCGTTGACCGTGTCCACGCTCACGCTGCCGGCCGGCACTGTCGGCGATGTGTCGGTGCATCTGAACGCCAATTATCCTGTCGATAAGGACTTGTACGTCTATCTGATTTCGCCCACTGGCAAGACGATTGCCCTGGATTACAACCGCGGCGGCACCGGGGCGAACTTCACCAACACCACTTTCTCGCAACAGGCGAGCACGCCCATCGCCAACGGCAAGGCGCCGTTTACCGGCACTTTTCTCCCCGACGTGTCGCTGAATTCCTTGAGCGGCACGAGCGCTGGCGGCTCGTGGCGCCTGGCCGTCCGCAACTACGGCACCCACAGTGGCACTCTGCTCAACTGGTCGCTGACGGTCACGCCCGCCGTCTCCGTCAGCACCACCAAGGCGACGACTCCTCCGCCCGCCACTACGACGACGAAGACCTACACCAACAGCACGGCGCAGTCGATCAAACCGAATTCCTTGACTGTAACTTCGGTCACGGTGCCGGCCGGCACGGTCAAGAACGTCGAGGTGAAATTGAATGTCAGTTATCCCCAGGACCGCGATTTGTACGTCTATCTGATTTCTCCGACCGGCAAGACGATCGCTCTGGATTACAACCACGGCGGCTGGTCGGCGAACCTCACCAACACCATTTTCTCCGAGCAGGCCAGCACGTCCATTGACTCCGGCAAGGCACCATTTTCGGGAACCTACCGACCCGATGCGTCGTTGAGTCAACTGGACGGCACCAAAGCCGGCGGCACGTGGCGGCTGGCTGTCCGCAACTATGGCAGCCACAGCGGCACGCTGAATAATTGGTCGTTGATCCTGACAACCAGTGCATAATGAACCGCCAAGACGCCAAGGACGCCAAGATCAGAAAGAGAAGAAGAGAAACCAAAGAAATAGGAACAGAAGCGC
>DATBHJ010000158.1:0-4544 GCA_036557565.1 Gemmataceae bacterium
CAGCCCCCTGTTCTGTCGCAACAGGGGGCTGACGCCCCCCGCTCGCCGGCCGATGCGCTTTGAGAAAAGCTTCGCCGCGTTCCTGTTTCTGTGCGAATCCCAGCAGCCACGACAACGCCGCCATCCGCGCCTGACCGTAATCGCGCGGCATCCAGGTCCGTTGCTGCTGCTGTTGCATAGCGACGTAGATCGAATAGCGCGGGTCGAGTCCGGTGTAGGCGCGAACCTGCCAGACGTTCTCCGTCCGCACCGCAAGCGGCACGGCATCGGGGTCATACGTCGCCTGATTGTTGGCATTGTTCGCATTCGCAGCATTAGCATTGCTGCTGCTGACGTGACCCCACTTCTGTGTTTTTTGGTACTTCAGGTTCGCCCCTTCCTCATCGTCGGAAAGGCGCAGGTCGAGCAGCGCCTGAAAGCGTTGACTGGCTTCGTCCGTTTTCTGGAGCGCACTCAGCGCGGCGCCTTCGCGGTAGAGCAATTCCCAATCGCCGGGCTTCTGGGCCAAGAGTCGCCGCGTGATGGCCAACACCGTCTCCGGCTTATTGTTGGCGAACACGGCGTCGATAGCCTGCAAATTGCGATGTGGCTGCGGCTCATCGGCGACCAGCTTGACCCAGATCGTCGCCGCCTCGTCGGATTCGCCGGCCTTGACCAACAACTGCGCCAAACGAAGCCGACCGTCGTGATTGTTGGGGGCCGCCTGCGCGAACTGCCGCTGGTATTTCAGGGCCAGGGCGGTATCGCCCTCGCTCTCGGCAAGCTGCGATAGCTGCCCAAGCAACTGCGTATCGCGCGAATTCTCCGCGAGCAGACGTTCGAGTTGTTGCCGGGCTGTACCCAGATCGCCGGCCGCCTGATACGCCTGCGCCAGACACAACGTCATCTCGCGCTGCTTGTCCGCCTCACGTCGTTCGCGCTCCAGGCGTTCCAGCAACCGATCAAACTGATTGTTTTGCAGATACAGTTCCGCCAACCGCGAGATGATCGGCATCTTGCCGTCCAGGTCGTTGGTCTTATCGAATGCGCGCCAGAACAACTCGATCGCTTCGCCGGTGCGGAAACGTTCGGCCAGCGCGTTGGCCAGCGCCAACAACCCCTGCGGCTCCGACGGATTGGCCCGCACCGAGCGACGCAGAGACTCCAGGCCCTCCTCGTTCTCGCCGAGCTGAAAACACAGTTCAGCGTAAAACTTGTAGTGATCGGGATTGCCCGGAGCAGCGGCCAACAGATCACGGCCGGCTTGCAACGCCTCGGCCCGTCGGCCCAATCGCGCCTCCAGCTTGGCCACCGCCGTCAGATACTCGGTGCGAAAGCGACGATCCAACGCCGCCAATTTGCGATTGATGTCCGCAGCCAAGAGCAAGTTGCCGCCGCTCTCGTGAATCCGCGCCGCCGATGCCAGGATGGGCAGCGATTTCCCATCGATCTCGATCGCTTTGCCGATGGCCGCCGTCGCCTCGGCCATCTGGCGGTTGGCCTCGTAGTAACGGGCCAGACGGTGCCAACGCTGCGGGGTGACATCCTTGCCGGCGTCCAGCTCCTTCTGGAGTTCGGTTGCCCGTGTGGTCAGCGTATCGGCGGCTTGATAAACTTTGATCCGCGCTTGCAGGGCCGACTCTGCCTCGTCGGAGTTGCCGACCAGCTTGTCCGCCGCATCGATCTGGGCCAAAGCATCCTCATTCCGCTCGTCCAGGTGCAGCAACTCCGCGTAGCGCAGCCGCAAGTTGAAATCGTCTTTTTCTAAACTCACTGCATCGGCGAAAGCGGCTATTGCTTCCTTGCGATAGCCAAAGCCGTTGAACACTTCGCCCAGGCGCGCCAGGTTCTTGGCATTGCGATTGGCACCTTCGGCGATGGGGCGCCAGGCTGCCAACGCCTCCGGCGAACGCTTCAAACTGTGGTAGTATTCGCCCAGATATTCGCGGTACTGCGGCGACTGCGGAGCCTGTTCGATGGCACGCTTGTACAACGAGATGGCTTCCTCCGTCATGCCGGCGTTCCGCACCAGGTCGGCCACTTGAGCCGTGATGACCGGATCTTTCGGCCGTTTCTCCAGGAGCCGTTGCCACACTTTGTACGCCGCTTGCTTACGCTCGTCCTCCGGCCGTGACTTATCGCGCAGCAGTACTTTGCCCCATTCGCGCACGGTATCGGGATTATTGGGATCGGCCTTGTCCATTGCTTCGTACTGCGCCGCCGCTTCGTCGTACTTCTGCTCGAACATCAGTTGCTCGATGAGGGCCTGACGCAGTTGCTTCCGCGACGGCGCCTTGGCGATGCCTTTCTCCAACCACTCCTTGGCCTCCGGCATGCGGCCCTGGTTAGCCAAGGCGTGCGCCAGTCGGGCGATGGCGTCGATGTCGCTGGGATGCTTCTCGACCCAGCCTTGGTAGTAGTTCGTTAGTCCGGCTTGATCGTCGTTGCGGAGGAACACATCTTCGATCTTGTGACGGACCTCGCGGTGCAGCCAACTGTCGGGATTCAGCTCGCCCATGAGCGTCTCGAAGTCGGTTAACGCCTTGGCCGTCTGCTTGAGTCGCACTTTTAGCTCAGCCGCTTCCATGCGGAACGTCGCTTTCTGATAGGGATCGCGCGCGGCCTGAGCCAGCTTTTCGTAACGCGGCAGCGCTTGATCGTACTGGCCTTCTTCGGCCAGTGTGGAGGCAATCTGCTCCTGCACGCGCGCATCGTCGGGGAAGAGCTGCTCCAGCCGCGACCAGACCGTCAGCGCCTTGTCACTGCGTTGCGTCCGCTGGTAGACGCGGCCCAGCGCCTGAAAGATGTCGAGCAGGTCGTTGCGTACTGGTTTGCGGGCGATGGCTCGCTCGAAGGCTTCGGCGGCGGAGTCGGGCTGGCCGACCATCACCAGCACTTGACCGAGATAGTAGGAGGCCAGGGCATTCTCCGGCAGACGCTTCTCGGCCTGTCGAAAAGCAGCGACAGCTTCGGCGTCTTTGCCGCGTTGCGATTCCAGTAGGCCGACGATCATGGAAGCGACGCCATCGGTTTCGTTCTTGGTGGCGCGTTCGCGGTAGGTACGGATGAGCTGATCGAGGCTGCCCCGTTCGACGTGATAGCCATAGATGCGATCCAGAGCGGTGCCGCGTCGGGGGTTTTTCTCCAGCACAGTAAGGAAGCGCTTGATGACCTGCTCTTCGCGCTGCTCTTCGGGCGTCGGTTCGTCCGACCACGCCATCCAGCTCGCCAACAGGACCACAAGAGCCATCCCGCCCTTGGCGTACCGTGTCATGATGCGGTCCCCTCTGGGTGTGGGCTTGATCGGGCATTTTTTCGGTTAGCGGCGCTTCGCAGAAGCGTCGTAATGGTGCGTCACTGGTGCGAAGAGTCGCCAAGCAATGATCTATAGAACCTGAATGATTATTCTGTCTTTTTGTTTGACAACAGACAAGTTGTCTTTTATTTTAATATTCACTCTTTTGAATTCGTCATTGCCAGACCTGAAGCCCAGGAGCATGACAGCATGAGCGACAGCGCAGCGATCCGGGAACAACTCGATCAATTCCGCGCAGATTTTCAACGCCTCCGCGCCGAAATCGGCAAAGTGATCGTAGGTCAAGACGAAATTGTGGAGGGGACTCTAACAGCCCTGATCGCCGGGGGGCATGTGCTCCTGGAAGGCGTGCCGGGGCTGGGTAAGACGCTCTTGGTACGGACGCTGGCCGAGGCGCTGCACTTGAAGTTTCAGCGCATCCAGTTCACGCCGGACCTGATGCCTGCCGACCTGATCGGGACCAACATCGTGCTGGAGACGCCCGAAGGCGCTCGACGTTTCGAGTTCCAGCGCGGCCCCGTCTTCGCTAACATCCTCTTGGCCGACGAGATCAACCGGGCCACGCCGAAAACACAATCGGCACTCCTGGAAGCCATGCAGGAACACAATGTCACGGTGGCCGGACAGACGTTTCCGCTGCCCGAACCGTTCTTTGTCATGGCCACGCAGAACCCGCTGGAAATGGAAGGTACTTATCCTCTCCCCGAGGCGCAGCTCGACCGTTTCTTCTTCAAGTTGCTGGTCAAATATCCGCGCTTTGCCGAGATCGAAACGATTCTCGATCGCACCACCGAGGCGGTCAAGCCACGAGTCGAACCGATCTTCGATGGGCAGCGTATCCTTGCCCTGTCGCAGTTGGCCCGCCAGATCCCCATCGCCGCCGAGGTGCGCCGCTACGGCATTGCCATCGTGATGGCCACGCATCCAGAGAACGAGGCCGCCGCACCGATGACGCGCCAGTACGTTCGCTACGGCAGCAGTCCGCGCGGCGCCCAGGCGATCATCCTGGCCGCCAAGCTGCGAGCGATCCTCGACAACCGCTATCATGTGGCTCGCGACGATATCCGCGCCGTCGCTCCTGCCGCGCTGCGCCATCGCCTCATCCTCAACTTCGAGGGACAGGCCGAGAATATCCATCCCGATCAAGTTATCGCCAACGTGATTCAGAACGTGAAAGAACCGGCGATGGTCGCCTGAGAATCCCCCGGCGAGCGGGGGGCGTAAGCCCCCTGTTCCTCAAAAACAGGGG
>DATBHJ010000159.1:0-2888 GCA_036557565.1 Gemmataceae bacterium
TAGTTGTATACGGCCCAGACCGCCCAGGGATGCACGGGAGGATTGACGTCGCTAAAGTTCCACTCGTAGGCCGGCATCTGGCCGTTGGGATGGAGATAATGGTGGCCCAGGAACAGACTCAATTGCTCCTTGGCGAAATCGACGTCCACCAGCGATAGCGGGATGGTGTGGAAGGCCAGGTCCCAAACAGCATACCAGGGGTACTCCCACTTGTCTGGCATGGAGATCACGTCCGCGTTGTACATGTGGAACCAGTCGTTGTTGCGGACCTGGACGCGAACTCCTTCTTCGGGTTTGTCGCCATGCTCCCGCAGCCACTCGGCCACATCGTAATTATAAAACTGCTTGCTCCACAACATCCCCGCCAACGCTTGCCGCATAACCTGCGCCTCATCCTTGCTCAGCGTCTTCGGCGTGATGTCCTCATAGAAAGCGTCCGCTTCCGCCTGCCGGGCGTTGAACGTGGCTAAAGCATCCCCAAAGGGATCTCGCAGCGGGGCAGGCGCCTGGTCCGTTAGCCTCAGGTGGACCGTCTGGCTTCCCTGCACCGGCACGGTCAGACGATAATGGGCGGCTGCCTTGGTCCCAGTCAATTTTGGGTTGACAGCGTTCCTGTCTCCTTTGACGACGCAGTTGATGATGCCGTCCTTACAGTACGGTTGCTGATTGGGTTGATTAAAAGCCCGCTGGGTATTGGTTTCGTTTTCAGTAAACAGCAGATCGACAACACCATCGCAGTAGAGGAACCGCTCTCCAAGCAGGGGGTGTCGAGCAGCAATGCACCGCACGTCCTTGCCGGAATCGAGGACCTTCAGCCCCGGTTTTTCTTCCTTTCCATCCCACGACCAGGTGTTGCGAAACCAAAGGGTTGGCAGCACATGGATCTCGGCCGGTTCTGGCCCTCGGTTGTAGACCGTGATCCGGATCTGAATATCTTCCGGCTCCGCCTTGGCGTACTCGACGAAGACATCGAAGTAGCGGTCTTGATCAAAGATGCCGGTGTCGAGCAACTCGTACTCGGAGGAGTGCTTATCTCGCGTCCTATTGGCATCGATAAGAGTCGGATAGGGGTACTCGGCCTGCGGATACTTGTAGAGGTACTTCATGTACGAATGGGTCGGCGTATTGTCGAGGTAGAAGTAATACTCCTTGACGTCCTCGCCATGATTGCCCTCGCTGTTGCTGAGGCCGAACAGCCGTTCCTTGAGGATCGGATCCTTGCCGTTCCACAGCACCATCGCGAAGCAGAGCAACTGACGGTTATCGGAGATGCCAGCCAGCCCGTCCTCTCCCCAGCGGTAAGCACGGAACTGCGCCTGGTCATGGGTGAAGTAATTCCAGGCGTCGCCGTTGGAGCTGTAATCCTCGCGCACCGTCCCCCACTGTCGCTCGCTGAGATAGGGGCCCCACTTTTTCCACGCCGCGCGTCCTTCGCGCTCTTCCTGGAGTCGGGCCTGCTCCATTCCGGAATCATTCGATTGTTGTGTTTGCATGGCTCCCTCCTCACGGGGATGCGATGATCGATAAAGCCGAGGCAAGCGATCCAACCGCCTGCACAATCTCCGAGAAAAATACGTGATTCCTGACGCCAGACTGCTTTTTTTCAACAGGGTGTTATCCGATCGCGAATCCGCTTCCTGTCACTCATCCCCGAATACCTGCGCCATTGTATGCCGGGACCGCATCCTCGTCGGCCTCATGCTCGTCCTGCCGATCCGGATCCCTCTCTGGGTCATTCATTTTCTCGCGGAGGCAAGAGGCCGGCTGCAAGAGAAGTAGTCTCGCTTTCAAAAACACCGAATTTTCATGTTCGGGGGGTTGACCGAGCGTCGCGCGAAGAATAGACGTATAGAGAAAGTTACGACTGTGGTTGTTGCAGCACACCGGTCGCTCGTGCTCTCAACTGCTTGGCGCCACGAAGAGCGGAGGTGGTCATGCAGGAGGGAAAAGGTTTCGATGCGACGTGCATCAACACGATCCGCACCCTGTCAATGGACGCCGTCCAGGCGGCCAACTCTGGGCATCCGGGCACGCCGATGGCCCTGGCGCCTGTGGCTTACTGCCTGTGGCAACACTTTCTACGCTTCGATCCGCAAGATCCGATCTGGCCTAACCGGGACCGCTTCGTTCTCTCGGTTGGCCATGCCTCGATGCTGCTGTACTCGCTGCTCCACCTGACGGGGGTGAAGGCGGTCAGCAAGGAGTACGAAGCTCTCGGCGAGCCGTCGGTGCCGTTGGAGGCGATCAAACACTTCCGGCAGATAGATAGCCGCTGCCCCGGCCACCCGGAGTACCGCTGGACCAGCGGCGTCGAGACCACCACTGGCCCGCTCGGCAACGGCCTGGCCACCAGCGTCGGCATGGCCATCGCCGGCCGCTGGATGGCCACTCACTTCAACCGGCCCGGCTTCGAGGACCTGATCAACTTCCACGTCTACGCCATCTGCGGCGACGGCTGCATGATGGAAGGCATCTCGGCCGAGGCCGCTTCTCTTGCCGCCCACCTGAAGCTCTCCAACCTCTGCTGGATTTACGATAACAACTACATCACCATCGAGGGGCATACCGCGCTGGCCTTCAGCGAGGACGTGGCCACGCGCTTCATCGGCCACGGTTGGAACGTCACCCGCGTCGGCGACGCCAACGACCTGGAGATGTTGGATCGGGCCTTCCGAACCTTCCTGAGCACACGCGATCGTCCCACACTGATTATCGTGGACAGCCACATCGCCTACGGCGCCCCCAAGAAGCAGGACACCAGCGCCGCCCACGGCGAGCCGCTCGGCGAGGAAGAGATCAAGGGAGCCAAGCGCCATTACGGCTGGCCGGAGGACGCCAAGTTCCTCGTCCCCGACGGCGTTTACGATCACTTTCGCAATGGCATCGGC
>DATBHJ010000160.1:0-44072 GCA_036557565.1 Gemmataceae bacterium
GAACCATAGCCAGAAGAAACCGAATCGTCCAGCCGAGGATCATCCTTGGCGGAAAGGCTTCCGTCGCAAAAAGTGACAACGTCCGGACAGCGGACATTTCTAATGTCGCCAAAAAGCGGACATTTCTAATGTCGCCTGACACTCGAACGGAATGCAATGGCAGACACCCAAATGTTGCCGTACAATGTGTGCCAGAAAACCCATACAGGTATGCACCATGACCGACAGCTCCATCACGGACAAATCGACCAGACACCCCGTAACCGTGCTTCTCGTGGACGATCAGCCCATCGTCGGTGAGGCGGTGCGGCGCATGCTCGCTTCGGAAAGCGACATCGTCTTTCACTTCTGCTCCGATCCCTCACGCGCCATCGACACGGCCACGACCGTCCAGCCGACCGTGATCTTGCAGGATCTCGTCATGCCTGGCATCGATGGCCTGACGCTCGTGAAGCAGTTTCGCGCCAACGAGGGCACGCGCCAGGTTCCCATGATCGTGCTTTCCACCAAGGAAGAGCCGGTCATCAAGGCGCAGGCGTTCGCTCTGGGTGCGAACGATTACCTCGTCAAATTACCCGACAAGATCGAGTTGATCGCTCGCATTCGCTATCACTCGCGCAGCTATCTGAATCAAGTGGAGCGCGATGAGGCGTACCGTCGCCTGGCCGAGAGCGAGCGCCTGATGGCGGAGGAGCTGGCTCAAGCCTCGCGCTACGTGCAATCGCTGCTGCCGCCCCCGCTGGAGGGCGAAGTAAGCGCCCAATGGCGCTTTGTTCCTTCGACACAGCTGGGCGGCGACATTCTCGGCTATCACTGGCTGGACGCCGACCACCTGGCGGTCTATCTGCTCGATGTCAGTGGCCACGGCGTCGGTTCATCTCTCCTGGCCGTGTCGGCGACGAACCTGCTCTCCTCCCAGGCGCTGCCGGATACGGACTTTCGCGATCCGGGAAAGCTTCTTTCTCGTTTGAACGATGTCTTTCAGATGGAGAAACAGAACGGCAAGTACTTCACCATCTGGTATGGTGTTTATCGAAAGAAGGACCGCTCGCTCGTCTACTGCAACGCTGCGCATCCGGCGCCGCTCTTGTGGTCAGGCCCTTCACTGGATCCTTCACAGCTCACTTTGCTGAAATCAACAGACCCCGTCATTGGCATGTGTCCTCCGGGAATGCCTTTTGAGACGAAATCGGTGCAGTTGGGGCCCAAGGCCCTATTGTTGGTGTATAGCGATGGGGCATATGAAATTGAGAAGCCCGAAGGAGGCATGTGGAAGCATCAAGAGTTCGTGCAATTCGTCAAGACTCTTCCGCTCGACGGTGCGTCCCTGGGCGAGCAGTTGCTAACTCACGTGCGGCAGATGCACGGCTCGGAGATATTGGCCGATGATTTCTCGGTACTCGAAGTACGGTTCTAACAGCCGTCGCGGTTGTGCAACCTTGTCCGATTCCGGCGAATCTAGCTTGTGATCGGGTCGTTTCTCCCTCCCCGCGCCCGGTTTGCGCAGAGAACGGTGGAGATATGCGAAGACTTTGCGGATAATAGAAGCTCTCTTTCGCCCTGCGAGAATTCCCGCCACGGTCGGCGCAGACCTGTGAGGGTTGTCTCCCATGTTGCGATACTCCGATATAACTATCCGGCGCAAGCTGCGCGGGTTGGTGTTCATCAGCGCTCTTGGTTTTGCCGCTGTTTTCGCTCTGTCATTGCAGGTTTTGCACCGATACCGTGTCAAGGGTCCCGTGTACGAAAAACTGACCCAACGCATGACGGCGCTGTCCGAGCTACAGCCCTCGGTGTTCGCCTTGACGGTGCCTTACATCATCCTATCTGACTTGAATTCTGCGACCGATGCCTCTGAGATCGAAAGACTCAAGGACCAGTTCCACAGGCAGGAGCAGCACTTCCTCGAACGCGAAGCGTACTGGTCAAAGGGTCTCGACGATAGCGAGATGAAAAACGTCCTGATGGCCGAAGTTTATCCGGCGGCTCACGATTTTTACCGCACGGCAAACGAAGAATATCTGCCACTCGTCGGCAAAGCAGATCAAAAACAACTGGCGCAGATACTGGTGGCGAAGCTCAAACCGCGTTATCGTCAGCAACGCCATAATGTCGATAAGGCCGTTCAAGTCGGGCAGCAAACGAATAATAAAGAGGAAGAAACGGCAGCTGCTAACACGAATTTCTGGCTCTCGACGATGATCGTTATAAGCATCGCCTCAGTGGTCGTGTCAGCCCTCGGTGGGTGGTTCACGGCGCGGGGAATCGTCGGGGCGACCAATTCACTGCTGGGCCGCGTTCAGGAGATGGCCGCCGGAGCCAGCGATTTGACCGCCCGCGTGCCCGTAGAGACGCGCGACGAACTCGGAATGCTGGCCGAGGGCTTCAATGCGACCATCGCCAAGATTCAGACCGTTGTCCGACGCATTCGTGAAGCCAGCGTGCAACTGTTGTCCACGGCGGCCGAGATTGCCGCCGCGGCGCGACAACAAGAAACCACTGTCCAGGCCCTGGGCAGTTCGACCGCTGAAATCGCCGCCTCGGTCCGTCAGATCTCGGCGACGAGCAAGGAACTATCGACTACCATGTGCGAGGTCAGCGACCGAGCTGGTCGCGTCGCCTCGCTTGCCGACGTCGGCCGGAGTGGACTGGAAAAAATGCAAAGCGCGGTCGAACAGCTGGTGTCGGCGACGTCGTCGGTATCGGGCAAGCTAAGCGTTATCCGAGACAAGGCCGACGGCATTAACGTCGTTGTCACAACCATTACCAAGGTCGCCGATCAGACCAACCTGCTTTCCATCAACGCCGCCATCGAAGCCGAAAAAGCGGGCGAATATGGCCGTGGCTTCCTGGTTGTTGCACGCGAGATACGCCGACTGGCGGATCAGACTGCCGTGGCCACCCTGGACATCGAGAACATGGTCCGGCTCATGCAAGACGCCGTCTCCGCCGGTGTCATGCAGATGGACAAGTTCAATGAAGATGTGCGTCAGGGCGTGACGCGCGTTGCCGAGCTAGGAGAGCAAATGGGACAGATTATCGAGGAAGTGCATGCCCTCAGCGATCGCTTTAGCCAGGTCAATGAGGGTGTGCGTAATCAGTCATTGGGTGCCCAGCAGATAAATGACGCCATGACGCAGGTGACGACGGTGACGCAGCAAACTCGAGACTCCATCGAGGAATTCAAGCGCGCCACAGAACACTTGCGGAATTCTGTCGATTCCATCAACCAGGAAATCAGCCAATTCAAGATATAGCAGCGTTGCCGAGACGATATGCCCTGCCACGGTCGGCGCAGACCCATGAAGGTTAGCCCAATGTCGCTATTCTCCGATTTGACCATCAAAAGCAAGCTGCGCGGCGTGCTCCTCATCAGCACCCTCGGCCTTGCCGCTGTGTTCGGGTTGTCACTGTGGGTGCTGCACCGATACAAGGTGAACGGCCCGGTCTACGAACACCTCAAGGACCGCATGACAATCCGCATCGAAATGGAACCCCCGACCTTCTTGGTGGCGGAGCCTTATTTGATCCTGTACGAGCTGATTTCCGCGACAGATCACAAGGAAATCGAAAAATTCAAGAAACAGTTTGCCGAGCATGAAGGGCAGTTCCGAGAGCGTGAAGCCTACTGGTCGGACAACCTGATAGAAAGCCCAATCAAGCGCGCCCTCGTGGATGGTGTTTTTCCTTCGGCCCACGACTTCTATCGTTCCGCTTGGGAAGACTTTATGCCGCTTGTCGGAAATGGAGAACGTCTCCAGATGTTGCAGCTGGTGACTACAAAGATCCGGCCGCTCTACGTCATTCAGCGGCAACACGTCGTGCACGCCATCGATATCGCGGCGGAAATGAACCAAAATGAGGAAAACACGGCCTCTGAGAACACGCGATTCTGGTTCACGGCGATGGTAGTTATTAGTATCGCCACAGTCATGGCGACTGCCCTGGGCGGATGGTGGACGGTGCGCGGCATCGTGGGGGCGACAGGCTTTCTCTTGGGTCGTGTTCAAGACATAGCTGCCGGCGCTAGCGATCTGACGGCCCGCGTGCCTGTGGAGTCGCGCGATGAAATGGGTCTGTTGGCCGAGGGCTTCAATGCCACCATCTCGAAGATCCAGGCCGTCGTCAGGCGTATCCGCGAGGCCAGCGTGCAGCTGTTATCTACAGCCGCCGAGATTGCCGCAGCAGCGCGACAACAAGAGACAAGTGTGCAGACGCTGGGCAGCTCTACTGCCGAGATCGCCGCCTCCGTCCGCCAGATCTCGGCGACGAGCAAGGAACTATCGACTACCATGAACGACGTCAGCGATCGCGCCGGACGCGTCGCCTCCCTCGCTGATGCCGGCCGCGGCCGACTGGAAAACATGGAGACTGCCGTCAAGCAGTTGGTAACGGCGACTTCTTCGGTGTCCGATAAGTTAAGTGTCATCCGCGATAAGGCTGACGGTATTAATGTCGTCGTCACCACCATCACCAAGGTCGCCGATCAGACCAACCTGCTTTCCATCAACGCCGCCATCGAAGCCGAAAAAGCTGGCGAGTATGGACGCGGCTTCCTGGTCGTTGCCCGCGAGATACGCCGACTGGCCGATCAGACTGCCGTGGCCACCCTGGACATCGAGAACATGGTCCGACTCATGCAAGACGCCGTCTCCGCCGGTGTCATGCAGATGGACAAGTTCAACGAAGATGTGCGTCAGGGCGTGACGCGCGTTGCCGAGCTAGGAGAGCAAATGGGACAGATTATTGAGGAAGTGCATGCCCTCAGCGATCGCTTTAGCCAGGTCAATGAGGGTGTGCGTAATCAGTCATTGGGTGCCCAGCAGATAAATGACGCCATGACACAGGTGATGACGGTGGCGCAGCAGACGCGCGACTCAATCGAGGAGTTCAAGCGTGCCACCGAACACCAGAGAAATTCCGTCGATTCGATCAATCAGGAAGTGAACCAGTTCAAAGTCTAGCAGTGTCGCTATCATGCTTGCACTTATTTTCCAGATCGGCAACGAGCGGTTTGCTCTGGATGTCCGCCTCATCCAGGAGGTGGTGCCGCGTGTCCCTTTGCAGGCGCTCTGCGGCGCTCCGACGAATTTCGCAGGTGCATTCGTGTATCGCGGCCAGGTCGTACCTGTTATCGATTTGCACCGCTTGGCTGGCGCGGGCGACTGTCCGTTGCACCTGAGCAGCCGAATCATTCTGGTGCCACAGCCCGGCAGTTGTGAGGGCCGTCTGTTGGGTCTGCTCGCCTCCAGGGTTGCGGACTTGCAAGATCTCCAACAGGACGAGCAGACTCTGACACGCCTGCACGAAAACGGGAAACCCGATTTCGGTCCCGTGCTGGCCGATCGTCACGGCATGATCCGATTGCTGGATCTGGATCGTCTTCTTCCGGCGTTGGTTGCTGGTCCGATGCTCAGCCTGGAACGGAGGGAACCGTGATGAATGTGTGCGCGGCGGCCGAACAATTGCGGGAACAGATTGGACTCGACCCTCACTCCCTCGGCACAAATGCGCTGAAGAACATCGTGGCCGAGCGGATGCGCGCTCTTGGAATCACCGATCCGCGCCGCTACGCGGCTTTTCTCGCGGATTCCGCCGACGAAATGGCCGCGTTGATCGATGCAGTTGTGGTACCCGAGACGTGGTTCTTTCGCGGCGGTGAAGTTTTTTCCTTCCTCGCCGAACACATTCGCCGTGCTACCGAGACTGCCGCCTCTCCGGCCTTCCGCGTCCTCAGTGCGCCGTGCAGTAGCGGCGAGGAGCCGTACTCGCTAGTCATCGCCCTGGTTGAGGCACGCGTTCCGCGCGAACGGTGGACGATGGATGGGATCGATATAAGCTCCGCTAGCTTGAGCCGGGCGCGGTGCGGCCTGTACCGCGACTTGGCGTTTCGTGAAACTCCTGCGGAGCTGAGACGCAAACACTTCCACCAGAAGGACGACAGCTGGGAACTGGGACCATCCTTGCGCAGCCTGGTACGATTCCGTGAGGGGAATTTGCTCGACCCAGACTTGCTCAACGGGGAAGGTGCGTACGACTTGATCTTCTGTCGCAACGTGCTCATTTACATGCACGAAGAAGCGCGTGCGCGTGTGCTGGCCAATCTCGATCGTCTGTTGTCACCGCGCGGACTCTTGTGCATGGGGCATGCTGAGCCGTGGACGCTCTTTGAGCAGCGATTCCAGACAACGGGGCCCCACCATTTCTTTCTATTCGGGCGTACTCCTGCGACGGGTGTGCCTCCTCAAGCCGGTAATCCCTTGGCGAACGGCCGGCGTGCGCCGGCTGGTAAGCCTTCCCAGCCGGCGCACACCGGCCGTGCGCCCAAACGCCGGATTCGCCCAACGGCTGAACCGCTCGTGCCCTCGGTTCCCGCCAGGCCCCTGGATCGCTTGGCTCAAGCGCGTCAGGAAGCGGATGTAGGCATGCTGGATAAGGCTCTGCAAAGCTGCCAGGAACACCTTTCGATTGCCAAACCCTCGGCCGACGCATACAGCTTGCTCGGTGTGATACTCCAGGCTCGTAAGGAACGCAAACAGGCCGTCGAGTGCTTTCGCAAAGCGCTTTACCTTGATCCGCAGCACGACGAAGCCCTGTTGCATTTATCGTTGCTCTACCAAGAGAGCGGGGACGAGGCGGCGGCGAAGCTCTTGCGTCGAAGGCTGGAGCGAAAGGGCGCCGGAGGTGAAACATGATGACGCTGCCCGTGACGGCAGAGCGCGGAGACTGTTGGAATCGTATCGGCGTGGGCGGCGACCGTTCCTGTCCGGAGTTGGCGACGTTCGTTCATTGTCATAATTGTCCGGTCCACAGTGCTGCGGGACGGCGCTTTCTGGATAGTCTGCCTCCAGCTGGCTACTTGGAGGAATGGACGGCTCGTCTGGCCGAGGACAAAGTGGAAGAACCTGTCGATGTGCAGGGCGTAGTCCTGTTCCGTCTGGGCAACGAATGGTTGGCGTTGCCCGCTGGCGCGCTTCATGAGGTAATCTCCCTTCGGCCCATCCACCGCATTCCGTTTCACGGCGGGCTCCTTGCTGGTGTCGTCAATGTGCGCGGCGAGCTGCACCTGGCCATCCGACTGGACCACCTTCTGGGCCTGACTCACCGTGCTGAGGCGAATGGCGAGTCGTCGTCTTCCGACGCTGGAAGGACGGCGCCACGGTTACTGGTAGCAGGCCGCGATGGCGAGACCTGGGTGTTTCGTGTCGATGAGGTGGACCGGGTTCATCGATTGGCGATGAGCGAACTGCAATCGGTCCCGCCGACGCTTGGGCGCTCCACCTCGCGGTTCACTCGCGGTGTGTTCCGATCACGGGATCGTGCGGTCGGATTGCTGGACGAAAGACATCTCTTCGAGGCAGTGCGAACGAGCGTACGATGAGCGACAGCAGCTTTTCAATGATGGATCTGTTTCGCGAGGAAGTCCGCGCTCACTCGGCCGGACTCAGCGAGGGGCTGTTGCGCCTGGAGTCCGAGCCTGCCGACGCGCAACACCTGGAACCACTGATGCGTGCAGCCCACTCGATCAAGGGAGCGGCGCGAATCGTCGGCATCGACTTGGCCGTGCAGCTGGCACATGTCATGGAAGATGTTTTCGTTGCGGCTCAGCACGGCAAAGTTCGCCTTTCTCCTGCCGATATAGACCTCCTGCTTTCCGGAACAGATATCCTCGCCGAGTTAGGGAAACTCACGGACGAGAACGCCAGCAACTGGTCCACGGAACAGGAGGCGCCAGTAGGCAAGCTGACGACCGAGATGCGCGCCATCCTCACACGCCCGGAGGCTGTGCCACCGACCGGCGAGACGCCGGTCACACCGAAAGAACAGCACCCTGTCGGTGGCACCGGCGTCTCGCCGGTCCAGAAGACGCCGATCCCACCGGAGGATAAGTCCCCAACTGGTGGGACCGGCATCTCGCCGGTCCAGCAGACGAAAGAGGTGGATCGTCCCTTGCCGCCAACTCCGAGTTCGAGCGCGGCGGGCGAATCCGTCGTTCGTGTGACGGCGCATAGCCTGACACGTTTGATGGGACTGGCCGGCGAAGCTCTCGTGCAATCGCGCTGGCTGCAACCGTTTATGACCTCGCTGTTGAAGCTGAAAAAGAATCAAGATCATCTCGCGGCCGTTCTCGAAGACCTGGCTTCGGCGCTGCGGAGCGGCAGTCCCGACCAAGTGGCCGGATTGTCGGCAGAAACTCAACGGCAGTTCGCCCTTTCCCGTCAGGGTCTGGCCCAGCGCATCGGTGAGTTCGAGGATCACGCCGCGCGAGCGGAGGATCTCAACACACGGCTTTACTTTGAGGTCATCGGCAGTCGCATGCGCCCTTTCGCCGACGGCGTCCAGGGCTTTCCCCGCATGGTCCGCGACCTGGCCCGCTCTCTGGAGAAACAAGTTCGCCTGGAGATCATCGGCAAAGACACCAAGGTCGATCGCGACATCCTCGACAAGTTGGAGGCGCCGCTGACCCATCTGCTGCGTAACGCCATCGATCACGGACTCGAAACGCCAACTGAACGCCGGGCCGCCGGCAAGCCCGAGTGCGGCGTCCTGCGTCTGGAAGGCCGACACCGGGCCGGCATGTTGATTATCACTGTCGAGGACGATGGGCGCGGCATCGATCTGGAACGCCTTCGGAGCAAGATTCTCGAACGCGGACTCAGCCGGCCGGACCTCGTATCTGCAATGAGCGAAGCGGAATTGCTGAGCTTCTTGTTCCTGCCGGGCTTCTCGACTGCGTCGTCCGTGACCGAGGTTTCCGGGCGCGGTGTAGGGCTCGATGTGGTTCACGACATGGCTGGCAGGGTCGGCGGTTCCGTTCACGTTACCTCGCGACTCGGCCGAGGTACGGCTTTTCACTTACAACTGCCCATCACCTTATCGGTGATTAGGGCCGTGATTGTGGACATCGGAGGCGAACCTTTCGCCTTTCCGCACAATCGCATCGATCGTCTGCTGCGGGTGCCGCGCGCCGGTCTGGATTCCCTGGAAAACCGGCAGTTCGTGGATGTCGATGGACGCAATGTCGGCATCGTCCTGGCCACGCAGCTTTTCGATTTACCGTCCGTGACGCCGAAAAGCAATGACGATCTTCCCGTGCTGCTCGTCAGCGACGCTGCCGGTCAATACGGCCTGATTGTAGACGGGATCCGCGGAGAACAGGACTTGGTCGTTCGGCCGCTCGATCCGCGTCTGGGCAAAGTGCCCAGCGTCAGCGCCCTCGCCATCCTTGACGACGGCGCGCCGGCACTGATCGCCGACGTTGAGGATCTGATGCGCTCGATGGATCACCTCATCCAGACCGGCACGTTGAGGCGCTGCGAATCGGTACAGACGGGGGAGAAACGCAGCAAGCGCATCTTGGTTGTGGAAGATTCGATTACCGTGCGAGAAGTTGAGCGTCAAATTCTCCGCCAGTACGGGTATGATGTAGCCGTGGCCGTGGACGGTCAGGAGGGCTGGAACGTGGCCCGGACCGAGCCGTTCGATCTGATTGTCACCGACGTGGACATGCCGCGTATGAACGGTTTGGATCTGATCCGCGCCGTCCGCTCTCATGCGGCCCTGCATGATGTGCCGATCATCGTCGTCTCGTACAAGGATCGGCCGGAAGATCGGCTTAGCGGATTGGAGGTCGGCGCGAATCATTACCTCATCAAGAGCAGCTTTCACGATAATACTTTCCTGCAAGCCGTCGTGGACCTGATTGGGGAGCCTTGACCATGCGGGTGGCGATTGTCAATGATCTGGCGCTAGCCCGAGAAGTGCTTCGCCGCCTCGTGCAGTCGGTGCCGGGCTACACGATCGCCTGGGCGGCATGCAACGGTGCCGAAGCGGTGCGCCTGGCCGCGGCCGATCGTCCCGATGCTATCCTGATGGATCTCGTCATGCCGATCATGGACGGCGTTGAAGCCACGCGACGCATCATGGCCGAGACTCCCTGTCCCATCTTGCTGGTAACATCGAGCATTTGCGGCAATTTCGACAAGGTCTACGAAGCGATGGGGCACGGCGGCCTCGATGCCGTCAATACACCAACGTTCGATCGCGAGGGCAAGATAAACGACGGTGAAGGACTCCTGGCGCGGCTGGATAGCCTGGCCAAGGCCAATCGAGTCGCACCGGCACCCCTCGCGCCGCCGACCGTTGCGTCACGGCCTGCAGGCCAGGGACCGGCCCTTGTAGCGGTGGGCGCCTCGACCGGGGGGCCGGAGGCCCTGGCTCGCATCCTGGAGGCTTTTCCGGCGGATTTCCCTGCCGCCGTGGTCATTATCCAGCACATCGGTGCGGATTTCGCACCGAGTCTTGTCCGTTGGCTTGGGGATCGAACACGCCTTCCCGTACGCTTGGCCAAGACCGGCGATACACCGACTGCCGGAGTAGTCCTGGTGGCCGGCAGCAACGATCATTTGCGGCTCGATCGCGATCACCGTCTTTTCTACACGCCCGATCCAACGGATTATCCCTATCGCCCCTCGGTGGATGAGTTCTTTTGCAGCCTCACGGCCTATTGGCCACGACGTGGAGTTGCGGCCTTACTTACCGGCATGGGATCGGATGGGGCGCGCGGCTTGCTCCAATTACGACAAGCGGGGTGGATGACTTTCGCCCAGGACCAGGCGACGAGTATCGTCTACGGTATGCCGCATGCCGCCGCTCAGCTCGGAGCCGCCAGCCAGGTCCTCCCTCTGTCGCGGTTGGCGCCCGCCATCCTGGCCGAAATCGGCAAAGAAAAAACGTTGCCCACTCACACGGCGCGTTGAGCAACATCCTTCGGCAGTAGCGGCACGACACTTTTTGGAAAAAATCCGATTCGCCCTTCCAATCAAGTCATTTTGTCTTTATTATGGACGCTACAACTTCTAGAGATGCCCTGCATCGCGTTAGGTGATTCTCCGTGGAGGTGCCATGCGAGCGAGACAATTCTTGAACGGACTACTCCTGTGGTGTTTCGCCTCTTGTTTGACACTCGCAGGAACTGGCGGCGCACAGCCGCCCGCGAAGCAAGATCCCCAGGATGAGCCGAAGAAACTCAACGATTTGATTGAGAATGCCGTCAAGTGGTACGACATCCTCCCTGCCGAAGATGCAACGACCGTCCTAACTGCTCAGCCCGTTCTGCGGTGGCGCAACGTTACCCGCGGTCAGGAGGGAGAGGCCATATTTGTCGTCTGGCCACACAACGGCCGGCCGGTGGCGATGGCCAGCATTTACCCGTGGCAGGGATTCATGAACCATGAGCTCGATTCTCTGTCCCGTGAAGCGAAGCTAATCGCGCGCGACAAGGATCGAGTTATCTGGTCGCCCAAGACGGCCGGCGTCGAATTCAAGGAAGTCCCTGCCCCACCCAAGCCTGCGAAGACGCAAGTCGAACGTCTGCGTCAGATGAAGGCGATCGCGGAACGGTTCAAGGCGCGGATGACCGGCTGGCGCGGAGATGACACAGACCAGGAAGAACTACGGCTGTTGCCGCGTCCTCTCTACCGATACGACTTGAAGAATGCCAAGGATCCCGATGCCACCCTGCTGGATGGGGCCTTGTTCGCTTACGTTCAGGGAACGGACCCCGAAGTCGTGCTGGTTCTCGAAGCCATCGGCACGGAGAAAGAGTCGGCCTGGCAATACGCTTTTGTCCGAGCAACCTCGGGCGGGCTGGAGGTGAAACTGGATCGCGAGGTGGTCTGGACGGCCGAGAAAGCGCCATCCAATCGGAATCCGACGCTTCCCCATTTCACCAAGCAGAGTCCCCTCGAAAAGTAACCCCATGAAAAGGGATGATTCATTCATGAGGTGAGACCATGTTTCGACTCCGTCTGACATTTGTTTGGATTCCGGCACTGGCCTTCTTCTGGGTTTTGGCAACGGCGTTTGCGCACGAACCACCCGCCGACAAGAAGGCTGAAAAACCGCCCACTATCGCTCCTCCGACAGAGCAAGAAGTCGCAAGGAAGCGAATGAGATTCATGAAAACGGCTCTGGCCCGCTATACGGTCCACGTGAGCAAGCAAAAGGAAGCAGCCACAGTCCTCGATCCCTGTCTGCGCTGGTCCAATCCCATAAGCGGAGTACCCGACGGCATCCTCGCTGTCTACGCTCTCAATGGCGGCCGACCTGCGGCCATCGCACAATTTTTCCAAAATGGTCCGAGTAGTTGGGTTAATGAGTTCACAATCATCCCGGAAAGCGATGTCACAATCCAGCGCTCGGATGCTCTGTTTTGGAAACCGTCGGAATACGTCTGCAAGTTCACGGAGTTGCCGCGCTCGCCGGCCCCCGCCGTCACACCTGCTCTGCGATTAACCCAGATGAGGGACATCGCCGCAGACTTTTCTGCGATCGACTACTTCGGCTACAAGGAGACCAAAGAGGACCTGCGCCTGCTCCGTCAGCCGGTCTACCGGTATTCTGAGAAAGTCAACATTCTGGACGGCGCCGTATTCGTCTTTGCTCTGGGGACGAACCCGGAATGCTGCGTGCTACTCGAAGCTTGCCGGAACAACAATGGTTCTAGTTATCGATATGCGGTCGCGCCGATGTCAATCTACCAGTTGGAAGTCTGTCACAAAGGCCGCCTCGTCTGGGAAATCGGGCGGCGCGAGCCTGCAGGTGCCAACTCCCGCTCGTATTATGCCGGAGGCTATACGCCTGAACCGGGCGAGTCCCTTCCGAAATGATTATCGCACGAAAAGCACCTGTACAATCCAGCGGAAAAAAATCTTTGAAAAAATTGTGGATGCGCCCTTGACAATAAAGACATTTTGTCTTTATTATAGGAAGTGGCGGGTAATTCCGTATTGTTCGTTACAAGTAGTCGATCGGTTGCCCAGTTTTTACGAGAGGTTAGGAAATGACGAGCGTCTCGTCTTTTTTTGTCATCAGAAAAAAGACAATATGTCTTCTTTTTGGCTTCCCTTGCCGGTCTAAGGAGCGATAGCGAACTCCCCCTTGTCCAGGAGATGAATCATGCTGCTTCGAAAGCCCCTGCCCCTGTGGATCAATGTTAGCGTGTTCGCCGGAGCAATCGCGATGATACCACTGGCCGGCCCGTTGGGGCGCCGGCCCGTTTCGACGCCGCGAACACTGACAGAGCTAGCCGAGCGATTGTCCCGATGCATGCCCTCGCTGCATGTTGTGCAGCAGTTTCCGGGCAGGCCGGAATGCCCGATGTGGGTGTGTGCTCGCCCTCAATCGCGAGAACAGATTTGGGGATTGATTCGCGCCGCCGAACGCGGGCATCAATGGCACGGGGTCGTCTACTGCGAACGAATGGGACCGTCATGGGTGGTGGAGGCAGAGGATGAATTCATTCGCAACAACTGGGGCTGTTATGGAATGCGCGTCGGGCCGTTCGTCCTCTTCGGCGACCCAGACCTGCTCCAACGCATTCGCCACGTAATGCTGGATTACGAGAGCTAAAAACTCCTTTTTTGTATGGTGTCTGCCTAGACGAAGGCGACGAAACTATGGTTCTGAAAAAAAAACGGGATTTTTTCAGATTAGCTCTTGCAATGAAGTCATTCTGTCTTTATTTTGGTATCCATCAACTGCTCTGTATCTCCTGATACGGGCTGGAGTCTCATACCTATCCGGCGGAGGGCGTACCATGCTGTCCCTGGTAATCCTCAGTGTGGGGCTGGTTCCGGCGAACCCAAACGAAAGCCCAGCGGAGTTGGCTGCCTGGATCGATTCGCGGTTGGAAGCCGTCCGGCGCGCCAAGGGTCATCAAGCCCGCCCGGAGGCCGGCGACGACGTCTTCCTTCGCCGAGCCTACCTTGAGCTGACAGGCGCCATTCCCAGCGTCTCCGAAGCCCGTGACTTTCTTGAATCGACCAGCGCCGGCAAACGTGAACGGCTCATCCACAGCCTTCTCGATGACAAGCGCTTTTCCGAGCACTATGCCCGACTGTGGGCACGCACGATGGCTCCGGCGGGCAACACGCGCGGGCCGTTCGAAGTCTGGCTGCGCGGCGAGCTTCGCAAGAACACGCCCTTTGACCAGATCGCCAAGGCGATTCTCACGGCCAAGGGGAACGCCGCCTCGGCCAGCCCCGCGGCTTTTTATTCTGCTGTCGGGAACAGTCCTGAGCGGCTAGCGGAGGCCGTAGCGCGCGGTTTCATGGGCATCCGGCTCGGTTGTGCGCAGTGTCACAACCACCCCTTTACAAGCTGGAAACGGGAGCATTTCTGGGGATTGGCGGCCTTCTTCGCCAGCACCGGTGCTGTCCCGGGCCAGGTAAGCGACGGATTCGCAACCAGGATTACGGCGACGAACGGCGGCCGGGAATACGATGCGAAGTTCCTGGAAGGACCCTCACCCCAGTTTTCGGAGGGGCGCTCGCCGCGGGCGGTGCTGGCCGACTGGGTAGCCACTCCGAAGAATCGCTACTTCGCTGCCAATGTCGTCAACCGCGTCTGGCAGGATCTGTGCGGCAGCGGTCTGGTCTCGACGATTGACGACCTCGACACACTGGAGGATGAAGAGCGTCAGCAAATCCTCGACGAATTTGCGGCCAAATTCGCCGCCAGCGGCTTCGACCTGCACTGGTTGATCGAGGGCATTTGCCTCAGCAAAGCCTACCAGCAAACCAGCGCGGCGAACATCGAGCCAGGATTGGCCGGGCGGCCCGTGCGGACCCTCTCGCCGGACCAGGTGTTCGCAGCCCTCGACCAGGCGCTTAGCCTCAAAAAAGGGCGCGGCCTCAGCCCGAAGTTCACTCCCGAGGGGCAGAATCTCATGGCCCGGCTCGACGAGGCCCGCGGCTCAACGCCCACCGACTTCAAAGGCGGCATTCCTCAGGCCCTGCTTCTTATGAACGGCCCGATCGTCACGCGAGCGACGACCCTTGAGGATAGTCTCACGCTTCGCGCTGTCGTCGAAGCGCCGTTCCTCAAGGAGACCGAAAAACTGGATACACTCTATCTCGCCGCTTACAGCCGATTGCCCCGCGCGGATGAGCGCGACCGGCTCCTCAAAATCGTGCGGGTCAAGCCCGACGACCGTGAGGCGCAGCGGCAGGCGTATGCCAACATCTTCTGGGCGTTGCTGAACAGCCCGGAATTCATCCTCTGTCCCTGATATTGGGGAGGACTTCATGAACGTGCGTGAATTCAGTCGGCGGGATTTTGTGCGCATGAGCCTTGCCAGTGCCTTCGGCGTCGCGGCTTGTCCGTGGCTTCCGAGACTGGCGGCAGCAGCCGGAAAGAAGCCCGCCAAGGCATGCCTTGTCCTGTGGATGTCCGGAGGCCCCAGCCAGACGGATACCTGGGACCTCAAACCCGGCCACAAAAACGGCGGCCCCTTCAAGGAGATCGCCACACCCGTTCTCGGACTGCGGATCAGCGAGCACCTCCCGAAGCTCGCCGCGGTTGGGAAGGAACTCGGAATCATTCGCAGCATGACAACCAAGGAGGGCGAACACGCCCGTGCCACCCAACTGTTGCACACGGGGCAGTTGCCCGGCGGTCCAGTGGATTATCCGGCTCTTGGGTCCATGATGGCCAAGGAGTTGGGTGACTCCGAACATGATCTGCCGAGTTACGTCACCATTTCGCCCCAGGGCGCCTTTGGCAACTTCGGGGCGGGTTTCCTTGGGCCGCAGTATGCGCCGCTATCCGTTTCCGGGATCAGCGACAACCCCAACGCCCGCGCGAACCTGACCATCGATTTCTTGAAGCCGGATCGCTCGGTCGCCGCTTCCGATCAGGAGACTCGGCGGAAACTCCTTGCCGAGTTGCAGGGAGATTTCGCCAAGCGCCACGGCGGCGACGCTGCTGCAGCTCAGGCCGCCAGTTACCGAAAGGCGCAGCGCATGGTGGACACGGAAGCCCACGGCGCCTTCCGGCTGGACGAAGAGTCCGCCAAGATGCGCGACGCCTACGGCCGCAGCCGATTCGGCCAGGGTTGCCTGCTCGCTCGCCGACTCTTGGAGCGGGGAGTCTCCTTCGTCGAAGTAACGCTCGAAGGTTGGGACACGCACCAGAATAACTTCGAGGCGGTCAAGAATCTGAGCCAGACCCTCGACCCGGGGTTCTCCACTTTGCTGTCTGACCTGAAGGACCGCGGCATGCTTGCCAACACGCTCGTCGTCTGGATGGGCGAGTTCGGCCGAACTCCGCTCATCAATCCTGGCGCCGGACGCGATCACTTCCCGAATGCCTGGTCCACGGTTCTGGCCGGCTCCGGCATCAAAGGCGGACAAGCGGTCGGGAACACGGGCAAGGATGGCGCTGCCGTTGTTGATCGGCCGGTCGGAGTCGCGGACTTCCTCGCCACCGTCTTCACGGCAGTCGGCGTGGATCCAGCCAAGGAGAACAAGACGTGGGAAGGAAGACCCATTTCCCTGGTACCCAAGGGAGCAAAGGTGATTGAGGAGCTGGTCGGGTGATTACTCGATTCTCAAACCTGGGAACGGTTGCTGCCGTCACCGCGGCGGCAACTCTCATGCTGGCGGTGGTCTTCTGCTCCGGGGCAGACGACAAGTCCGCGGCGGCGAACGACCCCGAGTCGGTGCGCGACGTATTCCTGTTGCTCGACCGTGCGCCGATCCACATGCGCTTGCGCATCACCATCGGTGGCAAATCTCCCCAGGCGGTTCGGCGCGAGTACCTGGCCCGGCTGTTCAAGGCTCTTGATACCGATAAAGACGGCAAGTTGAGCCGTGAAGAATTCGAGCGCTCTCCTCTGAATACGTCTCGCCGCGGCATGACGATCCGTCCGCGGTCGGAACGCGAGTCCACGGAAACGGTTCCTGCCGCCCGGCTCGCCGATGCCCTTGAGCGAGTCGCCGGTGAGACACTGGCCTTCCGCCAGGACAACACCAGCCGCAAGACGGACGATCAGGTCTTCGCGTCCCTTGATGCCGATCGCAACGGTGCCTTGACCGAAGAGGAGATTCTTCAATCGCCGGCGCTTCTCTTGGGCAAGGATCAAGACGACGATGACTGCATCACGCTGGACGAATTCAAGCCGCCGGACGTCAACATGATGATGGCGGTCGTTGTGGTGCAGGGCCGCGAGACTCGTCCCCTGGCGGCGGTGAGCACCCTCTTGGTGGATGGCGCAGGGCGGTTGTTCGCTCCGCGCCTGGTCCGCCGCTACGATCAGAACCGCGATGGCAAACTGTCGCTTGTGGAGTCCGGCCTTCCTCCAGAGCGGTTCGGCGCTCTGGACACTGATGGCGACGGAAAGCTCAGTGCGGAAGAGTTATCGGCCTTGCCGAAGCAGCCACCCGATGTGGAGGCGGCACTCGAATTAGAGCCTCCCGCCGGTGCGTCCCCCCAAGTCCAGGTGTCGGCTGGCCCCAACGCCCAGGCCAGCCGACCGGACTTCGCTTCCTTCGGTTTCGCTGACACGATCCTGGAGATGGCCGTGCGGCCGTTCGACCCGCTCGGTGCGGCCATCGCCGATGCGCGCCAGCAGTTCAACCAACTCGATGCGGACCAGAATGGATATCTCGACCGAGACGAACTCAAAATGAACGTTCGTTTCCAGCGCGGTCTGTTCGAGTTGATGGACGCCGACGGCGACGACAAGATCTTTTGGCCGGAGATGGAGAGCTATGTCAAGAGCCGGGCCG
Organism: Gemmataceae bacterium; assembly: GCA_036557565.1. Classification (GTDB taxonomy): domain Bacteria; phylum Planctomycetota; class Planctomycetia; order Gemmatales; family Gemmataceae; genus JAJPHU01. The sequence continues at coordinate 17,574 of DATBHJ010000160.1, forward strand.
AGGTCGCCGCCACCCGCTGCGACATCGTTCTTCACGATCTTGGCCACGGCTTTTTTGAAGCTCTCGACTTGAATCACGATGGCCGCCTCGGTCTGCGCGAAGTCCGTGTCGCGGACACGACGCTGCGAGGATTGCGCAAACCTGACCAGGCTATGCTGCGTGCGAACGATCCACTCCGGCGACTGCACCTCGAAGTTGTTCGGGGAGGCTTCCAGCTGTTCGGTACGGGAGGGACGGGTGAGTCCACCGTGCCTCGCGTCTCCGCTCAGCCACGGTCCCCGGTTGGGCCTATCTGGTTTCAGCGGATGGACCGGAATCTCGACGGCGATCTGACCTGGAAGGAATTTCTCGGCCCCCGTCATGTTTTCGAGGAACTCGACACCGATCACGATGGCTTGATCGATCCTAAAGAAGCCGAAAAGGCTCGCTAACGTAAGGAACCTGATATGCCGACTACAGAACCCAGGCCCGCAACCGTCCCTTCGGGCGAAACCAACGGACAACCGATGCACGAGGATGTCGCCGCCGTTCGCAAGCTCGTCGATGCCCGGCAACGGATCAGGCAAGAAGTTGCTCGCGTGATCGTTGGACAATCGGAGATTGTCGATCTCCTGTTGGTGGGATTGCTTTGCCGCGGACACGTGATGCTGCACGGCGTTCCCGGACTGGGCAAGACGCTGATGGCCCGGACTCTGGCGAGCACGCTGGCGATGGAGTTTCGCCGCGTTCAGTTCACGCCCGATCTGATGCCAACCGACATCACCGGCACCGACATCATCAAGGAAGACCCGGCCTCTGGGCGGCACACGCTTGAGTTCCTGCCCGGTCCCGTGTTTACGAACTTCCTGCTCGCCGACGAGATCAACCGCACTCCGCCCAAGACGCAAGCAGCCTTGCTCCAGGCCATGCAGGAATGGGAAGTGACTGTCGGCCGACAAACGTACCCCTTGCCGCAGCCGTTCTTCGTCGTGGCGACTCAGAACCCCATCGAGATGGAAGGCACGTATCCGCTGCCGGAGGCGCAGGTCGATCGGTTCATGTTCAGCCTCCGCGTTGCCTACCCCTCTCTCGCCGAGGAAGTGCGCATCATCAAGGGCACGACCGGTACGGCGATCGCCAAGGCGACGGCGGCTCTGGGAACCGAGGAAGTGCTTCGCTTGCAGGAGTACGTTCGCGGGGTTCCGATCGCAGACAGTGTGGTGAATTACGCGGCCCGACTGGTAGCAGCCACCCGGCCCGGCTGCGGCGGTCCTGCCGAGCTGCACAAGTACATCGCCTACGGTGCCAGTCCCCGTGCTTCGCAGTGCCTGGTCCTGGGGGCCAAGGCTCGAGCGATGCTTGCCGGTCAGTTCCATGTCGATTTCGCTGACATCAAGGCGTTGGCAGCCCCGGTGCTGCGGCACCGGCTCGTTCTCAACTTCCACGCGCGCGCCGACAAGGTAGATTCCGACATGTTGGTCGAGCGGCTGCTGGGAAGCGTCCCCCAAGAGGCGTGAGAAGGAAGGGGATTCGCCATGCGATACCTATTCTCGCTAGCCTGGCTCACGATAGGGTTGGCAGTTGCATCAGAACCGGGTGGGGACCGCGGTCGCGAAGAAGCTGCGGAGGCAGATCGGCTGTGCGCCACGGAATTGTCACACTGGCGGCTGACATCGGGAGGCATCGTGGTCGCTACACCCGAGGAGTCCGTTCTGCGCTGGACCAACCCCTTCGCCGGACGAGTGTACGGCAACACCTACGTTTGGCTTCAGAACGGTCGGCCGATCGCTGCCTCCTGCTTGTTCCGATATTTCGATCCGTATAGGTCGTTCAACGGAGAGTTCGTAGCACTCTGCGGAACCAAACTTGTTGCGAAACGGAATGATGCCGTCGTATGGCAACCGAAAGATGAATGGCAGTGGCACCCTGTACTTGGTGCAGCCACGCCGGCGGCCACCGCGGCGCAACGACTGGTCCAAATGCGGGCACTGGCCGGAGAGTTCACGGTCGAGATAATCGACACGCGCAACTTTTCCAAGGGAGAAGATCAGAGACCCCGCTTGTTACCGAAGCCGCTTTATCGCTACGACGCCCAACAGACCAAGACACTCGACGGCGCCCTCTACGCCTTCGTGTTGGGGACCGACCCGGAGCTACTGGTACTCCTCGAATGTGACACGGCCAAGGCGAATCCAGAGTGGCGGTTCGGGGTCGGCCAGATGAACCGCTACCAAATCTGCCTCAAGCGGAAGGGTGAGACCGTGTGGGAGGTGGCCGAGAATAAAGGCAACGGCCCCGACAGCGCGTACAGGTTCATCGACATCGGGCTGCCGCGGAGAAAGACCAAGCCATGATCGATTCGCGTGAATTGGCTGACCCGGAATTCTTCTCTCGCCTGGAGAGCGTGGAGTTGCGCGCCCGGTCCGTGGTTGAAGGCTTCCTGCACGGCCTGCACCGTAGCCCGTACATCGGCTTCAGTGTCGAGTTTGCCTCACACCACGAATATGTGCCGGGAGACGACCCACGGCACATAAACTGGAAACTTTACGCCCGGCAGCATCGACTCTACGTCAAGGAGTTCGATGGCGACACGAACTTGAATCTATACATCCTGCTCGACGTTAGCGGATCGATGGCCTGCTCAAGCCTGGGACGAAGCAAGCTGCACTATGCCGCGACACTGGCGGCCGCGCTGGCGCACCTGGCGATCCGGCAGCACGACGCGGCGGGTGTCACTCTGTTTGCGGAACAGGTCGTCTCCAGCTTGCCGCCGAGAGGAAAGACACACCAGCTCCAGGAGATACTGGGGCTGGTAGCCAACGCCTCTCCCCGAGCACGTACGGACGCCGGCCGGGCGATTCACCAGGCGGCCGAGATGTGTCGTCAGCGCGGCATCGTGGTGGTCATCTCGGATTGTTTCGATGAGATTCCACGACTCATGGACGGCTTCGACCATCTGTTGTTTTTGAACCACGAGGTCGTGTTGTTCCAGGTGCTCGACCCGTGGGAGCGCGATCTTCCCCTGGAAGGCAATGTGCGGTTCCGCGACCTGGAGACGGGCGAGACGCTGACAACGTTGAGCGAGGGTATCCGCGACGGGTATCGCCGGGCGGTTCGGCAGTGGCTGACGGAACTGGACCGGGCCTGCATCTCGCGCGGCATCGATCGGATCGAACTGACCACCAACGACCCGTTGGATCAAGCGCTGGTCGATTACTTCGTAAGGCGAACGCGGTATCAGTAAAAGGCGATACGAACATGGGCTTCGTACAGGCATCAATGTTGGCGGCTCTGGCGGCGGTAATCCTGCCGATCCTGGCCCACTTGCTGTTCCGCCGTAGGTCGCGGCCGGTGGACCTGGGTACGTTACGCTTCCTCAAGCTCGCCGTCCGCGAGGATACGCGCCGGAAGTGGCTGAAACGCTGGCTGTTACTGGCACTGCGACTGGGATGCGTTGTTCTGCTGGTGCTGCTGTTCGCTCGGCCGTTCCGGGCACAGTTCGCCGGCGGTGGGGGTTCTGGGTTAACTGTCCTGCTGATCGACCGATCGGCGAGCATGTCGCGGAAGAGCAACGGCGAACGGCTGATCGACCACGCTGTTCGAGAGCTGTCCGCAGTTGTCGCGCAGATCCCCGCTCGCTCGCGGGTGGAAGCTGCGTGGTTCGACATGAAGGTCGAGCCGATTCGGCCCTCGGAGGATGGCCGCGTGGCGTTGGCCGCCCTCGAAGCTCCAACTACCCTCACGGCCGGCACCGATTTCGCCGCCGCGCTTTCCTGGGCGGCCGCTCGTTGTGAAGCTGTGCGCGGCAGCGGTCCGCTGGAAGTTCACATCCTCACTGATCTCCAGCGCACGGGTTTCGGCAGTCTCGAGGATTTCGCATTCCCGAAGGATGTGCCGGTGCACGTCTGGGACGTTGGTGCCGCGGGGTCCGACAACATTGCGGTCACGGAGGTTCGTCCCGACAGCCTGATGGTACGAGCCGAGTACCCGACCACGGTTCAGGCAACCATCCTCAATTACCGACAAGAGTCGCTCAGCCAGATGCCGGTACGCTTGCGCCTGGCGAACAAGGGAAAGGTGATCGAGATTCCTGTGGTCGCCTCTGCGGCCGCCGGAGCCTCGACGACCGTTGCGTTTGAAACTCCGCCTCTTGGCCCGGGACTGTGGCAAGGAACCGTGTCTGTGGAGGCGAATGACGAACTGTCGCTCGATAACTCTCGACATGTGGCCCTTTATGCTGCTACAAGACCGCGTGTCTTGCTTCTGGATGGAGCTTCCCGAGAAGTGGCAGCACTGGGAGAAGCTTATTTCCTGGAGGCGGCACTCCGTCTGGCCCCGCCTGGAGAGACCGTCCCCGACGCGCCCTTCCGGGTGAGCGTATTTCCCTATGGCGCGGAGGCTCGGGTTCCCGATCTGAGTCAAGTGGACGTGCTAGTCGTGGCCAACATCGCAGGCTTCCCCGCGGGCGACGCAGCCAAGGTAAGGGCCTTCCTTGATCGCGGCGGGTCGGCTGTCGTATTCGGTGGGAACAATCTCACGCCGACCAGCACGGCTAGTTACGCGGCCGCCGGGCTGTCGGTTGGAGAGATCACGGGAACTCATGCTGCTACCGATTTGCCGTTCCGGATAGCCGATTTCGCGGGGGATGACGCCATTTTGAAGATGTTCGCCGACCCGCAGCACGGCGACTTGCACCGCCTGACATTCTCGGCATGTACACGAATTACTCCCGGAGAGGGTGTCCGGGTGCTAGCTCGCTTCCGCGACAAGACGCCGCTATTGCTGGAGCGACAGACTGGCCCGTCCCGGATCGTGTGGTGTGCCGCCTCTGTCGGCCGCGAGCATGGCGAATGGAGCCGCAGTCGTCTCTTCCTGCCTCTGATCCATCAACTCGTGCGCGGCGCGGCGGGACAGGCTGGCGCGGGGCCGGTGCGCGACCTGCCCGCAGGCGGAGAGGCACCCGGTGTGCGGCAACAAGGCGAAAACTGGGAGGTCCGAAACCTCGAATCTCAGGAGTCGGAACTGGAACGCTGTACGCCCGAAGAATTCGCCCAGCGACTGGGCGTGAAACTGGCAGACAATGCGGGACTGTCCTTGGCGGCAGCTGAGGAAGAGCAAGGCAACGAACTGCGAACTGGAGAACTGTGGCCCTGGCTTTGGCTGGGATTGGTAGTGTTCTGGCTGGCGGAAGGCTTGCTCGCCAACCGCACGGTTTCATAGCGGAGATTATCCATGTCCACAACAACAGAGCTTCGTCCAGTGTTCCGTCAGCGCATCCGCTCGGTGACACGGCAGATCTGGTCGCTCCACGTCGGCCAGGGCGTTGCCCGGACACTCGTGGTGATGGCTACTTTGCTGGCAATGATCGCGGTTGCCGATTACATCTTCGAGCTGCCGTGGCTGATTCGAGCGAGCCTGGCAGTAATCGCCTCGATATTCGTGGTGATGCTTGCAGTTCAATGGATCATTCGCCCGGCGCAGATCTGGAGCCGGATACGGGTGGCGAGCGAACTGGAAGGACTGTTCCCCCGCCTTGGCCAGCGCTTGCGAACCGCCACAGAGCACGGCGGCCGTCCGAACGACGAATTGGTCCGCGAGGGCGTGGCTCCGGGTTTGGTAGCCGCGCTCGAAGAGGAGACGGCGGAGAAGTTCAAACCGCTGCCGTATCAAGCCGCTCTCCCGGTGCGCCCAGCGTTGGTCTGGGCAGTGGTGAGCGTTTGCTGTATCGCCGCGCTCGGCCTGCCCGCCCTATATGACTCTGAGTGGCAGCTCGCGCTGCGTCGCGTGATGCTGGAGCCCGTTCCCTACACCAACCTCTCGGCGACTCCCAGCACAGCTCAGGTTGATGAAGGTGCCGATGTTGAGATTCGCGCCAATCTGTCCGGCCGCGCCCGTCCGGAACTGTTCCTGCATTCCCGTGAAGTCGGTGATTCCGAGTGGAAGCAGGAGACGATGGATGCTGCCGACCGCGACTTCACTGGCTGGCTGTCCAATCTCCGGGCGACCACAGAGTTCTTCGTCACTGCCGGCCCGGAGCGCACACCCGTGCAGCAGATCGTCGTGCGCCACCCGCTGAAAATCGTCTCGACTCGTGTTGAGGTGACGGCCCCTGAATACACCGGCCTTGCCCCGGCGACGCATGACACGGGTAGTTTCTCAACGGTGCAAGGGAGCAATGCTCGAATTCAGTTCGAGTTCGATCGCAAGCCGGCTGCGGCAATGCTCGTCATCAAGGATCCAGCAAAACCGACTGCCCCGGCCCGTAATATCGAGATGAAGGTGCAGAATCAGCAAGTCTGGGCGGAACTGCCTCTGACGGCCGATGTCGAATACACCGTCGAGGCCCGCGATGCTGAGGGAGTGCCGGCCGTCGCCAATCGGCACCGGGTGCGTGTGACCGCCGACCGGTCCCCGACAGTCTCGTTCGACTCGCCCGTCGAGAACATGGAGGTTCACACGCTGGCTGAACTTGTGATGAGAGCCAAGGCAAAGGACGATTTCGGCATTACCAAGATGGGCATCGTCTTTCAGGTCAACAACGAGGAAGAGCGCACACTGGTCCTCGAAGAAGTCGATAAGCCACACCAGCGCGAGGCGCTCGCCGAGCAGATCCTGATGCTCGAGCAATTCCTGCTTACCCAGAAGGATTGCGTAGCATACTATGCCTTCGCTGAGGACAACCGCCCCGACGCGCCGCAGCGAGCCACTACGGAGTTGCGCTTCATCGACATCCGCCCGTTCCTGCGTACGTATCAGCTGATCGATCCACCCGAAGGTATGGGTGGCCAACAAAAGGATTTGATCTTTCTCGATGAGGTAATCGCCCGGCAACGGTTCAACCTGAACCAGACCATGCGACTGGAGATCCACTCCCGTGCCCGCATTGATCTGAACCAGGTGGAGCGCGTCGCGGCCTTCGAGAACAAGCTGGCTCAACAGACGCACGACTTGGCGGACTTCCTGATCAGTCTTGGCGTGGACGGTGCGGCCATACTTGCCCAGGCAGAGGAAGCCATGCTATCTGCCGTGGATTCATTGCAAGGGGCAAAGTTTGCCACCGCGATCAACCAGGAGCGCGACGCCCTGCGCTTCCTGATGGAGGCCCGGGATACATTACGGATTGCTCTACTCAAGAAACCGAGAGCGGTAAGGGCACAGGCTCGCGCCTTCGATCGACTCCAGCGCCAGAAACTGCGACGGCCCAACGAGAAGGCCGAGACACTCGCACAAATCGCCGAAGAATTGGCCAAGCTCGCCAATGAGGAGGACGAAGTGGCGAACATGCTCACCGTTGCGGGGAATAACCCGACGGGTGCCAGCGGCGGCGAGGCTGGTGATACTACGGAAGCAAAAGCGAAACAGAATTCACCGGACAAACCCGATCCCGCGAATCCAATGGCGAAGGGAGCTGGTGCCGACCAGAAGCCGGAGGGCAAGGGCGACAAGGGTAACGAAGAACCCGATCGGGAACGCCAGGATGACATCGCCGCGCGAGCCACGGCCCTGGAGAAGATCGCTGCCACGGCCAAGGGGTTAACGGGACTGGCCAAAACGCGAATCTCGGACGCCACCAAGGCCGCGAATGCCGGTGCCGATGCACTCGGACAACGCGATCGACCCGGCGCACGCAAGGAAGTCGATCGCGCCCGCGAGAATTTCCGTGTGGCTGCGAAGCAGGTAGCGGCTCTTGCCGCGCAGGAAGTGGCCCAGCAAATCGCGGCAGCGCGCGACATTGCCAACGACGTGGCGCTGCAGGCGGCGCCGGGCGACAAGATGAACTCAGGCGGCGGCACGGGCGAAAAGGACGAGAAGATGCCCGATCTCGGTAACGCGGCCGAGCAGGCCAAGACACTCAAGGACGTGTTGGAGCAGATAGCCGGTTCGGGGTCCGAAGGTTCGGCCGAAGCGGCCCGTAAGGTCGGCGGGCTTCTCAAACAGGAAGACCTCGCGGCTGCGATCGCGCGGCTGGAAAAGCCAGGGGCCGGAAAGGACCGCGATGAGCGGCACGACCTGTCCGAGCGATTTGGCGCTCTGGGCCAGAAGCTCGACCAGGTCTACCGTGAGACCATCGCACCTCGGTTGGAAGAGATTGCCCGTCTGGAGCGCGAGGCGAACGAGTTGGAGATGCGTGCTGCCGGAGTCGAGGATGTCGCAGAATGGCGACGGCTGCGCCAGCAAGGTACGAAGTTCATCGAACATCTGGAAGCTGCCAACTTGGGCGAACTGGTTGATGAAGACTTCCGTACGGGACTGGGTACAGTGGCTGTCACGGGTGGCAGGGTACTGCTGCACCGTGGGATAGCGAGCATCCACTCGAAGTTGACAATGAAGCTGCAAGAGTTCGTGGCCGGCGATCGATTCACCACAGGCAATGAAGCCGTGCCGCCGGAATACAAGGATCTGGTAGACCGCTACCTCCGCGCCTTGTCGGCGGGGAGCATGAAGTGATGAAGAGGGCGACATGACCTTCGATCTTGCTTCTGATTGGATTGTCCTTCCGTGGTTGGCTGCCGCCCTTGTGGTGCTCGGGTTGGTATGGAGACGGAGCGGGCCGGCGATGGCTCGCTCCCGGCACTGGGTCTTGTGGCTCCTGCGGTGCGGTATTCTGGCCGCCCTCTTGGCCATCGGCCTGAATCCGGTGCTCGTCGCTCTGACGCCCGGTTCCATCCACCGACCCGAAGTTCATGTGCTGCTCGACGCCTCGCAGAGCATGCTCTTGGGCAGCCCCAAGACGCGCTGGCAAGAGGGCACTGAATTGCTGCGCACCGCTCTCGAACGTGAACAGGAACGCGCAGACGTGCATGTCCACCGTTTTGGACAGCGACTTGTTGCCGTGGACTTGCCCTCATTCCTGGCGGGCCAGGATCTGCCGCGTCCGGAGGACGCTGATACTCAGTTGGCTGCCGCGCTGCAGCAACTGGCTGGACGTCTCAGCCGTGAGGGCCCCGCTTCAGTGATCGTGATCTCGGACGGCCGCGTCCGCGACGCGGAAAAAGTGGACGAGATGGCGAGTCTGTGGCGCCGGCTGCGCGTGCCCGTGCATGTTGTTCCTCTAGGCGGCGCTGCCCAGGGAGGCGATGCGGCGATCATCGCTGCCGTCGCTCCGGCCAAGGCACGCAAGCAAGCCCAGGTGGAAGTGGATGTTTTTCTGCGCTCCTTCGGTTTCGTCGGCCGTCGCACGGAACTCCAGCTTCAGGCCCTGGATGAGACAGGAAAGGTGCGCAAGACCTTGACATCGCTGCCGGTCACTTTGCAGGACGGCATGCAACCTGTGTCCTTGTCTTTCCGCACCGAACCGGACATAAAGCGTTTGCGTTTGCACTTACAGCCGTTGCCTCACGATTTGTCCCCGGCAAACAACGATTTCCCTCTAGAGATCGAGATCGACCGTACGAAGATCCGCGTTCTCGTGCTCGAAGGTTCCAGCGAATCCGGTTTCTTTCGGTTTGCCAGGAACTTGGGGGGTGAGCCTGGCGAAGACTCAGGTGCGCCCTATGCACCATTCCGCGACGCCCTGCTCTCTGATCCGGATATCCAGTGTACCGTGTTCAATGTGTCAGGCGGCCAGCCGGTGCGCGTTCCCACGCGCGAGACGGCCTACCTCCCTGGTGCCTTCCATCAGACGGCCGCCGAGTTGCTGGCCTATGACGCGCTCGTGCTGTCGAACGTTCCGCGTTCGGCCCTCAGCGACGAAGTACTCGGCTGGGTGGAGGAATGGATTGGCAAGCGCGGCGGCGGTCTACTCATGGCTGGTGGACCGCAGAGTTTCGGGGCAGGCGGCTGGTCGGGCACGGCGATCGAGCGTATGCTCCCCGTCGAGTTCCCCGGTTCCAACGACTGGGATTCCACTCCGACCATACTGGAACCAAGCGGGGCGGATCTGCATCCCGTGTGGCGCTTGTTCGAGGATGAACGCGCCACACGAGCGGCGCTGAAGACGCTCCCAGAGTCTCTTGGCCGGAACAACTGGGCGCGTGTGAAGCCCCAGTCGGGAATGCTTCTGGGCACGCAGAAAGCGGGGACTGGTACTGGCACACCGCCGTTGCTGGCGATCGGACCTTATGGACGTGGGCGGACGGCGGCGCTGGCCACGCCCCTCTCGGCTTCGTGGTCGCCGCGCTTCACGCGCCAGTGGGGCGAGCAGGACAATCAGTATTTCGCCCGGTTCGCAAGAAACCTGACCTATTGGCTGACCGAAAGCTCTGCGATCGGACGTCGCCGACTGGTGGCCACCACCGACAAGCGCTTCTATCGCCCGGGTGAATCGGTGGCCATCGCGGCTCACACGTTCGACGAGTCGGCCAATCGCACCGGACGATACCGGGTCGTCGCCATGCTTGAGCCTCGGCAACTGGACAGCGCCGAGCTTCCCCCCTGTCCGGTGAAATGGCCGGTTGGTCGTCCTCGTACTTCGGGCGAGTCGGGGTCTCTGGCCGGCTGGGGTGAGGAGATCGAGCTGAATCTCGATCCGCAGTCCAAGGACCATTCGCTGGCGTTGCCGCTCGTCGAGGCGCTTGCTAACGGATCAGGAGGCCAGGCGTTCAAGCTGGAACTGACCGCGTATGAAGGTCAGACACAAATCGATAGCGGCTCCCTTGACGTGCAGATCCTCAGCGACCCCCACGAACAACAAAACCCACTGCCCAATCGAGAATTTCTGGCTGCGCTCGCTCGGGGAACGGGTGGCCGCGAAATCTCGGATGCAAAAGCGCTCGCGGATGTCCTCTCGGATCTACCGATTACGGAAGGTCCCGCCACGGTTCGCCATACCCCGCTTTGGAGCACTGGATGGATCCTGGGTGTGCTTCTCTCGCTCTTGGCGGCCGAATGGTTCTGGCGGCGTTGGCTTGGGCTGGCTTGAGAAACAGACCCCGTTCGACGGAGGCACAGAAGACGGATGATAAGAACAAGTATCGCGACGATACTACTGGCATCTTTTCTGATCGGCCTGGCCACTGCAGCCGATGAGCCGTCGTCGGGTGGATCGGCCGAGCAGAAAGAGCGGCTGGAATCGATGAAGCGACAGGCAGCGGAGTACGAGGTGACACTCGACCGATCGCCGGCCGTCCGGCTTGTTCTGCATGGCGAGCCTCTCCTGCGCTTCAACAACGCAGTGGGCGACGTCCTCGATGGCATCGCCGTCATGTGGAAAGAAGGAGAACGCCCCGCTGTCTTTGCCCAGATCTTCCTGGTGAAAGACGGAACCTGGATTCACGAGTGCCAGTCTGTAGCGTCGGCGGGATTCTCGATGAGCGCCGGAGAGAGAATGCCCTGGCAGCCGGAGAAGGCCGCTCAGGAGTTCACGAAAGTGCCAGACGCGCCGAGTGCTGCCAAGGGCGCCGTCCAACGCCTGGTACAGATGAAGGAGCAGGCGGGTCGTTTCTCTGCCCTGGACGACTTCAAGATGCGTGCAAACGACGTGGAGTCGAGCCGTTACGAGTTGCGCCTGCTCGCCCGACCCGTCTATCGTTACAAGGACGCCAAACACGGCATCAACGACGGCGCCGTGTTCGTATTCGTCCACGGCACCGATCCGGAACTGTTCTTGATCCTCGAACACCGGGGAGAAGGGGATAAGGCCGGGTGGTATTACTCACTTGCGCCGATGACGTGCTACGCGGTTACAGCTCGACTGGACGGGCGCGAGATTTGGAGCGTTCCTAACCGTCACGGCAAGACTACGCCGCGAGACGCCTATTACGTCTGGGTTCACCAACCGGAGAAATGAGGAGTTTGGGCATGGGTCGAGTTCTCTTGATCCGGCAGCTATACTTGTGCAGTAGTTGCGCACCGGGGTTCGTTTCTGCCGTACGAGGCAAGGAGGGTCCCGATGCGAAATTGCAACAGCCGCCGGGAGACCGAGATACATGGACCTACTTTTGGGAAGGAACGCCCAAGAAGTGAATTCGCAGGACGGATGTTAAATCCATCCAACCTATTATCGAAGAAAGGGAGTGAATTAGATGGGAAGAGCACCGCGGGAGATAACGGACACCGAGTTATCGCTGCTAAACGAATTGTGGCAGCGACCCTCGGCGACGGTGCAAGAACTCACAGAGGCTCTGTACGGCAATACTCAGCCGGCGTTGCTCGCGACAGTTCGGAAACTGCTCGACCGCCTCGAGGCGAAAGGATGCGTCGCTCGTGACCGGAACAAGTGGCCGCACCACTACTTTGCGTCCGTGAAACGTGAGGAACTCGCCGGCAATCGCCTGCAAGCTGCGGCAGACGATCTGTTCGAGGGTGATCTCGCACCACTGCTGACTCACCTGGTTCGATCTCAGAAACTGTCGGCGAAAGACCGCGAGAACCTCCGCAAATTGTTCGACGAGCTGGACAGGGAAGGCAAGAAGGCCAAGTGAGCAACGAAAGGGGACAGCCATGCCCGTGATGCATGCGATGCTCGGCAATGCCGCGGTCGCTGCCTTGCTCGCCTTGCTGGCATTGGCGGTCGGATCCTTAGTTCGCTCACCTGCCGTGCGACACCTTCTCTGGCTGTTGGTTCTTCTCAAGCTCGTCACGCCGCCTCTGTTCCACATTCCACTGGCCGTGTTGCCAGCGTCCTGGGAAGCGCCTCCGCCCGAATCTCCGCCCCTCGTTGGTTGTGTCTGTAAGCCCTTGCCATCCACTTCGGCGGCGAGCCACTTTCCAATTCCTGATGCAGAGCATGCGCCGGCGTGGTGGGCGCGGTTTCGCATGATGAGGGCCGATCAGTGGGCGCTCATCGTGTGGATTGCCGGTTCGACGGCGTGGTTCATATGGCAGGGCCGGAGGATCATTCGTTTCCGGCGGCGGGTGGCGCGCGCACAAGATGTCGAGCCGGAGATAGCCCTGGCGACGCGGCGAATTGGCAAGGCGCTTGGGGTGGGACGCCCGCCGGCCGTGAAGGTGGCAAACGGGATCGGTTCACCGATGCTGTGGGGTTGGGGGCGGGGTACCGTTCTCCTGTTTCCCCGCGAATTGCTCGCACGTCTGTCCCCCGAGGCGCGCGACACGTTGCTGGCCCACGAATTGGCACACTATCTGCGCCGCGATCACTGGGTTCGCATGGTTGAGTTCGTGGTCACGGGACTTTACTGGTGGAACCCGGCAGTTTGGCTCGCCCGAGTCGGAATCGAGACGGCGGAGGAGGAGTGTTGTGATGCATGGGTCGTTGGTGGACTTGCGGCTTCACCACGCCGATACGCCGAAGCCTTGCTTGCCACCATCGATTACGCCGCCGAGCTGCGACGGCCTGTCCTTCCCCCGGGAGCCTGCCCGGCCAACCGAGATGCTCGTTTGCTCCAACGCCGACTAATCGGGATCATTCATGCCAAACGTCCCAGTGAACTCCGCGGGTCGCATGCGGTTCGTACTGCCGCCATAATAGCGTTATTGATCCAGCCGGCGCTCCGGGCCGCTCCGAGTTCTGATCCCGGTTCTGAGGCCGCCGTTGCAAGTCACGACATGCACCTCGAACTTAATGCGAGGAACTCGAAATCGAAGTGCGTGTCGCCGACTCCGACCAGGCCCGCCGAGCCACCCGTATGGGCCACCGTTTCGTCTCCGGGAGGAATCGTTACGGTCATGGCGCGCGAGAACGAAGTCGTACTGCGCTGCCCCGACGGGACAGTTAAGGCGCTTGCACCGGGCAAACCACTTACCCTGACCTTCGCACCGAATGACGAACGGCTTGCCACCGCCGGACCCGGATCCCTGGTTCGGACATGGGATTATTGGGGAAACGTGTTGGCCGAAGTTAACGTCCCGGCCGCGGCAAGAGGGATCGCCTATACACCGGACGGCGGCCTTTTACTGGTCCTGGACGCCGCCGGGGGCATCTCGGTGCGAAATCCCAGGACCCTGGCCCCTGTGAGCAGTTGGTCCGTTGAAGGCCCGGCGAACAGCATCACATGCGGTCCCGATGGTCAAACTGTGGCCGTATCCTTCGGTTCGTGGCTCGATGCGGAGACCGGCTGGGTGGAATGCTGGTCAATCGCTGAGCGGCGGAGACTGGACACTTACAGTGCATCCGCTCCGGTCGGAGCATCTCGGTTTGCGCCCGATGGATCGATGCTGGTTATGGGCGGCTGGAACGGACTCGTGGAATGGCGGAAGCTGCCGAGCGGGGAGCCGATCTCTTCGCGACAGTTACCCAAGGGTGTAGTCGCCGCTACCGCATTTTCGCCCAATGCGACGACCCTGCCCCTTACCCCGCCTCCACCCGAACCAGAGGTATTACCTGGTCCGCTGCCGGAAGGAGCGCCGGAGATAATTCAAGATTTCACCAGTCTTCCTACTCGCTGAGAGTGTTGTCGGACAGGAGAACCAGTCATGGGATTCTTGAGCCTGATTCTGGTGGTGGCCTCAGCCGATTCGGACGACGGCCTGGCGAAGAAGATGCTGCCGATATATCGCAAGGAAGTTGCCGAGTATTCAATAACAGTCGAGTCCGCTCCCAAGAAGGAATTGGAGCTCAAGAACGAGCCGATTCTCGAATGGTCCAATCCAATCCGGGCAAGAGTCCAGCAAGGGGTCATCTTTTTGTGGCTGCGAGACGGACGGCCCTCGGCATTGGGATGCTTCTTCTCGGTGCCGGACAGCAGACTACCCGGCCGGAGCATCTACCATGAGTTTCACGCCCTGGACCGAGAGAAGCTCCTGGTGAGCCGCTCCGATGCGTTAAACGAGTGGAGACCACAGGCGGGCCTGGCTCGCAAAGAACTCCCCGACGCCGAGGAGCCGGCTACAACTCGAGGGGCTCGTCTGGTGCAAATGCGGCGGCTGGGACGGGAGTTTACTGGCTATGAAATCAGTGCGGGCAGCAAAGGCGAGCGCGGAGAGTTGCGCTTGCTGCCGGCTCCCCTCTATCGCTATCCAGAGGCCGGGAGCGCTGTGGTGGACGGCGCACTGTTTGCGTTTGTCTCCACGGTCGGGACCGACCCGGAGGTGTTGTTACTCATCGAGGCCCACAAGGTTGGTGCCAAGACACGTTGGGAATACGCCTGCGGCCGTTTCTCAAACTGGGATCTCTACGTGCAGCACAAAGGCAAAGAAGTCTGGTCGTCGGTTCTTAGCGAAAACAACACGCGAAGGCACGACCCACTACACACCTATTGCAATTACCCCGACAAGGTTGTGAGCCTTGAGGGCAAGGTTCTCACCCGCTTACGGTCAATGAGCAATCCACCCGTTCCCCCCAAGACCGACAAATGACCCGGCTACCAAGACGGAGGAATGATCGTGGGCTTTCTCAGCTTGATTCTGGTGTTGGCCTCCGCAGAGCCAGACGATGGCCTGGCAAAGAAGATGTTGCCGATTTATCGCAAGGAAGTCGCCGAGTACTCGCTGGCAGTAGAGTCCGCTCCCAAGAAAGAACTGGAACTCAAGAAGGATCCGATCTTCGAGTGGACCAACCCGATTCGGTCCACGCTGCAACAAGGCGTGATCTTCCTGTGGCTGCGAGACGGCCGCCCGGCAGCTCTCGGCTCCATTTTCTCCCAACAAGATCCCAGCCTGCCTGGCCGGCGGGTCATTCACGAGCTTCACGCCCTGGACTCGGAGAAGATCCTGGTGAGCCGACCCAATGCGCTAAACGAGTGGAGGCCGAGAGTCGGACTGGAGCGAAAGGAGCTACCCAACGCCGGTACGCCTGCTGCGACTCCCGGCGCGCGGCTGCTGCACATGCGGCGGCTGGCGCAGGAGTTCACCGGCTACGAGACCGACAGCGAGGGCAAGCGCTCCGACTTGCGTCTGCTGCCAAAGCCGCTGTATCGGTATCCGGCGTCCAAGAGTGGTGTCGTGGATGGCGCGCTGTTCACGCTCCTCTCTGCCGAGGGGACCGATCCGGAGATATGGTTGCTGATCGAGGCGTGCCAGGAGGGCGGCAAAATCTGCTGGAAATACGCGTGTTGCCGCTTCTCCAACCGCGATCTCTACATCCAGCACAAAGATAAGGAGGCCTGGTCGTCGGTTCACAGCGCGACCAACACGGTCGCGCACGACTCCCTGCATCTCTATCGCCTCTATGCGGACAAAGTCGTGAACCTGGAGGGCAAACTGCTGGCCCGCGTAAGGGAGACACCGGCAGTGTGGTGGGGTGAGTCCATCCCTGTGGACGAGAAATGACAGCGGAACGGAGGTGCGATTGTGTCCGTTCTCAACTTGATCCTACTGCTGGCCGCGGCCGACCCAGATGACGGGTTGGCGAAGAAGATGCTGCCCATTTACACGAAAGATGCATCCGAGTATTCGATCGCCGTCGAGAGCGATCCGAAGAAAGCACTCGAACTCAGGAAGGATCCGATCTTCGAGTGGTCCAACCCGAACCGGCAAAGGCTCCAGCAAGGCGTCGTTTTCTTGTGGTTGCGTGACGGGCGGCCCGCCGCCTTGGGCTGCATTTTCTCCCAGCCGGATGCCCGGATGCCCGGCCGGCGCGTCATCCATGAATTCCATGCCCTGGACAGAGAGAAGCTCCAGGTGAACCGAGCCAACGCGCTTAACGAGTGGAAGCCGCAGGCGGGGCTTGAACGGCAGGAGATACCGGACGCCGGAGTCCCTGCCGCCACAGCAGGGGCGAGACTGGTGCAGATGCGGCGGCTGGCACAGCAGTACACGGGTCATTTGATTGACAGGGAGGGCAAGCGCTATGAATTGCGTCTGCTGCCGACGCCGCTTTACCGCTACCCGTCCGCCAAGTCCGGCGTGGTAGACGGGGCGCTGTTCACCTTGGTCTCCACAGAGGGGACCGACCCCGAAGTATTACTGCTCATCGAAGCTCGCGAAGTGGGCGGCAAGCAGCGCTGGGAGAGCGCTTGTGGCCGCTTCTCCAACCGCGACCTGTATGTGCAGCGCAATGACAAGGAGGTCTGGGCCTCGGTCCTGAACGAGACCAACACGTTCTTGCATGATCCGAAGCACCTCTACCGTATCTACGGCGACAAGGTCGTGACCCTGGAAGGCAAGTTACTGGCCCGTGTGCGCGTTACGGAGCACTCCCCGTATGGCGAGAATATCCCGGTGGAAGAGAAGTAGAGGACGGAGGAACGATCGTGACCACTCTCAGCTTGATCCTATTGCTGGCCGCAGCCGATTCGGACGACGGCCTGGCGAAGAAGATGCTGCCTGTCTACGTCAAGGATGCATCCGACTATTCGATGGCGGTCGAGTCCGCGCCCGAGAAGAAGCTGGAACTCAAGAAGGAACCGATCTTCGAGTGGTCCAATCCGGTTCGATCCGGAGTACAGCAAGGAGTCGTCTTCCTGTGGCTGCGGGAGGGCCGGCCCGCGGCCCTGGGCAACATCTACTCCCAGCCTGAGGACCAGCCACTAGGTCATAGGATCATCCA
Source organism: Gemmataceae bacterium (assembly GCA_036557565.1). GTDB lineage: Bacteria > Planctomycetota > Planctomycetia > Gemmatales > Gemmataceae > JAJPHU01. The sequence goes on from DATBHJ010000160.1 coordinate 34,879, forward strand.
CGAGTTCCACGCGTTGGACCGCGACAAGCTTCTGGTGCGCCGCACCAGGGCGGCCTTGAACGAATGGAAGCCCCAGGCGGGCTTGGAGCGGAAGGAAATATCCGGCGCCGGAGCGCCAGCCGAGACCTCTGGAGCACGGCTTGTACAGATGCGGCGGCTCGCGCAGGAGTTCAGCGGTTACAGCCTAAACAGGGAGGGTCAGCGCTGGGAGCTGCGTCTCCTACCGACGCCTCTCTACCGTTACACTTCCGCCAAGGCCGGCGTGGTAGATGGGGCCCTCTTCACGCTGGTCTCCACGGCCGGGACCGATCCCGAAGTCTTGCTGCTCCTTGAGGCGCGACAAGTAGCCGGTAAGATTCGTTGGGAGTACGCCTGCGGCCGCTTCTCCGACTGGGAGTTGCACGTACAGCACAAAGACAAGGAAGTCTTCTCGTCCGTTCCCAGCGAGGCGAACCCCTTCTCCCACGATCCTTTGCACCTCTTCCGCGTCTACCCGGACAAAGTGGTGACCCAGGAGGGCAAGCTGTTGGCCCGCGTGCGGCAAACGGAGAGGAACCCGTATGGCCAAGTAATCCCCGTGAACGAGAAATGATCCCGTTAGCGAAACGGAGGATCTGTCATGGACATTCTTAGCGTGATCCTGCTGTTGGCTGCAGCGGACCGCGACGACGGCTTGGCAAAGAAGATGCTCCCGATCTACCTCAAGGAAGCATCCGAGTATTCGATGGCAGTCGAGTCCGCGCCCGAGAAGAAGCTGGACCTCAAGAAGGAGCCGGTCTTCGAGTGGTCCAACCCAGTTCGGGGACAGCACCAACAGGGCGTCGTTTTCCTGTGGCTGCGCGACGGCCGGCCTGCCGCTCTGGGCAGTATCTGGTCGGAACCGGATGGCGATCTGCCCCGTCGACGGGTGTACCATGAGTTCCATGCGCTCGACCGAGCGAGGCTCCTTGTGAGCCGGCCAGATGCCCTCAACGAATGGAATCCACAGGTCGGACTGGTGCGCAAGGAAATACCCGAAGCCGGATCCCCAGCCGCAACGGCCGGAGCTCGGCTCGTGCAAATGAAGCGGTTGGCTCAGCTTTTCACCGGCTATGAAACCGATGCCGAAGAGAAGCGTTGGGAACTACGCCTGCTGCCCGCGCCACTGTACCGATATACGTCTGCCAAGAGCGACGTGATGGACGGCGCTCTCTTCACGCTTGTCTCCAACGCCGGGACCGACCCGGAAGTGTTGTTACTCATTGAGGCTCGCAAAGACGGCGATAAGACTCGCTGGGAGTACGCCTGCGGACGCTTCTCCGACCGCGATCTGCATGTGCAGTACAAGGACACAGAGGTCTGGTCCTCGATTCGTGGCGAGAACGATACCTATCACCATGACCTGCAGCACCTCTACCGCATTTACGCTGACAAGATCGTCAGCCTGGACGGCAAACTATTGGCCCGCGTGCGAACAAGTCCCCCACTCTGGCGCGTCGAAGTCCTTCCTGTGGACGAGAAATAACGATCGAGCCAAGGAGCGATCATGTTTTTTTTCAGCTTGAGCTTGGTTTTTGCAGCCGACGAGCCAGCCGACAGTCTGGCGAAGAAGATGCTTCCGATCTACGTCAAGGAAGTTTCCGAGTATTCGTTGGCGGTCGCGTCCAACCCCAAGAAGGAGTTGGAACTCAAAAAAGAGCCGGTTTTCGAGTGGTCCAACCCGGTCCGGTCAGAGGTGCAGCAAGGGGTGGTCTTCCTATGGATACGGGACGGCCGGCCAGCGGCTCTGGGATGCATCTTCTCGCAGCCGGCTCCCCGATTCGGAGGCCGCCGGGTGATCCATGAGTTCCATGCGCTAGATCGAGAGAAACTCCTCGTCAGCCGTGTCGATGCTTCTAACGAGTGGAAACCGCAGGCGGGACTCCGGCGGCAGGAATTCCCCGATGCCGGGACGCCCGCCGCGACTCCAGGAGCGCGACTCGTGCAGATGCGGCGGCTGGCGCAGGAGATCAGCGGCCATGAAATCGACGAACAAGGAAAGCGCTGGGATTTGCGGCTGTTGCCCGCGCCGCTCTACCGCTATCCGTCCGCCAAAAGTGGTGCGATGGACGGTGCGCTCTTCGCACTCGTCTCCAATGCGGGGACAGACCCAGAGGTACTGCTGCTCATCGAGGCGCACGAGGCAAAAGGGAAAATGCACTGGGAGTATGCCCTCGGACGATTCTCTGACCGCTCCCTCTACATTGGGCGCAAGGACAAAGAGGTCTGGTCGTCGGTGCGAGACGAGACCAACGTCCACTTGCACGACCCATTGCACTTATATCGTGCCTACCCAGATAAGATTGTGAGCCTGGAGGGCAACTTGCTCGCCCGGATTCGGGCAACAGACCAGAACTCGTCCGGAGTGGTCATCCCTGTCGGAGAGAAATAACGTCCCAGCACGATCCACGAAACATTTGTCGCATATTCCGGGAAGAAGCCTTGTCTTGTGACATCAATTTGCTCGCGCGGACGGGCCGGTCCCGGAGAGACGAAATTATACCAGCAAAGGACAAATAACCATGCTTTACCTCATTCCATTGATCTGGGCCGCTAGTGCGCCAGCACAGACGCCTCCTCCGGCAGTGCCGGCGAAAGACGTAACTCCCCGAATTGCTACCCAAGACCCCGCAACGAAGAGCCTGGAGCCTCCCAAGAAGCGGCACGCGCTCATCCTTTGCGGCCATCCTGGAGACGCCGAGCACGTCAAATCGTTCACCGAGACAGTCCGCAAACTCAATGACGGCTTGACCAAGACCCTCGGGATTCCCTCCGAGCGGCAATACGTTCTCTTCGGCGCCGATACCCCGAAGGACCTGCCGGGTGCGACTGGACCGGCGACCAAGGAGGCTGTAGCCGCCAAGATCACCGACATCACGAAAGTGGTCGGACCAGAGGACGGACTATGGGTCATCTGCCTGGGCCATTGCCACTACGACGGGCGCAGGGTGTGGTGGAACCTGCCTGGACCCGACATCAATACGGCAGATTTCGGCAAACTCTTCACGGACGTCGCCTGCCGGGAGCAGGTCTTTCTGATGACGACATCGCTTAGCGGTTACTTCGTGGCCCCGCTCTCCCGCCCAGGCCGCATCGTCATCGCCGCGACGGAGGCCGATGCGGAAACCAACGAGACGACTTTCCCTGCTGCATTCGCGCAGATCCTCGGAGGCGGGTTGAACCTTGGCGATCATGACGTGGATAAAGATGGCAAACTGACCCTGTTCGACCTGTACGTGGTTGTGGCCAAAGAGATTGCCCAGAACTACCTCAGCGCCGAGCAGTTGGCGACCGAGCATCAACAGCTCGACGACGACGGCGACGGCGTCAGTCACGAGCCTCAGAGTGCGTATTTGTCGGAGGAGCAGGGCGGCTCGCCTCCTGGCAAGAAAGCGAATCGAGCACGGCACCGCGATGGACTGCTCGCTGCCCAGATTCTGTTGTCTGCGGGCAAGTGAAGGGTTAGCCGAGTTCGCCATGTCTTTGCATGAAGGAGAATGGCCATGTTCTTTCTCCCGGTTGGTCGAGGATGGCGGGGTCCTCAGATCGTTCTTGCATTGCTCGTATCGTTGGCTTTTTCCGTAACAGCCGACGAAGGTGCGCAAGAGAAACAGCGATTGAAATGGATGCGGGATGCGGTGGACAAACTCGAACCGGAGTCTCTGGAATTGAAGACGAAGGAATCGCTCACGTTCGCCGCCAAGCCGCTACTGCGGTACAGCGATCCCACGCGCGGCCTGCAAGGAGGCACGGTCTTGCTGGACGGCAGCGTTTGGCGCCTGGGAATCCAGGGGCGACCGACGGCCCTGGTGACAATCGAGATTTATGAGGTATCGGAAGCTCCAGGAGTGTTGTCGTATGAATTCCTGTCGCTCACCGGAGCGAAATTCTCCGTGAAACACAAAGAGGAGAAGATCCTTTGGGAACCTACCGAATCGGGCCTGACCCTGAAGGAATTGCCCGACGGGCCGAAACCGGCTTCGACAGCCTCCGCCCGTCTGGTGCAAATGAGGAAACTGGCGCGGCGCTTCACGGTGAAGGAGCAGTTTCACGGCAAGGAGATCGAATGCCGGCTGTTGACGCAACCGATCGATCGCTACCAGGCGGAAGCGGACAAGATCGTCGATGGAGCCATACTCGTCTATGTCAATAGCACCAATCCCGAAGTGGGCGTTGTCATAGAGACGGACGGGAACCACTGGTTTTATGGCACACTGCGGCTAACTGCTTCGGAAGCGGCTGTCGCACTCGGTGATCGGCAAGTGGCCGGCTACGAAGACCTTACTGCCGGAGGCACTAGCCAATCGTACCACAATGGATCGCATGGATTCTTTGACAGGGACAAATGAGCGTGGAACGAGCGGGCTCGGCATCTCACTAAGTGGAGAATGGTCATGGTCAAGTTGCTGGGTGGTCGGAAGGGGTACATCTCTCCGCTTGTTCTTACATTGCTGGGACTGTCGGTTTCCTCGGTATTGGCTCAGGATGAGGGGCAAGCAAAACAGCGATTGGAATTCATGCGGGCGGCTGTAGAAAGTCTCGAACCGGAGTCCGCGGCATCGACGCCGAAAGCTGCGCTCACGTTTGCCTCCAAGCCGCTGCTCCGCTACAGCGACCCAACGCGCGGGGGCATTGATGCTGCGAGCGAGAATATCACTGTTTTGCTGGACGCCAGTGTTTGGCGCTTGGGAATGGAAGGACGGCCGACGGCACTGGTGACGGTCGAGATTTACCAGGCGCCCGATGAATCTCGCGTATTGGCGTTCGAGTTTTTGTCACTGTCCGAGGCGAAATTCGCTCTGCAACACAAGACGGAGAACATTCGTTGGGACCCCACAGATTCAGCCGTCATCATGAAGGAAATGCCCAGCGCCTCGAAGCCGGCCGACTCGGCTACCGCGCGTCTGGTGCAAATGCGGAAACTGGCGCAGCGATTCTCAGTTAACGAGCGCCTCAAGAATGAGGCAATCGAATGCCGGTTGTTGACGCAACCGATCGACCGCTACAAATCGGCCAAAGAGAAAATCGCCGATGGCGCCATCTTCACTTTTGCCAACGGCACCAATCCGGAGATCGGCCTCGTCTTCGAGTCCGACGGTGAGCGCTGGCGCTACGGTATCCTCCGACTCACAGCAGCGGAAGTGAGCGTCACGCTCGATGGCCGGCAAATCGCTGCCTATGATCGTTTTAATGCCCATAGTCGAACCGACTGGCCGTATCACGGCGCGTCGCACAGAATCAGGCAGGAAAAATAGTCGTGCATAGAAATCCATGAAATGGTTCTTTCCGTTGCCGAAGTGACACAATGACACACCAAGCAATTCAACCTTCGATCAAAACCTGTCTGGCGATTGCGGCATTGCTTGGAGCATCGACCGCCTTGGTAGGTTCGCTTTCGGAGCCTCCGTCAGGGACAAAAGACGAGAAAACGGATCAAAGCGCCGAGTCGAAGGCCAACGAGCGGGTTCGCCTCGAGGCGGAACGAGTGGTCCGTAACATCGAGATTGAAATCCCAAGGAGCGACAATTGGATCAAGGTCCCACGTATCAAGGATCCACTGCTCTACTACGGCGACCCCACGCGGCAGAACGACAGGGGGAGCGTCTGGGCGTGGGGACAGAAAGGCCGTCCCGTCGCCTTGCTCGAAATCTTTCGCGGCGTTCAGCTCCGGTCGCATTGGACGTTTGTCATCTGCAACACCTCGGGAGGGAAACTGCGTGCGCGTTATGCGGACGCTCCCTGGTGGGACGAGAACGACTCCTCTGCCGAACTCAAGGATATTCCGGGCGTCCCAGCTCCCGCGGCCGATGCTTCCCTGAGGCAACGGCAGGTAAAGTTGCTGGCTCAGAAGTTCACCGGCCATGAGTTCTGGGATCCCGATAACACGCGATACGAGCTCCGCCTGCTCAAGCGGCCGCTTTGTACGTACCGGGACGAGGCCAGCGGAATCTTGGAGGGTGGATTGTTCACACTGGCCAATGGGACGAATCCGGAAATCCTGTTCTTCGTCGAGGCCCACGTAGACTCGAAAAGCAACTCGAAACCCGTATGGCAGTACACGGTCGGACGTCTTGCGCACGCGGAATTGCATCTGGAATACGACGGGAAGGAAGTCTACACTGCACCGCGAGGAAACCGCGTGGCTGGTTCGGACCAGCCTTACTGGATTGGCACCCTCAGTGCCGCTCTCGATGCCGCCTCGGAAAAGCCGTAGGAATTCATTGCAGATTAAGCGTAGAATCGATTACCATCCCGAAACCTAGGCGAGGGCCGCCCGCGCTTACACTTCGGGCTTGTAAACAGAGCTGGTTCTTTTCGAGCTGGGTGAAGGACCACACCGATGGACCGCGAAGATTCAAGAAGCCTAACACGACGACATTTGCTGCATCTGGCAGGCTCAGGCTGCCTGGGATTAAACCTGGGCGGACTGCTGCCCGCGCAAGCGGCACAGATCGATCGCAAACCCGCCTCATCGCTTGATGAGCCGATCAGGGCGTGCATCTTTATTTTCTACTATGGTGGTCCCAGTCACCTTGATACTTTCGACCCGAAGCCCGACGCGCCCGCCGAAGTGCGCGGCGACTATCGCACGATTGCCACCGCGGTGCCGGGCATCCGTGTCTGCGAGCACTTGCCCCGGACCGCGCGACTGATGAACCGGCTGGCACTCGTGCGCTCACTGCACCACCCGATGCGCAATCACAATTCGGCGGCTGCCGAAACGCTGACCGGCCGCACGCCAGCGGGCGGCGATCAGGAATTGCTCACCGATGATCCACGCGGCCTGCCAACTCTTGGCTCGGCCATCAGCTACGCCCTTGGGTCACGCGCCGGCGTCCTGCCCTATGTCGCGTTGCCCTATACGCTCTACAACGTGGTCCAACTTCCGGGGCAGACGCCCGGCCTGCTCGGCGGCGCCTACGATCGCTTCCAGGTGACAGATGATCCCAGCGATCCAAACTTCCGTGTTTCGGCCCTTGATGCGGCCCGCGACGTAGGCAATCGCGCCGCACTGCTGCGCCGCCTGGATCGCGTTTCGCTGCCTGGTTCCGCTACACGTGCCGCGGCCTACCGGGATCGTGCTCTCCAGCTGGTCGCTTCGCCGGAGATACGCCGTCTCTTCGACCTGTCGCAGGAACCAGCACGGTTACGCGACCGCTACGGTCGGACTCGGCTTGGTCAAAGCTTGCTGCTTGCTCGCCGACTCGTCGAAGGAGGCGTCCACTTTGTCGCCGTCTTCGACGGCCAGAGAAACGGCCAGGACGCCAACTGGGACAGCCACGAAAAGCTATTCGCGCGACACCGCCAACTCATTCCGCCCAGCGATCAAGCATTCGCGGCACTGGTCGAGGATCTGCAAGCGCGCGGCCTACTGGACTCGACCTTGGTGGTAGCGATGGGGGAGTTCGGCCGTACACCGAAGATGAACCCGTCAGGCGGCCGCGATCACTGGCCCGACTGTTACACGGCGGTGCTGGCCGGCGGCGGAGTGCAGGGCGGAATCGTGTACGGTGCCAGCGACCGCATCGGCGCCTACCCCGCCGCCGATCCGGTAAGGCCCGGCGACATTGCGGCAACGCTCTTCTGGCGTTTCGGCATTGACCCCGACCTGGAGGTGCGCGACCAGACCGACCGACCATTCAAGCTCGCCGATGGCCAGCCGATCCGCAAGCTGTTCTCCTGAGAATCGTTCACGGTCCTCACTGTTTCCCTCGCCGCGCGTCCGGCGGCTGGCTAGACTATCCTCCACGTTGCCCCATTTCTATCACCGGGAGATCCATCCATGAATCGCCGTCAATTTCTGGGCACCAGCGCGGCCGGACTCGCTCTGTCGCAGGCCGCCGAGGCCGCCTTCGCGGATCAGGCTCCTCGCGTCGGGATGATCGGTTGCGGTTGGTACGGCAAGGTCGATTTGCTGCGGCTTATTCAGATCGCGCCCGTCGAGGTCGTTTCGCTGTGCGATGTCGATAAGAAGATGCTCGCCGAGGCCGCCGACATTGTTGCCGGACGGCAAAAGTCCAAGAAGAAGCCCCGCACCCATGCCGACTACCGAGATATGCTCAAGGAGAAGGACCTTGACATCGTACTGGTGGCCACGCCGGACCACTGGCATGCACTGCCGATGATAGCCGCCGTGGAATCGGGTGCCGATGTCTGGGTGCAGAAGCCGATTAGCGTCGATGTCACGGAGGGGCAGGCGATGGTTGCCGCCGCTCGTAAACACAAGCGCGTCGTCCAGGTAGGCACTCAGCGGCGCAGCACCCCGCATCTCATCGAGGCGCGCGATCGCGTCATAAAGGAGGGCAAGCTCGGCAAAATCGCCTCGGCCGAGGTTTATTGTTACTACCACATGCGAACGCGCGAGAATCCGCCGGACACGACGCCGCCGGAGTACCTTGATTACGAGATGTGGACCGGGCCGGCCCCGATGCGGCCGTACAACAAACTGGTGCATCCGAGGAGCTGGCGCGCTTTCATGGAGTACGGTAACGGCATCATGGGCGATATGTGCATTCACATGCTCGACATGGTGCGCTGGATGCTCGATTTGGGTTGGCCCAAGCGCATCTCTTCCAACGGCGGTATTTTCGTGGACAAAAAGAGCAAGGCCAACATCACCGATACACAGACGGCGACATTCGAGTTTGAGAACCTGCCCATCGTGTGGCAGCATCGCACCTGGGGCGAGGCGAACGATCCGGAATATCCCTGGGGCGCGACGATTTATGGCGACAAAGGCACTCTGAAATTAGACGTGCATCACTATGGCTTCTACCCTCTCGGCCAAAAGCAGCCGACGGTGACCGGCAAAGCGCTGTACGAATACGACAAGTATCCGGAAGACCGCACGGAGAAAGACCTGGAGCGGCACGTTGCTTCTGCGGTGCGCTGGCATATGCGGGACTTCTTGCAGGCCATCTCCTCGCGTGGTCGGCCGGTCGCCGACATCGAGCAAGGACACACCTCAACGGCAAGCTGCATCCTGGCCAACTTATCGATGCAGCTGGGCCGCTCGCTGACCTGGGACGCGGACAAACATCAAGTTGTCGGCGACGACGAAGCGAACAAGCTGTTGCGCCGCCCCTATCGCAAGCCGTGGGCGCATCCGGAAGCGTAGTCATGATCTGAACTGCGCACGCTTCACCTCTTTCCGAGCCGCGCACCCCGCGCAGCGG
>DATBHJ010000161.1:0-83389 GCA_036557565.1 Gemmataceae bacterium
CAGGGCGATCAGCATGTGCTGATCCACGGCCAGGTCGTTCCACTTGCCGACCCACTTTTGCAGGTTGCCGGCAAATTGATAGCCGAAACGCTCGGCCATGTCGTCGAGCGTCTCGCCCCAGTCGCGGCGGATCAGCGACGCGCCCATCTCACCCGGAACCGCGGCGAACACCGCTGCCACCCGTTCGTCCTGAGCGCTGGCCCAAAGGACGGTCTTGCCCAACCGCGAGGCGCCGGTAATGGCGATTTGCTTGGCGTTGACGGATTTGTCCGTCTCGAAATAGTCGAGGGTCCGGCTCAGCCCCCATGCCCAGGCGCCGATCGTCCCCCACTCGTTGGCCGCGGGTTTCGTCTGCCCTTCCTTCAGCGTCAAGCCGATCACGCCCTCGGTCCAGCGGTTGGGCCGGTCCGGTTGGATGTCGGTGTAGCCGAGCGCGGCGTAACCCCAACCACGGCTCAAAGTTTCCTCGACGAGGTCGAACCGGCTTGGCGGCTTGCGGCCGGCCCGCGGCGCAAAGGTAAGATTCAACAGCAGCGGAACCGGACCCTTCGCTTTGGCGGGTGTGAAGACGGTCAGGTTCATTCGGGGACCATCTTTCTTCTCACCCATTCTGCCCACGATGCGCCGCAGGATGGCCGTGCCCTCGCGAGCGTTGTCATCGGTCTCGGCAACCTCCCAGGCGACCTTGGGGGCGTTCTCCGGGACAGCGCCGTAGATCTCGTCGCGGAAGAACTTGAGGATCTCGGGCCGGCGCTGCCTGAGCCACATCTCCGCGGTGGTGACGCGGCGCTTGTCGGAGGTGACAAGGGGGTCAGGAAGTGTGTAGGGTACAACCTTGTCCTCGGAGTAATTTGACACATGGCCGGTAGCTTTGGCGAGACGAACGGGATTGCCTTGGGGATCGCTCTTGCCGATGAAGGGAACGTTCTCCGGATTCCCCGTTGTACCTGGCGCGGGAAGTTTGTCCTTGTCCGGCTGCGAAGCCGGCTGCTGGGCCGCAGTCAAAGTGATGAAAACGAGCAAGAGGGCAAGCGTGACGGCACAGGTCCAGGTTCGCATGGGAGATCTCCTGATGTGGAAAGAAGGGACTCGGCCAATGATGCGACGATACCCGCGCGGCTGAACGCGGTCAATGCGCTAGGGGAGAAAGGGGCGACCATCCGCCTCATTGCCGAGCAGACGTCGGAGTGCTGGCCTCGGTCCTTGCCCAGCCGGGCAGCTCTGCCCGATCTTGTAACGTGCGCGGCTGCCATGAACCACTAGCGTCTTCTTGTCCGGCAGTCCTTCATCCACTGGTGAGCAGGCGGCGGCTTCCTCTTCCGGCGTCCTCTTGCGAATTCCGCAGCCGCTTGGGGTTGTGTTGACGACCGCCGCGTTAGCGGGCTTGCCCGATGGCGGTGTGTTTGCGGTATTTGGGATGTGCGCGGCGAGAAGAAGGGTTAGATAGGAGCAGCGGTCCTCACAAGGCTTTTTTGGGTAGCCTACTCAGAAATCCGGGTGTTGAGACTGCGCTCTCAAACGTCGAGAGATACGCTTAACTTGCGTCCGGCAAATAGGTTGTATCGAGTGGGCGCTACTGGACTTGAACCAGTGACCCCCAGCTTGTCGAGCAAGGGTTCTCCAGACACAAAAGAGACAGACAAAGGACTTACGGCAACGGCGCCGAACGCTTGCACTCCCGCTTGCACCAACGAAGCGAAAAGCGAACAAACCGACCCCGTAGCCGCGCTCGCCACGGTGCTATTGTCCCTCTCCCCGGCCGACCGCGCCAACCTGGCCGCGCTGCTGTCCGGGCAAGCCGATGGAGAGGGCCGGACATGAGCGAACTGCTACCGCATTGGGTAGGATCGGGGTGGAGGGGAAACGGTTGGCATCGTGTTAGTGAAGGCGATACGCGGGGCGTCTGTTCCCGATTGCTAGGCGAACACGTTCGCCAGCGGGGCGTCCGCGACAAGCTGAATCTTTCCCGCCGATGTCTTTCCTCGCTCCAAAGGCGTCGAGACGGCCTGCGGATCATCCGGCGAAAGTGAGGGCCGGTGAGAGCCGGTGAGAGACTATGCCCGGTGGAAGCAAGAAAGCGGCCGATGCCGCCCTGGTCGCACACCTGGCCGCCGGCGTCAGCCCAGCCGCGGCCGCCAAGCTCGCCGGCGTCTCGGAAGCGACGGCTTACCGCCGGCTCGCCGATCCCGACTTCCGGCAGCGCGTCGAGAAGGCCCGTTCCGACTTTTGGGACCGAGCGCTCGGGATCATGTCGAATGGCGCCGCCGAATCGGCTATTGTTCTTCGCAAACTGCTGCGGTCGGACGATGAGCGGATCAAGCTGCAAGCCGCGAAAACCTTGCTTGAGCAAGGGATCAAGGTGCGGGACTTAGTTGATACTGTCCGGCGTGTCGAGAAACAGGACGGCGAGAGGGGAGACGGCGACGCAGCACCGATGGGCACCACCGACGTGGTGCGGCTACTGGCCGGGCGGCTTCGGCAACTCGGCGCCGCCGAGTTGCCCATCGGCGAGAAGTCGCGCCTGACGGCAACACTGGCCGACGCCCTGCTGCGAGCGATCGGCGTGGACGTGATCGACAAGCGACTTGAAGCATTGCAGACTGTGTTGAAATCTCGCAAGGGGAAGGAATCGGGATGAACACGAATGCCATCGCTAAGCACTACGATTGCTTGACCCCCGAAGAGCGCTTCCGGCTCATCCTGGCCGCCAGCGGTCGCGGGGACGATGAGGAGCGGGACCGGCTGGGCCGAACCGGCCGGACGATTACGCTCTCGGTTCAAGATCACGCGCCCCACGCGCACGCCTTCGATGAAGTGGCCACGATGATCTTCCTTGATCTGCTGGATGAGGCTGCCGGCTACCTCGACGTACTCGCCGCCGTCCGAGAGGAAGAAACTGTCAACGACGCCGACGACCAGGACGCCAACGGCGACACATACTCGGAAGTAGACGAGGCTGAGGAAGCCGACGAATGGCTCTCCGACCCCTGGGACTTGCCTCTGGCGTGCGGTTTCTTGCTGCGGACGAAGGTGGAGGGCTGGAAACTGTTTTGCGAGCGGCTCAACATCCCTCCCGTCTTGCTGTGGGAACCGCTGCCTGGCTACCAGCGTCTGCAGCGCGCCCTCGCCTTGGCCGAGAAGATCGCGTTCTACCCCGAAGGCTTCCGGCGTTGGATGAACGAGCGCCGTCCGGAAGGGGCACCGGAACTGAAACTGACCGACCTCCCTTTCACCGTCGAACGAATCGCCGATGCGAACCAGGAACTATTTCGAGAGCGCTTGGCATGGTGGGGCGGGTAGAATCGAGGCGACGGGATGGCCGGGACGGTTCAAATCACCGCGCCCAAGCGACCTAAGCTCTTATCGGGGGGAGTGTGCCGCCCGTGGTTGCTTCCTCTTGCTCTCGATTGCCAACGGCGGGAGAATGACTACGGCAATGCCGACTACCGAAGGAGCCAAGGACGATTCGTCATGCCAAGGAAGGACATCAAACAGGTGACGCGGATTGCTCGTGAAGAGGGTATCCCACCTGAGCTGCGACGAGACTTCGGCGATTACCTTGAGAGTTGCAAAGATCATAGCGATTTCGGCTCTGGACCCCGCGGCGATTTCACAGAAAAGGAACTATGCGAGAAGGCCCGCGAGTACAAAGAGATGAAGGGACTTTAGGCAAGGAGAAGACGATGGTCAGCGCAGCTATGGTTCAATACAGCGCCCCAGCGACACTCTCTCTCGCCCCTGGTGACAAATCGAGCGCAGAGGAGTCTCCGGCCCGGCACGGAGGAAAGGCGGACACCGAGGCAACAGCAAATCCATCTACGGACCCCCAGAGGATCGGCAAGAAGCTGTCCGTTCTTGTCGGCCAACCGTTTTTGAAGGGCGCTTTCTCCTACGGCCGAGAGTTCATGTTTCACTTCGGGCAACCGATGCCGTACAGCCATCCGAGTTTGGCGGGCGAATCGAAAGGGACATGGATTCTCGGGACGCGCGCCTCAGGCTGGCAACTTTTGGCTCCATTTGAGGGCAAACTTATTGAAATCGGCTGGCCGTCTGAGCTGCTGTCCGGCGCCACGCTGGCCAAGTGGACGCGGCGAGAGGAAAAGGATGAATCGGTCATCGAGGCAGCAGTGAATCGCCTTCTCGCCGGTGCGTGCGTGATGTATGTCCAACTGCTGCCGCTGGTGTTCGGGTTCGGCCTGACGATTACGTTCAGCAATGGAGCAAGTCTGTTACTGTGCCCAAATCCGGAGCCGGACGACGACCCGGAGCCTCTGGCCGATTGGGAATTGTTCTTTACCGCACAGCACCGCTTCTTGCGTTGTGGCCCCGGTCGTAAGTGTCCTTACCTGCGAGCGGACATCGTGGAGGATGAAGAAGTAGACGATGAGGAACCGTCCTGATTGCTCGCCTCACGCGCCGCGCGTTTTATACCATGACGAGTCGCACAAAAAGCGGGCGTTATGGGTAGTTCTTGTTATGCTTACTGGGGTCGTCGGTCTGATTGTGTATCTTCTGTGCCGGCCAAAGGGAGGACTGATTATCTGCGGCGGTTGTGGAAACAAGCGCCTACGGGAAGCCCCTGAATGTCCACATTGTCACCCTGGTTGAAAAAACCACACACTGGCTGTTGCTATTCGGCACGCTCATTCTGCTGACCGTGCTCGACTCATTCCGCGCGCCCGAGAATCAGTTGACGGCGCGGACATACATCGGAGCCATCCACCTCTATCAACGCCTGGGCTGTCCCGTACTCAAGGGCCGTGTGGTGTGCCGCTTCTCACCGAGTTGCTCTGAATAATCTATCGAGGCGGTGCAGCGACACGGCATCCGCCGCGGACTGGTGCTGACCTTCAATCTTCTATCGCGTTGCAATCACGATACGCCGATATGCACCTACGACCCTGTGCCGCTGTGTGAGGATGAGGGCGAGCAAGAGGTATCCACTTCTTAAAGGTTGACAGAAAACCGGCGATATGGAAGCTCCGCCGCGCCCGCTTTGAGCCATTGGCGGGAAGTGGTAAAATACTCACACCGGGAAGACCGCCGGCCAGCGGTCAAGCGGCCGGCCGTGACAGGGCGTCCTACCCTTCGCCCTGTTGCGGTCGGCCGGCCCGCATAAAGGGTAGATCATGCCATCGACCGCTCAACTTTTCGACCGTCCGGTTGATCCTGCAATCATCCCCGCTCTGCATTCACGGTTCGCGGAGGCCGCCGCCAGGTTTTCGCCCATCACGCACACATTGATTTTCGTGGCCCAACCACCGGAGCTGCCTCCCGCAGCCCTTCAAAGTCTCGGCAAGGACAACCGGCCGATTTTCCATGCCGGCCCTTCTACACGGACGGGACCGCCTATCGAGCTGATCTTTGCCGAGCGGGGAGCCTGGGGCCGATATACTGAACTGACCGCGCACGTCTGCAAGCAGAAATTTCCGCTTTGGAGACATTCTGAGTGGCATTTGAACCCGTGGATCTTCACTTTGTACCAGCTGGCCTGGCAAGGGGAAGAGGTTTCCTTCCGAGCGCCCTACAAACTGATTCGCCTCTTCCCTGGCGGATCGGTCCTGACCGCTTGCGGCAAACCCGATGAGGTATGGCCCTTGATGGCGCAGTTGGAACAGGCGCAAGGGCTGTCCGGCAACCTGGCCGAGGTCTACTGCTGTCAGCTAGTAGACGTGTGGGCCGCGTCCCTGGAAGCGTTGGACGTTTGGGGCAAACGGGTGACCGGCCCCGGCAATGACCAGGAAGGCGAGCGAACAGCACAGGCCAGACGGAAGCGATACGAGACGCGGAAGGAACAAGAGCTTGCAGAAGAGTGGGAACGCGCCCGCGATGCCGGCATCAGCAAAAAGGACTTCGCCAAGGACAAGGGGATGAGTGTTAAGAACTTGAATGGAATCTTGAGTAGGGTAAGGATGCGCCGGAACCGCGCGAACAGGTAGCGCGAACAAAACCTGTCAAGTCCTTCTAGTTGTTCGCGCCCCTGGACAATCCCGCTCCATTCCAGGGAATCGTGCGCCTCTCCTGACAAATCTTGCGAACAAGTCAGCGCGAACATAATCCGTTGTTCGACCCTCGCGGAGACTTCATCTGTTGGCGGGCAAGGTGCCTGTCCACGACTAAGATTCGGAGGGTTTACGATGACTTCCTCGACTCAGCCGATCGATTCGACGGCAACCGCCTCGCCGCCCCGCCGCCTCATCGACGCCAAAGAGTTAGGGCGGCTGTTGGGGTGCAGCTGGCGGCACGTCCTCCGCATGGCGGATGCGGGCGTGCTGCCGTGGGGCTGCAAGCTCGGCAGGCTTCGCAGATGGGATTTGTCCGAAATCGAGGCGTTCATCTCCTCCGGCTGCAAGCCTGTCCGTCCGAACGGTAACGGCCGACGCTGAGACGTCGGCCGCCGCCGTGGTGATCGACTGTGCCCCGCGTGGTGTACGGTGCAGCACACCCGTCTGGTGAACGGGAGGACCGGGTTAGAGTCCCGGCGCGGGGCCATCCTCCATTTCGAGGACTGATCCATTATGGCCAGAAGTGTTTCAGGAAACAAGTCCGGCAGCAAGGCGGAGTATCGCACTGTGGCTGGCGGCTGCAAGCCGGTTCGTCAAGCGGGGAGGATCTGATGGCCGAACTCCCGAATGGACGGCCCCGCCAATGGCAGCGCGTGAGCCGCAAGAATCCCTGCCCTATCTGCCACAAGCCGGATTGGTGCGCCGTCTCTGTCGATGGACAGCTGGTCCGTTGCCAGCGCGTCGAGCAAGGCGCCATCAAGACCGGGAGCGACAAGAACGGCGAGGCGTTCTACCTGCACCGCCTTGGCGATGGCCGGTGTCTGGCCGTCGAGGTGCCTTATCAATCGACAGGCACCAAGGCCAACCGTGCGGATACCGACGCCTTACACTCGGTTTACGATGCCACGCTGTTCCGATTGGTGCTGAACACGGCACACCGCGACGCCCTGCGGAAGCGTGGGCTTTCGGATCCTGAAATCGACCGCCGGCTGTATCGCTCCCTGCCCATCCAGGGACGTGCCAAGCTGGCGCGCGACTTGGCGGAAAGGTTCGGGGTCGAGACGTTGTTGACCGTGCCGGGGTTCGTTCTCAAGGACAAGGATGGCAGAAAGTATCCGACGATCGCGGGATCAGCGGGACTGCTGATCCCCGTCCGCGACCTGACCGGCCGCATCGTCGCTTTGAAAGTGCGGCGTGATGAGGCCGGGGACGGCCCGCGCTACAGCTATCTGTCCAGCTCGAAGTACGGGGGACCATCGGCGAAGAATGCCGTCCATGTGCCGCTGGGGATCCAGGCGCCGGCTGGGAGAGTTCGGCTCACCGAAGGCGAGCTAAAGGCGGATGTAGCGTATCTCTTGAGCGGGCTACCCACGATTTCCGCGCCCGGCGTCGCCAGCTGGCGGACGGCCCTCGACACTGCCAAGGCTCTCAGCGCCTCGACGATCCAACTGGCGTTTGACATGGACGCATCCACGAAAGCGGCCGTGGCCCGTTCGCTGGCCGCGTGCGTCGAGGGATTTTCGGTCGAGGGTTTCTCCGTCGAGGTGGAACGCTGGTCGTCCGAACACAAAGGAATCGACGACGCCTTGGCCGTCGGCGTCGCCGTCGAGGTGCTGGCCGGCGACACTGCTCACGCCTTTGTCTCCGAGGCTCTGGCAATGGCGAGGGCCAGTGAATCGTCGGCGACACCGGACCCACTGGACCGCCTCGACGCCGTGCTGTCTGAGGCCGGCGCCGAAGGATTGTTCCGTGATGGTCAGCTGCTTGACGCGCTGGCGAAGCTGTCCGAAATGGACCCGGCTGAGTACGCTTGCTGTCGCGCGCGGTTATCCCGTGCCGGCATCCGCCTCCGCGACCTCGACGCCGCGCTGGCGCCGCGCCGGCAGTCTCTCCGCGCCGCACGCCCGCCGCTGACTTCCGCAGGGGAATACAAGATGAGCGGCGGGCGCATCGTCCATCTTCGTCCGACAAAAGACGGCCCGGTCGAAGTTCCCTTGTGCAACTTCACTGTCCGCATCGTCGAGCAAGTTACGGTCGATGATGGCGCGGAGAAATCAATGCGTCTTGCCGTCGAGGGTGCATTGCACGATGGTACTCCGTTACTGCGCGTCGAGGTTCCAGCGGAGAAATTCGGTTACATGGAGTGGGTGATTCCGAGCTGGGGCACACGCGCCGTGGTCAACGCCGGCGCAGCGACGAAGGATCATCTGCGATGTGCGATGCAATCGTTGTCCGGGGACGTGCCGCAACGTGTCATCTATGGGCACCTGGGCTGGCGCAAGATCGGCGAACAGTGGGCATATCTGCACGCCGGCGGAGCGATCGGCGCGGCTGGCCCGGTCGATGGTGTCGAGGTATCACCGCCTGATGCCCTGGCTCGATACGTCCTGCCCGATCCGCCCGATGGTGAGGCCCGATGCCGCGCCGTGAGGGCGAGTCTGTCGCTTCTCCACTTCGGTCCGCGGCACCTGGCGTTCCCGCTTCTGGCCGCCGTCTATCGCGCTACGCTGGGTGGTGCCGATTTCGCGGTTCATCTGATGGGGCAAAGCGGCGTCTTCAAGTCGGAATTGTCTGCCCTGATGCAACAGCACTATGGGGCGGAGCTGGACGCCCGCCATTTGCCGGCCAGTTGGGCATCAACGGCAAACAGCCTGGAGAGTATCGCCTTCGCCGCGAAAGATGCGTTCTTGACCGTTGATGATTTCGCGCCCTCTGGTAACTCTGCCGATGTGGCCCGGCTGCACCGCGAAGCCGAACGGCTTTTGCGGGCACAAGGCAATGCCGCCGGCCGGCAACGGATGCGGGCGGATGGCAGCTTGCGTCCAGCGAAGCCACCGCGCGGGCTGATCCTGTCTACTGGAGAGGACGTGCCGCGCGGCCAGTCCCTCCGGGCGCGTCTGTTGATTTTGGAGGCGAGCAAGAACGATTTCGGGCCGGCACCGCCGGCGGCCAATCATCGCTTGACTGAATGCCAGCGGGACGCCGTCGAAGGGCTGTACGCCGCATCAATGGCGGCCTTCATTGCCTGGCTTGCTCCGCAGTATGAGCAGATTCGCGGTCGGCTGGCTGCCGAGCGGTCAGAACTGCGGGACTGTGCCGTCGGCGAGGGGCAGCACGCGCGGACGCCCGGCATCATCGCGGATCTAGCGCTCGGTCTGCGCTATCTGCTGGACTTCGCCTCGACGATCGGGGCCGTGGACACGGCACAGCGGGCGGAGTTGTGGGAGCAGGGCTTGGCCGCGCTCCAGGAGGCCGGCGCCGCGCAGGCCGATCATCTCGAATCCGCGGAGCCTACCGGGCACTTCCTGCGGTTGCTGTCCGCCGCCTTGGCATCTGGCCGCGTTCACCTGGCCGCACCGGATGGCGGATTCCCTGAGACGCCTTCGGCATGGGGATGGCGCCGTGAAGATTCCCGCGACGGACCAGGTTGGCATCCACAGGGCCGGCGCGTGGGATGGGTCGAGGGCGACGCCGTGTTGCTTGAGCCGGAAGCATCCTTCGCCGCCGCGCAGGAAATTGCCGGCGCGCAGGGCGAGAGCTTGACTGTCTCCGCATCGACGTTACGGCGCCGGCTCAAGGAACGCGGCTTGTTGTCGAACTGGGATGCCGCGCGCCAAGAGTTGACCATCCGCCGCACGCTGGAAGGACGCCGGAGAAAAGTTTTGTGTCTTCACGTCTCTTCGCTCGGAATGGAACCCGCCCAACCCGCCCACGAATGCGAAAACGCCGAGGAATCTGGGCGGGTTGCTGGGCGGGTTGCTGGGCGGGAAACCGATAACCCACCCACAAACCCGCCCACGAATTCGCCCGCAAACGCCGAGGAAAACGGTTTGCTGGGTGGGTTGGGCGGGTCAAAAATGGGTAGGGATGCCACTACACAAAAGAACGATTCCGCCGCATATCTTGCACCCGGCGAGACTAGCGAATCGACACGCACTCCGTTTGACACTTGTGGCGATGAGGACGCGCAACCCTTCCAGCCACCTCCTGCCGTCGAGCGGAAGGAGCGGCGACGCAACGGGGATCGCACGTCGGACCTCTTCGCCAACCGGGAGGACCGCGATAATGGATAACGGGTTATCGATGCAATCCGCCGCGTTCATTGGCTGGTATCGCGCGAACCGCCGGCCCGGTTCCGCGCAACTGGAGTTGTTTCGGTGAACACGCACGTCCAAGATGCTTGCGATCCTCACTGCCGTCCCATAGAACCAATCCACCGGAACAGCCGACCGATCGCCCGCCTGGCGATCCGGGCGCTCGCCGCGGTCATCCGCACCGATCTTCCCCCCACTATTGTTGCACCCGCATCCTCGGTTCATCTGGAGGGCGTCTCTGGCGATCAACGGCACTCCAACAGTTGAGTTGCTCATTGATGCCACCGACATGGCTCGCTCCTTTCCGGTGTACCGAGTGATTTGGTATGAGCCAGCCGTCTACGCTGCGGTCTCAGGATTGCTGAACGTGCAGCTGTGCTGACGGCAGGCCAGAAATGACTCACCTTGAGCTTGGGGCGCTAATCAAAAACGTATGGGGAAAGGTCCGTGAGCGCCTTCGCCGGGAAAACTTTCTGCTACTCTTGTCAGCCGCCGAGCAGTAGGTTACTCTCAAACTCAACCCTGCGAAAACACGCCGGTCTACACTCGGCTTGTGTTTCTGCGTTGAAAGTTCATCATGCCCAGAATCTTCGACAACATCGACCTGGACCTTCTCCCGGCTTTGCAGCAGACCTTGGAGGTCGCCGAACGCGCCGATTTCTGCGTCGGTTACTTCAACCTGCGCGGCTGGAAACATCTCGCCTCCTTCGTCGAACGCTGGCCCGGTGGAGCGGGGCATTCCTGCCGCCTTCTCGTCGGTATGCAGCGGCTTCCGGCGGAAGAGTTGCGCGATGCCCTGAGCGGGGCGCCTGACAACGAGGACATGGACAACAAGACCGCGCTGCGGCTGAAAAAGAGGCTGGCCGAGGAATTCCGCGAACAGCTGACGGTCGGCATCCCCACCAACGAATCGGAAGCGAGCCTGCGCAAACTGGCCACCCAACTCCGGGCGGGAAAAGTCGCGGTCAAGCTGTTCCTTCGCCACCGCTTGCACGCCAAGCTCTACCTCCTGTTCCGGCGCGATCCGAACAGCCCCATCGTCGGCTACCTCGGAAGCAGCAACCTGACGTTTGCCGGCCTCGCCGGCCAAGGCGAGTTGAATGTTGACGTACTCGACAGCGACGCCTGCAACAAGCTGAAGAAGTGGTTTGAGGACCGCTGGGAAGATCGCTGGTGCGTGGACATCTCCGAGGAACTGGTGCGGATCATTGAGGAGAGTTGGGCGCGCGAGAGCCTTATCTCGCCGTACCACATTTACGTAAAGATGGCCTATCATCTGTCTCAGGAAGCCCGCGCCGGCCTAACCGAATTTCGCATCCCGGCAGAGTTCGCCCGGAAACTGTTTGAATTTCAGAGCGCCGCGGTCCGCATTGCTGCCCGCCATCTCAACAAGCGAGGCGGTGTCCTGATCGGCGATGTCGTCGGCCTCGGCAAAACATTGATGGCGACGGCCCTGGCCCGCATCTTCGAGGACGATCTCGGTCTGGAGACGTTAATCCTTTGCCCCCGAAACCTCGTTCCCATGTGGGAAGATTACCGCGAACACTACCGCTTGCGGGGCCGCGTCCTGTCCATGAGCAAAGTAACGAGGGAACTGGCTGGCTTGCGACGCTACCGGCTGGTGCTGATCGACGAGTCCCACAACCTCCGCAACCGGGAAGGAAAACGCTTCAAAGCTATCCAGGAATACATCCGCGAGAACGACAGCAAGCTCATCATGCTGTCCGCGACGCCGTACAACAAAACTTACCTGGACCTGGGGAACCAGCTGCGCCTCTTCGTGCCGGAAGACCGCGACCTGGGCATCCGGCCGGAGTGTCTCCTGCGCGAGTTGGGCGAGACAGAGTTCATCCGTCGCCATCAATGTTCCGTGCGGTCCTTGGCTGCGTTTGAAAAGAGCGAGTACACCGACGACTGGCGGGAACTGATGCGGCTCTATCTGGTCCGCCGCACGCGGACGTTCATCAAGGACAACTACGCCGAAACGGACGAGGCCAATGGCCGAAAGTTCCTCACCTACGAAGACGGCACGCGCGCCTATTTCCCGGATCGCGTTCCCAAAACCGTGAAATTCAAGATCGGCGTCGCTGACACGGACCAGTACGCCCGCCTGTACTCCGCCGAGGTAGTGGACATCATCAATCATTTGAATCTGCCGCGCTACGGCCTGGGCAATTACCTCGCCTTGTCACCACACCAGCCGCCCACGCAGACAGAGAACAAGGTCATTCAGGACTTGTCCCGCGCGGGCAAACGGCTCATGGGCTTTTGCCGGACGAACCTCTTCAAACGCCTGGAGAGCGGCGGACAGGCGTTTCTGCAATCGGTCGAGCGGCACATCCTCCGCAACGCCGTTGTCCTGCACGCCATTGCGAACAAGTTCCCCCTCCCCATCGGCACACAGGACGCGGAACTGCTCGACCCCGGTATCGCCGACAGCGACAGCCCTGGCTTGTGGGGGAACGATGACGGCAATGACAACGGCCCCGCCGACGAATGCGAGAAGCTCACTGAAACCGGCTTCCAGCAGAGCGCCGCCGAAATCTACGACGCCTACACCGGCCCCTGGAAGCGGCGTTTCAAATGGCTGCCGGCCGGCTTGTTCGTCAAGCAACTCGCCGACGACCTCCGCGCCGACAACAAGGAGCTGCTCAAGATTCTGTCGCTCTGCGGCGAATGGAATCCCAGCGCCGACGCCAAGTTGAACGAACTGGAAAAACTGTTGAGGAAGAAACACGCCAGCGATAAAGTGCTGATCTTCACGCAATTCGCCGATACCGTGCGCTACCTGGAAGAACAACTCCGGGCGCGCGGCTTGAAAAGCGTTTGCGGCGTCACCGGCGATTCGGACAACCCCACGGCCCTCGCCTGGCGCTTCAGCCCGGCGTGCAATGAGAAACGCGACCTAATTCCGCCCGACCAGGAGTTACGCATCCTTGTCGCCACCGACGTTCTCAGTGAGGGACAAAACCTTCAGGATTGCGCCATTGTGGTGAATTACGATCTGCCTTGGGCCATCATCCGCCTGATTCAGCGCGCCGGCCGCGTCGATCGCATCGGCCAGAAGGCGGACAAAATCCTCTGCTATTCCTTCCTCCCCGCCGACGGTGTGGAGCGGATCATTCGGTTGCGCTCCCGCGTCCGCCAGCGACTCAAGGAAAATGCCGAAGTCGTCGGCACGGACGAGGCGTTCTTCGAGGGGGACCGGGCCGACCGGACGATTCTCGACTTGTATCACGAGAAGTCTGGCATTCTGGAGGGCGAGGGCGAAGGGGAAGTGGACCTGGCTTCTTACGCCTACCAGATCTGGAAGAACGCAATCGCCGACGAACCCACTCTCCAGCAGACCATCCCCGATATGCCGCCGGTGGTCTTCGCTACCAAGCCACACAAGCCGGCGGAGCGGCAACCGCCTGGTGTCCTGGTCTACCTGCGCACCGCCGAGGGCAACGACGCCCTGGCCTGGGTGGACGAAAGCGGGCAAAGCGTAACCGAATCTCAGTTTGCCATTCTTCGAGCTGCTGAATGCAGCCCGCAGACGCCGGCCCTACCGCGCTTGAACAACCATCACGATCTTGTCGGCAAGGCGGTGGAACTCATCCGCACAGAAGAGAAGTCGGTCGGCGGTCAGTTGGGGCGGCCGTCCGGCGCGCGGTTCCGCACCTACGAACGGCTGTTTCGATACGCCGAGACCGTCAAGGGAACCTTGTTCGATTCGCAAGAGTTGCGGCGGGCCATCGAGGACATTCACCGCTACCCGCTGCGGCCGACCGCTGTAGACACGCTCAACCGCCAGTTGCGCAGCGGCATCTCGGACGAACATCTGGCCGAACTGGTCATTGCCTTGCGCGACGAGGACCGGCTGTGCCTCGTCCACGAAGAAGAACAAACCCGTGAACCGCGAATCATCTGCTCGCTAGGTCTCTCCGCCTCCAAGCAAGGAAAGTAGCCTATGTCGCTCAACGTCGAAGCCGTCCGCCGCTGTCTGAAAGAGTTTGACTTTCGGACCCTGTTCGTCCAGGAGTTGGGCTGGGATAGGCACTCGGCAAACCTGACTGTCGCCGTGGATAGCAAGACTTACGAACTCCATGCGCTCGCGGAAAAACGGGGGTTCCAGGTCTTTGAATGTCCACCGGGCATCTCTGGCACAGTTCCCGATCATCCAACCCGCAGCAAGATCGAGCGCCAGGTCGCCAAGTCCGCCCACGAGCACATCATCATCTACACAGACGCCGGCAAAACGGTTCAAAAATGGCAATGGGTGCGACGCGAGCTTGGCCGACCGCTCGCTCGCCGCGAATACGCTTTCTTCAAGGGGCACACCGGCGAGTTGCTGGCGCAGAAACTCCAGTACCTCGCCGTCGATCTTGCTGAGGAAGAGCGAATCACGTTGGTGGACGTGAACCGCCGCGCCCGGCAAGCATTCGACGTGGACCGCGTGACCAGGCGTTTTTACGACCGCTTCCAGACCGAACACAAGACGTTCCTCAAGTTCATCAAGGGCATCACGGCCGTTGCCGATTCCGAGTGGTACGCCTCTCTGATGCTCAACCGGCTCATGTTCATCTACTTCATCCAGAAGAAGGGCTTTCTGGACGGCGACAACGATTATCTCCGCAACCGGCTCCGCCGGATTCAGGCCGAACGCGGCAAGGATAAGTTCCTCACGTTCTACCGTTACTTCTTGCTCCGGCTCTTTCACGAGGGACTTGGGCAACCGCTGGCCGCACGGAAGAAAGACCTCGACAATCTGCTGGGTAATGTTCCCTACCTGAACGGCGGTCTATTCGACGTTCACGACCTGGAGCGGGCCTACATCGACATCCAGATCGCCGACAAGGCTTTCGAGCGCCTGTTCGCCTTCTTCGACGCCTACCATTGGCACCTCGACGAGCGCCCACTGCGGGCCGACAACGAAATCAACCCTGATGTTCTGGGCTACATCTTCGAGAAATACATCAATCAGAAGCAGATGGGGGCCTACTACACCAAGGAGGACATCACCGGCTACATCAGCCGCAACACGCTGATCCCCTTCCTGTTCAACGCTGCTGAGAAGAAGTGCGCCATTGCCTTCACGCCCGACAGCGCCCTCTGGCGCCTACTCCGCGACGATCCCGACCGCTACATCTATCCCGCCATGCGCAAAGGGGTAGACCTGCCGCTGCCGGAAGAGATTGCGGGCGGCCTAGGCGACGTGTCCAAACGCGGCAATTGGAACAAATCTGCTTCCGAGGAACACGCCTTGCCCACCGAAACCTGGCGGGAACACGTCGCCCGCCGGCAGCGCTGCCACGATCTTCGATCCAAGCTGAAGGCCGGCGAGGTTCACGACATCAACGACTTCATCACTTACAACCTCGACATCTGCCAACTCGCCGAGGACGTAATCGACAACAGCGAAGGCCCGGAGCTGCTCCGCGCTTTCTACCACGCCCTCGAAAACGTCTCCGTCCTCGATCCGACGTGCGGCTCCGGTGCGTTCCTCTTTGCGGCCCTCAATCTGCTGGAGCCGCTGTATGAAGCGTGTCTGGAACGCATGCACGGCTTCCTCGACGACCTCACGCGCGACGGTGCGAAGCACCATCCCGAAAAGTTCTCGGACTTCCGCAAGGTTCTGGAAAACGCGGAGCGCCATCCCAACCGGCGCTACTTCATCCTCAAGTCAATTATCGTCGGCAACCTCTACGGCGTGGACATCATGGAAGAGGCCGTCGAAATCTGCAAGCTGCGGCTCTTCCTCAAGCTCGTCGCCCAGGTCGAGAAGGTCGAGCAGATCGAGCCACTGCCCGACATCGACTTCAACGTCCGCGCAGGCAATACCTTGGTCGGCTTCGCCGAGCTTTCCGACGTGCAGAACATCCTCCGTGGTCGCTTCAACTTCAAGCCGCAGGTGGTAGAGCGCATCCTCGCCGATGCCCAACGCGCCGACCAAGATTTCCGGCTCTTCCGCCGACTTCAAACGGAGTACGGCAAGGACGCGATTGACTTTAGTGAGGCCAAGGCCAGCCTACGCCGCCGCTTGGAGGCGTTGCGCGATCAACTCGATCACTATCTGGCCGGTGAGTATGATGTGGACCCGAACGATGAGGCGGCGTACCAGAGGTGGCACGAATCGCACCAGCCGTTCCACTGGTTCGCCGAGTTCTACGGCATCATGAGCGGCGGCGGGTTTGATGTGATTATCGGGAATCCGCCGTACATCGAATACAGCAAAGTCCGGAGAGTATACCAAGTCCACAACTGCCAGGTTCTCTCGTGTGGCAATCTGTATGCCCTCTGCACCGAGAGGAGTTATGCTTTGCTGAACTGCGGGTCAAGGTTCGGGTTCATCGTCCAGGCCCCAATCGCCTCCACGTCGCGAATGGAATCGGTTCGGGGACTGCTCCGAGGGAACTCGGACAATCTCTCCTACGCCACATTCGACGACCGACCAGCGAAGCTCTTCAACGGAATGAACCATTGCCGGGTGGCTATTGTCCTTGCACGGAAAACCGGCTACAGCCAAGGGGCGCAAGTCGCCACTACCCAATACTACAAGTGGTATGATGTTGAGAGATCCAGTCTATTTGACTGCCTGAGCTACCTGCCCCTGGAGAAGCCAGACAGCTATCCGGACAAAATCATCCCAAAATTCCGCGCGCCCCTGGAAGAGACCGTCTTTCGCAAAGTCGCCTCCCAGCCGTATCAGCTGGGGGAACTCATTTCGGCGTCTTCGTCCGTCCATCGAATTTACTACAAAATCACGGGGGTCGGCCACTGGTTCGCTTTCACGACCCGGCCCCCGCGTTTTTGGAGAGATGGCGTTGAGGGTAGTTCAACTCGCGAGCAGAGCGTAGCGTTCCGCACGGCAATTATTCGGGACACGGCGTTCTGCTGCCTGTGGAGTACGCTCCACTATTGGCTCTACCAGGCAAGGACAAACTGCCGTGATTTTAACCCATCAGACCTGCATTTCCTTCCTCTCCCGCAATCAGTAATCAATGGACTCCCGGATTGTGGCTCTCTGTCGAAACGGCTGATGAAATGTCTTGAGGACAATGCGCTAGTAGGGAGTGGGAATTACGAGGTAGGAGGCGCCGTCAGATACGAACGGTTCCAACCTAAATTGGCAAAGTCGATCATCGACGAGATCGACCGCATGCTGTCGAAGCACTACGGCTTCACGGACGAGGAACTAGACTTCATCATCAATTACGACATCAAGTACCGCACGGGGCAGGATGGGGGCGCCGAAGAGGAATGAGTTGTGGACATGGAAGATGAAGCACACCTCGCCGGCACCGCCTTCGCTTCCGCAGATGGCCCAGCGTAGCAGTTAAAGCACATCCTACAGCCGGCCCACCTCGTCCTGGCAGGCGACGCCGAGCGAGACGCTGACGCAGCGCTCCCAGACGGGGCACGTCAGAGCCACGGGCCAGCGGATGCCGACCCAGGGTAACCGCGGCCCACGGCCGGGTTCCCAACAATGCCTGATTGACAACGCCTCAATCAGCCCAATGTGGCGGCTCCAGAGCCTCGCGGCGGGACAGGAAGTTTGCACGAATTTGGCTGAGCCGGCGGTAAACGGTTGCGGGAGACATGTGAAGTTCCTCGGATAAGGCCCTGATGTCTCTCTGCCCGTCGAGGTAATACCGTTGGAAGAGAAGAGCTTCTTCTGGAGAACTGCGCTCCAAAATGGACTGAAACTCGCGTAGAACGAACGAGACTTCCTCCTCCGGAGGTAAATCGTGGGACGGAGTTACTTCCGGTGTTCCCGTAAGAACGGTTCGTTTGGTCTCTCGGATCAATCGCTGACGGACTCTGTCTGCCGCCCTGATTAGTTCTTGCTCTGTGAGGGTGGTTTCCGACCGATGGGCTTCCCAACATTCCAGCAGAATAGCAGCAACTAGGTCCTCCGAGTTCTCCGGGCCGACCCTGGCAAAATACCTCCGCAGCGCATGGATGGTCGCCTCAGACAGAGGGAGCTTGAAGATGAAGCTTATCAGTTCGGAAAGGTATCGTGCCTGCGCTTCGAGGTTCCTCTTGTCAGCGGGCGGCGTCGGGTACGAAAGATCGCTACTCAACACTTCCCTCCTGCCCCGGCAGTCCAAGGAACTGCCGGAAGATCACTCGTTTATCTACATGATCGACCTCAAAATGCACCAAAACCTCCGCCGGAAAAAACCCTAGCACCGTGAACCGCTCTACGGACGTGCGAAGTTCCCACGGGGGGCATCGCTTTCTTGCAAGTGTCAGTAGCGCGCGGAGTTGATCTCCGAAACGGCTGCTCAACCATCGGCGCCACGAATGGCCCCAGGAAGAGGGGGCAGTGCCCAGTACGCTTTCTGCCCACTCGACTAAGTCAGCCGAAAGCTCGTAGTCACGAGTCTCGGCTTCCGTTGCCAACCTGTGCAACCATTGCTCGGTCGCCTCCCGAAAATCGGTGCCGTAACCCTCTTGGGCCTCGTGTAATTCCTCCCTCGCTGATCTCTCTAACAAGATTGAGTAGGCCACGGCAACAACCTTCGTAGGACCAAACCGGGCAAGCGGCGAAGTTAGCCGCTTGCCCGGCAAGAGGTTCTTGAAATATCGCCGTCACTTGTTACCCGCCTTTTGGCCAGCACCGCGAGATCCTCTGCGATGTCGTGGGGGCAGCGTGGGTTCAGGCGTGGGAGTGGCGAGAGGAACAAGGTCTTCGCTCTTTAGCCGCTCCTTCAGAACCTCCAGACTTTTCGGGTCTTGAACCAGCCTCGCTGCGATTCGTTCACGCAGATGGGCCTGTGCCGCTTCAGTCGAGATGATCGCGCCTAGAAGGTTCTCATCGAAGAGCAAGAGCTGCATCGCCCTACCCTGAGTCGCTTCTCGCAAGAGGCGCGCGAACTTACGGACCGCCTCGTCGTCCTTAAAGAGATCCTTATGCTTTTCCAGAATGAGCACATCAGACATGTCGCTCTCCTCTCCTTTTTCGTCTGCCCACAATTCCCAAGGCGCCCATACAACGCCCCGTCTGTGGACCTCCTCTCACCCTTCTAGGACAACTACGGAGGCGATTTTCTCACTCGCGGCCCCGTTTTTCAGGCGGTTCCCCGTTTTAGATCGGCCAATGAGCTATCCCTCCTGCAAGGCTTCTTTGGCTAAGGATCTTCTCGCGGCTGAAGCCGCTTCATGCGCCCACAGCCCCGGAATCCGCAGGAAGGTCGCGGCAACGATCGAGTCATCTGGGAAATCCGGGCTTGAGCATGACGGGTCAAAGATGCCTCTCCTCTGTTCCGTGTTGTTGTCAGGCCCGCACTTGGACATGGGCGGGCGGGTATCGTTTCAGAAGCCGCAACGTGCCCTTGCGGACGCGCCAGACAGCGTAAGTGACCCGGAAGGTATCCGCAGCCTGCCGAGCGTATTGCAGGGCTTGCCGCACGTTGCGGAAGTGCTTCGCCGGACAATGGCAGCGCATCGCCGGGACCGCGTGAAAGATCGTCTTGTACATGGGCGTTGTCCTCTCAAGCGGCCAGCGGCGAAGCGGCCAGTTCGTTGAAATGCAGCAGCCGGCGCAGGCGAGCGGGCGGGATGTCGCGGCGGACGTACCACAATCCGCGCCGTGGACTGTGCCGAAGCCAGCGGGCCGGCACGTTGACCTCGAAAACGATCACGTCCTCGACGCGCCCGCCGTGGCGCCGAACGGTATGGAGCAAAGCCCAGCTGGTTTTGCCGGGCGCGTGCAACCAGACGACCGGCAGCCGGCCCTTGCTCTTGCGGGTGAGCAAGCCGCGTTGCAGGATGCTCGACAGATTGCGGGAAGGCGTAGCATGTCTTAGCTTCATGGCGGAATCCTCCCTCTGGGGAGAGCGGGGCGATGCGCTCTCCCGTGGCCGTGGCCGGTTAGATGAGGTTCCGCTGACGGAGCGTTGTCAGTCCATCGACGTGCTTGCATTTACCGCGCTGGAGGAAGCCCTTGCATTCGCAAGTGGATTGCAGGCCGTTGAGGTTTACGTCATAGCGAGCCGTGTCGTGCAGCTCCCACACGCCGGGATCGATGGGCAGCAGTTCTTGCTTGACCAATCGGAAGGCCGCTCCGAAGTCCGACTTGAGCGGGAAGATGAGATAGTTGTGCGGTTCGCCGTCGATGACGATTTGCATGGCGCCGATACCGTGCTGGATCGGCTTGAGGAGACGGATACGGCGTTCGGGCTTGCGACGGGTTCGCGTTTTCGTTGTAGTGGACATCGCATTTCCTTTCTTGAGAAGGAAGTGCCAAGGGCCGGGGTGTTGGTAGCTCCGCCGGCCCAACTTCGTTTCCGGCGAACCGCTCGCCGGCTTGCTTCTCTCGGTTCCTGTTCTGTTGTCCTTGCTTCCCTCACCCGATTCCTCGATGGCTCACAGGGGTTTCCAGCTGGCTCTTGCGAGGGGCGCCTTCTGAGGGGTCTCTCGCCGAGTTGTCAAAGATCGCTGTCATCAAGTGGACAATCTAATTGTACATCCATTGGATGTACAAATCAAGGGCTGCTTCACGGTTTTTTCCCTGGATTGTTGAGCAATTCGATGCGCACGCCAGCGGAAAAGGCTTGACGATCATTGCCGGGGCGGTTAAGCTTGTACATCCGACGGATTTACATACAATAAAGAGCGGGGGAAGGGAACTGGCGATGGATAAAGGCGGACGAAGCTACCGATTCAATCTCCGCGTCTCGCCGGATTGGATGGCTCGCGTTCGGGAGGCCGCTGAGCGACTGGGCATCAGCATGGCGGACTTTGTAATCATGACCGTCAACGAACGATTAGGGAGCATGCCGCAGACCGAAGGCCAATCGGCCGGCACTAAGCGCACCGCGAGCGGCAAGGGCAAGAAACGAAAGGACGGGTGACAACGTGGGGGCAGTCTTCCGAAAGTCGTACACCAAGCCGGTTCCGGCCGGCGCCGAACGGTTCACTCGCAAGGGCGAGCGGTTTGTGCGGTGGAAAGACCGCAAAGGCAAGACACGGACGGCGCCGTTGACCGTGGGAGAGGATGGCGCCGAGCGGATCGTCCTGGAGTCGCCGTGCTTCGTCGCGAAGTATCGGGACGGCGCCGGGATGGTCCGCGTGGTGCCGACAGGGTGCCGTGACGAAACCGCCGCTCGCCAGGTGCTCGCCGATCTTGAGCGCGAAGCCGAGTTGATCCGCTCTGGCGTGAAGACCGCGGCGGAAGCCGCTGCCGGACAACACCAGACGAAAGCGTTACAGACGCACATTGACGCCTATCTGACCTACCTCGAATCGGCAGGCGCTTGCCCAGAGCATCGGAGTGAACGGCGCCGGCAGCTGGAACGGATTGCCCTCGAATGCCGGTTTACCCGGCTCGCGGACCTTGATCGCTCCACCCTCGAATCCTGGCTTGCGCGGCAGACCCGCGCCGGCATGTCGGCCCGGACACGCAATTCCTATCTCGCCGCCGCTTTGGCGTTCTGCAATTGGTGCGCGGACAAGAACGTCCGCCGGCTGACGGGCAACCCGTTCGACGGCATCGCCAAGGCCAACGAAAAGGCCGATCCGCGCCGCCAGCGCAGGGCGATGGGTGAATCCGAGCTACTGAGTCTGCTCGCCGTGGCGCGTGAGCGGCCGTTGCTGGAAGCTCTGACCGTCCGCAAGGGCAAGCGGAAGGGTGAGCGGTACGCCAAGGTGCGGCCGGAAGTGAGGGAACGCCTGGAAGTGCTGGGCAGAGAGCGTGCCTTGATCTACAAGACGCTGGTGTTGACCGGGCTACGCAAGGGCGAGCTGGCGTCGCTCACCCTGGGACAGCTCCACCTCGGCGAAGCCGTTCCCTTCGTCACCCTCGACGCTGCTGACGAAAAAAACCGGGAAGGCAACGACATCCCCTTGCGTGAAGACCTGGCGAGCGATCTGAGGCAATGGCTGTCGGATAAGCTGGAACGCCTTCAGTCCGAAGCGAGAGAGCGCGGCGAACCGATCCCCGCTCGCCTGCCGGCCACTACGCTGGTGTTCAACGTGCCTGCGAAGCTGTGCAAGATCCTGAACCGTGATTTGAAAGTCGCCGGCATCGCCAAGCGGGACGAACGCGGCCGCGTTCTCGACGTTCACGCCTTACGTCATACCTTCGGGACGTTGTTGAGCAAGGGTGGAGTGGCTCCGCGGACAGCACAAGCCGCGATGCGTCACAGCAAGATCGACCTGACGATGAGCGTCTACACGGACCCGAAGCTCCTCGACGTGGCTGGCGCCCTCGACGCCTTGCCGTTCCTGCCCCTCGACGGCGAACGGACGGAGCAAGAGGCTATCCGGGCAACCGGGACGGACGGCGAGATGGTGCGAACGCTTGCACCAACGCTTGCACCAACTCCTGACAATTCGGGTGAATCGCTGTCATTGTCTGGCAAGTCGTTCACCGATGAACCGGGGTTCAATCCGAGCGGACCTGTCGCCGTAAGTGGAAGTGCTGTCAAAAGGAAAGAACCGCTGACATCTGCTGTCAACGGTTCGGTTGGAGTGGGCGCTACTGGACTTGAACCAGTGACCCCCAGCTTGTCGAGCTGGTGCTCTAGCCAACTGAGCTAAGCGCCCGGCATGAGGAAAGATAGGTGGTTGCGGCATACACGTCAAGAGCAGACGACCGAGCGCCGTTCGAGGTTCGGCGAAAGAAGGAGATTCAGAGGGTTCGGGGGTTTCTCCCTCTCTTGCACGAACAACCGCTACCGTTATACTAATAATTTCCTTCTTGGGATCGGCGAACGAACGACGGTTAGCGAAAGCTTTTTTTCACGGAGAGTGTTGCATGGTGGAGCCGATGCTGATCGACTTGAAAGCTTTGCTGGTCGAGCGCGATGACTGCGATGCGGGCACGGTATCGAAGCTGCGCGAGGCGCTGGCCCAGGGAGGCACCCAGTACCGCACCTTGCGCGATGTCACCGAAGCGATCAAGAAGAAGATCGAGACGTCCTCCGGCGCCGTCGCCAAACGCTGGCACCTCAAGCTCGGCATCGCCTCCTTCTTCCTCGGCTACATGCAACAGGCCGTCGAGCACCTCCGTCAGGCCGAAGGCGCCCTGGCCGGTTTCTATCTCGGCCGCGCCCTGACCTCACGCCGCGAATTCGACGAAGCGCTGAAGGCCTACGACAAGTCCGAGAAGGCCGGCTACAACGCCAGCCAGGTGCAATTGCAGCGAGCCGGCATCCACCGCCAGAAGGGCGATCTCGCCCAGGCCCGCTCCGTCCTCAACAAGCTTGGCGACCTGGTCAGCCATAGTGCCGAGTATCACTATCAACTCGCCAGCTGCTATCTCGCCGAAGGCGAGCGCCTCCATGCCGTCGAGCATCTGGAGAAGGCCGAGAAGTTCGATCCGGCGCACACCGGCACCCTGTTCCAGCTGGCCCACGCCAACGACCTCGCCGGAAACGACGACGAAGCCGTCAGCTTCTACGAACGCTGCCTGAAACATCCGCCCGTGCATGTGGGCGTGTTGAAGAACCTCGGCGTTCTCTACGAGGACCACGAGAAATACGAGAAGGCGGCCGAGTGCTATCGCCGCGTGTTGGCCGCCGATCCCACCGACGAGCAGGCACGCCTGTTCCTCAAGGACGCGCAGGCTTCGCAAACGATGTACTACAACCCGGAGGAAGAGCACGCCTTCAGCCGCTTCAGCCAGGTGCTCGAGATCCCCGTCACCGACTTCGAGTTGTCCGTGCGCAGCCGTAATTGCCTGAAGAAGATGAACATCAAGACGCTCGGCGATCTGACGCGCGTCAGCGAGCAACAGTTGCTCAGCAGCAAGAATTTCGGCGAAACGTCGCTCGACGAGATCAAGGAGATGATGGCGGCCAAGGGGCTGCGTCTGGGACAGTCGCTGGAAGAGGGGGCGCAGCACGACATCCGTTTCCGGCCGCAGCAGCAGCTCAGCGAGCAAGAGCAGGCCGTCCTCAACAAGTCGGTCAGCGACTTGAACCTGTCCGTCCGCGCTCGCAAGTGCATGAACCGCCTCGGCATCAACACCCTGAGCGACCTCGTCAATCGCACGGCCGACGAGCTGTTAGAGTCGAAGAACTTCGGCATGACGTCGCTGAGCGAAGTGCGCGAGAAGCTGGGGCAGTTTGGTCTGACTCTCCGCGGCGATTAGTTATCTTCTTCGTTTAGCCGCGACGCGCAGCGGAGCGCGCGAGCGAACGCGCTCCGCTGCGCGTCACGGCTAAACGAAGTGATTTCCGAACAAGTCCCGACGTCAATGTTCCACGAACGAGGTATGGTTGAGCGGCGATCCGCGGCTCATCTGCTCCTGAAAGTCCGCGGCCACGCGGCGCAATTCTCGTTGAACGTCCGCCAGCAAGCTCCCCACGGGCAACAGCCGGCCGCCCACGATGTAGATGCGCTGGCGTCTCTTGGCGGCGGGCGCCGGTGCGGACGCATACCAGACCGGCAGGATCGGCGCCGCCTGTTTCTTCGCCAACTCGTCGAGCAAACGCTCGACCATTCGGCCGCCGTCCGCGTCCTCCAGCGACAGACCGACGACGCCCTTGTGCGCCAACGTCCCGGCGACCTTCCGTTCGAGCAAATGCTCGTCCGCTCCGTTCGTTCCGGGCACCCATCTCGCCAGACACGACCAGCGCGCCGCCGTTCGCAGCCAGCGCGGCAAACGCCCCTGGCCCTCGTCTTCGATCAGCACAAAGCGTGTGGTGCGGTCGGTTGCGCTGACCACTTGCAAACACGGCTCGACGCCGCGGGCATTGGTCACGACCACGGCGGGGCCGTTGTCCGGCAGGCGATTCAAGCCGTCGATCTCCAGCCGATAACGCGGCTGAGTCCGCAGCCATATCAGCGTTCGCAGGAACAGGTCCGGCATCTGCCGCCACAAAAGCAACAGCGTAAGCAGCGTCATGAGTCCGGCGCCGAGGAACAGCAGCAGGGGCAGCTCCGATTCGTTGTAGACCGGCTTTTGCGGTCGGTCGGCGCGGCGGATACCGTGGTGCTTGACGGCGCCGAGCTTGTAGGTGCTCTCGATCACGCGGTCGCCGGCCTTCAATCCTTGAGCAAAACTGTCGATCAAATCTTCGTCCACGGCGATCTCTTGCGGCCGTTTGCCATACGGCTTGGCCTCGATGACGTGGTCCGGCTCGATGACGACGCGCACCGGCTTGCCGTCCTGGTAAACGGGATCTTCCTGCAAACTCCCTTCGATGCGATCCTTCTGCTCGATTCGCGGCGTGATCCCGGAGACGTGGGCCGCCGACACCAACAGGAAAAATAGCACCGAGGAGACGATGGCCCCCGTCACGTTGATGAAATTACTCGTGGCGATGGCGTCGCCCTTGCTCGTCTTGGGCGCGCGATGCTGCAACAGAACAAATAGAGGGACAATGTAGAAACCTGTGAAGAAGCCAATCAGCGTGAGGCAGACGATGAGCGCCTGCAAACGATCGAGGGCGAAGGCGGCGATCAGCGTGGCCGCGATCATGCCCAGCGCGCCGATGGGGACCAGCCCCAACTCGACCTTGCCACCGGAGAGGAAGCCGACCAGCGGACTGCCCAGGCCGATGCCCAGCGCCACCATGCCGACGACCTCGCTGGTCTTGGCCTCGTCCCACGGCGGCAAGCGCGTCTGGCCGTGCATGTACATGGTCGAGCGCATGAAGGCGACGATGAAGGTGAAGAAGGCAATGCCGACAATCGCCAGAGTCAACGGACGCGAACGCAACAGGGTGCGGATGCTCTGCCACAACGGCTGATACAGATACGGCGGAAACGGCCGGCTCGGATTGGCGGCCGGCATGCGGCGAATGAGCAGGCTGGCCAGGGCACCGACCACCGCCAACGCCGTGAGGATCAGGCCGATGTAGTATTCCTGACCGCGAAACACCTTCGACAGCACGCCGCCCAGCACGGTGCCGAGAATGACCGCCAGGAACGACAGCGATTCCAAGACGCCGTTGCCGCGCGACAGCATTTGCGGTTGCAGGATTTCCGGCATGGCCCCGTACTTGGCCGGCACGAAAAAGGCGCTGTGCGTTCCCATCAGGAACACGGTGGACAGCACGAGGTACGGCCCGGCGGCGACGCCGCGCGTGCCCAACCAGAAACCGAGCAGGGCGATGAGCGTGATGCCAACCTCGGCGCCCTTCCAGAATACCAGCGAGTTCCACTTGCTGTAGCGGTCGGCGAGATAGCCGGCCAGCGTGCAGAACAAGGCCCACGGCGCGTAGAACAGGATGGGCATGAGCGAGATGGCCGTGTCCTTGCTGAGCGCATTGGTATTGATGGCGAAGAACATGGACGAAGCGTGGATGGCCTGATCGTTGAAGGCAGCGAGGAACTGCGCCACGAGCAGACCAAGGAAGGTGCGCGAGCGGAGATTATCGGCAGGCTGAAACGCGGTCATGAATTTCAATATACCATTCCGTCGGCGAGCGGCGAGCGGGAGGCGTAAGCCCCCTGTGGCTCAAACAGGGGGCTTACGCCCCCCGCTCGCGCATTATCTCACGGAAGCGGGATGTCCTTGAAGAGGAATTTGATCGGCGTCCGGATGAGGTTGGCCGGCGTGCGGTACCGCACGCGCCAATCGCTCGGCTTGCCGAGCAGCAAACCTTCACGGTCTCGAAAGTGATAACTCAGGATGGCTCCGTTTTCTGTCGCCGATTCCAAAACATAGTTCGTGCTGGGCAAGTAACTTTTGCCGTCAAACGATTCCAACATCATTTCGTTGTTAACCACCCATGACTGATTGGTATCTAACTGCTTCATTCCCCGTGGATAACCGAGGGCCACACGCACAGTCCATCGCTTGGCGAGGAGTTTCACATCAAGGATTCGGCAGTTGACACCTTCTTGCGTAAGCTGACGTTCGGGATCGTTTTCCTTGGATTTGGCGAGCCGGTCCAGCGCATCAAAGGTGAATGTCAGCATTTTGCTTGGCCCGATCACCGACAACTCGCCTTCCAGAGAACGAATAAACATCGCGCGGCGCGGCAAAGCTGGCAAGTGAAAATCGATTGCCAAGGCAATACGGCCATCCACTGCTGCCAGCGAGCTCCCTTCATCGGGGATGGTCTGGCTCTTCTTGTTGTCGTCCACCAGGCGAAGACCATGCGGCCGCGTCTCCAGATAAAGCGGCAACAGCTCGGGATCCCAGGCAATTTCAACGACGAGGTTTGTCGAACCGCCGCGTCCATTTTTGTCGCTGATTTCCAGATCGCGGGAAGTCGTCACCTTCTTGACGCTAAGACGAAATCGGCCATCGTAACAAATCGGCGGCAGACAATAGTCGGCGCGTCGCTTGTCGAGAACGATCCGTCCGCTCGTAGGATAAAGGTTGACACGCGCCCTGACGGCGCTGGCGAGTTCATCGAGTGCTTGCCAAAAAGGTGTCTGCTTCCAACCGAGGCGGATTGATTCATCTGGCGATCCGCGCGTGTCCTCGACGCGTATGCCGGTCTGTTTGGCCAATTCGGCAAGCGCTTGGCTGACGGAGATCCTGTCTCCTTGCAAGGTAATGGTCTTGCGCTCCGGCAAGTCCGTCTCAGGTTTTTTGTGCTGTATCGAAGCCTCGAAGCTCGCGCTCAAGCAAATGGACAAGAGGATGAGCGAAGCCGTAGCTAAAACCAGGCTAGTCGGACGACAACGCATGCGCGGCTGCTCCCAAACTGCGAGAAAACTCTCTTTTTGATGATAGCGCCTCCAAAGCCCGGCTGCAAGCAACGACGAATCAAGCTATCCAGGACGGCTCCCAGCCTTTGCGATAGCGCTTCGTGAGCAATTCATTCGCCGCAGTCGAGTTGGCTATGGCCAGGCGCGTGCTGTCCCAGCGTAGCGTTTCGCCGGGGACACGGATGGCGATCGTGCCAAGAAAGACCACCTCCGTCAGCGGGGCGGCGTAACTGAACGGCGAGGTCGTTTTGCCCTCGCCACGGCAGGCGTCTGCCCACGAAACGTAGTGATTGACCGACGGCAGCACGTCCATTTTGAAGTCGGCGAACTTCTCTTCTGGGAACATCTTCGGCAAGGCGAAGTGTGGGATGACCAGGGAACCTTTTTCGCAGATCAGCAGCGACCCAGCCGTAGGCAGTTTATAACTCTTGGGTAGACCGTGCGCATCCGCAGGCGGCATATGTCCTATCCCGTCGTACCAGGTGAGTTTCAGGATCCTATCGACAGTGCGCTCGGTACCGGGGAACTGGTAATAGACGGTGGCATGTTTTGTCCACACTTCGCGGTTGATTGGCGGCGCCTCGGCGCGTACGGTCGTCGGTGCGCTGAGTCCGAGAGCCAAGAAGACTGGATCGAGGATGTGGCAGCCGAAATCGCCGAGTTGGCCATTGCTGAAGTCCTGCCAGGCTCGCCAGTTGAACGGGTGATACAACGGCTTCTCGTTTAGCCTCTTGTATGGCCGCTCGGGTGCCACGCCGAGCCAATTGTCCCAGTGTAGCGTCTGGGGAACCTGGTCGGCGCCGGCGGGTCGGTCGTCGGCCAGCCTCCAGCGCATCGGGCCGCCCTGCCACGAAAGCACCTCTTTCACGCGGCCAATTACTCCGTCCTGAACCAGCTTGACGGCCGTGCGATACGCAGAGTGAGATTGAATCTGATTGCCCATCTGTGTGACGAGATGGTATTTCTCAGCGGCCAGGCGCATCTGCCGGGCCTCGAAAACCGTGTGCGTCAGCGGCTTTTGGCAAAAGACGTGCTTTCCTAGTTTCATGGCCGGCAAAGCGATCGGCGCGTGCATGTGGTCGGGTGTGGAGACAATGACGGCATCAAAGTCCCGCGCTTGCTCGAAGAGTCGTCGCCAGTCGGTGAAGCGCTTGGCTTGCGGATAGTGCTTGGCTGCCCTGCCGAGATGCTTCTCATCCTCATCGACATCGCACAGTGCGACGATCTCGACATGCGGACTGGCGGCGATCAACGTGTGATCTTCCCATCCTTTGCCTGCTACGCCGACCGAGGCGACGCGCAGCTTTTCGTTCGCTCCCCAGGCCCGAGCCCAGCTCAGGGCAGTAAGGCTTGCCACTGCGCCGGATGCAACAGTATTTTGAAGAAATCGACGCCGTGAGAGTCGCCGTGAAGCCATGATGATTCCTCGTCTGTTCGATGAAGAGTTCGGATGTCATTTCTTCTTGTTAGGGTGAGGTGGTGGACCGCCGAAGGGTGGGTGAGGGGGCGGACCGCCAGGCGGGCCCGGTGGCGGCGGAAATCCTGCCGGGAAATCGCGAACAGTAATTCCCTCCCATAGTACCTCCACGCCTTTTAGATCGCCGCGGGCCACGGAGAGTTTGCCCTTGAATCCTCGCATCTCCGGCGCCCCGTCAACGACTTCCACTTCATACTCCCCTGGCGGCAGTCTCAATTCCGAGTTGTCGTGCGGACCGATGGTCCCAAAGACCTTGTCTCCGCGTCGGACGGTCAACTTGAGGAACGGGTCCATCGACAGGACCCTCACATGCCCCTGCTCGTCGTCTTGCTTGCCTGCGGATGAACCCTGTGGAGGTGGCCCTGCTCTGTTATCTCCCGATCCGCCCCGGATAAGCGCCACAAGCAGCAAGCCTCCCAGGCTGAGGATGCCGACCAGGCCAAGTACGATGCCAACCACTGCGAGTGTCCAGCTACGGCGAGAGAGGGTGCGCGTTCGTCGGCGGAAGGACCGGGCTCTGGTCGGACAAGTGAAGGGAGTCTCCTCGGAACTCTGGATGTTCTCGCTGAGCGGTGTCGAGGGCGGAACGGCGATCGCGCCCTTGGGAACGGCAAGATCCGGTGTATCCGACGTAGCTTCCGGGAGAGTGACTGCCTGGGAGATAGAATCCTCATGCTTATCGACTGTTCGAGAGGGCCTGGCAATGGGTGCGCCGGCTTTGCGAAGTGCGGCAAGGGCCCTTGCCACTTCGTCGGGGGTCTGGTAGCGCCTTGCAGGATCCTTGGCCATCATGCGTTCGACGATTCGGACCAGTTCCGACGGCAAGTCACGGCGAAAACGGGTCACCGGGGCCGGTTCCTTCTTCAAGTGGCCGACGAGCTTCTCGATGTAGGTATTGCCAGGAAATGGGAGTTTGCCGGTCAGCAATGTATAAAAAGTGCATCCCAAACTGTAGATGTCGGATCTCACGTCGGCGCTGCGGGCGTCCTCGGCTTGCTCAGGAGATATAAAATCGGGCGTGCCCGTCAATGCGCCGTGTTCGGTCAAAGGTGTAACGGTGCCGCACTCACTTGCGAAGCGGGCCAGGCCGAAGTCAAGGATCTTGACCTGACCTTTACGGGTGAGCATCAGGTTTTGAAGTTTGATGTCACGGTGGACCATGCCATGCTCGTGGGCGTGTTGCAGGCCAAGGGCAGCTTGCCGCATGTAGTCACAGGCATAGACCGCGGGAAGCGGGCCTTTACGCTTGAGCACGAGGTCGAAGCTGATGCCGTCCACCAGCTCCATGACAAGGAAGTGAAAGTTGCCGGCCTGTTCCGCATCATGGGCGGTGACGATGTTGGGGTGGGAGAGCTTCGCTGCGGCCTCGACTTCACGGCGAAAGCGCGCCAGTGCGGCGGGTTCGGCGACGAGGTTAGTGGCGATTACCTTGAGGGCCACATCTCGCTTCATGACCCGGTGCTCGGCCTTGTAAACAATCCCCATGCCGCCCTTGCCGAGCATCCCCACTATCCGGTATCGCGGGTGGTTGGCCAGCTCCGGAGGAATGTCCACGACCAGGGGGGATGTGGCGGCGAGGCCGGCAGGGCTAATACCGGAGGGGTCGTCCATCGGGGGAGCATCGATCTCGGGCGGATTCTCTTTGCCGGTCCTTCCTC
This sequence comes from Gemmataceae bacterium, assembly GCA_036557565.1. GTDB lineage: Bacteria > Planctomycetota > Planctomycetia > Gemmatales > Gemmataceae > JAJPHU01. The sequence goes on from DATBHJ010000161.1 coordinate 30,836, forward strand.
GGAACTCCACGGTAGGCGTATCTTGCGGGGAGGAGGGCTCTGCACCGGAAGAAGGGCATAACTCCTGTTCACGACGACGAGAAACGTCCGGTGTATCACTCATGAATCGGTCTCCGGCAGCCTCGCACGGGGCATCCGCATCTGGGCGCCGAGGCCTTTCATCTATTGATTCCAGACCGAATTCGATTCTACGCAACTCCGAAATTATACGCCAGGGATGCCTTACTCATCACGACCGACCACAGCGAGATGCGCTCGGCACATATCTTGTGCAGGGTATCCATCTCTGTAGTTCGTTTCCTTGATTGTATTCGTGAAACACTCTAAAAAGGACAAGAGGGATTCTCGATAATCGACAGCGGAACACCAGCCCAACGTATCTTGATGAAAGAGGAATGCCGGCATGCAGCATTCGGCGTCTCGATCCCGAAGATCCACTTCATCTGCCCATAACGGGGAGTCAGCGAATGGCGTAGATCATGCGCGCATCGAGGCGGCAGTCCGTGAGATTCTGCTTGCTGTCGGCGAGGATCCCGAGCGCGAGGGACTGCAAGAGACACCAGCTCGCGTTGCCCGGATGTATGCCGAGATGTTGTCCGGATTACACACCGATCCGCGGCAGCTGCTCAGCAAGACCTTCACGCAGAAATACGACGAGATGGTGCTGGTGCGCGACATCGAGTTCGCTTCGATGTGCGAACATCATTTATTGCCCTTTATGGGCAAGGCCCACATCGCCTACCTGCCGGCTGGCCGGATAGTCGGGTTGAGCAAGTTGCCGCGCGTTGTCGAGGCGCTGGCGCATCGGCCCCAAGTCCAGGAACGTATGGCCGAAGAGTTGGCTGACTTGCTGATGGAGGAGCTGAATCCGCGCGGTGTTGCCGTCATTCTGGAGGCGACGCACACCTGCATGACGATACGCGGTGTCCGCAAGCCGAGCGGTATTTGCACGACCAGCGCCATGCGCGGCGTCTTCCGCGACAACCAGGCCACACGCAACGAACTGATGGCCTTGATCTATGGTCCGCGGTGATGTCATGCTCGCTGTTTTCGCGCTCCGCCTCGCCGCTGGAATGATGGCTTGTTTGCTGTTGCTGCCTGCCAAGGTCATCAATCCACGCTTCTTCCGAACTCATTTTCTAACTGCTTTCGCTTTGGGGGGTCTATCGCTGGCCTGTGTCCGCGACAGCGCCGATTGGTGGCTCTTGACCTGTCTCGGCGCGGCCCTTGTCCTGTCATTCGTCGGCTCGATGGTGTGGGGGCTGGAAGGAGCGCCGGGAGGGCGCGCATTCATCGCCCTGACCACAGTCGCGTTAGCCAGCAGCTTGGTTTGCCTGTCGTTGAGCGGCATACAAGCCGGGAGCGTAAGCGGCGGCGAAGCATCTGTCGCTTACGCTTCCGGCTCGTATGGAACACTATTAGGGGATGCGACCTCGGCTGCTGTGCTTGGCGCCGCAGTGACGGCGATGCTCCTGGGTCATTCCTACTTGATCGCGCCAACGATGTCGCTGACGCCGCTCTTGCGATTGCTGGCCGTCCTGGCCGTGGCTGTCCTCTCCCGGCTGGCGGTGGATGGTTACGCTCTGGGGTGCTGGACCGCGATCCATTCGTTCGTTAGTCTAAAGAGTGGAGATGCCGTCTATTTATTGCCGTTGCGTTGGCTAGTAGGCTTTGTGGCGCCACTGGGGCTGGACTGGATGGCCTGGCAGGCGGCGCGCATTCGCTCCACGCAGTCGGCGACCGGCATCCTCTATGTGGTTGTGATTTTTTGTTTTCTCGGTGAGCTAACCAGTCTGCTTTTGCGCAGTACCGGGATGACTTTTTGAAATACTGTATCCGGTGAACGGGAAACCGATGAACATTCGCTTTTCGTGTTCGATCTGTGATTATCCTGGCCGCATCGCTCTGCCGGGACGTTCGGAATGGCAATGTCCAGAGTGCGATCATCTACTGCATCTATCAAACGTGGATGTTAGTCTGCCGTGTTGTGCCGTCTGTGGCAGTACTGAGCTTTATAAGAAGAAGGATTTCCCGCACAGTCTCGGCATGGGCATCCTGGTTTTGGCATGCCTCGCCTCGACTGTGACGTACTGGTTCTACGATATGTGGTTGACTTGGGCCATCCTGATCGGCTCGGCGGCCTTCGATGGTCTGTTGTATCTGTGGGTCAAGGATGTGATAGTTTGTTATCGCTGCCATGCGCATTTCCGCGGCGTGGCCGCCAATGCCGAACATAAGCCATTCGAGCTGACCATTCACGAGCGATTCCGGCAAGAACGGCTGCGTCGCGAACAACTGAAAGGGTGAAGGCTGTGGACCTGCCGCAGCGCGAACGCATCCGCGATGACTTGAAGGGCATCCTCAAGGGCGAACTGCTGTTCGACGATCTCTCGCGTACGCTTTACAGCACCGACGCCTCCATCTTCGAGGTTCAGCCGGCCGGGGTTGTCGTGCCGCGCGACGAAGAGGACGTACAAGCACTCGTGCGCTATGCCGGCGAACACCAGGTGCCTCTGGTCCCGCGCGGAGCCGGCACCGGACTGGCCGGCGAAGCGCTCGGTGACGGCCTGATCGTCGATTTCAGCAAACATTTTCGCCGCATTCTCGATCTGGGTGCCGACACAGTGCGCGTCCAGCCCGGCGTGGTCTACCGAGATTTGTCGCGCGAGCTGGCAAAAATTGGCCGGCGTTTCGCGCCCGATCCGGCCAACGTCGAATGTACGCTGGGCGGCATGGTCGCGACCAATGCTTCCGGCTCGCGCGCGTTTCGTCATGGCTTCACCCGGGATCACGTCCTCCGTCTTCGCGCCGTGCTGGACAACGGCGACGCCGTGGATGTCGGCAGGCAACCGCGCTGGCCGATCCCCGACCGTCGTGACTTCGGTTCTACAGGCCCTCCTACCGGCCGGCTCGACGACCTGATCTCGTCCGTGGTCACGCTGCTGGAGCAACATGCCGAGACGATTCGGACGTGCCGGCCGCGCACACGCTTTCATCGATGTGGCTATCTGCTTCACGACGTTCTTGACGCGGAATCGCTGGACCTCGCTCGCCTTTTGGTCGGCACCGAGGGCACCCTGGCGCTGTTCACGGAGGCCACACTGCGGACCATCCCATTGCCGGGCGGACGCGCCGTCGTCCTGCTCGGTTTCGCTCGACTGGATGCCGCCCTTCGCGCCGCTCAACTTGCATCCGCAACCGGACCAGCCGCCTGTGATTTGATGGATCATCGACTATTGCGGTTGGCACGCGGCAGCTACAGCGTCGTCGCCGATCTGGTTCCCGCGGCTGTCGAGACCGTGTTACTTATCGAGTACGAAGCAGACACGCCAGCCGAGGCTTCGCAGCTCGCGCACGACCTGGCTAACCGCTTGTACCGGGGCGAGCGCCTGGCACTTCTCGCCCACGTCGCGGTGGACGCTCCGTCGCGCGATCGATTGTGGCAAGTGCGCGAGGCCGTGCTACCCAGTTTGTATGCCCTGCGCGGAACGGCACAGCCGCTTGCTTTTGTTGAAGATGTGGGTGTACCTCCGGAACTGCTGCCCGGATACCTGCATCGCGTTCAGGAGGTGCTCCAGCGCCATGAGACCACGGCATCCTACCTCATCCACGCCGCTACAGGCCAGGTCCACATGCGGCCGTTCCTCTCGTGGCGCGGGCCAGAGGACGCCAGCCGTCTGTGGGCATTGGCCAATGATGTGTATGACATCGTTCTCGATCTCGGCGGAACCATCAGTGCTCAACACGGGACTGGAATCGCTCGCACTCCCTGGGTAAGTCGCCAAGCAGGACCTCTTTACTCCGTATTCCGCGAGCTAAAATCGATTTTCGATCCGCGACATCTCCTGAATCCGGGGAAGATTGTCGGGTCTCCTTCCACCGCAACTTCCTGGCCGCTGCGCCGCCGATTTCAGGAGAAAACTGCCGAGGCAAGCGCAGACGCGGAGGCGAACGGCTCTTTTTCGCTATCTCCGAGCCTGCTTGTCTCTTTATCGGAAAGCGACCGCTGCAATGGCTGTGGTGAGTGCCGCACGGAGTCGCCGAACGAGCGCATGTGCCCTATCTTCCGCGCCACACACGATGAGGCGGCCACGCCCCGCGCCAAGGCCAATCTGCTTCGGCATGTGCTCCAATCGGAGGCCGATCCGCATCTACTGTCCTCTGACGATGTGCGTGCCCTCGCCGATCTGTGTGTCAATTGCAAGATGTGCGGCCACGAATGCCCGGCCCGCGTCAACGTGCCGAAACTTATGCTGCAGGTCAAGGCGGCCAACGTCGCCGAACATGGACTTGATCGAACCGACTGGGCCATGGCGCGAACGGAGTCCTTCGCCACTCTGGGTAGTGCTGTTGCTCCCCTGGCCAACGCCGTGCTCAAAAATCCGCTGGCGCGCTGGCTATTGGAAAAACTGTTCGGTCTCTCGCGCCGCCGTCGCTTGCCGTCCTTCGCAGGAAGGAGTTTTTTGCGGCGAGCCGCTCGGGCCGGCTGGACGCGCAAGCCGCGCTCGGCCCGTCCGCGTGTCGCTTATTTCGTAGATATATTCGCCAACTACAACGATCCGCTGATTGCCGAAGCTGTTGTTGCTGTGCTGCACCACAACGACATTGAAGTCTACGTTCCGCCGCGCCAGGGCGGCTGCGGCATGGCCCCGCTCGCTTACGGAGACGTGGAGACGGCCCGCGAAACCGTGCAGAACAACCTGTTCGTGCTGTCCGACCTGGCCCGCGAAGGCTATCCGATCCTGTGCTCCGAGCCGACCGCCGCCGTCATGCTGCGTCACGACGCGCTCGACCTCCTCGACGACCCTGATGCGAGACTGGTGGCCGCGCAGACAGTCGAAGCGACGGCCTTTCTGTGGGACCTCCATCAACAAGGCAACTTACGCACCGATTTCCTGCCGCTGTCCTTTTCGGTTGGTCATCATGTGCCTTGTCATCTCAAAGCGCTGGGCCGACCACCGGTGGGTCCGGCGCTGTTGTCCTTGATCCCGCAGATGCGCGTACATACCATCGACGTGAGCTGCTCGGGTATGGCCGGCACATTCGGATTGAAAGCGGCCAACTACGAGACTTCGCTCGCTGCAGGTCGGCCCATGCTGGAACAACTACGGCGGCCGCGCGTCGTGTTCGGCTCAACCGAGTGCAGCACTTGCCGCATTCAGATGGAGGACGCCGCCGCGGTTCGCACTCTGCACCCCGCTCAGTATCTCGCATTGGCCTATGGCTATCTCCCGGAGCTGCGCGAGCGGCTGATGCAACCCATCCAACAGTGAGGGCCGCGATGATTGTCCACGTCCGCTTGTTCGCTCGCGCTCGTGATCTTGCCGGGGCCGACGTGGTCCGCGTGGAGTTGCCTGATGAGTCTACGATTGCCGATCTGCGCCGGCGACTCGCCGTTAATTATCCGCGACTGGCGTCGCTGCTGGAGCGCTCGGCCCTGGCAGTCGAGAACGAATTCGCCACTGATTCGCTGTCGCTATCGGCAGACGCGGAGGTCGCGCTATTGCCCCCAGTAAGTGGCGGAGACTTGCCTTAAGTACTTGCAAGGTTGATGGCTCGATCATTTCGCTAATCGCAACAACGCAGCATTGGCTTCTTCGGTGCGAAGGGCACCGGGAGAGCCGGCGGCGAGGTTTTGAAGCAGTTCTTTGGCCTGATATGTGCCGATGTGCTCCAAGGCCTGGATGGCGCGATGATCGCGCAAGTGCCCCACGGTCCAATCGCGCGTCTGGTCGAGCACCTGCTGGACGCGGCCACGAACTTCTAGGGATGGCTTGTTCTCCAGTGTTCGTCGCAGTTGGAGGGTGATCGCGCCGCCGACCCTGGCCAACTCGTCAGTGGCCTTCTGGCGCACGAGGAAATCGTCGTTGTCGAGATCCGCGATCAGCCGAGCGATGGCTTTCGCATCCGGACGTGCGACGGGCTGGAGATGCTTCTGGAGGAAAGGCACTGCTTGATCCGGCGCGGCGACGAGCGACCAAACGGCGTCATACGCCTTTGTAGCATCGTCATTCGCAAGGGCGGACCAACAAGACTCCAACGCGCGCGGCATCAGTGGTTTGACGTGCCAGCGACAGTCGGCTCGGCGGCCGGTAATGTCCCATATCAGGATCGTGGAATCGCCAGCGCCGCTGGCCAGGGTTAGACCGTCCGGCGAAAAAGCCACACTGGAGATGCAACTGTGCTGACCCTCGAAACGCCGGATTAACCGACCCGTCGCTGCCTCCCAGACGTGAATCGAATTGTCGCGGAACCTCGGGTTATTGCTACCGGTCCCGGACGCTACCAGCTTGCCGTCGGGAGAGAATGCGACCGCAGCTATATCGCCACGATGGCCCTTGTGACAGCTTAATTCCTTGCCCGTGGCCGTTTCCCATAAGCGGACGAGCGGATCATCGGGACACTCCGCATCCCCCGTCGCCAGCACCTTGCCGTCGGGCGAGAAAGCAAACACGAAAACAGCGGGGACAGGGCAATCGAAGCGACGGCGCTCCTTGCCAGTGTCCACGTCGCATAGGCGAAGTATTGATGGCCTCGACACTGTATCTGAGTCGCTGCTGTAAACGACCGCTTTACTGTCTGGCGAAAAGCTGAGGCGTGCCACCCCGTTGGCAACTCTTTGGATTCGACGAGCCTCCACGCTCTCGCGCACGTCCCAGATATGGATGGCTTGATCCGAGCCGACCGATGCCAGCAAACGGCCATCCGGGGAAAAGGCAAGCGACGAAAACCTCGGTTGAGGCTGCCCCAACTGGCCAGAAGGTTTACCCGTGCGTAAGTCCCACAAGCACACTTTTTGCGTATAAGGAGAATCGGCCCAACTACCGACGGCGAGCGTGTTGCCATCGGGTGACAACGCTGTTCTGCTGATTCCAACGCCCTTATCTCCCCAGGTGAAATGACGGCGTGGCGTCTGCTTCGTCAGGTCCCATTCCACGAGACGGCGTTCCCGGCTGATCGAAACCAAGCTGGCCCCATCGGGGGAGAAACGCACGAAATCGACAACGCCGAGATGCTCCTGGGAGGGATGGCGTTCGTTCCCCGTGGCCACATCCCACAAGCGGATGCCTTCCCAGGCGGCTCCCGTGGCCAGCGTCTTGCCGTCCGGCGACCAGGCGACGGCACGCACGTCCATGGCGCCGGCCCGCCACTGACGCTTCTCCTCTCCATTTGCTGGATCCCACAGCCGGATCAAGCCCCCGCCAACACCCGCGGCCAGAAATGTTCCATCTGGTGAAAAAGCGATCGGAAGATTGTATTGCCCCAAATTCTCTCCGAGAAGACGGTTTTGCCGAGCCGTGAGGATGTCCCATAGGCCAATGGTCCCATCTGCTCCCGACGAAGCCAAGCGCGTACTATCCTGCGAGAAAGTGATTTTCCAGACTTCCTTTTTGTGTCCGTTTAGTTGACGATCTACCAGTCCCGTGCTCGGATTCCATAAACGGATCGTGCCATCCTGGCCCGCCGTCGCCAGGAACCTGCCATCTGGCGAATAGGCCACAGCCCTCAGGAACCCTTGCTTGCAGTCGAACCGGTGTATTTCTTTGCCGTCCTTTGCATCCCAGAGTCGCGCGGTTTCGTCCTGACTGACGGTTGCCAAGGTCTTGCCATCGGGAGCGAAGGCAATCCCGCGAACCGTTTTCGTATGGCCCTGTAATTGCCGCAACTCCTTGCCCGTGGCTGCATCCCAGAGATGACAGATGGGTCCGCCAGTGGTAGCGAGGATCTTGCCATCGGGAGAAAAAGCTGCGGCATCTGAGTACGCGTGATCGGGGAATCGGCATACTTCCTTGCCTGTATCTGCATCCCACAGAGTGATGGCCCGCCCTAGGCCGACGGCGGCTATCTTTTTGCCGTCCGCCGAATAGGCGAGATTGTGAACGTACAACCCATGTCGCCAGCGCACTGTCCCGAGCCGAGCGATCGCGCCCTCAGGCAGCGGATCACCATGACGATCCCGGCGCACCTGCGGGATCTCTGGTTGCTTTGGCACTATCGAGACAGCTTTCTCCTGCGGCAACGGGGGCGTCTCTTCCGGTTTCTCCGTCAGCAGTGTTCCGGCGACCGCCGCACTCGACACGAACAGCAATGCAATCAGAAACAGCCTGCTTTTGCTAATGGAAACCGTAGAGATACCGGCTCCTGCTAGCGCGGTAATCGCCGGCGCGGGTGTGCAGAGTGCCGACTGCATCGTCTTGACCCACAATTCGGCGCGGATACGCTCGGTTGTCAGACCCAGGAGGAGGAAAGCTGCAGGCAATTGCACACCGCGTCGTTGTAAACGTCGCCGTAGCAAATCGCGGCCACGCTCCAGCCGACTCTTGACGGCAGCTACGGAACAGCGCAGCGTCTGGGCCGCCTCATCGCGTGTCCCTCCTTGCAAACAACACAGAATCAGTGGTAGACGCAAGGTGGCCGGTAGCTGCTCGATCTCTTCATCCACCATGCGGAACAACTCTTTCTGGCTCACCTCATCGGATATGTCTCCCGGCGTTACAGGTTCGGGAGAGTGTATTTGTATGGCTTCCTTGCGAGCGCGAATGCCAGCTTTTCGGGCCACGCGAACGGCAACGGTATGCAGCCAACCGGCCAACGGCTGACGCCCATCGAGACGGTCAGCCTGCCGGACCAATGCCAGAAACGTTGCCTGAAAGGCATCTTCTGCATCCGCCTCTGTGGGTGCAATGCGCCTGCAGCTTCCCCAGACCAGAGGAGCATAGCGTTCGAGCAATTCCTCGAATGAGGCGGTGTCGCGCTCTTGAGCGTAGCGCGAAAGCAATTCACTGTCCGCCGCATGAGAGCGGGGCCGGCACAAAGCCCGGCAGCGAGCAACCAATGCGGCCAGAGTCGTGGAAGACATGAGGCTCTTCTCCCCAATCGACGATGTCAGTCTATCTTGTTTCTTCCGCCAGCGACAAGAACGGCCTGGGGATTCTTGCGGAAAATGCCGATGCAGTTGCCCTTGACTTTCGCAGCTTACATGACTACGTTCCGCCCACTTTTCTCGGCAAGAGCGAGCACTGCCGACGCAGGCGAGCCGGCCGATGGCACGACACGCCAGGGTTGGGGCGTCGTGTGAAAGGAATCACACGGGGGAGGATATTCATTATGGGCAAGATGCCATTGGCTGGCCTGATCGGTGCATGCACTCTCGGCATATTCTTGACCGGATGTAACTGCGCCAATAAACGACCGTCCTATGCCGGCGGAAAAGCCGATCAGGGTATGGGACTTTTGAGCCAGAAACCGAAGAGCCAGAGCACAACGGTGCCCGGTGCCCTCGATGACGTTTCCGGCCGATCACTTAGCTCGTCTTCGTCAACTGTGTCTCCCACGGACTTCGTTCCCCGTAGCACCAGCCCTGTCAGCGGCAGCGCCTCCAGTGCGGGCATGACAACACCCAGCAGCCCCGGCAGCATGACGCCAATGAACGGCACCACGTCGATGAACACGAACACGAAAAGTTTGAACACTCTTTCCAGCCCGATGAATAACGGCGGTTCGCTTTCGCTGACATCTTCCGCGGCCGGCAGCAATCCTTTGTCCGCTTCGCCGATCCAGCAAGTCAGCCATCGATCTACTCCGGATTACGCTTCTGCGGATGCCGATGGCACTGCGCATTTCCCGTCGAAGGGTCCGGGACGACCCATTCCACCGCCGCCCTCGACGAATCTGGGCGCGCCGAGTTCGAGCAGCAAGATCAGCAGCAGCACGACGGCGAACAGCACGACGAGCAGTCTTGTGTCTCCGCGAGTATCGTCGTCCTCGTCCACACCTGCGCCGTCGCCGCCCAGCGATAGCACCAGTTTGCTGAACGATCCGCCGCCGAGTATGAACAAGAGCGCGACGCCGGGCACTAGCTCGTCCTCGGGGACCTCTAGTTCCGGAGCTTCGACAACATCCACGAATTTCAGCAACCTCAACCTGCCTGGGTACATGAGCAAGTAATCAATTACGTCTTCACCATCCCGAAGCGTGAGCGAGGGCTGCCCTCGCTCACGCTTCGGGATGGTGCGGAAATCACTTCTCACTCCGCCGCGAGCAATCGATTTCGGATATCCTCGGGAATCTCGATGGATTCCAATCCGTGAACCTCCGACCTCATGCGGCAACAAACGGAGCTGAGGCGCCCCTTGGCCACCAATTTTCCCTTGTGCGTGAAGTCGAAGGTGTAACTCACCGATTTGCGCCCGACACGCTCGACGCGAACTTCAATATCGACAATATCCTCGAAACGGACCGGATGCAGAAAATCGCACGTCGCCGACACGCGCGGAAAGCCCAGCTTGTCCGGGCCCCATGGCATCGACACGGACAGACCACGCGCACGCAGAAAGGCTACCTCGGCGGATTCCATGTAGCGGAAGTAATTGCTGAAATGAATGATGCCGGCCATGTCCGTATCGGCGAAATCGACCCGGCGACTGATGCGAAACGACGTGGACATTTCGGAACCTCGATCCCTCAGGACAAGTATTGAGCGTAAATCGCGGCCGTCTCCACGGCCATGCGCTCGGCATGGAAGCGTGCATGCACCGCTTCCTTGCCTTTGCTTCCCAACTCGCGGCGATGTGCGGGATTGTCCAACAATTGTCGTAAGCCGCGGGCCAGATCGTGTGGATCTTCTGGCTCTACGAGAAGTCCGCCCCCAGTCGCCTCCATCAACTCTGGAAACGAACCGTGACGCGGCTGCACCACCGGAACGCCGTTCGCCAAGGCTTCCAACACGTACAATCCCTTCGGTTCACGATACGTCGTCGGTACCGACAACACATCGATGCCGTGAAAGAACCGCACCTTGCTATCGTGATCCGGAGCATCGACGTGCAGGAAATGTCCCTCCAGGCGACGCTGAGCGAGTTTCTTGCGGATGTCCGCGAAATAGGCGTGATGATTGCCTCCGAGCCAGCCGGAAACGTGCAGCCGGCATTGTTCCGCGCCGGGCATCTGCTTGAGCAAGTGGAACGCCTCGGTCAGGACGTGCAGCCCTTTTTCCGGACAGATCCGGGCGAAATAACCGATGGTGAAAGGACGTTGTTGTTCGGGGCGCGGTCCTCCGTGTCCGGCGAGGTTCAAGCCCGGATGTACAACATGGATACGAGAACGTGGAATCGCGAAATACTCGGCCATGAAGTCAGCGTAGTAGCTGCTTGTGGCGACGAAGCCGTCTATCGCGCGGCAATGCAGACGGACCAGTGCAAGACAGCGGCTGCGATGGGACTCCGGTAGCGATTCCAGAAAAACGTCGTCGCCCTGGAGTGAGCACAATACAGGCACATGCATTCGTCGTTTGATTTCGTGAACCAGACCGGACAGCAGCGCAGCAGTCAGATGCACGAGCTGCGGTTTCATCTCGTCGGCCAGCCAGGACACGAGCTTGTCCACTTCCTTGTGTTGATGGCCGTGTTCACCTTCGAGGATGGATAGAGTCAGGTCGCCAAGGTCGGCCGCTTCCGTCCTGACGGCGAAGCGCGCCACCCAGCGCAGAAGCGGCCGGGCGTCGAGGAGGCGATCGACAAACCAGGGTGTATGGCGAAACAGACGGAGTTTCTCTTGCAGATAGACGTTGATGCCGCCGAGGAAGACCCGTTTGTAGCTGACGTCCGGCTCATCGGTGTGGATGGGTGTGTATGTCGGGATCAGAAGCGCATCATGTCCCTGACGGATGAGCGCGGCCGCCAGTGTGTTGTCGTGCAGACAGGAACCGCAGAACATGCCGCCGGCTCCTGCCGTGATGTAGGCGATCTTCATAGATCCCGCCTCACGCCTTTGTCTCCGGCAAACTCTCCCCAGGCGGCTCTGGCAAGAAGAAGCTGACGAGAAAGCCAATACAAAAGACGAGCAGGCCGGTCACACCGGCCGCGTACGCGACCCTCTCGAAGGGGTTTGATCCTACTGTCAGCTGCGGAGCGATCAGGTTCGTTGTCAGGAAAGCCGCCGAGGTGCCGATCATTCGGCCGCCGACGTTCGTGGCAAACGCTCCCCCTGTGCCGCGGAGGTGAACTGGAAAGACCTTGGGGAGATACTCGCCGAAGTAGGAGAACTGAGAGACGATGCACAGGCCGGCAAAGAACACGCCCAGCGTGAAATACTGCGGTTGATTGTGGTACACCCAGAACCAGACTACAGGAATAATCACCAGTCCGGGCACTTGAAACAACCAGAGCAAGACCCGCTTGCTGGCGATGCTCACCAGGGCTATTGCCAGCAAGATTCGGCCGACCAGGCCCCCAGATTCCTGCATGAGCTGCACGTGCTCACGGCGGGGCTGAATCTCCTCCTTGTTGATCTTGCCGATCTGCCGCAGGTTGTCGTTTAGCTGCTTCTGCTTGTCCTCGCGTGTCGGCGAATCTGGGGGCAATCCTTGCAATTCCTTTTGCAGGTCCTGATTCGCCTTGACGTAGGGCGCTATCCGGGCGCGGGCATCCGCCAGGTCGGGAAGTCCGGGCACACCCTGCGTCACTGTCACTTGCAGGGTACCAAATGCGGCAGCATAGGCACAGGCGCTCAAAATCGTCGCCACCAAACTCGTCCGCAACAGTCCAGGGGCAAAAAGCTCACCGAATCGAGGTCGTTTCAGCGTCCCGCTTCGCTTCCTCTCCAGCCACACAGCAGACTCCGGAACGAAGGGCAAGAGGAACACAATCAACACGGCCGGAATTAGCCCCGTCATCAGCGTGTAACGCCAGGCGGGGCTGGCCGGGTCCCCGACCGGCAGCGCGGGGAGCGCCTTGCTTTGAACAAGGGAGCCGATGCCCGAACTGACGCCCGTTACGAAGAGACCGCCGACGCTAGCGAACGCCTGAGTCCACCCTACCACCAGCTCGCGCTGCCGCTTTTCGGGGAACAACTCGGAGAGCCAGGTAACGGCGGCTACGAATTCGACACAGACACCTACAAAGGTTGCGCAGCGGAAGAAGATGAGCCAGCCCAGACTGGTGCTCAAGCCCGCAAGCACCGGCGAGAAAGAGTAGATGAAGATGCTGCCAGCCATCACGGACTTGCGGCCCAGGCGGTCAACCAACCACCCGCCCAGGAGTCCGAAGATGCCACCCGAAAGGGCCGTCATCCACAGGACTCGGCCGACCCAGGCCGTTACTGCAGGGTGATTGGGCGGGACGCGCAGTAGTTCCGAGAGAGCCGGTGCAAGGACCAGCGGCGTCATCAACAGCTCGTAGGTGTCAAACAGAAAGCCAATAGCCGCCACAATCACTACCAGCCATGCGGTCAGGCCGAAGGATCGAGCGGCGGGAACAGAACTCATATCAGCCTCGTCAGGGTAAATTGAACCTCGTCGAGAAGGCGCGGATCCGGGTGCGTCTGGGTGTGCTAGACGGCGCCGCGCTCGGCTTTGGCAGACCACTTCTTCATCATTCCGGCGCTACGATCTCAAGTAATTCCACCGCCGGCTGTTCATCGCAATGAATCAAGGCGAAGCGGCCATACGTTGGTCTTGCACTATCCAGGCCGAACCATCCGATCATTGCCGGCCCAGGGATCACGCGAAGAAACGCCGTCGGTTCGATTCGCCGCAGCACGTTGGCCTCGATCAAAATGCGACCCAGCGGCGTCTGACCTCCGATGATTCGCTGGCGAACATCGTCGCTGCAATAGTGAAAGTTGACACGCATCAGGCCGAACATCACCACGCGCTTTGTACGCTGGAGCGTCAGCAGGATCTTACGGGCGTAGGAATCGCCGGCCACGCGATATTCCAGCACGTCGACATCTACCGGGTCGCCGTGGTGCGCCTCGACGGTCACCGTCATGTGATGTTCGTGAACGAGCAAGCCGTAATAGGGCTGCGGCACTCGTCCGGGCGGCACTAATTCGCCGCGCGTCATGTAATCGGCAGGTGGAAACAGTGAAAACAGGCCCTGCACGTCGGTGCCGGCCGGATTGGGAGGAAAGTTCATGTAGATAATTGTATCAGTGGCGGGACAGACGGCTCCGCCGGGGTGGGACGGTCGAGCACGCTATCGACCAGGTAATACAATAGCTCGCGCAACTCGGTGGGCTGAATCTCATCGGCGACGGCTTCGGCGCGGGCGCGATACTTCTCGACGAGCTTCTCTGCTTTCACAAAAACCTGCGATTGAGTGAACAGTTGGCGGACGCGTTCGAGAATGATCGCGGCGGCGTCCTTATCTGGGCGGCTCTGGATGAGACCCAGCAGTTCCTCACGCTCTGGCGGTGTCGAGCCTTCCAGGCCCAGCGCCAAAAGCAATGTCGGCCGGGCCGCCAGCACGTCCTGACCGGCGATCAGTTTGTTGTCTTCATCGCCGTCCCAATCCTTGAGATCGTTGAGGATCTGAAAGGCAACTCCAAGATTCTTGCTGAAATCGGCGACCGCTTTTTCATAATGGTCGGCCGGTCCTGCCAGTCGCAACCCGGCGTACAACGCCGCCTCGAAGGCCGGCGCCGTCTTGAGAGCGTAAATCTTCAAGGCATCGAGCGCTGTCAAAGTCTTGTCCCTAGCGTCGCGCCAAAGCAGTTCCGCTCCCTGTCCTTCGGACAATTTCAAGTGGGCATCCGATAATTTGTTGAGGATGTCGGAGGCACAATCGCCGCCCAGTTCCTTGCGCTCGCGGCTGACCAGGCGATAACCGAGGCCAATGAGATAATCGCCGACGTTGATGGCGGTGCCGACTCCGTACTGGCGGTGCAGCGTCGTGCGTCCGTATCGGAAGGTATCATCATCTTCGATGTCGTCGTGAACCAGGGATGCCTTATGAAACGCTTCGATGGCCAAAGCTGTACGCCGCACAGCGTCCGGCGCTGCACAGCTTTCGGCGGAGACTGTGCCGGGCGCTCCCTTTAGGGCATCGTAGGCGGCGAGCGTGATGAACGGTCGCGAGCGCTTACCACCCTGGCCCATCCAGTCGTAAGCAATGGCTTCATGCTGGGCCAGCGGATCGAGGGTTCTCCCCGCCACCCCCAGGCCCTCCCCTGCAAGGGGGGAGGGGGGTATCTGCTCCCCTCCCCCCTTGCGGGCGAGGGCCTGGGGGTGGGGGGTACGAATACGTGGCGCAAGCCGGCTCAACTCCTGCTCTTCACAAATCTGATGAGCCAGGCGTAACAAATGCACGAATGTCTTGGTCCGAACCGGCGGCGGCGGCGTCTGCAAGTCGATCAATTCGGCTACCCAATCGTCATCGACCGACGTGCTCTTGCAGTTGCTCGAAAGCAGCGGCGCAGCCACGCACGGAATACCAGCCAAGAGAATCTTATCGATCGCTTTTTCCAGTACGTTCAGACAGGCGACGCCGACGATGGCATCGATGTGTCCGCTGACGATGATCTTAAGCACGATAGGCGTGCCCTCGGAGACCAGCACTTTGTAACCGAGATCCTCCGCCTTGGTTTTGAAGTCGGCGACAGAGCAAGCTCCGCACTTACGGCAATCGAGCCCGAATTCGTCGTAGTCGGCGGGACAACCCTCGGCGTGCTTGAGACAGTGCGGAAGCAGTAGCAAGCGCCGTTTGAAATCGATTGCCTGCACCTGCTCACGCCAGAACTCGTTGGCGATGCAAACCATCGCGAAGCCTAGATACTCTACTCCCAGCTCCATGCCGCGCAGCAGATCCTCGCCCATCTTCTGTAAGTCCGCCTTGGTTAATGGCCGAGTACGATCTAGCGACTGACCGAAGCGGGCCGCCTCAGCACGAACGCGATCGCGCAGCTCGCGCGTTTGAGGCACGACCTTTAGGTGAGCGGTGCTGGGTCGTTTCTCTTTTTTTTCGGCTTGTGTCTCGACAGCGGAAGCCACGTTCCATTCCTCGGTGGATGCCAGTCAGGGATGGCCTGTACGGCGGTTGGAGAGAATCCCCTGGGTTTGTGCAACGCCGTCTTGGAAGATTATCGGAGATGACGGCCCGAAAAACCAGTAGTCGGCCTCACCATTCTTCTCCGCTCCGCTAGACGAACCTCCGTTTCGTCCTATTCATGGCCAAGACTCTGTCGCAACTTACGCCGCGCTCGGCCCAGCGCGGCCACGCTGAAGATGATTGGATACAGCTTCTCGAAGTACCACAGTTTGGCAAAGTAGAATCCAATCGGCGTCGCCCGTTGCAATCCACCGGCCTCGATGCGTTCGATCAGCCACGCCAAGCCGCGTTCGACCGCTGATTCCGAAGCCGGTCCGCCGTCAATCAGCACTTCCACGGCCAGAGCGGTTTCCTCAATACTGGACGGCGTGTTTGCCACGCCGCCCCAACCACCGTCGGCGTTCTGGGCGGACAGCAGCCAGGCGATGCCGCGCCGCGCCGGTTCACTATCCAAAAAGTCGAGATCGCGATAGGCGGCCAAGACGCGGGCTGTGCCGTAAGTGGGGTTTTCGTCATCGGGGGCGTGTTGATTGCCGAACCAGAGCGGTAACCAGGAGCCATCAGGGCGCTGCTTATGATTGAGGTAAGCCATCCCTTTGTGAAGGGCATCGCGCCAGGCGTTGAGGTCGAAGTAGCTCACAGATAAGCGCATATCAAGCCACCAATAATTCAGCTGAAACCAGGGGCGTTCCCTCGTCAGAATGTTGAGCAGCATGGCCTGGGCTTTCTCTACTCTTCCGTCGTAGCGACGCCTCCACCAACGGACGAGAGCACGCAAAGCATGCGCCGTGAGGTCGTCTCCGCTTCGATCAAAGGGCAGTTGCTGCCATCCGCGACAGAAGGTGGGCCAGCCACCATCCGCGTTCCGTAGCTCGATTAACCACTTTATCCCGCAGTCCTCTGCGAACGCCAAGTCGGGATTGGCTGCCAACCGTTCCCACGCCGGTCCTTCACGGTTGTCGAGATGACTCAGAGCAAGAAGGGCACCCGGCGTATCGTCCGCGTCCGGCACCCCGCCTGGTAAGTCTGTCCAGGCCCAGCCGCCAGGGTCGGCCCCAGTATATGGATGGCGTTCCTTGTATTGCTGTCGCAACAGCCAATCGCACAGTTGCCCCTTTCTATCCAGATTCTCTAAATCCCCAGCAGCCGCCAGCGCGTTTACGGAAAGCGTCGTAACCCAGGTCGCCAGATTTGTATCAATCGGCCAACTGCCGTCGGGACGAACCGAGCTTGCCAGAAACTCGACAGATTTGCTCACGACGGGATGATCGCCCCGACCGATGCTCGCCAGGGCCATCGTGACGAAGCTGGTTAGCGGCGTCGCTTCGAGAAAGCCGCCGCTGGATGGCTGAATCTGCTGCAACACTCGCAAACTCTTGCCAATGGCCAGCCGCCGAAGCAGGCGCGTCAACGGATTCCACGGCGGTCGATAGCGATACACCGCTTGCCCAATGGCGATGAGCGCCGGCAAGGCATAGCTGACAACCGGGATGCGCAAGAAGCGAAACAACGACTGCGGAAAGCACGCCAGTTCGAACGGCAACGAGGGCACCTCGTTCCAAGAAACGAGTCCAGCCAACGCGCTCGTCATGAGGATTGGCACCGAAAAGGTGCGGTCCTTGCCATAGCGTGCGCGAACCGCCTCCGCCAATTCCTCGGGCGTCTTGCCGTAGCTCTCCTGCAGCCACCGCTCGGTACGCCGCAGTGTTTCCTCATGGCCCACAACCGCTCCCGACAGATGAAATGCGGCACGGCACAGCATAGTCGTCGAGATATTGCTGAAGCTACGTACGGTATCGCCCCAGCCGCCGTCTGCGTTTTGATGCGCGACCAGCCAGTCGATGCCGCCGCTTATAAGCGCATCGAACGAGCCATGTGCCGTGCTTGCTTTGCGCACGAGGGCGAGGGCACTAACGGCAGTAGCAGTGGACAATGCAGAAGTGGATAATTCACCGACCCAATGCCCTTCGGGCATGCGCTCAGCGAGGAGTGCGGCGAGCGCGGTTTGGTAGGCGCCTTCGAGACGGCTGGCATCAACGTGATTCATCAGCCGGCGTATCCCCCGGACAAATCACCTCAAATCTCCAGGTCATCCAGTGCATCCATCAGCTTATCGAGGTCATCCTTCGCTCCCTTCGGTTTGTCGGCCTGGCGCTTGGGAATGCCCACGGTCATGCCGACCGCTTGCCGACCGTCGGCGACGAGTTCGCGGTCGCGCTCCTGAGAGGCAATGGCCAGGGCGTCCCCGCCGCCGAACAGCTTGCTCAGGTCGATCTTCAAACCGCTGATGCTGCCGACCGGAGCACCGGCAATGGCCGGCGTCTTGTAATCGGGGAACATGATGGCGTGTTCGGGACAGACACGGCTGCACGCCGGGCAACCACGCTTGCAGTTGTCCTGATTCTCGACAAGGATGCGATCGAGCTTGTCCACGCCGTAGACGCCGAACAGGCAGAAATCGAGACATTCCATGCAATTGGTGCAACGGCTGTAGTCGATCACCGGATACCAACGTCGATCCGGCTGTTTCAAGACCTGCTCTGCGGTGAACTGCGGTTGCGGCTTGGGCGTCTCGTCCTCGCGGAGATAGCGGCCCAGCTGCACCATCGTAGGCTGACCTTGTATCCAGGTCTTGAGCTGCGCCTCGCGCCGCTCTCGGCACTCCAGAGCGATTCGCCGCACTTCCTGCACGTAGATTTCGTAATTACTGTGATCCCGCAGATCGAGACAATAGATCCAACGCTCGGGTACCTCAACGGAGCCGATGCCCTTGGGCAGTTCCTGTTTTCCGTCTTCCTCATCCTCCTCCGTATCGGCCGGCGGCGTGATTTGGTTCTCGCCGTATTGTCCCTTGATGCCATCGCGGTCAAGCAGCCAAAAGGTGGCGCGGGGATACATCCATGCCAGTACGACCATGTCGCCCTGAATCGATTCGAGAAACAGCCGGCCGGTATGATCCGGACCGAGATCATAAAGGTAGGGCACAATCGAAACGTCCAGGCCCGGTTCCATGATGAGCGCGGCAGCAATGCTCTCTTCCAGAGCGCGGCGAGTCGGGTTTCTGCCCTGGGCCTGCGAGAGAACGACAGTCAGTCGTTGACGGCTCATGATGACGTCAATCCTCGATGTTGATCTTGCCCTTGATTAGACGCTGCGTCTTTTCCCAGTTATCCGATAGAAACTGGAAGTAATCGTCCACTCCGGAGAGCGACTCGCTGTCGCAATTCATATCGAAAAGCCAGCCTTCACCGTAGCCATCCACGTTGATCCCGGACGGATCTTTCAGCAGCTCTGGGTTGAAGGTCTCGATCGTCCCTGGCACGGGGGCGAACAGGTCCGAGACGGCCTTAGATGTCTCAATGTGTCCGATCTGCTGGAGCAACTCGACGCGATCGCCCGGACTGACCTGCCAATCGAGGAAATACACGTCCTGCATCAGGCGAATGGCGTAGGACGTGAAACCGAAGCGAGCATTTCCATCCCCCGAAGGACGACACCACATGTGATTGCGCGCATATCGCAAACCGTTCGGCAATACCGCGGGGAACTTGCCCATCAGGAACGTCCGGTCTTCCGCCATGTAAACCCCAATGCGGCTCAGGTGTAGCGGGAGCCGCGATGTTGCGGTTCGAAGAACACCGGCAGCAAGCGATCGACCTGCAACAGTCCCTTGCGTGTCAGCTCTACCCCTTCGGTCGTCCGCGTCAGGTTCCCTTCTTGCTCCAGCTGCTCGAAGCCATCGCGGAACGACTCCAGAATACTGGTGCCGAATTTCCTTTGGAAGTAGGCCATTTCGAGCCGTCCCGTCTTGAGTTGCAAGATCATCTCACGGATGAGGCGATGGCGCGGCTCGACCGACAAAGCTCGACCCAGGGGAAGCTCGCCGCGCTGCAGCGTATCAACATATTGCTTCCAGGTATCGACGTTTTGCAAATGCACACCATGAACGTGGCCGAAGGAAGCGACGCCGGTGCCGAACATGTCAGCCCCGTGCCAGAGGGCATCGCGGTAGACGAAGCGCGTGCGGCGTCGATCCTTGACCAGCGTGTACGCACTCGATACCTCGTAACCGGCGCCGATCATAATATCGAAGGCGTAATTGACCCATTCGCGCTTGGTCGGCCAATCGGCGACGTTCATGGGCTCATCCTGGCCGATCAGCCGCAATTCTTTCGAGAAGGTCGTGTTGTAGGGCAACTCCATCTGATAGATCGTAACGCTGTCCGGCGAGAGAGCCAGCGTCTTGGCCACGCACTGTCGCCAGTTGTCCCAGCTCTCGCCGACCATGCCGGCGATGAGGTCGATGTTGATCTGCTCGAAGCCGAGATCTCGCGCCCAGCCGTAAGCGCGATGAATCTCCTCTTCGAGATGCGCGCGACCATTGAATTCGAGGATTCTCGGATCGAAGTTCTCGACGCCGAGGCTCAGCCGCGTCACGCCCATCTCACGGAGCGCTACGAGTTTGTGTTGCTGCAATGTGCCCGGCTCGCACTCGAAGGTTACCTCTTCGGCGCCTTCCCAGGGCAGCACAGCTTGTAGACGCTCCATCAGGCTGCGCAGCTGCGCCGCGCTCAGATAAGACGGGGTGCCGCCCCCGAAATAGACATACTTCAGCGGCCGACCGCCGATGAGCGGGACTTGACTATAGAGTGCTACTTCCTGGACGAGCGCATCGAGATACGTCTCGACATCACGCGCGTTCTTGTCGGTGTAGACGCGGAAATAACAGAACTTACAGCGCTTGCGGCAAAAAGGAATGTGCAAATAGAGGCCCAGGGGCGTACCAGGTTCGGGCGCCGCGTTTAAAGCGGCGCGAGCGTCAGGCAGGTAGGCTGGTTTCCAGAAGGAAAACGGCGGATAATTGGCGACGAAATAATTGCCGAGGCCGGTCTTCTCTTGAGTAGCTTCCGTCATAAGTGGTCCCTGAATCGAGGCGGGCGCGCAGGCAGGTCAGCGAAGCGGACGACGCCGCTTTCTTCTTATCGTACATCGTCGACAGCGCGAAACAAGCCACCCTGTCCGTCGCGCTCCTTGTGTACGTATGGCCCGCCTCGTATGACGATGAGTAGATCCCTCGCGTGTCAAGTTCGGAGGTGCATGCCATGTCCAGCCGTCACATTCGTTGTGTCGTCGCCTTCCTTGTTGTTTTCGTTCCGTTGCTCGCGTTGCTGCCCGCAGCTGAGGAAGTCGAGAGCATCCCAGCATTCCGCGTTCAGGAGATCGAGAAAAGCCTTGGCGTCGGCTATGCCGTACTGCTAGTCGATGTCAACGATGACGGCAAAAAAGACATCGTTGTCGTCGATCAGACGCGGGTTGTGTGGTACGAGAATCCATCCTGGAACCGGCGGACGATCATTGAGGGGCAGACCAAGCCGGACAACGTGTGCATAGCTGAGGCGGACATCGACGGCGACGGCAAACTCGATTTTGCCATGGGAGCGGCGTGGAACCCCAGCAACACCAAATCGGGCGGCACGCTACAGTGGGTACGGCGCGGCAAGACACTCGAGGAGCCGTGGAGCGTGCATCCCATCGGCGAGGAGCCGACACTGCACCGCATCCGCTTCGCCGACCTGGACGGCGACGGCAAACCTGTCCTCCTCGCTGTGCCGCTGATGGGACGCAACAGTAGCGCCGCAAAAAATAACATGGACGGCCAGCCGGTGCGTGTGCTGGCCTATCGCATTCCTCATGACCCGGTGCGCGATCGCTGGCCGATAGAAGTGCTGGATCAGAGCATGCACGTCATCCACAATTTTCAGGCGATTCCAGCGGAACGCGGCAGGGGCATGGATGTACTCACCGCCAGCTACGAGGGAGTCAACTTGCTCCAGCGCTCGGGTGAGAATTGGACGCGCCGGCACTTGGGCGAAGGAGATCAGGCCAATCCCAATAAGAGCCGCGGTTCCAGCGAGATCAAGCGCGGCAAACTCAAGAATGGCCGGCCCTTCATCGCCACAATTGAGCCGTGGCACGGCGACAAAGTTGTCGTTTACACTTCGCCCGCCGCCTCCGCCGGCTTATGGGATCGCCACGTCCTCGATGACAACCTGAAATGGGGACATGCTGTCTGGTGCGCAGATCTCGACGGCGACGGCGGCGACGAGTTAATCATCGGCGTCCGCGATGTTCTCCGCAACAGATCCGGCGAGAATTGCGGCGTCCGCATCTTCAAGGCAGCCGATGACAAGGGGACAAAGTGGGAACGGCATCTGCTCGATGAAGGCGGTGTGCGCGTCGAGGATCTTGCCGCCGCCGACTTGGACGGCGATGGCCGCATCGACATCGTGGCTGTCGGCCGGCAATCGCACAACGCCCGCATCTATTGGAATAAGGGGACAAGATAATCTGCTTGTTCACGGCGTTCGGCCGGGCGATAATCAGGTTAGGCCCTTTTCGCGGAGGGCGCAACCATGCGCTATCTCTGTCTCATGCTTTCCCTTTCGGCACTTCTGCTAGATCCCGTGCCGGCAGAGCCCGCCGACTTGACGAAGATTGATCGCAGCCTCAAGAAAGAGCCGGCCTACAAGGGCAAGCCCAGGTATGGCTTGCTCGTATTTGGACGAGAAGCCAAAACCAGAGTCTGGCTCGCCATCGACGGTGATACTTTGTACGTGGACAGAAACGGAAATGGCGACCTGACCGATGCGCGAGAACAGGTGCCATGCACAAAGCAAGATAGGAGCAGTCCTTACGAAATGTCCTGGTTCTTCGTAGGCGGTACGGGACCATACACACACCTAGTGATTGCCTCCTGGGCCTTGAAACCCGAGTTAGTGAAGAGCAAAGAGGATGAGGGGTATGTGCAGTCCAAGAGAGGCCAAGAATTGGGTCGGTTCTGCCGAGTCTGGGTAGAGACAGGCGGGCACGGCCAGTACGCCGGCTTCCTGCTGGCCGATCAGCCAGAGAAAGCG
Source organism: Gemmataceae bacterium (assembly GCA_036557565.1). Classification (GTDB taxonomy): domain Bacteria; phylum Planctomycetota; class Planctomycetia; order Gemmatales; family Gemmataceae; genus JAJPHU01. The sequence continues at coordinate 53,577 of DATBHJ010000161.1, forward strand.
CCGATCAGCCACTTCGGCGGGCCCCTGACTATGCTGCCGCCCGAAGACCTTACGTTGTGTCCGGGCAAGGAGGTCAAACTGTCGGCGTGGGTCGGCACGCGAGGACTCGGGAGCAACCGGGATGGCAAGCGCGTGCGAACTACCACCTCCAGCCAGCCTTACGAACGTGATACAGGCGCTTCCACGATCAAAGTCAGCAGCATTCCCGCCGATCTTCACCCCATCGCCGAGATCAGCTTCCCGAATCGGCAGGCGGAGGGCAAGCCCATCAAGATTACCGTTGTCTTACAAGATCGCTGTTGAGGGGACCAATTCGACGGCCCCGTGCGGGTCCCGAGAGAAGTAGGTCCAGGCAAGGCCAAGGTGAGGCTATCCTTCAACGCTTGGAAAGAGGGACACGTAGCTCCTTTCACGTTTGAGGTTCCCGTCGAGAAGTCGCCCGACAAAAAAGCCTCCCCTTGAGGAGATCCGCTTATGCAAAACTCACATCGCAGGCGATGGCTTTGCGCAGTCGCCGAAGATACTCGCGGCGCGGAATCTCGATGGCGCCGAGACTGGTCGTGTGTTCGTTGAGGAATTGCACATCGAAAAGCTGATAACCGCGCTGACGCAGATGTTGCATGAGATAAACCAGGGCAACCTTGGAGGCATCGCGGATGCGCGTGAACATCGATTCCCCGGCGAACAAACCGCCGATCGACACGCCATAGAGACCGCCTGCCAGCTGTCCCTCATGCCAGACTTCGATGCTATGAGCATGACCCAGCTCATGCAACCGTGTGTACGCGTCGATCATTTCCGGCGTGATCCACACGCCGTCGTTGGGGCGATGGGCGCAGCCGCGGATGACTTCGCCGAAGGCCTGATCGACTGTCGCCGTGAAGCGTCCCGAACGCACGGTGCGGGCCAGCCGACGCGAGATGTGTAATCCGTCCATCTCAAAGATCGCTCGTGGGTCCGGCGACCACCACAGGATCGGACTGCTCTCGTCGAACCAGGGAAAGATGCCGCGGCGATAGGCTTCGAGCAACAACTGCGGATTCAGGTTGCCGCCGACGCCGACCAGGCCGTCGGCGTCGGCACGTTCCGGATCGAGAAAAAAGCGACGTGGCATGGCATGAACGAAAATTCGCTTCGTCAGCGTCACTTCTTGGCTGGATAGCCGCGCGCGCTGCCCTTGACAATGAGGAGCGTCCCGTCGTAGGCGGTGCCTTGTTGCGAAATAACGATGTAGCCCATGTCGTTTTTCTTGAACATCTCGTCCAGCACTTCTTCGAGCGGCTTGTCATCGGCCTTGTAGGTAAATTTCGTATTGTTCGAGACGCCGCCCTTGTTGTCCACGCGCACACCCAACACTTTTTTGCTCTTGTCCTTAATTTGGTCCTTAATGTCGTCAACTACATCACTCAGCGTGGTGTCCTTGTACTCTACAGACACCTTGGTTTTCAGTAGTTTCCGCGTGGCGGCGGCCTTGGGTGTGTCGTTCTGCTGAGCGGCGGACTCGCTGACCAAACCTACCAAACAGGCGGCAAAGAGACTGACGGTCACGACAAGACGGCGCATGGATCGCTCCTCCGGCACTAAGGATTGACGCGGCATTTGAGAAGGACGAGCGCGGCGTTGAGACAGCCCGCTCGCCACACCCTCATCTTATCATTCTCTTGGTCTGTGGCGAAAGTAAAATGGTTCCCAGCAAGGGGCAACCGGCATGGTGGAATAGGGCGATTTTCGTTAAAATAACTCCAGGAAATTATAGGAAGCATACGCTGGCGCGCGGCGATTCTCGACGTGGCGCCACGGAGGGTATTTGCCTTGCCAGACGACATCCCGCCCACGACTAATCCACCCACTCAACCGCCGAGCAATCTTCCGCCTGAACCGGGCGGCAACGGTAACCGCTTCGACCCACTCAACATCGCCGACGAGCTGAAGGAAAGCTACCTCAATTATGCGATGAGCGTAATCATCAGCCGGGCCCTGCCCGACGTGCGCGACGGCCTCAAGCCATCGCAGAGGCGCATCCTTGTGGCGATGAACGACCTGAACCTTCGGCCACCCGCGGGACGGGTCAAGTGCGCCAAGATCTGCGGCGACACCAGCGGTAACTATCACCCGCACGGCGAGGCCAGTGTCTATCCGACTCTCGTGCGTATGGCCCAGGAGTGGAACCTGCGTCATGTGCTCATCGACAAGCAGGGCAACTTTGGCTCCGTTGCCGGATTGCCTCCGGCTGCGATGCGTTACACCGAAGCGCGCCTTTCGGCCGTGGCCGCGGAGATGCTTGAGGACATCGAGTCCGACACCGTGGACATGATGCCGACCTACGACAGTCGGTTAAGAGAGCCGATCGTCTTGCCCAGTAAGTTTCCGAACCTGCTGGTCAACGGCTCCGACGGCATCGCCGTGGGCATGGCCACGGACATACCACCGCACAATCTGCGGGAAGTATGTGATGGCGCCATCAAGCTCATCGATGAGCCGGATGTTACGCTGCAAGAGTTACTGGAAATCATTCCCGGTCCCGACTTCCCGACGGGCGGCATCATCTGCGGCCGGCAGGGCATCGCCGACGGCTACGCCACCGGACGCGGCAAGATCACGCTCCGCGCCCGAGCCGACATCCGCGAAGAGAACGGGCAAACGCAGATTATCATCTCGGAAGTGCCCTACCAGCAGACACGCAACCGCCTGGCGGCCGCCATCGGAGATCTGGTCAAAGAGGAGAGGATAAAAGGTATCCGCGATATCCGCGACGAGTCGAGTGCGCGCAACGGCGAGCCGGTGCGCCTGGTCGTCTATCTCAAGCGCGATGCCGATCCGAACCTGATCCTCAACCAGCTCTACCAGTTTTCTCCGCTGGAGAAAACAGTCAGCATCATTCTCCTGGCTCTGGTGGATGGCCGGCCCGAGGTTTTGACTCTCAAGCGCATGCTGGAGGAGTTCATCCGCCATCGCGCCTCTGTGATCCGTCGCCGTACAGAGTACCTGATGCGGGAGGCCAAACGAAGAGCGCACGTCCTCGAAGGCCAACTCATCGCCATCTCCTCGCTAGACGAAGTCATAAGTATCTGCCGTCACGCGCCGAGCCGGGCCGAGGCGAAGCAACGCTTGCAAGGTCTGGAAGTGGCGGCGACAGTCATGAGCAGGGCCCTGGGTGACACGCATTTCCAGGCGCTCCAGCGCGAGATCGGCGTATCGCCGAGCTACCGCATGACCGAGGCGCAGGCCGAGGCCGTCGTCCGCATGCAGCTTGGCCAACTCGCCGCCTTGGAACGCGACGAGATTCTCAAGGAATACAACGATCTTCGCGGTAAGATTCTCAGCTACGAGCAGCTCTTGAGTAGCGAGCAGAACATTCGCGAGGTCATCAAGACAGACCTGACCGAGCTGCGCGATAAGTACGGCGACGATCGCAAGACAGAGATTACAGGCGCGGTTGGCCGACTGGACATGGAGGATCTCATCGCCGAGGAGGACAATGCCGTCACTATCAGCCACGCCGGCTACATCAAACGGCTACCGCTGAGCACCTATCGCACGCAACATCGCGGCGGCAAGGGTGTCTCCGGCGGCGCCACGCGCGAAGATGATTTCATCGAGCACTTCTTCGTTGCTTCGACGCATGCTTATTTGCTGTGTTTCACCAATCGCGGCCAACTCTACTGGATCAAGGTCTACGACATTCCGGCCGGCAGCCGCACTTCGACCGGTCGGGCCATCGCCAACGTGTTGTCGTTCAAGCCCGAGGAGAAGATCACCAGTCTGATCCCCGTGCGCCGCTTCGACGCCGGTGGCCATCTCATCATGGCCACACGGCGCGGACTGGTGAAGAAGACGGCCCTGGAGGAGTACAGCCGGCCACGCAGCGGCGGCATCATCGGCATCAACCTCGACGAAGGCGATACACTCATCGATGTGGTAATGACCAAGCCGGGCGACGAAGTGCTGCTCTGCACACGCAACGGCATGGCTATTCGTTTCGACGAGTCCAATGCCCGCGCCATGGGCCGAAATGCCCGCGGGGTCAAGGGCATCAACTTGCAAGGCGATGATGAAGTCGTCGGCATGGTCGTCGCTGATCCAGAGGGCTATCTGCTGACGGTGTGCGAGAATGGCTACGGCAAGCGGACACCTTTCGGAGCCAACGTCGCGGGTGCCGAACCGGCCGAGGTGGAAGAAGCGAGCGATGAGCCGATTGTTGAAGAACCATCCGGTGAGAGCGCTACGGAGGAAGAGGGTGGCGGCGAGCGTTCGGCCATGCACTATCGCAAGCAGCGGCGCGGCGGCAAGGGCGTTCGCGACATCCGCACCAGTGATCGCAACGGAAAAGTCGTGGGCGTGGTGTCTGTGCGCGATCCCGATGACATCATGCTCATTACTACCGGCGGCATGGTCAATCGTACTCATGTCCGCGAGATTCGCGTCGTCGGCCGCAACACTCAGGGCGTACGCATCATGAATCTCAACGAAGGGGACAAGATCGCCAGCATCGCTCAGGTGGCGCGTGAGGAACCGGAGGAACGAGCACAGCCGGTTGAACCGCCCACGGAAACACCTGACCAAACTGAGCCGCGACCGTAAGGGAGCGGTTGCATTGGCGCTCCCTTACGATCGTGGCCCGGAATTCGGAATTGCCAAGGATCGGCGCGGCCGATAAAACCAGCCGACTGCGGAGAAGACTGGACACATTCCCCGCTTTGCTCATCCTTCCAACTCGCCCCCGGAGAGGAAGCGTGGACCGCAGATTGGCTTTGCTGGTAGTTCTACTTGCTGTGGGATGCCTTACCGGCCCGCTCCCCATTGCCACTGTCAATCTGGACGCGCCACGTCCCGACTCGGCCCTCAACACGGTGTTTCTCGAAGAGATGACGTGGATGGAGGTGCGCGATGCCTTGCGGACCGGCAAAACGACCATTCTAGTCCCAACCGGCGGCGTAGAACAAAGCGGGCCTTACGTGGCCAACGGCAAACACAATTACATCCTCCGGGCTACGACAGAGGCCATCGCTCGGCGGTTGGGTAACACTCTCGTGGCCCCCATCGTGCCGTTTGTGCCCGAGGGAAACATCGATCCGCCGAGCGGACACATGAACTATCCCGGCACCCTTAGCGTGACCGAGGACACGTTCGAGCGGCTTTTGACCGATATTTGTGCGAGTCTGCGCGTGCATGGGTTCCGCAACATCGTGCTCCTGGGCGATAGCTTCGGCAATCAGCGGGGAATGCAGAGGGTGGCGAAGCAGCTCACCACCAAGTGGGCGCGCGAAAAAATACGAGTGCATTTTCTGTATCAGTATTACAACTATGATGAGGTGGAGCACTGGCTGGCGGGACAAGGCATTCGGCTACAAAACGAGAACGTGCATGACGATTTCATCGTGACCGCACAGTTGCTGGCCGTTAATCCAAACACGGTACGAATGCAGCAGCGCCTGGCCACCGGCATGTTCTGCATCAGCGGCTTGAGGTTGAGCCCTGCGGATGCTGCCGCGTGGGGCAGTAAGATCATCGAGTTCCGTGTGGATCGAAGCGTGCAAGCAGTCCGCCAAGCCATCCAGCGGTAACGGGGACCAGGTCGAGATTGCGTGATGACCGAGTCGTCCGAAGTCTGGATGCGTCGCGCTCTGGAACTGGCCGCGCGCGGCTGCGGATACGTCGAGCCGAATCCGATGGTAGGCGCCGTCGTGGTCCGCGATGGCCAGCTTGTCGGCGAAGGCTGGCATCAGCGCTTCGGCGAACCTCACGCCGAGATTCATGCTCTTGCCGCGGCCGGTGAAGCGGCGCGCGGTGCCACTCTGTACGTAAATCTTGAACCCTGCTGTCATTTCGGCAAGACACCGCCTTGCACGGATGCCATTCTCGGTGCCGGCATCCGCCGCGTTGTCGCCGCCATGCCCGATCCTTTCTCCGCTGTCGCCGGCAAGGGCGCGGAGTTGTTGCGACAAGCCGGTGTCACTGTGGAGTTCGGCGTCGGAGAAGCGGAGGCGCGGCGGCTCAATGCTCCCTATCTGAAATTGCTGACAACTGGCTTGCCTTGGATACACGCCAAGTGGGCCATGACGCTCGATGGCAAAATCGCCACGCGCAGCGGCGATTCGCGCTGGGTCAGCAACGAGACCTCGCGCCGCCGCGTCCATGAGCTGCGCGGCCGCATGGACGCGATCCTCGTCGGCATCGGCACCGTCCTTGCCGATAATCCGCAACTGACGGCACGTCCGCCCGGTCCCCGCACGCCAGCTCGCATAATTCTCGACAGCCACGGCCGAATTCCAGACGAGGCCATCGTCGTGCAGACCGCCCACATCACGCCGACGATGATCGCTACCACCGAACACATGCCGCAAGCAAAGCGAGTCGCGCTTCAAGCCCTCGGCTGCGAAGTGCTGGTTCTCTCCGGTCATCACGACAGGGTCAGTGTAGTGGACCTGCTAGTCGAACTGGGGAGGCGGCGATTCACCAACATTCTCGTCGAAGGCGGCAGCGGCGTGCTCGGGGCGTTTTTCGATGCGGCTGAAATCGACGAGTTACACGTCTTCATTTCTCCGCGTTTGATTGGCAGTGCGGCGGCGATGACACCCATTGGCGGTGTTGGAGTTCAGCAGATGGCAGATGCTCTGCGCTTGACCGACTGGACGAATCAAGTCCTCGACGGCGATCTGTATATCCATGGTTGGCGATAATACTCTCTTCCCCTAACCCCCCGTATTTCAGTACCATTTCCAAAGTTTCGCTAGACTGCGTCTCGATACGGTGAGGTTGCACTATGGAGCTGTTGGCCCAGGTCGCCGAAGGCTTTCGTGGAATTGAAGCGGATACCGTTTTGAAGGATCAAGCGCTCAAGTTTCTTCGGCAATGGCTGACCGAGGCCGAGTTCGCCTCCTATCGTCCGCAGTTGCATTGGCTGATCGAATCGAAACAGTGGCCTGGATTGCTTGATCGCTTCTATCAGATCTTGCCTTTCGGCACCGGCGGTCGGCGCGGCGCAGTCGGCATCGGGCCCAATCGCATGAACGCCTGGACGTTACGAGCATCCGTTCAGGGACATTGCGAATATCTCAAGGAGCAATTTCCTGGCATCGAACCGTTGCGCGTCGTCCTGGCATATGACGTGCGCCAGTTTGAAGACCAGCGGCACCAATACAATGCCAAGCTGCCCAATCCCGCCCTGCACCTGTCCTCGCGTGATCTTGCCCGGGAAGCCGCCTGCGTCTACGTCGCCAATGGAATCCACGCATTTATGCTGCCGCCGGACAGCAAGCATTACCTGGCCACGCCAGAACTGTCGTTCACCATTCGATTTCTCAAGGCCCACGGCGGACTGAACATCTCCGCCTCACATAATCCTCCCGATGACAACGGCGGCAAATTCTATGATGAGCGCGGTGGACAGCCGGTGCCTCCGGACGATCAGATCATGGCCGATCTCGTCGATCAGGTGACGGCCATCAAAGCACTGCCGTGGAAAGAAGCCCAACGATGTGGCCGATTGCACTGGCTCGATGAAAAGCCGCACCGTGCCTATCTCGACCTCTGCCGCAAAACCAGCCTCGTGCCGCCGCCGCAACGCGATGATTTCAAGATCGTATTCACGCCACTGCATGGCGTCGGCGCCCTGACTGCGATGAAAACGCTTGTCGAGCAAGGGTTCCACGTCTTACCGGTCGCTGAACAGATGACACCAGATGGTCAATTCCCCAACGTGACCAAGTCGCCGAACCCGGAGGTGCCCGAATCGATGGACCGGGCCGCCCTCCAGGCTCAGGAGCACAAAGCCGACCTCGTTCTCGCCACCGATCCCGATGCCGATCGTCTGGGTGCCATGGCCCCAGACAAAGCCGAGGCATGGCACACCATCAGCGGCAATCAAATGGCGGCTCTGTTGACGCACTTCAAGCTGAACAAACTGACTCATCAGGGCAGGTTGCCATCGTCACCGATTATCGTTCGCACCGAAGTGACGACCAGCCTTGTCACACGCATCGCTCGCCATTTCAAAGCGCAAATCATCGACGACTTGTTGGTCGGTTTCAAATACATTGCGGATGTTCTTTGGTGTTTGGAGCGAGAGGGTTCTTATGGAGACGTTACCGGCACGCCGGAGGATTTTGTCCTGGCCGTCGAGGAAAGTCACGGCGTCCTTGTGACACCGCACATCCGAGACAAGGATGCGGCCGGGGCGGCTCTGCTCATGGCAGAGCTGACTCTAGACCAGAAGCGTCGCCAACAGACGGTCGTGGATTATCTGGAGCGCTTGTTCCGTGAATTCGGTTACTTCCAAAATGAGGGTGTGTCGGTATTCATGCGCGGGCTGGAGGGCAAACAGCAGATGGCTCGAATGATGGATCGCTTGCGCGCAACGCCGCCACGAAGCATTGCCAGTCTGGATGTGACAGCGTTCGAGGATCTGCGCGATGAAAACGGACGGTTTGGCCCAATCAAGGGAGCGACCGATGCCGCCTCGCGCAATGTGCTCGTATTCCGATGCGGTGATCGAGCACGCATCGTGTTGAGACCGAGCGGCACGGAGCCAAAAGCGAAGATGTATCTGGAAACGAGTTCGCCGCCGCGTCAGCCTTCGATGTCCGATGACGCCTGGCTCCGGCAGTGTCGAGAAGCGGATGAATTGATGAAGCGAATGGCGGTCGATTTCAAGCAACAGGCCCTGCAACTGATCGGACTCGATCCCCTGGCGGCCGGGTAGAGGACACCGAGCCGCGCACGCAGCGCAGCGGAGTAACCGGTCGTCTGTACAGCCGCTTCCTCCGGTGCGCTGCGTGCGCGGCTCGGAAATAAGTCAATCCACGGTTAAGTCAGCCAGGTATTTTTCAAACTCCGCACTCTGCTTTTTCTCCTTCTCTTGGTTTTCCTTGGTCTGATTTTGCAGCATCTCGATTTCAGTCTCCAGTTTGTCCAGTTTTTCCAGGTAACGCTTGTGTAAGCTGGTGTTGGCCGGCACCTTCTCGAGGCTGGTGCGAATGCGGTTCTGTTCCTGGGTCGCTTCGCCCAGCTGCGAGCGCAATCGCGTCAGCTCCTTTTGCGTATCGCTCAAGTGTCTCTTCGATTCGATGACCTTCCCCAACTCCTCGCGAAGTTTCGGGGTGGCGACGGTGCTGCGGACGAGCAGCTCGATGCTGTCCGGATTCATGCCGAGTAGAGCTATCCTCGTCGGATACGTCCGTTCCTCGACCACGTCGCGCACCAGACTTTTTCCGGATGGCACTTTCCATTCGAAGCGATAGGCGCTGCGGGTGCGCTCGGTTGGTTTCTCCTCTCCCACCAGCTTCCAACCCGACTGAACTGGGCGTTCGACGATCAACGTGCGTTCCTGGTCGGAGCGGTTCTTGATGAGATACTTCGTCGTGCTGCGCTGGCGATGCGTTTGCTCGACCACGCCTTTTAGAATGCGCAGCATGGCCAGTGAATCCGGCATGGGCTTTGTCTCGCTCTTCACCTCGACTGCCTGATCGACGGCGAAGCTGAGTAGACGTTCCTCGTTGGCTTGCAAGTCCGGTAGCCTGGCGTCGCCGGCGTAGCTGCCGCCTTCATACACGGTCACCGGACCTTGCATGAGCGGCTGACCGGTGGCGTTCTTGATCTTAAGGCCTCGCAGCGGAAACTTGGCGTTCACCTGTTCGTTGAAGACGCTGACGCGCTGTACAGTGATCTCCTGATTCACCAGCGGAAGTAGGGCCGAGCGCTGCCGGGCCAGGCTGATCTTGTGATCGATGACGTGGCGCGCCTGGTCCCCTACGACATCGGCAAGGGCTGCTGCGTCGATGCTGGCTGTCGGATCGAATGCGTCATTCCAAACGATGGCCTCGCCGAGTTTCTTGGCTTGCTCGCCCGCTTGCTTGCGCTCCTGGCGTCGTTGCTGCAATTGGTCGTAGTTCAGGCGACTCACACCGGGGACCGGAGCGAAGTTGTTGCCCAGTTGATAGCTGTTGAGGGGCATGTTCTGAGAGTTGCCTTGGAAACCGGGTGGGCGGCCGCTCTGCACGCCTAGTTGAGTCTGACCTGGAGCAAGAGCTGGCATTCCGGCGCCGCCCTGCATTCCGAGGCCGCCCTGCAATCCGCCGAGCATCGCCATGTTCTGGGCATTGGCCAAGGGTCCCTGATATTCCGGCGGACGTAGTGAGGCAAAGCGCTCCGGCTCGACGATCGGGCGCGGCACGAACAAGGGCGCATAGAGGTCCATCTGGAACGAGATGGGTCGGCTCGAAACCAGCGCCAGCTGCACTTCCTTCCAATCTTCATCCGAGGTGTTCTCAATGATGGCCCAACCTTGCAGCGTCGTCTTACCGGCCTTGTCCAGTACGAGTCGATAGCTGCTCTTCCACATCGGTGCTTCGATGGCGTAACCGATCTTCACGGGTCTTTTTTTTTCGCCGTGGAACTGCACCGTGACGTTTTTCTTCTGGCTGTTATGAGCGTTGGCGAGGACGGCAAGGGCGCGTTGCAGCTCGCTTTCGAGCACGGCATTCTGGAAGCGCACACGCTGCACCGCGTTCAACGGGATGCTGCGCATGCCTTCGGGACCGAGCAGATTCAGCATGTGGACCTCGCGCGGTCCAGGCTCCGTTTGCGTTTCCATGCCGACGATGGTCCCGGTCAACGTGCTCGTAGCGACGCCATTGTCGTTCTGCAGAGTCACTTCGATTTTCTCGCCACGCGCCTGGTTGAGCAGTTGGCCGAACGTCGGATTGCCCGTCAGGTCGATGGCAAAGGTTTTGAGCGTATGTTCAATGGGTTCTTGCCCGTCGTAGCTGATGCTCGTGACCTTGCCGTTACCGAGATCCTGCAGGACGAGACTCTTGAGCAGGTCATTGACATCTCCCGTCGGGAATTGCAAGTCCACGCGGGCATCGCCGTCGATGACACCTTCGCGCTGGAAGTAGCCGACGCCGCTGTTGAAGAGGACGATGTGGCTGATCGGTAGGTTTTGGCCGGATCGGTTCTCACCCGCGACAGCTCCGTTGTCCGGCGCTTGGGGCGCTCCCGGCAACGAACGCCAGACCAGGCCTATGGAAACCATGACAGCGGCGATGAGGACCAGAAAGAGGTGGTGGCGACGCATAAGAGTGTTACCTCCGGAGAAATGGGTACAGGGATCCGATAACGAACGAGTGATGGAGACGTTACTTGCGCGAAAAAAGCCGCATGCGGCTCGGCGTGGAGCCGCATGCGGCTTGGACGTGAGGAGAAGCGCTCAGAAATCGTTGCCGAGAACTTCACCGCCGCGAGGCGTCATCGCCGCCTTCCAGGTATTGTGCGAGACGCTCTTGGACACCGTACGCACACTGCCGTCGCAAACGCCAATCTGGACATAGGCCGCATAGTTGCGCAGCGCCGAGACGCCGCTGACGCCGCCGCAACTGACGTCGGGCCGCTCGTCGTTGGGCCGCAGTTTGCCGTTGAAGGTGCCTTGCAGGAAACGCCCGTCCATCCAGCTGGCGCAGCGATCGCCGGAGATGTTCTTGTTGTCCTTGAAATACTGGACTCCGGTGTTCGGCCCTGTGTTCTTGAGGTCTTCCTTTTTCAAGAGCACGTATTGCCTGTGGATATCGACGGCGTCGGTCTTGCCGTCGCCTTTGAGCGTCTCGCCAGCGGCGATGGTGTTGCTGGTGCCGTCGGCGATGTCCGCGAGTTTCATCTTGGAGTTGAGGTAGAACACCTGATCGTTGAAGAGATAATTGGTCGCACCCCACTCAGGCTTCACCGTCCCGATGGCGTCTTGCGGACTGAGCAGAGTTTTGAAGACGAGCTGGCGTGCCTGAGCATTGGCCTGATCGTCGATCGGTTTCTTGAAATCGATCAGCATGTATGCGTTCTGTTGCTCGATGTACGGCAGCAGTCTGCTGGCCGCTGAAAAATTCTTGTCATCGACGCCCGGGGGAAATGTAGTGTTGGTGTCGTGATAATTGTGCAGGCCGAGCAGAAGTTGCTTGAGATTGTTTTGCGATTGTGCTCGTGCGGCCGCTTCCCGGACTTTTTGGACGGCCGGCAACAACAGGCCGATGAGGATGGCCAAAATCGCAATCACGATCAGCAGGTGAAAGAGAGTGAAAGCACGTCGATTGCGCACAGTCATGAGGATCCTCCAATTCGGGGCACTTCTAACCGTGACGGATTGATCGTTTCGCGCGAAACGATAAATGCGTCACAGCTAAACGACTTTACGCCTTCTGCGGTTTCAATGCGTCCACATGCTCGAACTTGCTGCCGAGCACGGCCTTGCTATCACACTGCAGCCAGTTATCGAGCAGCGTGGCGTAGATACGGCGGAAGTCGATGGCATGTTTCAGATCGCCGCTGTCCAGATCCTTCAGGCTGGGATGCTCGCCGACGATGCCGCCCTTGAGCGCGGGTCCTGCGACGAACAAGCTCGACGCCGCGCCGTGATCGGTGCCATTGCTGCCGTTCTCCTGCACTCGACGGCCGAATTCCGAGAAGGTCATCACCAGCACACGCTTGTCGTGACCGCCGTTTTTCAGTGCGTTAAACAGATTGAGGATGCCATCCGCAACCTGCCCCAGAAGCTTGCGATGCGGGTCGGCCTGGCGGGCGTGCGTGTCGAAGCCGTCTATGGACACGTAGAAGATGCGCGTGCCGAAGCCGCTGATAATCAGATTGGCGACAAGCTGCAGTTGCATTGGCAGCGAGTTAGGGCCATAAACGCCGCCCTCTCCGAAGAGCGTATTCTGTCGAAGATTCTGCTTGGCGAGCAGCTCGTGTAGACGCTCCACACTGGTCATGGTTCGCAGTTGACGAAGGCGGACGAATTGCAAGATGTCATCGCTCTTGCCGTCCGGCGTGGCCAGCTCTTCGAGGAGCTTGCGTCGGGCTTTTTGTTGATCGGCCGTTCCGCCGCCGAGTTCGAGCTTGAAGTTCTGGCGGTCATTGATGCTGACGGCGCCGCCTGGAGTCCCCTGGACGGCTAGCGGTTGTCGTCCGGAGCCGACGTGCAGGATCGGCACGAAGCCGCCCTGGCCTTGCAGCTCGTTGACGCTGCGACCCAGCCAGCCCGACTGGATGCTGCGGCGTGGATCAGCCGACTGCCAAATGTCCATGGACTCAAAGTGCGACCGGTCGGGATTGGGATAGCCGACGCCCTGCACGACGGCCAACTGTCCCTTGTCCCACATCTGCTGAAAGCCGCCCCTCATGCCGGGATTGAGGCCGAGGTGATCGTTCAGACGCATGACCTGATCTTTTTTGTAGCCAAGAGTGGGACGATATTTGTGATAAAGATCGTCCCCATAGGGAATGACCGTGTTGAGTCCGTCGTTGCCGCCGGTCATTTCGATGACGACGAGAATCGTGTCCTTAGCTTTTTCGGCGGCGCGGGCGGTGTTGGCGAGAAACTCCGGCACCACCGAGCCAAGGGCCAACAGGGATGAGCCTTGCACGGTCCGGGTCAAGAAATGGCGACGCGAGAACATGAGAGACTCCTTGAGCTGGGGGCGTTTGTCACGCCAACTGATATTCCGGCATGGTCAACAACGCATGAACGGTTTCACGGACGCGGCGATTGAGCGCCGCACCTTTGGGATTGCCTTCGGCCACAAAAGCGATGAGTCTCGCTTCCGCGTCCGGACGCACACCGCCGGGCAGATACAAGTCTAGTAGGACGCGAACGATATCTTTGGCAGTGGACGCTCTCTCTTCGTGCACGACGCGCGCCGAATCGAAAGCCTGAGCCGGTGCCGGTTCCTCCGGCCGATCGGATGGCCTGGGAGGAGCTGCTGGCTTGGTCGGGGCCGGAACTTCATGCGCCACCGCTTCGTCTTCGATGTCATCACCACCTGGAAGACGGCCATTGTTCCACAGCGTTCCCATGGCCAGGAGCTGCGCAAAGTTGTCTCGAGCCAGCATGGTCGCCGTGTTCAGCCACGCCTGGGCGCCGCGCCAACCCTTGACGTTTGGCGGAGAGAACAACACTTGACCCATCGCATCGATGTGCCGCACCAGGTCTTGTTGTGTCAGCGGCTGTTGTCTCTTCTCCTTCGCCCCGTATTCGCGATAGACCGAGCGTACCGCGCCCAGGACGAACTCGACCGGACTCTTGATTCGCTGGTGGAACGCGTACTCAGAGAAAAAGTGTCGCGACGACAATATTCTCCTCACAAGAGCGGCAATATCGTAATCGCTCTTGCGGAACGATTCGGCCAGCGGCTCCAGAAAACGATCCGAAGGGTTGTAAGTTTCGCTGACGTAAAAGCGATACAACTTGCGCACGAGGAATGTGGCCGCCGCCGGCTGCTGCAAAAGGATGCGCACCACATCATCGCCATTCCAGTCGCCGGTCTGTCTGAGGACGGTCTTGGCGCCATCGTCGTGCAGCCGGGGATTGAATTCGAACCCTGTGCCATCACTGTCTGTGTGCCAGCCGGTGAAGGCGCGGGCGGCCTCGCGGATATCCTTCTCGGTATAGTTCCCGACGCCGAGACTGAACAGCTCCATGATTTCGCGGGCATAGTTCTCGTTGGGCTTGCCCTTGATGTTGCTGTTGGAGTCGAGCCAGTGCAGCATGGCCGCGTCCTTGCTGATGGCCAGCAAAAACGGGCCGAACCTCCCCAGGGCATGCTCGCGCAGCAACTTGTTCTGCTGGAACATCTCAAGCGCGCTGTGGACCTTGGCAATGCTGGTGGCGAAGTGATTATGCCAGAACAGTGTGAGCTTCTCACGCAGGGGATGTCCACTGCGCAACATGCAGTACAGCCACCAGCCGCGCAGCTCCGCTGCTTGGTCCGACGCAGCGGTGTACTGGCCTGCCGTTAACAGGGCCGGCAGCAAGTCGTCGCACCCCGTCTCGCCTTGTAAGAGCAGATCGAGCGTGGACTGTACTCCGCGTTTCTCCGCCATCCGCAGCTCGTCGAGATTGGCGCCGAAGGCGGCACGGCGATAGAGATGACTGGCCCACTTGCGGTTCCAGGGCTGAGTAGCATCCGGCTGCCAGGCCTGCCATTCGCGTTTGGGATCCAACGTATCCAGAGAAGGGAGAGTCAGGACAGCCATGAAGATTCCTCGATCCGAAGGGTATAGGCTTCCGTCTCCATTATTCGTTCTGTATCTTCGATTATTATCACTTTATTAGAGGAACGCAAGGAAAAATCCTTTCTCGTCCGCCATGTCACGCCCTGGCTGCCAGGAGGATACGCGAGAGGGCAAATAGAACAGAATTAAATGAGGTTTGAAGGGAGAATAAACATCCTTATAATCTTTTTATTCTCTCTCTTTCCTCTTCTGGCGCATCGGCGGTGAATCACCTCCATTAGCCTCCGTAAGCACTGTAGCGCCGTAAGCCGCGCGCGAACAGCCAACGAGCCAGGACGATGAGGACCACTGCCCAGGCCAACTCCAACAGCAATCCTTCGATAAGCGCGCGGCCCTGCACTTCCCCCAGGAAGATGATGGCCGGAAAATAGGCCAGGTACTGGAACGGCATCCATTTCAAGATCGTGTCCCACGGAGGACCCAGCAGATCGAGAGGAAACATTTGGCCGGAAATGAAGTAATTCACGGTATTGACTACCCACAACAGCGATGTGACTTCCAGGAACCAGAAACCCGCCATGCCCATCGCTGCCTCGAAGAAAAAGCCAATGACGAAGGCCAAAACGAGCGAGACAGCGTAGGCCAATAGCGTGAGAGCGTCTGGCCAGAGTCCGACGAAGTAGCCCGAACAGAGAAGAAACAGCCCGGCGTACGGACCGGCCGAGGTCGTGATGTAGGCGACCTTGTGTGCCGCGCGGTAGGACAGCAAATAGCCGATCATGTTCAGCGGTTGCAGGAGGTATTTCTTGAGCGTGCCCTCGCGGATATCGCGCGCGATGGTCGCCGACAGGCCCGGCATGCTGGAAAACATGCGGCTAATGTGGATCAACAGCAAATAGGCGATCATGCGCTGCTCGCTGAAGCCGGCGATGCGATTTTGCTCCGTGCCCTTGAAGACGGCCGTCCACAGCAGAATCGTGGTGATGACTGGAAAGAAGCGCAGTATGGTGCCCAAGAGAAAGTCGCCGCGATAGGCAGTGCGTTCGATCAGTGAGACTCGGAATATGTTGAAGTACTTGCGGACGGAACGCCAAACGCGGCTCGGCATTGCGGGCGCGTCCACGTTCTGAAGTGCTGGCGTCTCACCGGCCACTCGAGTGCTCCTTCTGGGGGCGTGCAGATTGTTTACGAAGATCGAAGCACTTCATCTGCCGGTCGATGAGTGCTATTCTCCTGAGCTCGTCGGGCAACCCTTGTCAATGGTAACGGGCCTCGGAGAATAAACAACGTCACCCGCACGGAGGGATGGGTATGAAGTCTCCGACCGTTGACACTGGCGCTTCGCCGGGTCATCGCTTGCGCGCTGCCTACATGGCGGCACCGATCGCCGTGCCGGGCGTATTCAATTCTCTGGTGGGGCGGATGGCGGAGCGTGTAGGCTTTCAGGCCGTTTACCTGTCGGGGGCGGCGTTGTCCGCGTCCCTGGCGCTTCCGGATGTTGGCCTGACGACGTTGTCCGAGTTCGTCGAAGCGGCGCGGAGCATTGCAACCGCGACGCGGCTGCCGCTGTTGTGCGACGCCGACACCGGCTTTGGCGAAGCGCTCAATGTCGAGCGAACGGTGCGGCTCTTCGAGTGCGCCGGCGCGGCCGGACTTCATCTGGAAGATCAACAGATGCCTAAGCGATGTGGCCATCTGTCGGGCAAGCAGCTGGTAGACGCCGGGGTGATGGCGGCAAAAGTTCGCGCCGCCGTATCCGCTCGACGCGATTCCAGCTTCGTTATCGTCGCCCGAACCGATGCGCGCGGTGTCGTTGATTTTGACGAGGCCGTGCGGCGTGCGCGGCTCTACGTTACGGCGGGTGCCGATGTCATCTTTCCCGAGGCACTGGAAAGCCGCGAGGAGTTCGCGGCGTTCGCGCACGAGTTGGCGCCCGTGCCTCTCCTCGCCAACATGACCGAGTTCGGCCGCAGCCCCGGTCTGGATTTCGCCGAGTTGGCCGCTCTTGGATATCGCCTGGTGCTGTATCCCGTCACAACATTGCGCGTCGCTCTTCGTGCGGCACAAGCTGTGCTGACGGATCTACTTGCCAAGGGACACCAGCGCGATCATTTGCAGCGAATGATGACGCGTAGCGAGTTGTATGAACTGCTGGATTATGCGGGCTACGAAGAACGAGATCGAGCGTATTTCGGTTGAGTTTTGCCGGGGGATGCACTCATGACAACGGAAATCTATTCGCCGGGTTTGGAGGGCGTGATCGCTGGTGAGACGGCTATTTCCACCGTCGCTGGCGGCCTGCGCTACCGCGGCTATCCGGTGACGGAGTTGGCTGGGAAAACGACCTTCGATGAAGTCGCGTACCTGCTGCTTCACGATGAGCTACCGACTGTGCAGCAACTCGCTGAATTCCAGAAGCGCATCGCCACGGCGCGCTGCCTGCCTGGTCCCTTGATAAACCTGCTGGGGGCAGTTCCCAAAGGCACGTCGTCGATGGATGTGCTTCGCAGCGCGGTAAGCATCCTGTCGCATTTCGATGCCGACACGGCAGATTCTTCGCGGGCGGCTAACCTGCGGAAGGCCGAGCGATTGTTGGGGCAGATCCCAGTGGCCATCGCCGTACATTACCGCCTCAGCACCGGGGAGCAGCCAATCGCAGCGCGGCCCGATCTGGGTCATGCGGCCAACTTTTTGTACATGCTGCGCGGCAAGGAACCCAGCTCCGCCAACGCCCGTGCCCTGGATGTGTCGCTGATCCTCTACGCTGAGCACGAATTCAACGCTTCGACATTCACAGCCCGCGTCGTTTGCTCGACTGAGTCGGATCTTCATTCGAGCATCGTCGCCGCCATCGGCGCTCTCAAGGGGCGCCTGCACGGCGGAGCAAACGAGAAAGTCATGGAGCTGCTGCAACAAACCGGCGGCCCAGCCCGGGCAGAAAAATGGGTACGGGACGCGCTGGCACGCAAGGAACGCATTATGGGTTTCGGGCATCGCGTCTACAAGACAGGCGACGTTCGCGCCGGCATCTTGAAGGACTACGCGCGCAAGGCAGCAGAGGCAGCCGCCTCACTCGAATGGGAAGAGACAGCAGAGATCATCGAACGCATTCTCGGTGAGGAGAAGCATCTGTTTCCCAATCTCGATTGGCCGGCCGGCCGACTTTATCACGCGCTCGGCCTGGAGATTCCGCTGTACACACCCATTTTCGTCATGTCGCGCGTGGCCGGCTGGAGTGCGCACTTCATCGAACAGCAACAGAATAATCGCCTGATCCGGCCCCGTGGTCGCTACACAGGACCGGATGTGCGCTCCGTCAGGCTGATCGCCGAGCGGGGCTGATCGAAAGAAAATGTAGAAAAGATGAAGGATAAACACGAGCTGCGGTGAATAATCCCCCAATCTTCCGGGGTGGCACTTTTTTTGCATTTCTCGTGATTATTCTGCCCGGAAGGCGTTGCCGCTATTCTGCCCAGAACATAGGTTAATTCGTTAATCGCCCTTCGGGTTGGCGGAAGGGAGATCGAACAATCGCTCAGGCTGTTCCGCCCTATGGAAAGACTGGCGCTCCTGAGGACGAAATATGCCGAGGATAAGTTGTCCCGCGTGTCGCAAAAAAATCAATCCTCCTGATCATCTGGCCGGCCGTCGCGTTACATGCCCGAAGTGCGAGGCGGTCATCGTCGTTCCCACGGAGTTGGTCGAGGTCTTCGAAGAAGCGCCCCCTGCGGAGAAGCCTTCACTCAATGAGGAACCACCGTTCCCAAAATCGGCGAGATTAGGCATCGTCTCCCTTGTGATGGGGATGATTTCGTGCCTTCTTCTGTGTGCGCCCGCGGTCAGTTATTTGGCGATCGGCCTGAGCAGTCTCGGCCTGCTCTTGGGATTGGGCGGCCTCTTCCGCTCTCGAACCGAAAGCGAGCAACTTCCGCCCTCGGTCGCTGGCGGAGTCGGGATATGCGCCGGGTTCGGTACGCGGGTCAGCCATTATCCCTTGGCTGGCGTGGCGGCATGCTTGCTCGCCTTGTTCCTGACGTGTTTGCCCATGCTCATCCAATGGCTGTCGGATCAGTGGTCGTGAGTAAACGTCAGCCGTTCTGTGTTCCTTAACGGATTTGTTTAGGCTGCATCCCTTTGCCTGCGTCCCGGAAAACGGGGCCTAGCTCCTCTTGCCATTTTGGGTCATCGACCAACTCGGCGAACTCTTGCAGCCAATGCTGCGTTTCCGCGTTCGAAATACATTCTGGTTTCGCAGGTGTATCGGGTACAGAGGGTTTCGTTCGTTTCCGCTCCACCTCTTCCAGATAATCCAGGCAGTTCCTTACCACGCAGCGCCGGCGGCGACCGGCTTGCTGAATTCGATGGTCGTCGGAGACAACCATGAGCTGGCGTGGAGTCGGCTCCCGCTGAATCAGCGTTTCGATGAGTTCGTCGGCCTCGCCATCGAGAGCGAATAAAACACGAATGCCTTGATGATTCTCTTCCGCGTTTGCGCCAGGCGGTGCCCTTGAGGCATCGAAGACTACCGTCACGGTGCTGGCATCGGAGGCATGATCACCGCACAGTCGGCCCAGAAGTGCCAGCCGCGCTTTTTCCAGCCCATGAGGACCCACTTTGCCGCACAACAGGCCGATTGCGTGCAACAGGTTGTAGCCGTCGATGAGGTAACGCATGACGTCCCCGCCGTTCTTGCATGCTTTTGGATTGTCGCAAAGGACACGCCAAACGAGAAGACAAAAAAGAGAGGCGTCGCCCGCAGGCCACGCCTCTGCTCTATGGGAACGGCCGATCGTCGGCCGATTTAGGGGAGATCCGGCTCCTCGGAGGATGAAAACTCCTCCGGTTCCTCGGCCGGTATGCGGTAGGTTTCGCCCAACCAGCGACCCAGGTCGATCGTTTTGCAGCGCACCGAGCAGAACGGAAACGAAGGCCATTCCGCCAGGCTACGCCCTTCCATCCGCCGACCACAGATCGGGCAGGCCAGCCTTATCTTCGGTTGATCCGGTTCAGGACTTGGAGCTTTTCGACTCACTTTTTTTGCCCTTCCCCCCATCGCAGGCACAAGCTGTGCCGTTTGCGCAGGGTTTAGCGTCTGTGCTACTTCTGGACGCCTTACTCGACGCTTCCGTCTCCGCCTTCGCGGCCTGCTTGTACGATTCGCTGCGATAATCGGTCTCGTAGAAGCCCGAACCGCGGAAGAGGATGGCGGCTCCGGTGCCGAAGACGCGGCGCAGCTTCGACTTCTTGCACTTTGGGCACTTTTTGAGGGGCGCGTCGCTCATGGATTGAAATTCATCGAAATTATGATCGCAAGCGTCACAATGATATTCGTAAGTCGGCATACGGTTATCTCCCTATACAACCGCTTGCGGCTCGACATTAAGCCGCAAGCGGCGTTACTCAGGTTTGTCGGTCTGCTCCGGCGCCGTGGAGACAATCACGCGCGCTGGGCGGAGCACTCGGTCATGAATCATGTATCCCTGTTCGAGCACTTGCAGCACTGTCATTGGTGGCTGCTCCCTACTCGGTTGCTGGAGAACGGCTTGATGGCAATTTGGATCAAACGGCTGGCCTTGCGCCTCGATCCGCTTGATGCCGTGGCGGCGCAGAATATCGAGCGCCTGTGCAAGCACCATCGTCACTCCTTGAACCAGCGCACCTTTTTCGCCGGCTTGCTCGGCCGCGGCTGTGGCTCGTTCGAGATTGTCCAGAGCTGATAGCAAATCGGCGGCCAAGGGCAGCTGCGCATAGCGGCGTTCTTCCGCCTGATCGCGCTTCATGCGCTTTTGATAGTTCTCGAAGTCGGCCCGTGTCCGTTGCGCCAAGTAGAGATACTCGTCACGCTTCTGCTCGGCTTCCTGTAGTTTAGCTCGCAAACTTTCCAGGTCTTCGAGCACTTGCTCCGCAGCCTGATCCTCGGCGGCTTCATTAGCGTTTTTGCTAGCAGCAGCGGAGTTTTGTTCCTTGTGTCGCGTCATGGCTTCTCTTCCTTCCGTCGCTTACACTTTCGGCTCGTTCGCCTCCGGCGAGAAGAACTCGCGTATGCGGTCAAGAAAACTCTTCCGTTCAGGAGGTATTTCCGTGCCGTCGATCTCCTCCAACTCGTGGAACAGTTCTTCCTGTCGCTTGGTCAAGCGTCGGGGCGTAACCACCCGCACATGAACAACCAGGTCGCCCGGTCGTCCGCCCCGCAGCTGCGGCATGCCCTTGCCCGGAACTCGGACTTCCTCACCGCTCTGGGTGCCGCGTTTGAGTGTGTGTGTGACAAACTGCCCGTCCAGCGTCGGCACTTCGATTGGCCGCCCCAGCGTCACCTGACTGATCGTCACCGGTACTTCGCAGTGAAGATCCGCACCGTGCCGAACAAACAGGGGATGTTTGCGAATGCGCAGGACACAGTACAGATCGCCCGGCGGAGCCCCACGTTCGCCGGCTTCGCCCTCGGCGCTCAGACGAATGCTCACATCATTATCGACGCCGGGGGGGATATTTACCGTGAGCTTGCGTTCAACCTCGACGGCTCCTCGACCGTGGCAAGAGCGGCAAGGATCGGTGATGACCGCGCCTTGACCCCCGCATGCGCCGCATGTCTGTTGAATGCGGAAGAAACCCTGGCCCTGAATGACAACGCCGTGTCCACCGCAGCGACGACAAGTTGCCGGCCGAGTGCCGGGCTTGGCGCCACTGCCCCGGCAATCGGAGCACGACTCCATCCGCGGGACTTTAATTTCCTTCTGCACGCCGCGCGCCGCTTCTAGCAGATCGATTTCAAGCCCCATTTGCAAATCGCGGCCGGCTCGTGGGCCGCGCCGCCGCCGTCCGCCGAACAAATCGCCGAAAATGTCGCCGAATAGATCCATGACAGCGTCGGCGTTGGCGAAGTTCGGCATGCCGGTCCCTTCCAGGCCGGCATGTCCGTAACGGTCGTAGAGCTGGCGTTTCTGCGGATCGCGCAGCACGTCGTAGGCCTCGGAGGCTTCCTTGAATTTGGCCTCCGCCTCGGCATCGCCGACGTTGCGATCCGGATGATACTGCATGGCCAACTTGCGATAGGCCTTTTTGAGCGTGTCGTCATCGGCGTCGCGCGCGACGGCCAGGACCTCGTAGTAGTCCCGCTTGCTGGCCATAGGCATAATTGTTGTTTTGCTCCCGGCGAGCGGGGCGTGTTAACGCCCCGGTTGCAGTCACCGGGACGTTAACACGCCCCGCTCGCCCACTGCACTGTCGGTTATCGGATGGCCCCTTGCACCTTGCTACCCGGCTCCTCCTCATCGACCTTGGTGATCATCACCTCGGTCGTGAGCATGAGTCCGGCGATGCTGGCGGCATTTACCAGGGCCGAGCGTGTGACTTTGGTCGGATCGACGATGCCGGCCTTGTACATGTCCACAAACTCGCCCGTATTGGCATTATAACCGAAGTGGGCCGACTTTTGCCGCGCCACTTCATCGGCAATGACCGGGCCATCGGTCCCGGAGTTCTCCGCGATCGTGCGGATCGGCTTCTCCAGAGCCCTGGCCACGATCTCGGCGCCTAGCTTCTCGTCGCCTTTGAGTTTGTTGGCCAACTCCTCCACAGCGGGAGCACAGCGTAATAGCGCTGTACCGCCTCCAGGAACGATGCCCTCGGCCACCGCAGCACGCGTAGCATGCAAGGCGTCCTCGACGCGGCCCTTGGTCTGCTTCATCTCGGCCTCGGTGGCGGCCCCGACGCGGATGATGGCCACACCGCCCGTTAGCTTCGCCAGCCGTTCGCTGAACTTCTCCTTGTCGTACTCGCTCTCGGTCTGCTCCATCTGCGCTCGGATCTGAGAAATGCGTTTTTCAATGTCGGCTTTCTTGCCGGCACCGTTGATGATGGTGCAGCTTTCCTTCTCGACCTTGAGGGTCTTGGCACGGCCCAGCTGCGACAGCTCGACATTCTCAAGCTTCAGGCCAAGATCTTCGCTGATGAACTGACCGCCTGTGAGGATAGCGATGTCGCCGAGCATGGCCTTGCGGCGATCGCCGAAACCCGGCGCCTTGACGGCGCACACCTGCAATACGCCGCGGAGCTTGTTGATGACCAGGGCGGCCAGCGCCTCACTCTCCACATCCTCGGCGATGATGAGGAATGGTTTGCCGGTCTGGGCCACTTTTTCCAGCAAGGGCAGCATGTCACGCACGTTGCTGATCTTCTTCTCGTGGATGAGGATGAAGGCGTCTTCAAACTCGCACGTCATCTCCTGCGTGGTGATGAAATACGGCGAGATGTAGCCTTTATCGAACTGCATGCCCTCGACAAACTCCAGCGTTGTCTCGGAGGTCTTGCCTTCCTCAACCGTGATGACGCCGTCTTTGCCGACCTTCTCGAAGGCGTCGGCCATCAGTTGACCAATTTTCGGATCGTTATTAGCGCTGATTCCGGCAACCTGAGCCATCTCTTCTTTCTTGGTCAGCTTCTTGGACATGCCGTCCAGAGCTTCGACGACTTTATCAACGGCCTTGTCGATGCCGCGTTTGACGCTCATCGGATTGGCACCGGCGGTGATGTTCCGCAGCCCTTCCTGATAGATGGCCAGTGCCAGAATGGTCGCCGTGGTCGTACCGTCGCCGGCCACGTCGCTGGTCTTTTGAGCCACGGCATTGACCAGCTTGGCGCCCATGTTCTCGAAGGGATCAGGCAGGTCAATTTCCTTGCTGACAGTGACGCCGTCTTTGGTGACGGCAGGGCCGCCGAAACTTTTGTCGAGAATGACGTTGCGTCCGGTCGGCCCCAGAGTGATGCCCACGGCGCGAGCCAGCTTATCGGCGCCGGCGAGCAGCTTCTTGCGCGCTTCGTCGGTGTAGAGCAGTTGTTTTGCCATTTCGTGTTTTCTCCTAGAATTAACCGCCAAGACGCCAAGATCGCCAAGATCAGAAGAGAGAAGGTTTAGGGATGACTGTCCTTGATCTTCTCTTCCTTTTTCTCGTTCTTTTCTTGGCGTCCTTGGCGTCTTGGCGGTTTGAAACTTACTTTGTGACTTTGGCGAGGATGTCGCCTTCCCGCATGATTTTGACTTCTTTGCCGTCCACTTCGACATCGCTGCCGCTGTACCGGCCATAGATGACTTCATCACCTTTTTGCACGGCCAGGGACATGCGCTTGCCGTTGTCGAGGAGCTTCCCGGGGCCGACTGCCACCACACGACCACGCTGAGGCTTTTGCTTGGCAGTATCCGGCAACAAAATGCCGCCCGCCGTCTTCTCCTCGGCTTCCAGCGGCTCGACTACCACGCGGTCGTCCAACGGCCGAACCCTTACGCTGAGATCCTTATCTTTCGCCATGATTGTGAGTCCTCTCAAGTTACATCATCCCCATGTCGCCCATGCCACCCATGCCGCCCATACCACCCATGCCGCCCATGCCACCCATGCCGCCCATGCCACCGCCGTGATGATCGTGGTGTCCCTCATCCTTCTTCTTCTCGGGAATGTCCGCGACCATCGACTCGGTGGTGAGCAACAGGCAAGCAACGCTGGCACCGTTCTGCAGGGCAGTGCGTGTCACCTTGACGGGATCGACGATGCCGCGTTTGCGCAGATCGGTGTACTCGCCCTTGTCGGCGTCGTAGCCGTGATTCTTTTCCTTGGTCCGGCGAATTGTGGCGACGACGACCGAACCATCCAGCCCGGCATTCTCGGCAATGGCCCTACAAGGTACTTCCAGCACGTTCTGCACCAGGCGCACGCCAAACTGTTCGTCCTCGTTGCCGGTGTCGAACTTGTCGAGAGCCTTGCGTGCTTGCAGGAGTGCAACTCCGCCGCCAGGTACGATTCCTTCGGCGAGAGCCGCGCGCGTGGCGTGCAGAGCGTCCTCATACAGCGCCTTGCGTTCCTTCATCTCCGTCTCGGTGGCCGCGCCGACCTTGACCTGAGCGACGCCACCGGCGAGCTTGGCCAGGCGTTCTTGCAATTTCTCGCGGTCGTAGTCGCTGTCGGTCCTATCGATCTCGCGGCGAATCATCTCGCAACGGCCTTCGATTGCTTTCTTGTCGCCGATGCCTTCGGTGATGGTCGTATTCTCGGCATCGATCTTGACCTTCTTCGCCCGGCCCAGGTCGCGCAACTGCACGTTCTCCAGTTGGATGCCGAGATCCTTGAAGATGGCCTTGCCGCCGGTCAGCGTCGCAATGTCTTCGAGCATCGCCTTCCGGCGATCGCCATAACCAGGAGCCTTGACCGCGCAGACTTGCAGGATGCCCTTGAGTTTGTTTAGCACCAAAGTGGCCAGTGCATCGCCCTCGATGTCCTCGGCGATGATGAGCAACGGCTCCTTCTTCTTGGAAATGGTCTCCAGAAGTGGAATGAGCGACTTCGCCGAGCTGATTTTCTCCTCGTAGATGAGGATGTAGGGATTGTCCAGCTCACATGTGACGGTGTCGGGGTTAGTGACGAAGTGCGGGGAGAGGAAACCACGATCGAACTGCATGCCTTGCACGACCACGACTTCGGTTTCGGCGGTCTTGCCTTCCTCGATCGTGATGACGCCGTTGGTGGCACCGACCAGCTTCATGGCCTCGGCCAGCTTCTTGCCGATCTCGGCATTGTTGTTGGAAGCGATTGTGGCGACCTCGGTGATTTCTTTCTGATCCTTGTCGTCGATCTTCTCGGCCAACCGTTCCAACTCCTCGACGACCTTCTCGACGGCTTTTTGAATGCCGCGTGTCAGGGCCATGGGATCGTGTCCGGCGGCGATCATTTTGAGACCTTCGCGGTAGACGGCCTCGGCCAAAACGGTGGCAGTGGTGGTGCCGTCGCCGGCCACATCGCTGGTCTTGCTGGCCGCTTCCTTGACCAGCTGCGCTCCCATGTTCTCGTAAGGATCTTGCAGCTCGATCTCTTCGGCCACTGTGACGCCGTCCTTGGTCACGTTCGGGCTGCCCCATCCTTTATCGAGGACGGCATTGCGGCCGCGCGGTCCGAGGGTGCAGCGAACCGCTCTCGCCAACTTACTGACGCCGGACAACAGTTTCTGTCGTGCGTCGTCGCTGTATGTGAGTTGCTTGGCCCCCATTCACAAATCTCCTTTCACTAGGTTCACTTCCGCCAGATGGTTTGCATCTCTTCCGCGGTCGCAATGTTGAAACCGGCCGCGCGAGGGAATCTCATTCGTGTCTGCGAGACGGACGGAAGCAAGTCATGTGCCATGCTTTCAAGTTGACGTAAGTACTTGATTGAAAAAGATTTGCAAGATGGTTGCGCGGAGCATCGCCAGTCAGAAAACCGCCAATTTGGCAGAGGGACAGGCGACGCCTGACAAATTGTGTAAGCGCGTTCTCAGGTACTGTTACTATTCCGTGTGTATGGTCCCGGATGGGTGTAGCAGGATGAAACACCCATCCGGGTTCGGTCAATTCTGACTGAGCCGTTCACTCCTCCAAATTGTCAAATAGCTGGCCCTGCTCTCCTTTTCGTCCCAGCAAATGCTGTGTCGGGATGAAACCACCCGCTTGATCGATCTGCCGCAGGACTTGAGACGGGAGAGCGGCGCGCCGGCCAGTGACTCGACGAGAAGCGTTATCGGCAGCACTGGCGGAAGTTAATCCGTATTTCTTGTGCGAGAATTTGCGCTCTAGGTAGCCGTAGAGATGTTCGGGAAAGTAGGACTTCGACAGCCAGCGCTCGAAATACTTCCTTTCGTCAGCGTCGTAAACAGCAACCTGCACCTCAACATCTGAGCCATCGGCCTTGCACCAACTTGGGAGTACAAGAGGCGCATAGAGACGCGCCTTCACCCACGGCTTTCCTTCCCGATATTTGCTGTACATATTCCCCATTGAGCCATCGGGCAAATTGTGGTGCTCAATGGGCAGGCAGTGACGCAAGAGTTCATCTTCCGTCAACAGCGTCTCGCCGACAGAGGCTGTGAGGATGGACCAAGCGCCATCGGGGCAGTTCATCACGATATGCCGCTTGTGGGCCTCAAACGCTGGCATAATCCTTTCGGTCCATGCGCGTACCAAGGTAGATGGGGCCAACTCGACGCGGCCCTTAGTCAGCAGTTCTTCCACCCAAGCGTTTACTTTCACTGCAAACTGCGCGCTGCACCAACGGGCGAGATCAAGGGCGACACGGCGATGAACCCAAGTGCCTTGGAGGATTGGCGGACCGCCGTGAATAATATCCACAAGTCCAATGTCATCAAGGACTTTTCCCGTAGCGCGAATTCGCGCTACGGGAATTCTCATTTCTGCGGCAAGTGCTTCTAGGAACTCTTGGGTTTCTTGATTGCGATAGTAGTTATGCCAGCGTTTGCCGTTCGCTTGACACATGGCCGTGGCGTTCCAATAACCATCGCCACGCTGAAGGATAACAACGTCGTTGTAAATGTGTGAGATAGGGGACGGGACAAGACTCGACACGAAAGCCTCCTGATATTTGCGGCTTCCGTGCCGACGGCCATAATCCTTCATCCTGCGGCGATGTCGCCGGGAACATCGCTGGCAGAGCAATAAACGCATCCTAAGCCCAAAACGGATCTCAAAACAAGAGCAGTTGGCACGAAAGCAGCTGCCTACGAAACCCGCGCCTCTTCGCCTTCGGGGATCGCCTGCCGAATCAATTCCTCCACGGTCCACACATGATCCGTCAGTCCGGCCTGCATAGCCGGGGTGCAGCGATACTCCATTTTCTCCGTGAGTGTCATGTGTGGCCGAACGAAGTTGTAGTAGGCGAACAGCAAGGCAATCGCCGCCTCATGGTACTTCCAACTTTTCGAGTGCCCATTCGTCAATCGCGTAAATCTCCGCAGCATCATCCGCACGGTCAGATTGCTCCGTTCCACATGCGAGGTTGAGGCTATCCGTAAGTCTGGATCGCCATTAGCTGCTTGTACGTGCAGGTTTATTATCTCTGGCGGCGAGTAGCGAGCTTCGCCATCCGTCGGCCTTCCAAATATCTTGATGATCTGCGCATGGTCCTGGTTGCCGCCGAACACCAGCGGGATCGTCGTCTTGTAGATCCCCAAGCCATCGGTGTTGATCTGATAGGGTCCAGTCGCGGCGCGGTACAACTTGCGGAGGAACCGCCACGCCGTTGACTGGTCTCGCTTGCCGACCGCGTAGGCGAGCAGCAGCTTGCTTCGCGGATCAATGGCGGTCCAGGTGTAGCAATCGCCAACGTCCTCGTAGCGATCGTACTTCTTGAGGCGCAGCTTCTCCTTGCAATAGACGAAGGACCAAATCTCGTCGCACTGGATCGTGGAAACAGGCACGGCGACCACGCGTTCATCCATGAGTTGCTCGCAGCCCTGTCCGGCCTTGAGGAGCAGCTGTAGCAGCGTCTCCGATCCGATTCTGGCGAGGCGGCAAGTGCTACGGATCGAACTGCCCTCTACGAGATGCTTGATCGCAGATGCCGCTTTCTCCATCGTGAGATAGTGATTGCCGAACGCGCGCGGCGGACGGGGATCGGTGAACGTGATGTAGCACTCTCGGCAGAAGTAGCGCTGGATGCCCTTACGGTCCTTACCGTAGCGTCGGCCCTGGCGATCGCAAATGGGGCAGAGCATGGAAACGAACCCTTTCCCGTTAAGGCGGGTTCGCGGTAGAATGGCGATTGTCTAGGCCGCATTCTGGCGCTTAACCCGCCGGATTGTGGTTGCCCCGGTCCTGTTAGCAGCAGAGCCGGGGCTTTCTTCTCACTACTATTGTACGTACAAAAATAATGAAATCAAGGACGGTAGCTTGATTTTTCCAGATTTTGTCCGTACATTTCTTTCATGAGCAAGCGCATGGGCAGACCGCCAAAGAGCGGCGATAGGGCGATGGCGGATCGGCTGGAAATCCGCGTCAGCGCCGATGAAAAACAGAGCTACGAACAGGCCGCGCAAGCTGCCGGTCTGGATCGATCCGAGTGGATACGGCTCGCCCTGAACGAAGCGGCGAAGCGGCTATTGCGGCGGAAATCGAGAAGTGGACCTGGCGGGAGTTGAACCCAATCACCTGCGTTTATAAGACGCCAGCGCCGAACCTGGCAGGCCCGGATGATCCGGCCATGTCGGTTGAGGCGCTGTACGAGAGGCTACATTTATCGGGTAGTTGAAGCATGAGAGGATAGACTCAGGAAGAGTCCGCTAGGTTCGGTAGAGTTTAACTGGATTTGCGTCTTCTCTCCTCGCATTGCTTTGTTAACAATTCAGTGAAAGCCGAAGTTCTGACATGGTCGCGGGCAAGGTTCCCGTTGGCAGCCGTATCAATTACGCCTGTAATTTCCCGAAAGATTCTTTCAGCTACGGTAGCATTCCAGAGTTTCTCCATGAGCGGCCGACAATATCTCTCCATTTCGTGCGAACTCGCAGCAGGAAGTTTTTGCTCCCCAGCAAGCAGCCGAAACGCGAAGAGGGCATGATAGCGAGCCGCTTTGTACTTTGCGTCAATGACTCCATTCCTGAAAAAGAACTCCAATTTGTACATAGCGAGAGCAGCAACATAGTAGGGTTCAAGCCGGTGGTCATCATGGAAGATGCTTGTGCCGACCCTCTGCCGAATCTCTCCGTAATGTTTCGTTGCTCGGTCAGGCAATCCCAAAAACAAGGAAGCATAATCGCGGATCAGATTGGTGCGGGTCACGACGCGCGTCTTCTCGATTCCTGACACGTTGTACTGCCGTGGACGGCGCTCGAAATAAAGTTTCCTACCGTTTTCAAATGACTGAAAAAAACGCTCTAGTGCAGCGTCAGGTTAAGGAATTAGGGTGTTCCTGATCGCGGGTTTTTGGCACGATGGCCGCAACCAAGGAGGATGCGGTCATGCAAAAGAAGTATGTCGTTCGTCTCACGGATGCGGAACGGGCAACGCT